>CAZCJE010000051.1:0-22323 GCA_964498805.1 uncultured Thiothrix sp.
CAAGCCTTCAAAAGTCAGACCGTACGCCCACATTTAAACCTAAATATTGTGCCGACCTGGTCAGTTGCTGCTATTACCTTTGATTACAATGGCTTGCAGGTATTGCCGGAGCCTAATCCGCTTGCGGCCTTCGAATCTCTGTTTGGCAGTAATGCGCAAAATAATTTCCTTGCGCAACGCCGTGTCAGTGTACTTGATGGCGCTCTTTCGGAAATCAATGCTTTGCGTACCAAGCTCGGTAGCATTGAAAAAATCAAGCTGGAGACACATGTCGAATCCATTCGCGAGTTGGAGCAAAAGTTAAGTGCTAATGTCGGCGCTTGTGCGGCGTGGAACTTCAACCCGACCGGTTTCAAGGTAGACCCGAACAAGGGTTACTGGAATGGGGTGGAATACCGCGATGTGAACAACATGGGCGTTATTAGCGACCTGCAACGCGATATTGCTGTGCATGCCCTTGCCTGTGATCTCACGCGCGTAGTTACCCTGAAATGGTCGCATAGCGTGAATGAAAACTTAGTACCTGAATCTGGCAGTACCATGACGTGTCACGGTGCTTCGCATGCTGGGGGCGATGAATTTATTCGTATTAAAGCGTGGTATACCGAACATTTGGCGCGTTTGATTGAACAATTGGCTAGTGTACCGGAAGGTAGTGGTACATTATTAGACAATACCATTATCTTTGTGGGTAGCGATTTGGCCAATGGTGGCTGGCATAACCATACTGATATGCCATTCATTATTGCCGGTGGTAAATCGGCGGGCATTATGGGCGGGCGTAGCCTGAAATATACCAATGTGCCGCACAACAAGATTCTGGTGTCCATTGCCCAATTCATGGGCTTAAATGTCAACAGTTTTGGCAATCAAGATAAAAGTCCGGGGCCATTGTCCGGGCTGATCGTATAAAGGGGCAAACCATGACGGATACAAGCCGCAGATTATTCCTCAAAACCCTGGCTGCCGGGACTGCTGCCAGTGCGTTAGGTTTTCCCGCCATTGTGGGCGCTGCCAGTCAACGGGTGGTCGTGATTGGGGGCGGAACCGGAGGGGCAACGGTTGCCAAATACTTGCGCAAACTCAATAGCACACTGGATGTCACTCTGATTGAAAAAAGTGCGATTTACACCACCTGCTATATGAGTAATGAAGTGCTTAGCGGGGATCGCACGCTGGAATCGCTGCAATTCAATTACGATGGCCTCAAATCCTACGGGGTTAAAGTCGTGACTGATGAGGTCACCGGCATTGATTACGCAGGTAAATTGGTATTGACCAAAGGCGGTATTAGTTACCCATATGACCGTTGTGTGGTCTCGCCGGGGATTGATTTTAAATACGAATTGATCAAAGGCTATAGCGAAGATGTGATTGATGCCATTCCGCATGCCTGGAAGGCAGGGCCGCAAACCTTGGTATTGCGTGACCAACTCAAAGCTATGCCTAATGGTGGTACAGTGGTAATTGCCGCCCCGCCTAATCCGTATCGCTGCCCGCCTGCTCCTTATGAACGTGCTAGCCAGATTGCCTATTACCTCAAACAGAATAAGCCTAATTCCAAGGTTATTATTCTCGACCCTAAAGCCAGCTTCACTAAACAAGCCCTGTTTGAAAAAGCTTGGACCGAGTTATATGGCTATAAAACTGCCAATGCTTTGATTGAATGGTGGCCGGGCGATACCAAAGGGGCAGCAGTGGTGGAAATTGATGTGGCTTCCAAAACCGCGATTACCCAATTTGGCGATAAGGTACAAGGCGCGGTCTTGAATGTGATCCCGCCACAAAAAGCTGGTAAGTTAGCCTTTACTGCCGATTTAGTCGATGCTACGGGTTGGTGTCCGGTTAATAAACTGACCTTTGAATCCACCCGTCATCCCTTTATTCATGTGATTGGTGATGCGTCCATTGCTGATTCATTGCCTAAATCCGGTTTTGCCGCTAATACCGAAGCCAAAGTTTGCGCTGCTGCCATTAATTCGCTATTGACAGGGCAAAGCATTGAAAGCCCTGCATTCTCCAATGGTTGTTACAGTATTGTTGGCAAGGATTACGCGATTTCGGTCGTTGGGGTTTATCGCTTATCGGATGATGGCAAACTGATTGAAAGTATTGCCGGTAGTGGTGGTACTTCTTCTGCGACAGCAACCGCGCAAGACCTCAAATTTGATACCAGTTATGCCTATAGCTGGTATAACAACTTTACCCAAGACGTTTTTAAATAAGCCTATGCATTAGGTCGGTTGTGGGTGGGTTAATCCCCATCTGCAACGGCAGGATGGGGATTGGGCTTGAATGAGTTGCCTAAAGCTTGTGTTAGTTTGTTAAAGGTTATTAAGTATTGCCGGGTTGAACATCAATGCGGGTGATTTCACCGTCTTCATCGATCTCAATATACAGCTCAATCGGATTGCAACACACTTGGCAGTCTTCGTAATAATCTTGACTACCCGCTGTCACATCCACTTCAGTCGTGAATTCAGAATAGCAGTAAGGGCAGGTAATATTCGTATGAGTTAGAGCCTGCGGCATGACTAATCCTCCAGAAACAGTTGTATTACCTTATTCAAGAACTGCCAGCCGGTTGTAGTAGGACGAACGTATTCATTCTCAACTGTCAGAAAACCGCGCTGTACAGCTTTATCAAGTCCCGCTTGCAGCTGAGATACGGCCAGACCGGTACGCTCGGGAAACAGGGCAAGGGCAAAACCGTCGTGTAATCGCAAGGCATTGAGCATGAATTCAAACACCACATCAGCCTCGGTTAACACCTGTTGGCCGCTGCGAGCCATGCCCCGACTCACTTGCTGCATATACTCAGTCGGTTGCCGATAGTTGTGATAGCGGGTGATGCTGCCTTCTGCCGGATTGGTTATTTTACCGTGCGCGCCAGCACCGATAGCCACATAATCACCAAATTCCCAATAGTTCCGATTGTGCCGACATTCAAAGCCGGGCCTAGCATAAGCGGAAACTTCATATTGAGTATAACAAGAATGACTGAGCAATTCTTGACCTTTGAACTGCATGTCGGCAATTAAGTCATCCTCGGGCAGCACGGGTGGATGTTTATAGAAATACGTGTTCGGTTCTAGGGTTAATTGATACCAAGATAAATGCGTCGGTTGCAGGTCAATGGCTTGTTGTAAATCCGCTAATGCTTGCTCAATCGATTGCGCGGGTAAGCCAAACATCAGATCCAGATTGAAATTATCAAACCCGGCATGACGGGCAATATCCGCTGCTCGCAAAGCCTCGTCCCGATTATGTACCCGACCTAAGGCTTGTAAATGTTCGATGTTAAAGCTTTGAATGCCGACCGATAAACGATTAATACCGGCTTGGCGAAAGCCTTTGAATTTTTCCTGTTCAAAAGTGCCAGGGTTGGCTTCTAATGTGACCTCAATATTGGGTCGAAACGGTAGCATGGTGCGAATCCCGCACAGCAATTCATCAATACTGTCTGCTGAAAACAGGCTGGGTGTACCGCCGCCAATGAAAATGGATTCGAGTTTACGCCCCCAAATATACGGTAATTCCTGACTTAAATTGGTCAGCAAAGCTTGGATATAGGGCTTTTCCGGCAGATCAGTGGGGCTGGCGTGGGAATTGAAATCGCAATAAGGGCATTTGCGCAAACACCAAGGGATATGAATGTAAAGCGATAGGGGAATCATGGCGGCTCTTAGGCTAAAGGTTGCAGATAAAAAGGCAGCTATGGCAAGAAAGCGCCTATTAAACCTGATTACCTTGGCAAGGGCAAAAGACCTTGGCTCAACTTGCCTTAGGTGCTTTCGCTATAAACTTGCAATGCGCTAGAGTAGGCTTTTGGATGCAGTATGTTGAATAGGATGCCAGTTGCATGTGGAAATCGGTAATGGCTATTGCTCTTGGGGCCGCAATGGGAGCGGTCTTGCGTTGGTGGTTGGGGTTGCGCCTGAATGCGGCTTTTCCCACCGTGCCCTTAGGCACGCTATCAGCTAATTTACTTGGCGGTTATATTATTGGCGTGGCGATTGCTTTTTTTGCGCAAATGCCCAGTTTATCACCGGAATGGCGTTTATTGATTGTGACTGGTTTTTGCGGTGGTTTGACCACGTTTTCCACTTTTTCTGCCGAAGTTGTCAGCCTATTGCAGCAAGGGCGTCTAGCGTGGGCAGTAGGTGCAATCAGTGTGCATGTGACTGGTTCGCTATTAATGACTTTGGCCGGGATGGCGAGTTGGCATTGGTGGCAAGCCCGTTAGGGAGGAGGTTAAGGTATGCAAGGTTACCAGGTTTCATTTTTTACCCAACAGGACAAGCGCCATCAGGGTAAACCCATAGTGGAGTGGCTGGTGCAATTGGCGCAGGAATTACACCTATCGGGTGTGACGGTTTTACCAGCAAGTTTAGGTATTGGCCATCATCATCAGCTGCATGCTGCGCATTTCTTTGAACTTTCTGACCAACCCGTGGTGGTTATCATGGTCTTAACTGCCCCTGAAGCCGAGCAATTATTAGCCCGCTTACAGGCTGAAAAAGTTAGTCTTTTCTATGTCAAAACCCCAGCAGAGTTTGCCTTGCTTGGTACGGATGACGCGCGTACTAACTAATTTGGTCTACTATTAAAACGGAATCGTTAGCGATGGATTGTTAATACCCCTGATCCCACAGCCATACAACAATCAGGTTCAGGTTAAGGCTTTAGGGAGAATGAATCATGAATTTTAATACGATTTTGCCGCCTACGTGGGCACCTTATCTATTGTCAGTACTGCGGATTGTGACCGCTTATTTGTTCTTATTACATGGCAGTACCAAACTATTGCACCTACCTTATATGGAGCAGTTTGCCAATGTGCCGCTAACTTCCCTGTTTGGTTTGGCTGGCATTATTGAGTTAGTGGGTGGCATTTTATTAGTAATCGGCCTGTTTTCACGGCTAGTGGCATTTGTCTTGGCCGGTGAAATGGCATTTGCCTATTTCATTGTGCACGCCAGTGCCAGTACCTTCTTGTTCCCCTTAACGAATCAGGGCGAAGCAGCTGTGCTCTTCTGCTTTATTTTCCTTTACATCGCCGCTGCAGGCCCTGGCCCTTGGAGTGTCGATGCTGTGCGTGAGCGTCGGGTTAAGCCATTACCCGTAGGAACCCACACCTCCTAAAATGGCCTTTACTTTTTGCTGTATGACCGCCATACCCCATACAAGCTAACAACCGTGGTATTCGGTATGACGGTCATTACTTGATCAAGTTAAATTACTGAGATTGACAAACTCTTCCACCGATAAGGTTTCTGCGCGTCGTTGCGGGTCAATGCCAATACTTTCCATCTGTTCACTGCTGATAACGCCTTTCAGCGTATTACGCAGCGTTTTGCGTCGTTGCGAAAATGCTTGCGCCACTACATCGGCAAAATGCCCAGCATCTTGAGCAATAAACGGTGGGGTAGCAAACGGTTTGAGGTAGACAACGGCTGAATCGACTTTAGGCGGTGGGTCAAACGCATTCGGCCCAACGTGTAGGATGTAATGCGCTTCACAGAAATATTGCACCATCACCGATAAGCGCCCGTAATGCGCACTGTCGGGTTCAGCGGTAATACGGTCGACCACTTCTTTTTGCAGCATAAACAGCATGTCACGAATATGCTCACGGTTACGCAATAAATGAAAAATCAATGGCGTGGAAATGTTGTAAGGCAGATTGCCGACCACACGTAAAGGGTCACTATCACCGCGCAAGCGAGCAATATCCAGATGCAGAGCATCTTCAGCGTGAATATGCAGTTTGTCACGCGCTTGTGGTTGTTGTTGCCACCATGCAATCAGGTCACGGTCAATCTCGACCACATCCAGTCGCTGTAAGCGGCTTAAGAGCGGAAAGGTCAATGCACCGGGGCCGGGGCCAATTTCCACGACTCGCTGGTCGGCTTGCAGGTTGAGAACGGCAAGCATGCGTTCCACCACACTTTGGTCATGTAAGAAATGTTGTCCGAAGCGCTTCTTCGCGCGTTGCTGATAATGGCTCACGTGGTCATCCCGTCAATGCAAAAAAGCGGTATTTACGCTTTGCCCCCGAAGGACAGATCGCGCCGTGCCGCTGAAATAGTAATAGTAAAGCCAGCAATAACATCTAAAAAAGACATGCTGGTTAAAATCAGAAAGACTGAATTACCCGCCCAATCGTAAATGATCCAGGCTATCAGGTAAAAAATGAGTACGAAGGTGGAGAGTAAATGGTCAACAATAGTCGTTTCAGAGGTGCGAGTGGATTTGAATAATTCAACGTACAAAAATAATACACCCAATAGCACCATAAAATCGCCCCAAGTAGGACGCCAAATCGAATCCGAAGGCAAACGCAGATGGAACATGACATGATTAAGACCGCGTGGAAATAAGTTGACCTCTACACACAGCCAATAAATCAGCAACATTATTCCAAACAGGGGAATGAGCTGTAGCGTTTTGATACCACTCATCTTAACCCCCTGTTATTAATCCATAAACATAATCCCATTTTTTATCCTCTCAGATACCACTTATCTGCATCTGGTTGGCGGTGTATAGGAATACCGCTAGAGTACAGGCTCTGAAGCAGATTATAAACAAAGGGGCTTTCTGGCGGCAGGCGTAAGGTAAAAATCATTCAAATTCAGTTCATTGGGCTAAACAGACTGAATCATGACGCACTCGCTGGAAAACTTTGTGGTATCTGCACCACAAGGAATATTAGTGGCAATACGTGCATACGATACCAACAAAAAAGCACAATTGCAGAGAGATTATAAACATGAAGAACAAGAAAAACCTGTCTTCCCCTTGGGCTATCCTGCCACTGTTATTTTGCTCTGTGGCCGTTCTGGCAGGTGAGGGGGGATACGATGGTGATATTAATGGGCAACAGCAGGGTGTCTTATTGCTGGATGATGCTCAAAATCCTGATACGGTTATGTCTCCTCCTTCTGATGCAAGCGCTTTACCCGATACTATGTCTCAAGCACAAAATTTGGGTCAGGAAAGCGATGGTTTTTTAGAAGATTCCACAGAAACGTCCAGTCTTAATACCGGTTATGTGGGCGGTAAAACCCGTATTGGCGTGAGTATTGATAGCGATTTCAATGGTAAGGCTGATCTCAGTCATGTGTTTCGTTCTGATGCTAATAGCGCCACGATTGGTCAAGCCTATGCAGGTGTGAATCCCAGTGCGGAAAAGGATAAGAACGAAAAAACCTTTAGCGGTGCCGGTGCCAAAATTAACCATCATTGGGTTTCCAATGATGCCAATGGCCAACCAACGCATGTGAATAAAGTGTTTGGTGCTTATGACCAGAATGAACAGCGTGATAAGAAAGTCACGGTCGGTTATGGGCAGGAACAGCAAAACCTCTTTTGGTCGGGGCATGTTAGTAAAGGCTTAACCGATAAGCGCGCGGTGGGTACGACTGCAGATGGCAGTAATACCATTTTTGAGAAAGCTTATGATTATGGCGTCGGTGGTCGGGTCGGTAGTTATATCGAAGGCCAGCAAATGCGTGTGCAAGGCGGTCTGGATTATGAATGGGGTAAAGAACGCGCCGACGGTGAAAAACAGGCTAAACAAGTCACTCTGACGGGTAATGTGGAAAAGTTCTTCATCGGTACCCCACATAGTGTTGGGGCTGATGTAGAGGTGTATAAAAAATCTGGCGGCTATACCATCGAAGACCAGAAAACCGATGCGCGTGGTTCGATCAATTACCACTATGCGATTGGTAGTGATGCCGGTATTTGGCAACCTGACCAGCAATTTCGTCGCGTGCGGGTAGAAATTCCCGGTGAAGAAATTAAACAGCCACCGAAGATGGATCGCAAGCTGGTGAAACACACCATGGAGTTGGAAGCAGATACCTTCTTCGAACTGAATAAATCCAAGCTGACGCCACAAGCCCAAGAGCGTATGGCCGCTGTGGCCGGACAAATCCGTGCCTCCGGTTATGAAGGCAATATTCGTATTGTCGGTAATACCTGTGACCTTGGTACTGAAAAACACAATTTGGATCTGTCGCAACGTCGTGCCAATGCTGTACGGGATTTCTTGCTGCAAAATGGCTTTAGTGCTAATGAATTGTTAGCAGAAGGCGCAGGCGAAGCTAATCCTAAATACCCCAATACCGAAGCCGAACGGCATAAAAATCGCCGGGTGGATATTGAATACGTTTCCTACCAGAATGAATTCAAGGATGAGGTTATTGAAGAAGGCGGTACGACCCGCACAGACCCGAAAGTAGTCTGGCGCAAAGAGTTGATTCCATCACCACCGCTGTGGGTACGTCAGGCGTTGTATAACACGGCTTCGCACAAAACTTCGGTGGATACCTATCAGACGACCAAAGGCGGCAGTAATTTACCGGTTGCGATCGATGATACCCAAGTGACCACATCGGGTAAGCCGGTCACGGTTAATGTACTGGCGAATGATAGTGATCCGAATGGCGATAGCTTGGCGCTCAAGACCTTTGATGCGACGACCAGCAATAATGGTACGATCAGACGTGATGGCAATAATCTGATCTATACGCCTGCCGCCAATTACGTAGGCCGGGATACCTTCAGCTATGTGGTACAAGACCCCGCCGGTAATACAGCCACCGCCAAGGTTACGGTAACGGTTAGTGCGGATATAAATGGCAATACGCCAATCGCGCCTAATACTCAAGTGACGGTTCTCAGTGGTACTACCTTTAGTATTGATACGCTAGCAAATGCAACTGACCCTAATGGTGATACCTTAACCCTGGAAAGTAATACTAATCCAGCTCACGGCGCTATTACGCGTTCCGGTGCTATCCTGACCTATACGCCAAGTGTGGGATATCTAGGTGAAGACAGCTTTACCTATACCATTAAAGACCCGGCGGGTAATACCGCGACAGCGAAAGTGACCTTGCTGATGATTAGCAACCCGGCTAATACGCCAGTATTGGCTAATGATACCGCTACCACCGCTAGCAATAAGCCTGTAACAATTGATGTATTGGCCAATGACAAAGACCCCAACAATGACACCCTGACCATTAAGACTTTGACTGCACCTGAACATGGTTCGGTCAGCATTAGTGGGGATAAGTTGGTATACACGCCTGCTACTGAGTCTTATACCGGTACCGATAGCTTTAACTATACCGTCAGTGACCCCGCAGGTAATACGGCTAGTGCCAGTGTACTTGTCACCCTGACACCTGCTGGTATGCCTGCGATTAAGGACGATGCCGCTAATACCCCTGAAGGACGTTCCAAAACAATTAGCGTTCTGGACAATGATTCCGACCCGGATGGTGATGCTTTGACGGTGGCCTCTTTCACTCAGCCTGCGCATGGGACAGTAACCCAGGAAGGCAGTACCCTCATTTACACCCCAACGGCTGGTTACACAGGCGAAGATACCTTTACCTATACCGCTACCGATGGCAAAAACCAGGGTACCGGGAAGGTGCAAATGTTGGTGACTCCGCTTAGTGGTAGTGTGATTGCTAATGGGGATGCGTATCCGATTCCATCCAATAGCAGTGCCACCCCGTTAGGTATTTTAGCGAATGACACCGTTCCGGCAGGAGCGACAACCACTGTCACCATCAGCAAAACGCCCACGCATGGTACGGTCAAAGTGGTGAATAATTTTGTCGAATACACCCCTGAAACTGATTACAAAGGTGGCGATAGCTTTACCTATAAAGTCACGACTAATAGCGGGCTAGATTCATCCGCTGAGGTGGTCTTGAATGTGGGTAATGCGCCTAAAGTCTGGAATGACACCGTGCTGATTGATTTGAATGATACTGATACGCGCACGCTCGATGTGTTGGCTAATGATACTGGCGATGAATTGCAGATTGTTTCGGTGAGCAAACCGGCCTACGGTACCGCCGTGATTAGCAAGGATGGCAAATCTATCCAGTTTACGCTGCGTAGTGGTTACTGTACCGACCACACCTTTACGTATCAGGTGAAAGACAAATACGGTCTGACGGCTTATGCCACCGTGACGGTTGACGTTTCCCCACCTAATACCGCTAACGAAAATCCCAACCCTTAGTTCACTTCACTCCTATCCAGATGGATCTGGAACAAGCCGCAGTCCCGTCTGCGGCTTTGTCTTATCTGGCGTTTGATGCAAGGTTTAACGGCGTAGCACGCTATACATCAACAGGCTTAAACCCGTGGGGCCGAGTATCCAACTTAATAAGGAAACCCCTAATAGAGAAGGCAACAGAGGAGTTCCCGCCATTAAAGGGGCGCTTACCAATAATGCCCCGCCAACCAGGGTCAAACGGGTACGGCGTTGCCCTTGTTGGACTTCCTCACGTAATAGCGTTAGCTGCTGTGATTCCCATTGTAATTTGAGCTTGTGTTCATTGGCCTGTTTCATCAGGTCATACAGCATATTGGGCATATAAGGCAGATGTTCGAGCAATTTGGGTAAATTGCTTTTCACGCCATTGATAAGCGCACGTACCCCGACTTGTTCATCCATCCAGCGTTCGAGAAAGGGCTTGGCAGTCGCCCACAAATCCAAATCCGGATATAACTGGCGGCCTAAGCCTTCAATATTCAATAAGGTTTTTTGTAGCAATACCAATTGCGGTTGCACTTCCATATCAAAGCGGCGTGCGGTCTGAAACAAGCGCATGAGGAAATAGCCAAAGGAAATATCCTTTAGCGGCAGATTGAAAATAGGTTCGCTGACGGTACGAATAGCCGATTCAAATTCATCAATGCGTGTACCGGGGGCGACCCAGCCGGATTCAATATGCAATTCAGCTACACGTTTGTAGTCGCGATTAAAAAAGGCATGGAAGTTTTCCGCCAAATAGCGTTTATCTTCAGGAGAGAGTGAACCGACAATACCAAAATCCACCGCCATGTATTGGGGGTCATCCGGGTTGAGCGGATTGACAAAGATATTGCCCGGATGCATATCGGCATGGAAGAAGTTATGCGAAAACACCTGCGTGAAGAACACTTCCACGCCTTTTTCTGCCAGCCGTTTGAAGTTGATATTATGCGCGCGTAATTGCTCGATATCTCCAACTGGAATGCCGTAAATGCGCTCCATCACCATCACATTCTGGTGAGTGTATTTCCAATACACCTGCGGTACATACAGGCTGGGGTTATTTTCAAAATTGCGATGTAGTTGGCTGGCATTGGCGGCTTCACGCACCAAATCCAGTTCATCAATAATATTCTTTTCGTATTCGCGTACGACTTCAACCGGATGCAAACGCCGACTGCCTTTCCAATAACGTTGTACCAGCGTGGCAATCGTGTACATAAGTTCAATATCTTGGCGGATAGTCTTTTCGATTTCCGGGCGCAAAACTTTGACCACCACTTCGGTGCCATCCCATAATTGCGCGGCATGCACTTGCGCGACAGAGGCCGAGGCCATGGGTTCGGTTTCAAAGCGTTGGAATACTTCCGTTACTGGTTTGCCCAAGGCTTTTTCAATTAAAGCCCGAGATTTTTCCCCGGAAAAAGGCGGTACACGGTCTTGCAAGCGGGCAAATTCCACCGCTATGTCATGTGGCAATAAATCACGCCGAGTCGAGAGCATTTGTCCGAATTTAATGAAAATCGGCCCAAGTTCTTCCAATGCCTGCCGTAAGCGTTCCCCGCGTGGGCGGCTTTCCCGTTTGCCCCAGTTCCAAGGTGCCAAATGATAAATGAACGCCACCGGGCGCAAAAATGGAATAGTAAATAGTAATTCATCCAAACCGTGACGGATGAATACGCGCGTAATGGTCCACAAACGCAAAATACGGGTGATGAATCTCATGCGACACAACCAGCCGGGAAAAGCGGCCTAGTCTACCACATCAAATCATCCGGTATCTTATAGTCGGCGTAAGGATCGTCCTCAGCAGCCACGGGCTCTTGGCTACCTTTGTTTTGCACCAAAATACACTTAGCGTCACGTTGGGCAATTTTCTCCGCAACCTGACGCGGTACTAATTCATAGGCATCACCGAGTTTAACCAAGGCAATCATGCCATAGGCGAGCTGATCCTGTAGCTTGTCGGTGACATAGATGCTCTTGATCTTGTTGCCATCAGCAAACTGGTAAGCAAGCTCGCCTTTTTTGCGATCAATGCGGTTCAGCGTGATCAATTGGCGGATCTGGGCCTGAATAGCTTTGTGCTCAGCCTGTTCCCGTTGAAGGCGGTTCAATTCCTTAGAACGCTCGGCCTTTTCCTGCAATACTTGCTCGGCGAGCAACTTGCTTTCATTCACCAACGATTCGCCGGTTTTTTGCGCCTTTTTCTTGGCTTTAGCGGTTTTCTGATGTTCCTGTTTGCGTTGTTCGCGTTCGGCTTTTTCCGCTTTTGACGAGTCAACCAGACCGGCCTTGAGTAATTGATCCTTAAGTGATGCCATAAAGAAATCCGTGTAGTAAACCTATAAGCAATGGCGCTGAGTATACCATTGATCTATGAGGTTACAGCAGCGGATTGGAAGCTAGTAGCCGCTGGTTGACGTCGTTTTTTCAGCCATAAACCTAATAAGGTAGGCAACACAATGGCCGGTATTTCATACAGCAAATAGGTTTGTTCGACGTGATAGCAAGCGTAAATATGACTGAGTTCTTCTTTAGGCATTAAACCCGCCCAGTAGTAACCCACATTGATCAAAAAGAAAATCGACAGATGTAACACCATGATATAGAAACTATTCTGGCCAATCAGCACCATGATATTGTCTTCCTTGATGAGGCGCGCTATGTAAGAGGTCAGCGCATAACAAATGAAAATAATCAAAGTCGTCGAAATCAAGGGTATATATACTCGTTCATTTTCAATGCTGCCCCATACAATCGAATATTTTAACGGGCCGAAATAGTGCATCATTACCAACACAATACCGGTTAAAGCTAACGGGGTGAGCAGATTTAACAGCCATTTATCCCATTGGGCTTTATACGTACGTACCAAAATACCTACCTGAAAGAATAATAACGCAAAGGCAGTGCGGACTAACACTAATTCAAAGCCCCCGTGTTTTTTAAGTCCCTGATACATACCAATTAAAGCCACTAAGGTTAGAATAGCCATTAACCCCCATTTGAAGGCATGAGTGGATTTAATATAAGCTGCTTGCATAATGACATTAACTAAAAACAGGTTTAGTAAAAACCAGCTCGGAATCATGAAACTGTTTTGGTGACCGGAAATAAACGGCTCAATAAAGAAATTATGCCAACTAAAATCATTAGTCAGAGCAATGTCAAAGCGGCGTAACCCATAGGCTAGAGCAAAAAAGAAAGCGTTAAACACAAAGTACAGTAAAACCTGACTCTTAAACTTGTGTTGAATAAAGATTAGCTTTTCCGACCAAGCATTTTTTACCTTAAATAAATAGCCGGAAATAAAAAAGAAAAACCCCATGTGAAAAGTATAGGCTTCAAAAAACCAGTATTCGGGCTGAAACTTGTGGCCCATGACCACAAAAAGAATGCCCCAAAACAGCATAATATCGACGTGCTTATCGCGGCCTTTTCTGACAGATTGATCCAAAGTCATAGCAAAACTCATGGTAAACCGAGAATGAAAGCGCTCATCCATGAACGCGGGTAAGGGTTTTCACCAGCTTAAGGTTATGCCCGTCTGACATACGGGTAATCCCTGTGTGCAAATTGTACATGATCAGTATAGAAGATTGTGCAGCGCTTAGGGCTTGTGCAAGGTATAAATTTGCTGAGTGGATGTGAGCGGCTAATCCATCAATTACACACAGGCTTATTGCGTGTCTTGCCCGAAATGGCCTAGTCTTACGCCTCACTCATAAATCCATGATGACTAGAGGAGCAAATACCCATGACGCATACATTGCCCGAATTGCCATTCGCTAAAGACGCACTTGCACCCCACATGTCTGCTGAGACACTCGAATACCATTACGGCAAACATCATCAGGCTTATGTAACCAACCTGAATAACCTGATCGCGGGTACTGAATACGAAAACCTGTCACTGGAAGAAATCGTCAAAAAAGCCCCCGCTGGCGGCGTTTACAATAATTCAGCGCAGGTATGGAACCACACTTTCTTCTGGAACTGCTTATCGCCTAATGGCGGTGGTGAACCTACTGGCGCACTGGCTGATGCCATTAAAGCTAAATGGGGTTCTTTTGATGACTTCAAAAAAGCATTCACAGCTTCTGCGGTTGGTAACTTTGGTTCCGGCTGGACTTGGCTGGTGAAAAAAGCGGATGGTTCTGTTGATATCGTCAATATGGGCGCTGCGGGCACACCACTGACCACGGGTGATACTGCTTTGTTAACCGTTGACGTTTGGGAACACGCTTATTACATCGATTATCGTAATCTGCGCCCTAAATTCGTGGAAACATTCCTGAATAATCTGGCTAACTGGGAATTTGCACAAAGCAATTTCGCTGCTTAAGCCCCTACGCAGGTTCATAGCAAAAAAGCCGGGTATAGCCCGGTTTTTTTGTGCCTGCAACGGCCACAAAGCCCTACGTACGTAGAGTCTACGTAGTTACGTAAGGCATTGATTTGTTGATTTTTACGTAAATGAAAATATGGAATTTCTAGTTAGGTTGGTGCAAGCTAAAGCCATGGTAAAGCAGCAAGGAGAAAACAACGGTTCATGGATAATAAAGGCTATGTGTCAACCAGTAGGTGTATTAGCGGCTGACTAAATGAGCCTTTTAGGTTCGGTATTTTTATTGCATTGTTACCTTTGTGGCGACAAAAATGACCGATTTTTAGGATAAATTTGGGTCATACATGGATTTGTTTATAAGGGCTAATAATGTGAGTGTAAAGTAGGCTACACTTCTGTCATGGCTATCAGTAGATGACAGGAAACAAATGCATGTTCAACCGTAGGGTAGGATTACCGTGGGCACTTAGTAGTTGGTTAATTCTTTATCAATTGCCGGTACATGCAGCTGATTCTGTTGTGTTTGGTTACAGTATTGATGCAAGCCCAGTTAGTTCGGCGGAAATTGTTAAGGGTAAAGCCACCAAGCATATACTGGGTTTTTGTGGCAGATTATACGATTATCTTGCCCAGCAAGGTTATGATTTGCGGCTCCAGCCTTTGAGTTTTGATGAACGTTTTGAATCATTTGCTAACTCATTAAAAGGGCAGGCAGGTATTCAATGTGACCCAAGTTCCAAAAATCCTGATCGCCAGAAAAAACTAGTATCAGTTGAGAGTAGTTATAAGGGAGCTTTTTCCGCTACCTTTTTACTGACTTCCACCAAATTATTGGTCCGTAGCCATAAACTTGATTTACTGGAATCGCAACCAGAGGCCATCAAAATTGGTATTTTGCGTGGCCGCCCCGGTTCTGCTCCGGTAACCACGTCTTTGATGGAGGCGGTTATCCCAAGCGCCCAATTTGTGGCATTGGAAAGTCGTTCGGAAGCCGTTGAGCGTTTGACTTTGCCTGACGATGATGTATTGGCTATTGATGCCTATGCCTCGGATGAAGTCATGTTGGCGGATATTTTATACAAAGATATCCCCAACAAAGATATTTCTAGGAAGGTCAGTCGCATGGATTATCGCATTTATCCATCCGGGCGCGGCTATTCACGAGAGGAATACGGCATTGTGGTGTACAACCATCCAAACTTACTGGGTAAGGTTAATGAGTGGTTGCAAACGGATGATGGTCAGCAAGCGATTGAAGATTATCTGACAGTACCAAGTTATGGTTTGATCGATACTTTAGTCTGGCTTGAACAGGCAGATCATCTACAACAGGTAAGGTGGGTTTTATTTGGTCTGTTGTTATTAGTGATTCCGGGGATGATAGGAATAATTTGGTATTGGCGTCCAACGGTTAAACCGTTAGTACCATTAGTTCAGCCAGAGCCCTCAGTGTTACCTATGGAACAACCCCAGTCTTTACGGCTTACCGAGCGTGAAAGGCCTATTGCCTCTTTGAAGGTCAAGGGACTTACCGCTAAGCAGATTGCGATTGAACTTACCCGTGAACGTGGTGCAGAAGTTACCCATCGCACCGTTGAAACGCATTTGCAGAATATTTACCGCAAACTCGGTACCAGCGATATCAGCAAAATCGAAGAGTATTTGCGCTCCAATCCTTAAGCGTGGCTATTCCGGTTTGATGATCTGCTGATCACGTTATTAACCCCTTTTCCGGCGGAAATTCGTATGACTACGCAGATTGAAACTCTATCTGATGACTATTGTCGTGCCTTGTATCAGCGTTTTTGTCAAGGTGATCGGCGTGCCAGTATTGAACTGGTGAATTTGTTTGGTAATCGGTTATTGCAGTATGTTTCCCGTACTTGCATTTACGATGACCCAGAAGCTGCTGCCGATTGTGTACAAAATACCTGGATCAAGCTGTTGCAAAATTGTGGCAAGCCATTAAAAGAGGCCAGTTTCTGGGGATTTTTATGTGCTATTGCCCGTCATCAGGCGATTGATGATTATCGCGCCAAAAGCTGTCAGAAGCGTCAGCCAGTGGAGGCTATGGAAAGCTTGGAGGATTATCACCAATCAACTTGGCTGGATGAAAGTGTAAATCCCGCACAATGGATTGAAGATATGGAAGACCAGCGGCACAATGAACAAAAACAGCGTGACTTTCAGAAAGCCATGGCCAGTTTACCTTTGAAACAACGGCAGGCATTGACCTTGTGGTTGGCGGATTATTCTTTGAAGACGATTGCGGTACAAATGGGTGAAAAAGAAGAAACCGTTAAGTCGCATCTGCGTTACGCCAAAGACAAGTTAAAGCGGTTAATGCTTGCCTCACAGCCTAACTACGGATTAAGCCATGACAGTTGAACGTGACTTACAGGATGATGACAAAGCCTTTGATAGGCAATTGCATCAATGGTATCGCCAAGCCTTGCTGACTGAAGCGTTTCAGCAGCAAGTGGCGGAAGATTTGCAGCAGTTACCGCAAGAGGGTAAGAGTGCCTTAGGGGCTAAGCACCAGGCATTTATTGACCCACCAACCCTGTCCACTCAATCCTACCAGCGCCTACTGGATCTAATGCCAGACTGTGGCGCGGTAACTAAACCGGCTAAAGCGCCGCCGCAATCTTGGTGGCAGCGTTTATTCAGTCGTCGTTGGAATGAAAGCCGTTTGCCGGGGCCACGCCTTAGCCTACCATTGACCTTAGTCGCGGGTATTGTGCTAGGAGTCGCATTACCATCACTATTAACGCTTTTACACCCTCAACCTGTGACATGGCGGGGCACTAATACACAGATTAGTGAAATGCCATCGACAGCAAGTATTACCCTTTCCCCTGCAATCAAACAAAACCCCGCACAGTGGCTCAATGCAATTGCCGACTTGCTCAAACAAGGGCGAGTGGAACAGGCGACCACAGAACTGGATGAATTCCGCCTACGTTACCCAAACTATCAGCCTTCCGCCTCACCCCCGTGAGTCCACCCGTATTGAAATCGCGTTGAGGCAAAAGCTTGTCTAGGTATGCTGAATAATTTCGGCATGGCCCCGCTTTGATGGCAAATACCACTGCTCATTAATGGCGTTCGGGCATTGGCCCACCTTCACCGTAGATAACAAACGGTGCCCAATAAGCCGGATGCGCAAAATTCACACCCTCTTGCCAACCTAATTTACACAGCAAGCCACAATCAGCAGGCGTTTGTAACAAAGTCAGCATACTTTGACGCAAGGCTTCGGCACGGCGTAAGGTTTTATCCGCTGCGAGTTGTTGGAAAATACGCGTCATGAGTTGTTCGGTGGTTTGCGAGTTCACCGACCAATGCGAAGCCAGCACACTGCGTGTACCCGCGACAAAAAACGCTTTAGCCAGTTGCGACAGTCCTTCCTGATGGGCGGCTTTATCTAGCGTGCCAGTATTACACGCTGAGAGCAGTAACCAATCTGCATGCAGGCGCAAATTGGCGGCTTCACTCGCAGAAAGATAGCCATCATCCTCTGGAGTGCTTTGCAGGGGCGGGGTGAGTACCAAGCCTGCTTCTTGACGTTGCGACATCGGATCATCTGCTTGGTTATTCGGTAACAGGGCATGGGTGGCAAAGCTGACAATGGCGTATTGTTGCAAAATACCTTGAGAGCTGAGTTGTTTGAGGTGAGTTTCGGTGGCTTTTTCACCGAGATACAGGGATTTAACCGGGTTAGCGCCTAGCAATCTGGCAATGCTTTGTAGCTCTTCGGCAGTTTCTGGTAAACGCAGCAGATTGGTACGTAATAGATTAGGGTCAGCTACAAAATCGATATTTTCCCCACGTTGCAGCTGTTCACCCATGCCACGAAACAGCGTAGCTAATTGCAATTGCTTGCCTTCCAAGACGGGATCACCAAAACCAATGAAAGGCAGTGGGGCGCTAGGTTTGGATACGACGTCAGCACTGCGCAAATGGGCAAGCGAATGCACCGCCGGTAAATATGAAATGGCGTAATGTTTAACCAGCCAATCCGCATCAGTATAAGTCTGTTGGGCATTAGGCGCGGTTTTCAGCAATACCTGTAAGGGCAGGTTTTGCAACACGCCATCGGTGACAGCAAGCAAATGCTTTACCCCGACTAATTCAGCTTCTGCTGGGGCAAGTAATTGCTGATACAAGCCATAAGCCAGATTTAGATCAATGGGTTTGGCCGGGTCAGCTAGAGCGGTGAGTAAGCCTGTTTGTGGGTCAGTCAAAGCGCGGCTTAAGGCTGGTGGGCGAATATTCAGGGTGTATAAGTGCGGTTCGTGTCCGGCGCGTATGACCATTAAAGTGGAATGTTCCGCTGCTACCGCCTCAGCGCTAGCCATCACCCACACTAATAGCGCTTCGTCCGGCTTTAACAGGGCTTGCACCTCAGCAATAGATAAGGCCTTAGGTTGCAGTAACTGCGCATACACCAGCAGGTTTTGACGCAAATGGGTATCTAGTTGCTGAATCTCTTGTAAAGTCTGTTGCCGGTCTTGCTGTAATTGTTTGGTTTTATTGACGGCTTCGTCACTGGTTTGGCCAATAATACTGACATAGGCCTGATCAAGTTGATGTAAACGCGCCTGTTGTTGCCATAGGGTCTGTAATTGCTTGCGGGTGTCGGGATCAGCGGCGGTCAATTGCAAGGCGGTTTGTTGTAAGGCTTGCATACGCTGCGAACCATGGGCCTGTTGCATAGCTTGAAAGGCAGTCGTCATGACTTCATTAGCTTTTAGGCTTTGTTTGTGTAAGCCCTGCTGAATAATCCATAACTGTAGATGGGCCAAGGTTCGCTGTTGTTGGGCTTGTTCCTGATCGCCGCTTGGATGATTGGCATAATCCGCCGCTGCTTGTTGAGCCTTGTCCAAAGCTAGCGTTAATGCTTGCTTTAACCCATAGAGCTTGGCCAAGCCTTGGAGACTTTGGGTTTTACTGCCGGGATGAGCGGGGGCAAGGGTATTGGTGTGATCCTCAAGATTTTGGTTATACACCTGTTCGGCTTGCGGGAACTGACCTAAGGCGGCATAAGTAGCGCCTAACTGATTGAGTAAAGCGGCGTGAATAGCATAATCGGAAGCATCAAGCAGCCCTGGAAAGCTGGTGACACTGGCGGTATTGGTGGTATCCAAAGCAATAGCTTCGTGTAGTAAAGATTCTGCCTGGGTGTACTGATGTTGCTGGATGTATAAAGCCGCTTGCGCTATCAGGCCTGATAGCAGTAATTCCTGATCCTGTAGTTGGCGGGCGCTTGCTAACGCCTGTTGGCAGTAGTTCTGCGCTTCAACCCACTGTTGTTGTTCGCGGTAAAAGTCGCCTAGATACAATTGCTGAAAAGCCACCTTAGTAGGTTCAGTAGCATGTTGTTGGTAATAGGTGAGTACATGTTTGAGCAGCGCTTCGGCTTGGGCAAGCTGTTTAGGTATGCGTCGATAAGCCTGGGCGATGGCTTGCAAACTTATCATTTTATGTTCGTCATTGGCTTGTGTCTTCAACAGGTCAGTGGTCTGTTGTAATAAGGTTAAGGCTTCATTAGCACGTTGTTGATCAATATAAAAATTTGCCAATAGCGTTAAATAACCAGCCAGTGTCTGATTGACTTGGCTTAGGTTGATGCCGCTATGGTATTGACTAATGAAAGCACCATGCTGACGTACTAGATGGGCACTCGTTTGGATGTCTGTCACCGCTTGGCGTAAGAAATTTTCAGCCTTATCCGTTTCTTGCTGCAGCTTATATTGCAAGCCTTGTTGAGCCGCGTTATTGCCTTTGTGCATATTAATGACGACTAAGCCAAAGTACAGGGAAGCGCGATAATGTTGTTGCTCAGGCGTTGCTTGGGCTTCAGCCGGTAAAGTGGCAAGTTTGTCATTAGCTAGTTTCTCTGCTTGGCTAAATGCCTGTTGTGCCTGCGTATAATTGCCTTGTGCAGTGGCATAGTTACCAGCATCAACCGGCAGCATAATCTGCTCGATCACCCAATCCTGTACTAGAGGGGTATCTGCAGATTGCGTCTTTAACAGAATGGCCAAGCCCTGTTCATAACGTTGATTGGCTTGGAGATAATCGTGTTGACTGGCCAGGGTTTGAGCCTGTTCCTGTAAGGTTTTTACTGCTTTAGGTAATACGGAATCGGAAGCTGCAGAGGCAGAAAGGGCTAATAGCATTAAGCCTATCGCTAAACTTACCCTGAGAAGTGACTGATATAACCACGCCTGCATATTGAAAGCCTTTTCCGCCGGTATTCACAAAATGGGAGTCGAAGTCAGTGGTAATGTTGGGTTTAACCAGTGTTGCAATGCGGGATAAGCCAGATCAAAGCGCCCATAGACTGACACACCCATTTGATTCATACAGCTAGCCGTACCACCAAGCAAGGTACCGGTTAAGTAATCACCTGTCCACAGTCCTGAGCCACTCGCACCTGCTGCCGTTGCCCCGGTAAACCAGTCAACCGCAATATAAGTGCCATAGGGGTCAGGAATGGCATCAAATGTACCATTGGGGTTATTAATACGTTTAGCAAAGTGGCGGAAAATGCCTTGTGAGGCCATTTGTGGCCAGCCATAGGCATGATGAATACCAACAACCGCTTCATTACCCTGAAAAGGCACTGCTGACCAGCCAGATAGATAAACATCTGCTGGTAAGGGGGTACGCAGGTAGATAAACACCATGTCGATCCACGGTTGGGCAATAAGGAGTTGTCCACCGCTAGGGCCGTAATAAGCTTTCTTGGCTGCGTCTTGACTGCCACACTGACTCTCACTGTAAAACCAAATGGGTTGCAGGCTGGCAATTTTGGCAACCGTATCCAGACAATGGTGGGCGGTTAGAAAATACGGTTCACTGTTATGAGTGGTGCTATTGAGCAAGGTGCCGCTACAGGTAAAAGTCGCGCCTTTTTCATCGGTATAAAGGTACTTAGCGACGGATTTACCAATGGTTTGCATGGCTGGGTTAGCACAAGCGGTACTGCTATAACAGGAGGTATCTTCGACCAATGTATTGGTTTGGGTTTCGCCTGTGGTGGGTTCTAGAACCACATGAGAGACTTGTGGAACTTCAAAATTCAGGTTACTAACGACTTGGTTTGCTGGTAAGAATATTTCTGTATTCAGGGTATTGCCGCTGACTGACGGACTCCAGAATAAGTAATGACCAGTCCCATCTTTACGCAAGTTCGTCATGTCGGCGGGGGTATAAGGGCCATAAACCGTTGCCGGGTCATTGGGGGCGTAAAAGCGTAGTTCTGTACCCGGCGGTAAGGCGGCAAAGCGAAGTTGCATACGCACCCGTTCGGCGTCAGGAGAGGTAATACTCAATAAAGCAGCTTTGCCATGTGGGACATCTTGCCATTGCCACGAGGTAGGTAAACCAAACCCTCGTACTACCACGCGTCCAATACCAATATGCATCCCTTGGGTAGCATTTGCCGATGACGGTTGAAATTGCTGGCGTTCTGTGGCGCTTAAAGGCGTGAGGTTAATATGTTGAATCGTATTGGCCAGACCACGAGCGGCATTAGGCAGCGTAGGCGGTAAATGCAAGGAGGTAGGGGTTTGGGCAAAAACGGTAGGGGTGGATCTGAATTGTCCGTTGATTTGTAATAATTCATTGGCTTGTACCGTGCCCATTAACATGAGCAACCCAAACACCCATAATCCTGCTAGGGTGGGCAGCTGTGTCATTTGACCAACTCCTTATTGTATTAGAAAGGGGTTCTAGAGAGGGTAATGCTGTGGCCTAGCAATACCCAAAATACGCTGATTTTCCGCGTAATCGCTGCATTAGGCCGATGATTCTCGGCGATTTGGGCACTAGCATTCCATTGCTAGACCCACCTTAATATTGGATTGACGCTTGATCTTTAGCCACT
>CAZCJE010000052.1:0-9945 GCA_964498805.1 uncultured Thiothrix sp.
AAATTGCGGTCAAACAATTTCTGAGCGATTACTACAGCACGCCTGATTCGTGGACCGTTAAAAACGCCATTAACAAAGTCATGAATGCGTTGAATCTGTGGCTATTTAGCCAAGGGCAACGCCAATACGGCGGTGCAGGGGGTATGGCAACCACCTTCAGCGGGGTGATTTTCAAATCGCATACCGCCCATTTATGCCACATTGGGGATAGCCGCCTTTATCGCTGGCAAAATGGCAGGTTGGAATGCCTCACTAATGATCACCGTGTGCAATTTGGCGGGGATCGCAGTTACTTATCGCGGGCATTGGGGATTGATACCCACTTAGAAATTGATTTCCGCGTACTTGAATTACAAGCAGGCGATGTATTCATGCTTTCCACCGATGGCGTACACGACGTTTTAAACGAACAACACATTAGCGAAGTCTTGCGCGAACATGCCGCTGACCCGCAGCAATGCGCCGAAAAATTGGTGGATGTCGCCTTACACGCAGGCAGCCAAGACAATATTACCTGCCAGATCGTGCGCATTGACCGTTTACCCAAAGTGAATCGCGAAGAGTTCTATCAAAAACTTAGCCAATTACCCTTCGCACCGGATCTAAAAGCCGGACAAGTGATGGATGGCTATTTAATCTTACGCGAACTCAATGCTACTTCTCGCAGCCAAGTCTACCTCGCCGAAGATACTCTTGATCCCGGCGTGGATAAGGTTGTGATTAAAACCCCATCGCAGAACTTCAATGATGACCCGTCGTACATTGATTTGTTTTTACACGAGGAATGGGTAGCGCGACGCTTAGATTCACCGCACTTAATCAAATTGCATGAACGTAGCCATCGTCCACGCACATTTTTATACAGTGTGGTGGAATACGTTGAAGGGCAAACCCTGCGGCAATGGATGCTGGATAATCCCAGCCCCAGTGTGGCACAAGTTCGTGCCACCGTGGATCAAATCGCCCGCGGTTTACGCGCTATGCACCGCATGGAAATGATTCACCAAGATTTAAAACCGGATAATGTGCTGATTGATAAAAACAATACCTTGAAAATTATTGATTTTGGTTCGACACGCATTGCCGGATTAATGGAAATCCAAAGTGTTTTGCAGCATAACCACATTGTCGGCACGGCCAGTTATTCGGCACCTGAGTATTTTAAAGGCGAACGCGGCACCAATCGTTCAGATATTTTCTCGCTGGGTGTGATTGCCTACGAAATGTTCACCAGCCAATTGCCCTTTGGTGAAATCGAACCCGAAAAAGCCCAGAAAAAGAAATTTATTTACACCTCTGCTTGTATTCACAACCCCAAAGTTCCCGAATGGGTCGATGCCGCGCTGGAAAAGGCCACACATCCTAACCCCGGAAAGCGTTACGAAGTCTTATCTGAATTCGTTGCTGACCTAACACGCCCCAATACCAGCCTACTCGCTGACCAGCAACAACGCCCCTTATTGGAACGCAACCCGTTAGCCTTTTGGAAAGGCTTGGTCGCGCTCCAATTCCTAATTATTCTGGTATTAACCTATTTACTTGCCCCGATTCATTGACTTAGGCGCGAAGTCATAAGGTTTATGCCTAATTCAATATATCCGCTGCAGGTACTAAAGCACGTAAATTATTGAGAGCAATGTGATTGCTGCCCATGGCAAGTGGTTGGCTGGCTTCGCGCAGTATCCACGGGGCATGGCATTCCGTCATAGGTAAATAATTTGTTGTTGGATAGGGCAAGTTAAGAATGTCTGCCGCTAAACGGTAAACATCGGTGCGATACACGGAACTGAGCACGTCGGCTTCGTTTTCAATGGGATGAGTAAGTTGTGCGGCGGTGCGCATTTGCGCCATAAAATAACGCCCATGGGAATGCCACGGGAAGTTGGCAGCATATTGGGCGAATACATTGAAGTCGGGTAGGAAACGTTCAGGTTCATCGGGGGCGTAGCGGTAATGTCCCAATAAGGGTGCACGCAATAAATCTACCGGTACGTCAAGGTATTCGGGGCGGGCGAGTAATTCGGCGAGATGAATGCGATTATGATGATTTTCGAGCCAATTAGCAGCTTCGAGTAAGGCACACAATAAAGCAATATGGGTTTCAGGATTTTCCTGCGCCCATGTTTGGGTTACGCCAAGTACTTTTTCTGGGCCATTATTCCATAAGTCATAGCTGGTAACGGCAACGCAACCAATGCCACGCTTGACCGCGAGTTGATTCCAGGGTTCACCAGCACAATAGCCGTCGATTTTCCCTTCGGCCAGCGAATGCACCATTTGAGGGGGTGGAATGACTTGAATGTCTACATCACGCCCAATTTCTAAGCCTCCATCTTCCAGCCACGCCCGCAGCAAGTAATGATGTTGCGAGAAAGCGTATACGCTGCCGAATACCAGTTTGCGCCCCGGTTGTATAGCTAATAAGGCTTTTAAACCGCTGGCTCGCATCGGGCTAGTATGAAGGTGTTCGGGAAATTGGTGGTGGATAGTTGCCATTAATTCTTGGGCAAGCGTAATGCCCGAGCCATTCAAACCGAGGCTAAAAGCCGCTTGCATGGGTATGCCTAAACCATCAATACCCAGTGTGGCGGCTAATGGCATAGGTGCAAGCATATGGGCCGCATCCAATTCGCCAAAGGCCAAACGGTCACGGATATTGGCCCAGGATACTTCACGTTGTAGCGTGACATGTAGACCGTATTTCTCAAAAAAACCCCGTTCTAACGCCGCTACCAGAATGGCACAATCGGTCAAAGGCAAAAAGCCGATGCGTAACGTTTGTTTCATCAGGCTTTACCTCCGAGCAAAGCCATAGCAGCAATAAAGTTACGCGCGGCTTCACCGATTTTCATATTGCGATCCATCGCCATTTTGCGCAACAACTGATAAGCCTCTTCTTCACTAAGCTGGCGATGCTGCATCAATATACCTTTGGCTTTATCGACATCTTTGCGATCTTGCAAGCGTGTTTTGTAATCTTCCAGTTCTTCCTTGAGCTTTTGGTGTTCCAAAAAGCGGGCAATGGCTACATCTAGCACGGATTTGAGACGTTTACTGGGGACATCATCAACAATATAGGCACTGACCCCGGCATTAATGGCAGCCCGGGTGGTATCTAAATCGCTTTGCTCAGCAAAGAACACGATTGGCTTAGGCATTTCGCGGTTGACACTGCGTAACGATTCGAGCGTATCACGATCAGGACTTTGCATATCAATAATAATAATGTCAGGTTGAGCAATGCGAACAGCATTCAGTAACTGGTCTTGCGGGTTAACACGAATAATGTGCTGATAACCCGCCGCTGTTAGTGCGGCCTCAAGACTACCCGAACGTTCCGGGTCGTGATCAACCAGCATAATTTTGTGCATCACTCTGCTCATTTCTAACCATTCAAACCCTGCATTTTAGCCAGATTGAGCTGCAAGTTTTGCGCCAAATGCCAGATTTTACAATTCGCGTACTACCCGAAAGCCAAGGTTGGTATCCATTTCATCCAGATAACGCTTTTTGCGGGCTGCACTACGCGCCATAGTTGCCGGGTCAAACCAAGAACCGCCTTTGGTGACATACCAATTCGGATTGGCGGATAGGGAAGGGGTTCCATCCCGATTCGCATTCAGGTGAGACGAGGTCCAATGGCTACTGGTAAATTCCCACACATTGCCGTGCATATCATGTAAGCCCCAAGCATTAGGAATGCGGATGCCAACTTCGCTAGCTTTTGGCGAGGGGAAACAACGTGGCATAAACCAACGCTGTTTATTCTGCAGCGGTTTATACGGGAAAAAAGGGTTGAAATGCACTTCTCGACAGCTGACATCTTCGCCATGATAAAACGGTGTCACGCTTCCAGCGCGAGCGGCAAATTCCCATTCAGCTTCCGTTGGCAGGCGATAAGTTTGGCCTGTCTCATCACTAAGCCAAGCTAGGTAATATTTAACATCCTGCATGCGTATATTAATGACCGGATACCGACCTTTATGCCAAATAAGCTCAGGGCGAAGATACCATTCGGTAGCTTGGCGAAAACGTTCGAATTCTTCCGCCATGATGGGGTAGATGCCGATAGCAAAAGCATACTTGATCAGGGTAGGGTGACGCGGTGCTTCTTCGCGGCGATGCCCAAGTTCATCTGCGCTAGAACCCATATCAAAGCGTCCGGCAGGTATGACTGCTAGTGCAGGTCCTTGACCACTACTTTTTAGATTATCTTGAAAAAAAGTTTCAACACCCGCTTCGGCAGCGGCGTTGGCTTGTAGTTGCCGAATGCCTTCCAGCCCCAGTTCATCCACGAAAAGTAAACTATTTTCCGTTGTTTGAAGTTCTGTGTTGCTCATATCCATTAGTAAGTGGTAATACACTGAAGCTAGTCATTATCCGTAAAACCTACCGGAACACAACACAGAAACTTCGTAATTGGACTATATTTAAACGGTGGGGAAATTTCAGTGGTCAGTATGGGGACTAAGCATGAAGCAGCAACTGCAAACAAGGAATCGAGAACAACAACATAGTACCGCACAACTTTTACTGGATGGCTTAATTGTTTACAGTCAAGAGTTGGGGGATTTAGGCAAACAACTGGAACGCTTATTACGTCAACATGGAGTACGATCAAGTCTTGATCCTACGTTTTCACTTCGTTTTCATTAATCTAGCCGCAATACATCACCAGGGGATAAAGCTTAACCTTACTTTGCTCGCCTTTCAGCGTTAGGTTTTATCCCTCTGTCAGTTGAATAGTGATTTTAACCTTGGTAAAGTGATTTATTATTCTTATAAGAAAGTGTTTCTTGGGTTTCCATAAAAAACACTACAAAATACTTACTAAGCCTTAATTAGCCCCAATCATAATACTAACAGGTGGCATTATGCCCATGCACTTACGATTGCCCCAGTCTCAGGCGGGTCTTAGCCTGCTGGAAGTATTAGTTGCGACTCTTGTGTTGTCTGCTGGCCTATTGGGGCTAGCTAGCCTGCAAATTGCCGGTATGAAAACCACGCATAACTCTCACCAGATGCAGCAAGCCACTTGGTTAGTGCAAGATTTGCTGGAGAGAATGCGCGCCAATAAGACGGATTTATTCCATATTGACCCGGTAACCAATAAGCCAGATTCCGCTTATCTAGTTAATGCTAAAGCGAGTAATTATTGTCCTACCGCCAATACCGCCAGTGGTACGACGGTAGTCATTGATATGTACCAGGTTATGTGTGGACAAAGCAGTGGTTCAGGCAGTGGTATTCAGAATGTATTGATGAATGGACAGTTAACCGTCACCTGTCCCACTAACAATTGTCGCAATGGTGTGCAGATTGCCCTGCAGTGGAATGAGCGTAAGGCCTCACAACAAGGTAATGACTTTGACTCTGCCAATCCTACTGACGGGATAGAAACCTTTCAGATTAGCCTGCAGTCCGTTTTATAAAGGTGAGACATGAAAAACACTGCTTCTAACCAAAAAGGCATTACCTTGGTTGAGCTAATGATTGCCATGGTCATCAGTTTGTTTTTGGTGGGTGGGATTGCCACCGTATACATTAGTAGTAAGCGCAATTATCAAACACGTGATCAATTCTCCATTATGGATGAAAGTGCGCGGGTCGCTCTGACGACTCTAACCCAGAGTCTTGAGCATGCTGGTTATGCAACACCTGCCAAATTACCCATAGGCGATTATTTTTATGTAGCAGGTAGTGCTAATCCTGTGGCGGGAAGCTGCGGTACGCTGCAAAGCTTGAGTTTAGCGGCGATTAAGAAAAGTGCTACCGCTGATGCCGCTTTTACTAGTGCCGATAGCATCAATCGCGACGGTGATAATTCCTATGGTGATGCAATCAGTGTACGTTTTATTGGTGATCAATTTTTAAATCAGGATGTATTGAAAAGCACTCTGCCAGCAGCCTGTCAAGGGGGAGCCGTTTCTGTAGAAAGTGCGTTGGTCTACAACGGTTTTCATATAGATACTAGCCCTTCTGTTAAAGATTCGTTAGGTAATCCTATCCCCATTCTGTATGCCGCTGGTTCAAATAAGAACCAGAATAAACAACCCATTGTCAATGGTATCCAGAATATGCAGCTAATGTATGGCATTGATACTAATGCGGATGGCGCTGTCGATAAGTATGCCAATGCTTCATCGGTAGCAGCGGGTGAATGGCAGCAGGTTATCAGTATTAAAGTGGGTTTATTAGTACGTTCGCTTGAACCTGTGTGGGAGCAAGCAACAACGCAAAATTTCACCGTTTTGGATAAAGCTGTCAGCTTTAATGACCGTTACAAGCGCTCGGTTTACACAACTGTCATGCAGTTACGCAATGTGGTAGATGGTTAGGGAGAGTAGTATGCAGACAAGTCTCAAACAGGCTCGTGGCTCGGTATTGTTGTGGGGATTAGTCATTTTACTGGTACTCACGATTATTGGTATTGCCGCTGTACGCATGGCAGGCGTGGATACTCGTATCGCGGGTAATCAGATGATGTATATGCTGACCTTTCAAGGGGCAGATTCGCGCTTGCAAGCATCCATTAACCTATTCCATATTTTTGAATTGGCTAAAAACGGTACGCCAGCGGCGACTTACAGTAAGGAAGCGGTTAAGGTGAATCCTTTAAGTAGTCAAGAAGAAACCGTTAGTGGCGTTATCACGCTTGGTACAAGTGCAATGGGAGAGGAGCAAGGCTGCCCACCTTTGAAAAACATTGCCATGACAACTGAGATGGTTGCGGATAATGGAGGAATTACCTGTCGACTGTTCACTACGGAAGTGAATGCGAGTTTAGCGGGTACCGGTGCCCGTAGCCAACATGCAGAAGGTGTTTTAAAGCCCACTCCTCATGTCAATTAAGCCGTTTTTGTTCATAAACACACCCATACTAATTATTATTGTGTAGGCTTTAAGGGAATGATCATGCATAAAAAGATAACAATAGCAAAGGGTTTTACCCTGATTGAGCTGATGATAGCTGTCGTCATTGTTGGCATTCTGGCGATGATTGCTTATCCAAGTTATACCGCCCATATTCAGAAAACGAAACGATCTGATGCCAAAGTAGCACTGCAGGAAGTAGCACAACGTCAGGAAAGTTACTTCCTACGTGAATACAGTTATGCCAAGGACCTTACCCAGTTGGGTTATCCTGCAAGCAGTCACGATAATTTATACAGCTTGGCAGTTACCAGCACGCCTGCCGGTTGTAGCGGCTTGAAAGCCAATGCTTGTAGTGGTTTTAGTGTCACCGCTACTGCAGCAAGTGGTAAAGCTCAGGCTGGGGACAAAGCTTGTCAAAGCTTCACGTTGGATAATCGTGGTACCAAAGCTGCCAAAGACAATACCAATACGGCCTCTACCGTTTGTTGGTAATGTTCTAACCCTACTAACAGGTCTAACTATGAAAAAAATAATTGTTAGGTGGCGGTGGCTGTGTTTATGCGCTCCGCTTTTATTTGCTACCACTTTGATGGCTGATGAAACCGAAATCTATTTTGCGGATAAAAGTGGTGATGTACCGCCGAATGTTCTATTTTTGATCGATAGTTCAGGGAGTATGAAGTCATTAGTGGCCGGGGATGTTGCGGGTAGAAGCCGTTTGCAAATTCTAAAAGATACCTTTGCTCAGGTTATGAAATCGGCTCCCTCCAATCTTAATGTGGGGCTTATGCACTACGCGGATGAGATTTTGCAAAGTAATAGCCCTTACTATTGGAACTCTATCAAAGGGGTAAATTTTCCAGCCACACCTATTGATGATCCGGTTGAGCCTTTATTAGCGCCGCATCAAGGCTTGGATAATTTACCCGACCCAGCACCGGGTGCAAAAGTACGCGATTTTCTCACCAGTATTGTCAATGGCTGGCAGGCGTATGGTTATACCCCTATCGTCGATTCGCTGTATGAAGCGGCGCGTTATTATCGGGGTGACGCTATTGCTTGGGGCTTGGATAACCCTTTAAAATCTTGGGCTGCTCATCCTCTCACTTATGGGGAAGTGGTTTCATGTGCTGTTCCGGTACGACAAGAATCGTGTTATCGCAATCTCGGTCAATGTACCGGCACGATTACCAGTTGTACAACCGAAACCGTGAATTCGGGGGCCTGTTGTAATCCAGGTTCTGACGGTTCCTGCCCTGATGGCGATTACTCCTGTCCATTTGAGCTGGATAATTGTCAGCAGTTAGTATGTGACCAAACCACGGTCACTATTGATAGCAAAAAATATCAGTCGCCTATTAAATACGCCTGCCAAGCTAATTATTTAGTATTAATGTCGGATGGCAAGCCGGAATATCCTTATTACTCGGGTGAAGTGGATGGTACTAACTATTTCCCTCCTTCTGTGCAAACGCCGACTCTCTACCCTAGCCAAGTAAAAGTAGCGACTAAACTACCGGCTTATATGGGTAAAACCAGCTGTGAAGTTAATAAACAAGGCTATAATAGTGGTACCTGCGGGCCAGATTTAACCCATTGGTTAGCTACGGTTGATAACAACCCGAATTTGCCGGGTGACCAAACCGTACAAACTTATACAGTAGGTTTTGCCATGGATCAGGAAATCAAAGGTAAAGCTTATCTGCAAAGCTTAATGACCGTGGATAATGGCTTTTTTGAAGCCAGTACAGCTAATCAATTGGCAGATGCTTTTACCACTATTCTGAATAAAGTGAGTAAATCGTCGCTATCCTTTAGTTCACCTACTTACAGTGTTGACCAAACTACCCTGCTATCTCACAGCGATGAAGTTTATATTCCTGTATTTGACCGTGATCGTAATCCACGCTGGCCAGGTAATCTGAAAAAATTCAAACGTAATAATAATGGTGAAATCGTTGATGCTAACAATAAAGCGGTATTGAATAATCGGGGAGTATTTTTAAATACAGCGCGTGATTTGTGGGCCACAACGGCAGTAGTGAATGATACGGGTTTGAATGGAGCCGAAGTGACGGTAGGTGGTGCTGCTAATCGTTTACCTGCGCCTAATAGCCGTACTTTGTATACCGATGTTGGCACAGCTCTATCCATACTCGACAAAACCAAATTAGCCCCAAATGGTTCCATTACCAAAACTTTGTTGGGTAATGCATTCATGAGTGATGCCGATGCACAAACTTTACTGGATTTTGCACGCGGTTGGAGTAAAGAGAAAGATCCTGTAACAGGGCAATCTTACCCACGCAATTTTATGGGAGATATGCTCAACACCAAACCTTTATTGGTGGATTATGGCACCACCAAACGGGTATTTGCGGCTACTAATGAAGGCTTCCTGCATTCGATTGATACCGATTCCGGCGTAGAACAATGGGCCTTTATGCCCAAAAACCTGCTTAAAAATATCAAGACTTTTTATGAAAATGTGCCTGTTTTGGATGCAAACAAGCAGCCTCAACATATTTACGGCTTTGATGGGTCACTAACCTTGTGGAATTACGACAGTGACCATAATGGCAAAATTGATAATGCCAATGACAAACGCATTTTGTTTTTCAATATGCGCCGTGGTGGTAATGCTTATTACGCGTTGGATATTACCTCACCAGATACACCTAAAATCCTGTGGAAAAAGGCTCGTGGGGATGGTGGAGCTTGGAATAATCTAGGTGAAACTTGGTCAAAGCCTAGCCTTGCCAAAATGCGTATTGGTGATACCACCACTAATGTTTTAAAGGATGTGCTGGTATTTGGGGCAGGTTATGACCCGGCCAAAGATGCTGAAACCAGCCGTGTTGCGGATGCATTGGGTAAAGATGTCATTATCGTCGATGCCCTAACCGGTAATATTGAATGGTCGTTGGTCGATAAATTATACGGCGGTTCATTAGGCAGTAGCCCGATTAAACACAGTATTCCCGGTGACATTCGCGTGATGGATATGGACCGCAATGGTGCGCTTGATCGTCTGTATTTTGCTGATACGGGGGGTAATCTGTGGCGTGT
>CAZCJE010000052.1:10045-21652 GCA_964498805.1 uncultured Thiothrix sp.
TATGTTTTACTTGACCCTAATGTGTATAACGAAGTGCCAAACACGTTTGTGCCACTGACTAATAGTGACCTGACTGCAGCGCGTAATAGTCAGGGTTTGCCTAATAACTTCTCGTTGTTAGATGGCGTCACTAAGGGTTGGTATTACGATTTGCCTAATAATGGCGAAAAAGTGCTTGCTCCGGCGGTGACATTCCTGAACAAAGCTATTTTCACTACTTTTGCACCTGTTGATGAAAAAGGGCAAGGTCCTTCAACTGACCCCTGTGCAATGCCGCCTAATAGTGCGCGTGCTTATGTGCTGAATCTGTTGACTGGGCGTGCGGTCGCCGATTTAGATGACAATACTGCAAGTGGCTTAAGCAGTAAGGATGATTCAGTGATTGCTGGTATCAATGAAATCCTCAGTAGTGCGCAAATTGTGTTTCGAGCACCAGAGTCTATAGCTTTAGATGCTAATAATAACCGCACCTGTACAGCGAATGATTGTCGGCAAACCGTTGAGATCCACATTGGTAAAGTGAATTTGCCGGTGATGGATGAGACCAATGGCGCATTGAACGGTAATACCGTACAGGCTATCGCGGAAAGTGTGGATCTAACCGATATCCTACCGCGTATTTTCTGGCGGGATCAGGATGTAGGGCGCTAAGTTAACCTAGCCATTGACCTAGGCTAATACGATCATTGCCTGCCAAATCCGGCAGGCAATGCACTTGCTGAAAACCGCGTTGTTGCAGCAGATTCGTAACCGCTTGACCTTGGTTATAGCCATGTTCCAGTAGTAACCAGCCACCTGCGTGTAACCGTGCAGGTGCATGCGCGACAATATGACGAATATCTTCTAAACCATCTTCACCTGAGGCCAAAGCGGTTAGCGGTTCAAAACGCACATCACCTTGTTGCAGATGAGGGTCTTGTTGTTCGATATAAGGTGGATTACTCACAATGAGATGAAAGCGCTGGGCTGACAAAGCTGTAAACCAATCCGAGTGTTGCAGCATCACATTAGATAAGCCATGAGTTTGGACATTTTCTGCTGCAATTGCCAAAGCAGCTGTGGAAGCATCAACCGCTATTATTTTAGCAAGGGGGCGTTCACTGGCAATGGCCAAGGCAATAGCCCCGGTACCTGTGCCTAAATCCAGTACATCACAAGATGCATTGGTCGGTATTTTCGCCAATGCCGCTTCAACCAGTAATTCGGTTTCCGGACGAGGAATCAGTGTGGCAGCTGTTACCCTTAAATTTAATGTCCAGAATTCTCGATAACCGGTCAAATACGCCACCGGTATACCATTACACCGCAGTGCCAGTAATTGCCTGAATTGTGCTTCTACCGCTGGTTCAAGCTCTTTTTCTGGCCATGTAAATAGGTAAGTGCGAGATTTTTGCAGGCAATGCGCCAGCAGAATTTCCGCGTCAGCGCGTGCCGATTCCGAACTAACCTGTAACTGAGCCGTCGCGTGTGTCAATAGTGGCTGGATTTGCATTAATCGTCTGCAAGTGCGGCTAATTGATCAGCTTGGTATTCATGAATCAATGGCTCAATTACCTGATCCACATTCCCCATCATGATTTCGTCTAGTTTGTACAAAGTTAGGTTAATGCGGTGATCAGTTACGCGACCTTGCGGGAAATTATAAGTGCGAATACGTTCAGAACGGTCACCCGAACCGACCAGATTTTTACGGGTTTCGGCCTGTTCTGCTGCTTGTTTTTGGCGTTCACCTTCAAAAATACGCGCTTGCAATAAAGCCATGGCTTTGGCGCGATTTTTATGTTGGGAACGTTCATCCTGACATTCAACAATAATGCCGGTTGGAACATGCGTAATGCGAATGGCTGATTCGGTTTTGTTAACGTGCTGACCACCGGCACCAGAGGCACGATAGGTATCAATTTTCAAATCGGCTGGATTGATATCGGTAGCTTCGACTTCATCCACCTCTGGCAAAATAGCCACGGTTGCAGCCGAGGTGTGAATACGGCCTTGCGATTCGGTTGCAGGGACACGCTGCACGCGATGGGCACCGGATTCAAATTTCAAACGAGAATAAGCACCTTGGCCAATCACGCGGGAAATGATTTCCTTGTAGCCGCCATGCTCACCAGCGTTTTGGCTAATGATTTCAATCTGCCAACGGCGGCTTTCCGCATAACGCGAATACATACGAAACAAATCCCCGGCAAAAATGGCTGCTTCATCACCACCGGTACCGGCGCGAATTTCCAAAAACACATTGCTGTTATCGTGTGGGTCGGTAGGTAACAGCAACTTTTGCAAGTCTGTTTCCAAACTAGCACGGCGTACTTGCGCTGATGCAATCTCTTCTTCCGCCATTTCACGCATTTCTGGGTCGGAAAGCATTTCTTGGGCTGTTTCTATATCCAAAGCCGTTTGTTGATAATCGCGAAAGCCTTGAGCAACGGGTTCTAGCTGGCTGTATTCAATGGATAATTTGCGAAATTGTTCCTGATTGCCAATAACATCAGGCTCCCCTAACAAGGCGGCTATTTCCGCATAACGTTCGCTCAGATTTTCTAATTTTTGCAGGATGGATTGTTTCACAGGTATTTAGCCATTCTCGTCCGATGAGGACAGATTAAACAAGATTTTGGCATTGGCCAATAATTCGTGATTGCCGGTGCGAGCAGCAGTATGCATCGCTTGGGTGGCATCGTGAGACAGTTTATTGGCAAGGGTGTGAGCCAAAAACTGCAAAGTTTCCTCCGGGTTTTTGCCGTTGTGCAACATACCTAACGCCTTATCAAGGACTTCTTGGCGTAATTGCTCAGTACGGCAGCGGTATTGGCGGATAGTATCCATATGGTCTTGTGCACGTAGCCAGGCCATAAAGTTTTCCACTTCGCCTAACACCATACCTTCGGCTTGTTCAGCTGCGGCACGTCGTGACTGCAAATTTTCCTCAATAACCGATTGCAAATCATCTACGGTGTATAAGTACACATCATCCAGTTGGGCAACTTCCTGCTCAATATCACGCGGGACGGCAATATCCACCATAAACATGGGTCGATGTTTGCGGATTTTCAGGGCGCGTTCCACCGCACCCTTGCCTAAAATCGGCACCGGAGAGGCAGTAGAGGAAATGACAATATCGGCTTGCGGTAAATAATCACCAATTTCTTGTAAACCGATCCCTTTACCACCGTATTCAGCTGCTAGCTTATGCGCTTTATCCACACTACGGTTGGCAACCAGAATGTGGCCAATGTTATTGGCGGCTAAATGCTTGCCAACTAATTCAATGGTTTCTCCTGCCCCAATCAACAAGGCAGTATGCTTTTGTAGCTGGCTAAAAATCTGTTTGGCCAAACTTACAGCGGCAAATGCCACCGATATAGGGTTCGCCCCTATGCTGGTTTGGGTACGTACTTTCTTAGCCGTGGAAAACGCGTGCTGCATCAGGCGACTTAGTTGCGTACCGGTTGTTGCCGTACTATGAGCCGTTTGCAAAGCGGCTTTCAATTGACCCAGAATCTGCGGTTCACCTAATACCAGTGAATCAAGGCCACAGGCTACCCGTAGGGCATGTCTGACAGCCTCTTCCTGTTTATAGGTATAGAGATACGGTTGTAATTGATTTACCGACAATTTATGCCAGTCAGCCAGCCATTTCGTCAGGGTTTCAACCGTTTGATCCGGACTACAAGCCGCGTAAATCTCCGTGCGATTACAGGTCGACAGGATCAAATTTTCCTTGACTACCTGATGGGCAGATTGGAGAGCTTGCAGCATACTATCGGGCGCAAACGAAACCTTTTCGCGGATAGCAACCGGTGCAGTTTTGTGGTTAACTCCGACAATCAGGATAGACATTCAGCAACTTATACCAACGATATAATTTTCAGAACCGCGAATTTTCTGCTACGTTATGCGTGATTACAAGGTGATTCACTGAATATATCTTTAAAACCTTCATAACGAACGCATACATATTTAGGTATCGCTACACCGGAGGCCATTAATGCAACGCACCCGTTTATCCCGTTATCTTGCCCCAATTGCACTATTTTTGTTGACGGGTAATGCTACCGCAGCAAGCAGCGATTCGCCTAACAAAAACAATCCACAACCTGAGGCTATAGCCACTTTCAGCAGTCCATTAAGTTATCAGATGTACAACATCTTAGCTGCTGAAATGTATGCCCATGAGAAAAATGCTGCTCAAGCGGCTTTGCATTATGTAGCCGCTGCTCAGCAAAACAATAATGTCACCCTAGCTAAACGAGCGGCTGAGCTGGCCATGCAAGCCAATGATAATGAGTTAGCCAGACGCGCTTTAGGCTTATGGACAAAGCAGGATGCGGCTTCATTGGAGGCCAAACAGTATCAGGCATTGTTGAATATCCGCGCCGAACAGTACGATGAGGCTGTCAAAGATTTAACCTTTATCCGTGATACAGCACAGAAAAAAGAAGGTCATGGTTTTGAGCTGGTGGTATCACTGCTTGCTATGGAGCCAGCTTCCAATAAAACCTACCAAACCTTTAAGCGCTATGTGGAAAAGGTAGATCAGTCTGTTGCTGCCCAATTGATTCTCGCTTCTATGGCATTAAACAATGACCAGTTTGATGAAGCATTGAAAGTCACGACTATTGTTAAAAAACAAGGTAATACACAGCAAAAACAACAGGCTTCCCGTTTGGCATCCAAAGCGCTTATGAGCTTGCAACGTATACCAGAGGCTTTAACTGAGCTTGAACCATTGTTGAAAAATACCAAGGATAGTGATCTACAGCTGGATTACGCGCGTATGCTGGTGATTGCGGACCGTCGTTCGGAAGCTACGGCCTTGTTTAAACAGGTGTATGACAGTCAGCCGGATAATCTGGATGTGTTGTATACCCTCGGTTTGTTATATCTTGAACAGAAGGACTATGCATTTGCTGAACCTTTGTTCAAAAAGTTATTGTCGGTGCCTAATCGTGCCGCTGAAGCCAGTTATTTCCTTGGCCAAATTCATGAAGCTAATAACAAGCCTACAGAGGCATTAGATGCTTATCAAAAAGCCATTGGTAGCCACTTAACGGCAGAAGCGATTAACCGTTCTGTACAACTGATGGCCACACAAAAAGGGGTGGACGAGACTCGTAAATGGTTACAGACTCAATTGACAGGAGCCTCTACCCCGGAACGTAAAGCCTCATTCTTGCGCGCTGAAGGTCAGTTGCTGCATGGACAGAAGCGTTATGGGGATGCCATTGACGTTTTTAACCAGGCGCTCAAACTCAGTCCGGAAAACACAGATTTGCTCTATGCTCGCGCCCTGAGTCTGGAACAAAAAGGGGATTTCAAAGCGGCTGAAGCGGATATGCGTACCATACTCAAACAAACGCCGGATGATGCAACGATTTTGAATGGGCTGGGTTATATGCTAACGGTGAATACCAATCGTTATGCTGAGGCTGAAGAACTGATTCGCAAGGCCTTAGCCATTCATCCGCATGATGCTGCTATTCTCGATAGTATGGGCTGGGTCATGTACCGTACTGGCAAGCTTAATGAGGCCGAAAAATGGCTGCGTGATGCCTATAAACAATCCCAAGACCCAGAAATTGCGAGCCATTTGGTCGAGGTATTGTCTGCTAATGGCAAGGTCAGTGAAGCTAAAACCATTTTGCAGGATATGTTGGGAAAATTCCCTAACGACCAATTATTGATTAAAACCAAAGAAAAACTGGCTGTTTTATAAAATCTGATCAGGAAGAACAAGATGAAAAAATGGACTGTGACCGCCTTATGTGTCGTGTCTTTAGCTGGGTGCGTGTCCCAAAATAAAGCACCTGGCTTAACTCCAACTGCGGCTGCTCCATCTGACCCGCAAAGTGCTTGGCAGCAACGTCAGGCTCAGTTTGCACGTATGGCTTCCTGGCGTTTACAGGGCAGGGCAGGTATTCAGTTCCGTGATCAAAGTGCTTCCTTTGGCCTTTCCTGGGTTCAACAAGGTAAAGATCAGTATGAGATGAATATTAATAACCCCATTACTGGTTCATTAGTGGCTCTGCTCAAAGGTACAGGATCACAAGTGACCTTACAGACTAATGGCCAGACTTATACCGCTGCTGATGCTGAAAGCTTATTACAAAGCCGTGTAGGCGTGACATTGCCGGTTGCTGGTATGAAATATTGGGTTAGAGGGGTGCCTTCACCCGATTATCCGGTGGAAGATGTGCAGCTGGATAATCTTGGCCGTCCACAAGTGCTGCAACAAACGGGTTGGCGTGTAACTTATACCGGTTGGCAAGGTGAAAACAGTGAAGCATTGCCAGTGCGTATCAATCTTGAGCGTGCCGCTGAAAATACCCGAGTACGTGTGGTTGCCAAGGAATGGCAGACTCGCTATTAATCACGCCAGATGATTGCTGAAAACGAGAAGTCCTGAATGCTGTCCACCCTGAATTTACCAGCACCTGCCAAGCTTAATCTGTTTTTGCATATCACCGGCAGGCGGGCGGATGGTTATCATCTGCTGCAAACCTTATTCATCTTTTTAGATTATGCTGATGATATTACCTTGAGCGTGCGTGAAGATGGTTTGATTACACGTCCTCTCGGTGCTACTGATATCCTAGAAGAAGCGGATCTGACTGTGCGTGCAGCACGTTTATTACAGCAATACACCGGCTGTCGCCTAGGGGCTGAGATTCAAATCAACAAGCGCATTCCTATGGGTGGCGGTTTGGGGGGCGGGAGTTCAGATGCGGCAACTGTTCTCCAAGGCCTAAATTATTTGTGGCAATGTGGTTTAACTATTGATCAATTAGCGGCATTAGGATTGCAGTTAGGTGCCGATGTTCCGGTATTTGTACGAGGGCATGCAGCGTGGGCAGAAGGCGTCGGCGAGCTATTAACGCCTGTCGAACTACCGTCTGTCTGGTATGTTGTCCTGCATCCACGCATTCATGTACCAACTGCTAAACTTTTTTCTGCAAATGACTTGACACGAGACTGTACTGCCATTACATTAGCCGCCTTCCACAACGGTGAAACAAACAACGTGTTTCAGTCGGTGGTGGAAAACCGCTACCCTGAGATACACAAAGCAAGTCGTTGGTTATCTCAATACGCGGAAGCAAAGTTAACTGGTACAGGCAGTTGTCTGTTTGCAGCAGTTGACAGCAAGCTTGAAGGTGAACGTATCCTGCAAGACTTGCCACATGAATGGTTTGGATTTGTTGCACAAGGCTTAACAATGTCGCCTTTGCAGCAAAAACTGTTACAATTGCAAGCAGTTTAAGTTTTGTTTTAGTTCAGTAGGGCTGTCGCCAAGCGGTAAGGCACTGGATTTTGATTCCAGCATTCCCAGGTTCGAATCCTGGCAGCCCTGCCATTTTTTAAATGGCTACGAACTAAAAAAGCTTGGTCGGCCAGGCAATGATGGTATTTCAACAGGGCTGTCGCCAAGCGGTAAGGCCCCGGATTCTGATTCCGGTATCCCTAGGTTCGAATCCTAGCAGCCCTGCCAACTCCTTTCCCTCCTCTCTAAACGGGTATCTCATGGCTGACGATAGAATGATGGTGTTTACGGGCAATGCCAACCCGGAGCTCGCCCACAAAGTCGTCGATCACCTCGGAATTCCTCTCGGTAAAATCAAGGCTGAAAAGTTTAGCGATGGCGAAGTGCATATCGAAATTCTCGAGAATGTACGTGGCCGGGACGTATTCATTATTCAGTCTACCTGTTCTCCTACCAATGATAACCTCATGGAACTGCTGATTATGGCAGATGCGCTCTATCGTGCGTCCGCTGGTCGTATCACTGCAGTCATTCCATACTATGGTTATGCCCGGCAAGACCGCCGCGTCCGTTCACGTCGCGTGCCGATTTCTGCCAAGCTGGTAGCAGACATGATTTCTACTGGACACGTAGACAGGGTGTTAACGATCGACCTGCACTCGGATCAGGTTCAAGGTTTCTTTGACCTACCGGTTGATAATATTTACGCCTCAGGTGTATTGCTAAACGATATTCTGGCTAAAAATATGCCTAATACGTTGGTGGTATCTCCTGACGTTGGTGGTGTAGTGCGTGCGCGTGCATTGGCTAAAGGATTAGGTGACAAGGAACTGGCGATTATTGATAAACGCCGTCCTGAGCCTAATAAGTCCGAAATCATGAATATCATTGGTAATGTAGAAGGTCGTCATTGTATTTTGATTGATGACTTGATCGATACCGGTGGTACATTATGTAATGCTGCAACCGCGCTGAAACAGCATGGTGCTTTAAGTGTAGTGGCTTATGCCACCCATGCTGTGTTCTCAGGCAAAGCGGTTAGCAATATTGAAAATTCTACCCTCGATGAAGTGGTGGTAACGGATACCATTCCTCTGAGTGCAGCTGCTCGGGAATGTAGCCGTATTCGCCAGTTGTCGGTTGCAGGTGTACTGGCTAAGACTATTCTGCGCATTAATCAGGATGAGTCTGTCAGTTCCTTGTTTGAAGATTTATAAGCTTTAAGGTCCCGTCACGGCGGGTTTGTTGCGGTTGTTATCTGGTCGCGGATGATGGCCATTAAATGTGGAGAATTAATATGTCTAAAAAATACGTTCTGCAAGCGCAGGTACGTGAACTGCAGGGTAAGGGTGCGAGCCGCCGCCTGCGTACAGAAGGTCTGGTTCCTGCCGTGATTTACGGTGCGGGTCAGGATGCTCAATCTATTACGCTGCGTCACAATGAATTGATTCGTAACCTGCAAGAACAAGGTTTCTATTCTCAGGTTATCACGGTTGATTTCGGTGATCGCAAAGAAAGCGTAGTTTTGCGTGACCTGCAACGTCACCCTGCTAAGCCTATTGTTATGCACGCTGACTTGCTGCGCATTAAAGATGACGAAGAAGTTACTGTACACGTAGCGTTGCATTTCCTGAATGCTGAGACTTCCATTGGTGTTAAAGAACAGGGCGGTTCTATCAGCCACAACCTGACTGAAGTTGAAATTTCCTGCTTGCCAAAATACCTGCCTGAATACCTCGAGGTAGACCTGAGCGCGCTGGAAAAAGGTCAAATTCTGCACTTGTCTGACCTGAAACTGCCAGAAGGCGTTAGCCTGCCACAACTGGCTTTAGGTGAAGACCACAATCAGCCGGTTGCGGCTTGCCACTAAGGTAGGACAGCATGGGAACTCCCATACGCCTGATTGCAGGCTTGGGTAACCCGGGCAGCCAGTATGACAAAACCCGGCACAATGCCGGGTTTTGGTTTGTAGATGAACTGGCAAGGCGTTACTCGGGCAAATTTGCTGCTGAAAAGCGTTTTTCTGCAGACGTTTGCAAGCTACAGGTTGGTAGCCAAACCGTATGGCTGATTAAACCACAAACTTTTATGAATCGTAGCGGTATTGCTGTCCAGCAGTTGGCCCATTTTTACCAAATTCCGGTAGAACAGATTTTGGTAGCACACGACGAGCTGGATATTGCTCCCGGCGATGTGCGCTTGAAACAGGCTGGTGGTCATGGTGGACATAATGGCTTGCGCGATTTACATGCTCATTTGAGCGCGAATTATTGGCGGCTGCGTTTAGGTATTGGTCATCCTGGTGATCGCAATAAAGTGGTGGATTATGTTCTGTCACGCCCCTCGCAGGATGATGAAATTGTCATTATGCGCGCGATTGACCAAGCAGCTGATCAGATTGGATTGATTTTACAGGGTGAGATGGCCAAAGCTATGCAGGCTTTGCACACCCGTTCATAGAGAGAAGGTACGACTCATGGGATTCAAGTGCGGAATCGTAGGGTTGCCTAATGTAGGCAAATCAACCCTGTTCAACGCCCTGACCAAAGCAGGCATTCAGGCAGCGAATTATCCTTTCTGTACGATTGAACCCAATGTGGGCATCGTACCTATGCCAGACCCACGTCTGGATGAATTGGCAAAAATCGTTAAGCCAGAACGTATTGTGCCGACCACTATGGAATTCGTGGATATTGCTGGTTTAGTAGCCGGTGCCTCTCAAGGTGAAGGGTTGGGCAACAAGTTTCTTGCGCATATCCGTGAAACCGATGCGATTGCGCAAGTGGTACGCTGCTTTGAAAATGATGACATCATTCACGTAGCGGGCAAGATTGACCCAGCCTCTGATATCGACACCATTAATACTGAATTGGTGTTGGCTGATTTGGAAACGGTAGAGAAAGCGCTTAATCGCTATACCAAGGCTTCTAAATCTGGCAATAAAGATATGTTGGCGCAGAAAAATATTGCTGAGCGTATGTATCAACACTTGTCAGTGGGCAATTCTGCGCGTTCTTTGCCAATGACTACAGAAGAGCGCCTGTTATTACGTGAATTGCACCTGATTACTATCAAGCCATTGATGTTCATTGCCAATGTTAGTGAAGATGGCTTTGAGAATAATCCGTTTCTGGATAGAGTGCGTGAAATTGCGGCTCAGGAAGGTGCAGAAGTGGTGCCAGTTTGTGCAGCCATTGAAGAAGAACTTTCTCAGTTAGCTGACAGCGAACGTGATGAATTCCTGCAAAGCATGGGCCTAGAAGAGCCTGGTCTGAATCGGGTGATCCGTGCGGGTTATTCCTTACTGGGTTTACAAACCTATTTCACTGCTGGCGTGAAAGAAGTGCGTGCATGGACGATTCCGAAAAATGCTACCGCTCCACAAGCAGCTGGGGTCATTCATACTGACTTTGAACGCGGTTTTATTCGCGCTCAGACCATTGCTTATGAGGATTTTCTTGCTTACAAGGGCGAAGCAGGCGCTAAAGAAGCCGGTAAAATGCGCGCTGAAGGCAAAGATTATATTGTTAAAGACGGTGATGTTCTGAACTTCTTATTCAACGTCTAAAGCAAAACGCTTGCATGCAAAAGCCGGTCAATGACCGGCTTTTTGTTTTCTGTCAATGCTAAAGGCTTAGTGTGACAACTCAACCTTGAAACCGGGTTGGTTGCTAGGGTGATTTTGGTTAACGAAAACAGAGCGGTCATTTTTCAAAGCAATGACTTCAAAGAACGGTCTGAAACGTTCTTCGGCAATACCAAACGCTTGCAGGAATTTGCCAAATACAGCTTGTTCTTCCGGTTCAGGTTGACCGTCAACCAAAGAAGAATCCAGCAGGTTAACCAGAATACACATTTTCTGTGCATCAGTAAGTAGGGGAGCAGCTTCTTGCAAAAGGGTATCTAGTGGGTTTTTGCGGCGGTATTTCAGAGCATTATCCAATAATGCACGGTTATTTGCTCCAACACCAATAGTGCCATTGCCATCATTGCTGCCACCGAGTACAGACAGTAAATGGCCAACCTCTTCATTATCCATTTCACCGTCAGCAGACATCATATACAACAGGCTAGCGGCAAAGGCCAAATGGGGTGTCATTTGTGCGCCAGTATCTCCCTTAAACATGTCAAATAATCCCATGCTCTAATCCCTCTAGTTGGTTTTTACTACTTGTTTGTTATAGTCGGTTGCCACTAGTGGCTAACTCGAACGCTAGCCTAACAAGGGATATGTCATGTTCCAAGAAAACCCCAGACGATTGGGTTAGTAACCGTCATACGCATATAAAAAAGGGAGCGACTAGCGCTCCCGCAAAAGTTGTGAGCAAAGTGTTAACGTTTAT
>CAZCJE010000053.1:0-4952 GCA_964498805.1 uncultured Thiothrix sp.
GTACCAAAATAATCTTGTTGAGAAGCTTCACCAGCGAAAAACAGTTTATTGGCTACAGGTGCTGCCAAGGCTTTGCGCATAGTAGGTGTTGAACCAACTGCGTTATACGAATACGAGCCTAAGGCAAAGGGGTCACTGGCCCAACGGGTGATTTGATAATCAATCGGGTTGGGTATGTTATTGCCATATAAGGTTCTCAGCGTTTGCATGGCACTGGCGACAATTTGCTGATCTGTCCATGCTTCAATAGCTCGACCTTGATCAGCAGCGTTAAATCCTAACAGGATGGGTTGATTCGCCGCGCGTTTAAAGCTGACCCACTCTGTCCATACGCCATGTTTAGCGGCAACGTGTTCCAACCAATCTACATTGGCAGGCCAAAAAACGCTGGGGAAACGCAAGTAACATTTATTTAGTACCCCCATGCCAAGTTTGGCAATCGCCTCTTGTTTTGCAGTCGGTAAGGCGGGGGAAAACTGCACTCGTTTCGCCTGCAAAACGCCTAGCGGTAGGGTAATAATCACATGATCAGCGGTAAATTGTGCCTTTTGGGTCACGACCCGCACCGGGGATTGCTGCCAATCAACCGATTGCACCACTTGCCCCTGTTCAATACGCAGCCCTTGCGCCAAAAAGTCCGTCATTACATGAAAACCTTTCACAAAGATTGCATCATCACCGCTAAATTCTTTGCCATTGTCATACCAATAGGCTGAAAGTTGCGCCGCGCTACCGCCGTATTCCTGCTCCATTTCGCTACTAAGAATAAAGTTAATAAAACGATACGCTTCCGAGGTTTCTGTAAATTGACGCAGTAAGGGTTCCAGAGCCTGCCGTATAGAGCTATCCGTCGAGCGATTTTGGGCCTGTTTTAACGCTTGATAGATTTGGGATTTCAGCTGGTCCATGCGTTGTTGTTCAGCGCTAGAAAGTGGTTTTCCCGCGGTGTTGTAAGTTTCCGCACGATCATAACTAGTGGGGATACGACGAGCTTGTAGCTGATCCGCCAAAGTCGTCAGAGGATTGCCCTGAACACCGTGTATCCATGTTGCCCCAAAATCAAGCGGTATATCTGCCCACTTCTGGCTTGTCCAAATCCGCCCACCAATACGCTGACGCGCTTCAAGGACTACAACTTCATGACCCTGGCGTTGTAACTCGCGGGCCGCTGTCAAACCTGACAAGCCCGCACCAATGACAATAATGCGCTTCTTTGGCACAGCAGCAGTGATAGTTGCTTGCGCTGCCGCCTCGCTAACATTGGTCATACCGCTAAGTAAGGTCACCAATAATGAAGTCAAAAAATCGCGTCTTTGCATATAGGGCTTCAACCTTTAGTTTAGAGCTTACTTCATCTGTGATTTTGCAATAACTTCAGATGAGGTATCTATTGAAAATATTTTCCCGATGGAATTTTAGATAAGCTTTTTGTGAACTGTTAAATATGCCTGCATTTAGTGGTAAAGCTATGCCCCATTTTTTAAGTGTTTCTACCACTTCTTGATTAGCGTACAGCATATTGCCCGAATCATCGAAACTTATCAAACCAAGGTCGAATAGTTTGTCAATATGGGGCGATAAAAGCAATCCGTTATTACCATCTAAGCGTTCTTTATCTGAAGAGAAACGCCAAGGTTTTATATGGCTAGCAGTTAAAAAGGCTGAGTTTTTTACACCCGTGACGCGGCAGCTATTCTCTATACGTTCTAGATTTTGCCGATATCTTCCTTGACCATTCCTGGCCATTATCAGTTGCTCTCTTTCAGTTTTTTCTACGGTATAAGTCGCTACTTCTTCACGGATTAGTTGATTATTCATAGAAATCCTATGGTGAGCGATTGTGTAAAATGTTGAGAGGTCTACTGTGCGCATCCACTTGAGTAGCAATAGACCAAGACCATCGGGTATTTCTGCTAAATAACAACACTGATTGCCATTGCCATTCGATTGTATGGGCGAATATTTGTTTGGTAATAGTTTCGCTATCTCTTCAATTCTGTTCTTAGGTTTGATAGGAGTCTTTAAAATGCCCCATTTAATTGGAACTAGCCAGCCTAGGTTAGACCAGTTTTCTCCAATATTCCCAAAGGTTGCTGGCTTTGATTGTTCTCTATGAGGTGAGGTAACAATTCCTACCGCTTGAATTTGCCCATTTGCATATGAAAATATTAAGTCTCCTGGGCTGGTTAATGTCAAATTGAGATATGTTTGATTAAATGTACCATTTGCATTTTTTGTTGGTGACCAAATGTATCCACCGGATACTTCATCTGTAAAGGTCTGCTTATGATTAACCCACCAATATTTCATATAGTTAACAATACCTATAAAAATTGACAACGTGTGTGTTATGAGTTTGGCAATATGCCGTTGCACTGTTTTGATCAGGATTGATCTAGACAGTAATAAAATATTTAAAATAAGTACTATTAATTTAATGAATTTGAGTATTGATTACTGTATTTCATGTCACACTGTCGTGATTTTTTTGAGCTATTTGCTGATATTTTAGGTATTAGGGGATGAGCTTATCGCTAGGCGATAAATAGGTTTGGCTTTCTTGGGGTTTTATCTAAATGATTTTAGAAGTGGGTTGGTTACGTTACAGTGGGGCTCCAAACCAAGTGGTGAGTGCTTCAATTAACCCTGTCTGCGTTTGTTCGCCTACCCAAGCCACATAGCCATCGGGTCGAATCAATACGGCGGTCGGGGCAGTAACTATGCCGATGACGGGCAGCTCCCATGTCCCTTCATATTTAGCGTCGACTAATTGCACCCGATTTGCCCATGCAGCGATATGGAAACTACCGGGTTCACCGAGATTGAGAAGTACAGGCCGCGCATGATGCAGTAAAGTAAAAACGCGCAGTGGGCCATCCGCGCTGCGTAGATCCAGATCGGGCATACGGCGTCCGAGTAGCGCATGACCTTCGCCGACATCGTAGCGGATATCCAGTCCTGACATAATGCCAGCGTAGCGCTTGCGTGGCGTGTCCATGTGCAATAGATCGGTCATGGTCTCGCGTAGGGCTTCCGTACAGTCATCACCGCGGCCAAGTGCCGTTTGCGCCATGGTCAAACGCAGCACACGGGCACCGATAGGGTGCCGCTCAGTATGGTAGGTATCCAGAAGACTGTCGGGGGATAGGCCTTTAACCACTTGCGCGAGTTTCCAGCCGAGATTCACGGCATCCTGAACACCAATATTGAGTCCCTGTCCACCTGCCGGGGCATGCACATGGGCCGCATCGCCCGCTAAGAGTATGCGTCGATAGCGGTAAGATGCTGCTTGTCGAGCCATATCAGTGAATCGGGAAAGCCACCTTGGATGATGAGCGCCGAAGTCAGTGCCATAAAAGGCAATGAGGGCATTGCGCAGATCGCTAAGGGTTGGTTCGCTACCTTGGCTGACTTGCGGTTCTACCAACACGGTCCCCACGTACTTTTCATCCTCAAGCTTACCCAATGCGTTGACGCCCTTTTCACCCCGTCGAATGCCCCACGCCGGTTCTTCAGTCATTTCGACCTCGGCAATAAGCCAGCTGGTCGTCGCATCCCATCCAAGGAATTCGATACCTGCTTGCTTACGGATTAGGCTACGACCGCCATCGCACCCCACTAAATAATCCGCACGTAGCAATTGGCCGTCAGACAGATTCACATCCACCCCTGTTTCGTCTTGGGTGAAACCTGTCACCTCAAGCCCACGATAGAACGTTACCGGTAACTCTGCGACCCAAGCGGCCATGATGCGCTCAATGTGTTTTTGTCGAAGTGCCAGTCCGTAGTTGTGGCGGGTCGGGAAGTCGCTGATGTTAAGAGGAATGAAGGAGAAGCCCGCTACCTGAGCCGTTTGGCTTTGTGCGAGGAAACGTTCGGCGATGCCGCGCTGGTCGAAAACCTCAATAGTGCGCGCGTGTAAGCCGCCTGCGCGTGAACCCACTAAGTCTTGGTTGGTGCGTCGCTCGACAATAGCCACATCGATACCGGCTAAGGCTAACTCAGCGGCTAACATCAATCCCGTAGGGCCACCACCGGCAATCACGACTGAATGCTTAATCATAATCTAAGACTCCCCAAAATAATCGATATTAAAAGCCATGCTTTAACAAAATTATGCTTACTTAAAATTTAATTTCTTCAGGGGAGTATTATTGTAAGTGCTAGCCGTGCTATTGCATAAAGCCCAGCTATTTAATGAGCTATTGACGGAGGCTATAGCTATTTTTAAGAGAATTTCTGATGAATCATCTCGGGACTATTATCCTCAAATTCCTCGCGTGTAACCCAATAACGAGATTCAGAATAGGGGTCAAAAGGGTGCGTACAACTATTTAATACTCCGGCAACCCAGATATTATGATTAGTATGATCATTAGTGTCTACGCTTAGATTGGCTTCTCTCGCTAATTGGGAGGCTTTAGCGCTAGTCATGATATGCAGTGCTTGAATATTGAATACGTCAAACAATAATTTTGCTAATGTTTCTCTATCAGATTTTGAGTTGGAAGGTGTGTCAATAAGCAGTAAGGTAATATTATCAGAAGGGATTTTTAGTTCTTCAAGAAAGATGTGACTAAGAATTCTTTCTAGATTTTCCCAATCCTGAATAACCCCATTTACAATAGGATTGGTTAAATTGAGAATTCCTCGCTTTTCATCAGCTCGGTCTCCAATGTAATAAGCGCGTTGATCCGAACCAACCATAATCCCAGGAACCTTCGGTATACCGACTATCGTAGAAAAAACTAATTTAGGCAAGTCATTGCCGGAGAAACCTACTTTGGTAAAACGTGAACCTAGTTCTATAGCGACGAAATCATAACGATTATCAAACATAATTTAACTTCCAATATTGCCGTTGTATAAAATTTTAATTTTTATCTTAATTTTTTACTTATAAGCAATCATTATTCCCTGTTTTCTATGCGGATTAAAGGGGTGCAATTTAG
>CAZCJE010000053.1:5052-10479 GCA_964498805.1 uncultured Thiothrix sp.
GCATTCCACAAACCTAAGAAACTAACGATAATTAGGCCGCCGCCAATCCAGCGTTTAAACAGAGCGTCATTATGCAAAATGGCGTCATGTGCTTTTAGCCCTAATACATGACCAATACCCGCCATAGGCAATAATACTAAGGCTAGCAGCAATTGTAGATTAACCGATAAGGCTAAAAACGTACTCATTTTGATAGCCACTAGTGTAAACCACAGCACAAATAAGGTATCGCGTAATTGCTGGCGGGGAACATGGCGCATGTAAACTGCTGCCATTAAGGGCGCACCGGTTAAAGAAGTGCCCGCGACATGGCCGCCTAATACCAGTAAGACTTTATCCACCCAATCTTGTTGGCTTTCAATGGCACGGTTTAGCATCCAGATAAAGCCATAAAACAGCGTGACGGCGTAAATGAAAATATTGAGCCATAAAGTGGGTAAGTTGATTAAGCCAAATACGCCGATAATCGCGGGTGGGACAATATACACTGCAGAACGACGCAGATAGCCCCAATCCACATTATGCAAACGCTGGCTGAGAGTCAGGCCGGAAAAAAACATTAAATGCAGACCAATCACTGGCAACCATAACAGCGGGGTATTGTTAATGAATAGCATAAACGGTAGGCCTAAAGCAGCGCCCCCAAAACCTAAACCGCTACGGACAAAACCTGCCCATACAAACACCACAGCGGCAGCGAGCCATTGTAAGAGGGTAAAATCCGGCAACATACCTAGCCCCTATGCATTAAAATCGGCAATTCTGTGCTTTTTGTGGGGTAAAGCACAACTATTCGACTTGGTTTACCGGCTAAAAGCCCTCATATAGCAAGCATTACTACCGTTAAATCCGCCAAATCCATTCTCTACTTACTACCCGCAGGCAAGGGCGTTACAATACGCGCCCTAGATGGCAGGCCGGGCTAACGGCCCTATGGCCCGTCTGCGTCTGTGCAGAATAGCAACAAGGACACCCATGAACTACGAAGGCATCGAAACCCTCCCTCTTCAGGAATATACCGAAAAAGCGTATCTGGATTATTCCATGTACGTCATACTCGACCGTGCCTTGCCGAATATTGGCGATGGCCTTAAACCAGTACAGCGGCGCATTGTCTATGCCATGTCGGAACTGGGACTGTCTGCTGCATCCAAACATAAAAAGTCAGCCCGTACTGTTGGTGATGTGCTGGGTAAATACCATCCGCATGGTGATTCAGCCTGTTATGAAGCCATGGTATTGATGGCGCAACCCTTTTCCTACCGTTATCCGCTGGTAGACGGGCAGGGCAACTGGGGTTCGCAGGATGACCCTAAATCCTTTGCCGCCATGCGTTATACCGAATCGCGTCTGACCGCCTATTCCAAAGTGTTGTTGCAGGAATTAGGGCAGGGCACAGCTAATTGGGTTGCCAACTTTGATGGCACCTTGGAAGAACCGGCAGTTTTACCCGCGCGTTTGCCCAATGTGCTGCTAAATGGTGGTACGGGTATTGCGGTTGGTATGGCGACCGATATTCCACCGCATAATCTGCGTGAAGTAGTTAATGCTTGTATTCACTTACTCGAACATCCGCAGGCTACAGTGGCGGATTTATGCCAGCACATGCCCGCGCCAGATTTTCCTACCGAAGCGGAGATCATTACGCCAGCGGCTGATTTCATTAGTCTTTATGAAAAAGGTAATGGCACCTTTAAAATGCGCGCGCGTTATGAAGTTGAAGATGGCGATATTATTATTACCGCGCTGCCGTATCAGGTGTCCGGTAGCAAGATACTAGAGCAAATTGCCCAACAGATGCAGGCCAAAAAACTGCCCTTGGTGGAAGATTTACGCGATGAATCCGACCATGAACAGCCAGTACGTTTAGTGATTGTGCCGCGTTCTAATCGGGTCGATGTCGATATGCTCATGTCACACTTGTTTGCTAGTACCGACCTTGAGCGCAGTTATCGTGTCAATATGAATATGATTGGCCTAAATGGTCGCCCACAGGTGAAGGATTTACGTCAAATTCTGGGCGAATGGTTAACCTTCCGTCGCGATACCATTACCCGGCGTTTGCAATGGCGTTTGGATAAGGTTGATAAGCGCCTGCACCTGCTAGCGGGTTTGCTGATTGCGTTTTTGAATCTAGATGAAGTCATTCATATTATTCGGACTAAGGATGAACCCAAACTGGTGCTAATGAAGCGCTTTGCGTTGAGCGATATTCAGACCGATTACATCCTTGATACCAAATTGCGTCAGTTAGCGCGTTTGGAAGAAATGAAAATTCGGGGTGAACAGGCTGAATTGCAGAAAGAACGCGAAGAAATCCTCAGTTTGTTAGGCTCTGAGAAGAAACTGACCAACCTCATGCGCAAAGAGTTGAAGGAAGATGCCAAGCTATACGGGGATGAGCGTCGTTCGCCATTAGTGGAGCGGGCGATGGCCCAAGCACTGGATGATACGGCGATGGCTCCGGCTGAGCTGGTGACCGTGGTCTTGTCGAAAATGGGTTGGATTCGTGCCGGGAAAGGCCATGAGCTTGACCCGCAAGCCCTTAATTATAAGCAGGGCGATAGCTTCTTGATGGCTGCTAAGGGGCGTTCTAATCAGCTAGTGGTATTAATGGATAACACCGGGCGCACTTATTCCTTATTAGCAAGTAGTTTGCCTTCTGCGCGCGGGCAGGGCGAACCTTTGACTGGTAAATTAACGCCACCCATAGGAGCAAAATTCACCTCGTTGCTCATGGGTAAAGATACGGATCAGTATGTACTGGCCTCAGCCGAAGGTTATGGCTTTTTATGTTCGCTAGAAGATATGCAAAGCCGCAATAAATCCGGCAAGGTGACGGTAACGGCAGGTGCGCAAATCGCGCTATTACAACCGCAGTTAGTGTCTAATGCTGCTACAGATTCCTTGGTCTTAGTCTCATCGGCGGGTTATATGCTGATTATTAAGGTACAGGATTTACCGGTATTGTCTAAAGGCAAGGGCAATAAGTTGATTAACCTGAAGAAAAGTGAGCTAGGCATGGCGGATGAAACTGTGGTGTTTGCGGCGGTATTACCGGCTAATGGTCAGGTGATTATCCATACCGCTAAAAAGCCGAAAGTTTTCAAAGCAGCAGAGCTGGATGACTATCGTGGGGAACGGGCGCATCGGGGTGTATTATTGCCCAAGGGATTTCAGTTGGTCACTGGTCTGGAGATCGGTATTAATTAGTAGGGAAAACTTGCATCCCTAATAGTGTCCCCTAATATTTAGGCTATCAAATTTCAACCTACAAGGTTAACGTCTTATGATGCGGATTGTTTTATTGGCACTCACCAACCTAGCGGTCATGGTAGTGTTATTTTTTACTATGAATATTCTGGCACGTGTGTTTGGCATCAATCTGAGCCAAGGCAGCATGAGCGGTATGTTATTCATGGCATTGATTTTTGGTTTTGGCGGTTCATTTATCAGTTTGCTGATGTCCAAGTGGATGGCCAAACGCAGTATGGGCGTGGAGGTGATTGAAACTCCGCGTACGGCGCAAGAACGTTGGTTGGTGGAAACCGTCCGCCGTCAGGCCGAAAAAGTCGGTATTGGTATGCCGGAAGTTGGCATTTTTTATTCGCCTGAACCGAATGCCTTTGCCACCGGTGCTAACAAAAACAGTGCCCTGGTGGCGGTCAGTCAAGGTTTGCTAGAACACATGACAGCGGATGAAGTAGAAGCCGTATTAGGTCATGAAATCGGCCACGTTGCCAATGGCGATATGGTGACGCAAACCTTGCTACAAGGGGTGCTAAATACTTTTGTGTTCTTCTTTGCGCGTGTCATTGGCATCTTCGTGGATAACCTGTTCCGCAATAATGATGAAGAAAGCAGCGGTGTCGGTTTTGGTTACTTTATTGGTTCGATGGTAGCGGAAATCTTATTGGGCTTTGCAGCTACCGCTATTGTTATGTGGTTCTCGCGCTGGCGTGAATTTCGTGCCGATGCAGCCGGGGCTGATATTGCGGGTCGCCAGAAAATGATTGCAGCTTTGCGGCGCTTGCAACAAGCCCATGCAGTGCATGATCTGCCGGGTGAAATGGCAGCGTTTGGGATTGCCGGTGGTATGGGTGAAGGTTTGCGCAAACTGTTCCTGACTCACCCGCCATTGCCTGAGCGTATTGCGGCCTTGGAAAACATGCGTTAATTTTTGCGCAGCATTTCCAATCATTAGTCTTTTTTTGCATAATCCCCGCTTCTATCCAGAATCGGGGATTTGTTTGTGTATAAGCTCCTGCGTGACTTGCTGTTCTTGCTGCCCGCTGAAACCTCTCATCATGTTGCCCTTAATTCATTGAAAACCTTGAATGGTTTGGGATTAGTAAAAAATAATGCCCATACGTCTGCGCCACCGGTCAAGGTTATGGGTATCGATTTTCCAAATGCGGTGGGTTTAGCCGCTGGCTTGGACAAAAACGGCGAGTATATTGATGGCTTAGCCAATCTAGGTTTTGGCTTTGTGGAAATTGGTACAGTCACACCACGTCCTCAACCGGGTAATCCTAAGCCGCGCCTGTTCCGCTTACCGGATGCACACGCGGTGATTAATCGCATGGGCTTTAATAACAAAGGTATTGATTACCTATTGGATCAGGTACGTCAGAGCCGTTACCAAGGGGTTTTGGGTATTAATATTGGCAAGAATTTCGATACCCCAGTTGAAAATGCCGTAGCCGATTACTTGATTGGCTTACAGAAAGCCTATGCCCATGCGCACTACATTACCGTTAATATTTCTTCGCCCAATACGCCGGGGTTGCGCAAACTGCAATACGGTGACGATCTGAAACGTCTATTAGTAACCTTGCGTGAAGAACAGGCCAAACTGGCGCAACAACATGGCCGCTATGTACCGGTTGCCATTAAAGTTGCTCCGGATTTGACTGAGCAAGAAATCCGCGATATGGCAGCGGTATTTTCTACCGTGAAGATTGATGGACTGATTGCGACCAATACCACGCTGGATCGTTCTGCGGTGGAAGGCATGCCGCATGCGGATGAACAAGGTGGTTTGAGTGGTATGCCATTAACGCATCGTTCGACGGAAGTGATTCGACAGTTCCGCGCGGATATGGATAGCCAGATTCCGATTATTGGTGTTGGTGGCATTATTTCCGGGGAAGCTGCCAAAGCTAAGCTAGAAGCGGGGGCGAGTTTGGTGCAGGTGTATACAGGCTTTTTGTATCGCGGCCCAGCATTGATAAAAGAATGTATTGAAGCAACCTGTAAGGCCGGTTAACCCGGCCTTGCAGGTTTGGCATCTGTTTAATGATTAGCAGGTGCTGGTGTAGGAGCAGAGGTAGGCGCTGATGGCGGATTGGCCGCTGCGGGTGGTTGTGGAACCGGAACGGGTTGCGCAACCGGTGCCGGTATTTGAGTAGCAGGAGCTACAGGTGC
>CAZCJE010000053.1:10579-21226 GCA_964498805.1 uncultured Thiothrix sp.
GCTACAGGTGCTACAGGTTTGGCTGCTTCCATAGCCTTTTTCTGTTGTTCGGCCAGCGCCTTACGCTGTTCATCTAAGCTTTTCAGATAGGCTTCGGCTTGCGCACGTTGCGCATCCATCTGTTTTTGAATTTGTTCAAAATTTGGGGTTGGTGGATTTCCGTAAGCATAATTAGGTGCAGCAGGCGCAGGAGCGGGCGCAGGCATATAGCCAGAATTGTAATTATAACCTGACATGCCACCATAAGTAGGTGCCGGGGCATAAGCACCATAGTTTGGCATTGAGCTGTAGCCCGGTGCTTGCATATAAGGCATTGGCATCATGCCATAGCCAGGATAGCCACCACCGTAATAACCACCCCATGGATTACCACCGTTGGTATAGCTATTGCTGTAGCCATATAAATTGTTATAGCCATCCCCATAGCCGTAACCATTGCCATATAGGTTACCAGAGGCATCCCCGCGACCACGACCATACAGGTCAGAATTCATGTCGGTGCGGCCTTTGCCTTTGAAATTAATGGAAAAGTCTACATTACCATCGGCATTGCCACGGCCGCGTCCCCAGCCATTTACATCCCCATTGCTATCACCGTAGCCTTGGCCGGAACCGTAGGTATTGGCTTGACCGGAGCCATTACCTTGACCTACCCCATTACCGTTATCAAATCCGTCAAAAAACTCGGCATGTGCTAAGTTGGACGATAAAAAGAGTGCAGCCAAGAGAGCCACTTTAGAGTGAGCCATGAATTTTACCTCTGGAGGAAACAATGAAATATCATTGAGTCTGTTAATAATAGAATGCTATTAGTTGAACAATCTTTAATAATAAGTAAACGATAATAATCAGTTTGATAAAACGCAAGCTATATGCGAAAAATAGATTAATTTTTAAACAGTCTCGGGCAAATTATTTTGACCAAATGGGTAGATGAGTCTCAAAGTACGGCATTAAAACAGGAATACTAGCAAGCCAATGCGGATTCCATCCCCATGCTGAAGGGATTTGGGCTACACTAGCGGCCATTTTTACCCACTGTATCATTTAGGGATTAACACAATGGGCATTACTCTCGCACAAGCTAATGAGGCCATGGCAGAAGCCGATCTGTTATATTCTGCCGACGATATTGCCAATATGCTGGATGTTATGGCAGCAGAAATTACCGCTGTACTCGCTGATAAAAATCCGCTGGTATTGTGCATTATGAATGGCGGTGTGATTACCACGGGTCATTTATTGACGCGCTTGAATTTCCCACTGGAGCAGGATTATCTGCATGCAACCCGTTATCGCGGTAAAACTGTAGGGGGGAAAACTTTGGCATGGTTGCGTAAACCTGATGCGAATTTGGCAGGCCGCCATGTGTTGCTAGTGGATGATATTCTGGATGAAGGTTATACCTTGCGCGAGATTGTACAGTGGTGTCGCGAACAGAATGCGGCTTCAGTGCATGTGGCAGCTTTGGCGGAAAAAATGCATGACCGGCGCGTGGATGGTATCAAATGCGATTTTTCTGCCTTGAAACTGGTTGACCGTTATGTATTCGGTTTTGGCATGGATTACAAAGAATACTGGCGCAACGCTAATGGCATTTATGCCGTAAAAGGAATGTAACATGACATTTGAATTTGCCGTCATTGGCGGTACGGGAATGACCGAAATCAAAGGCTTGGAAGTGACTCACCGTGAAGTGGTGCATACCCCGTACGGTGAACCTTCTGGCCCGATTACGCATGGTTTGATTGATGGCAAGCGTATTGCGTTTCTAGCACGTCATGGTTATACCCACACCATTCCACCGCATCGGATTAACTATCGCGCTAATATTTGGGCATTGCGTAGCCTAGGGATTGAAAAAATTGTCGCCATTGCTGCTGTCGGTGGTATTACTCCAGAAATGAAGCCCACCCGTTTGGTGATTCCGGATCAGATTGTTGATTACACCTATGGGCGAGCGCATACCTTTTACGAAGATGGCCTTAGCCATGTAACTCACATTGACTTTTCCTGGCCCTATTGCGCCCAAGTCCGCGACGGTTTACTGCAAGCCGCCCAATCTGCAAACCTGGATGTGGTGACACGGGGTACGTATGCCGCTACCCAAGGGCCACGTTTGGAAACAGCTGCCGAGATCAGCCGTTTGGAGCGGGATGGTTGTGATTTAGTCGGTATGACTGCCATGCCGGAAGCGGCGTTAGCGCGGGAAGCGGGTTTGTGTTATGCCGCTTGTGCGGTGGTGGCTAACTGGGCCGCTGGTAAGAGTGATGAAGAGATTACCATGGATGAAATCCGTGACAATCTGAATATTGGCATGGCCAGTGCGCGTGCATTACTGCGAGCGTTTGCCTTAGTAGGTTAAACCGCATGCAGGCAACTCAACCGCCCTTGCATTTGCAAGTGGCGGTATCGCGCTGGTTAAGGGCTTTTATTATTCTCTCCCACGCTTTAAGCGCGCTCATTGTGTTGTTTGCCCCTGCTTTGCCCTGGTGGTTTAGGTTACTAGTGGCAATAGCATTGGGGTTATCCATACGCCATTTCTGGTGTTTGCACATCAGTCGCCAACATTCTGATGCTATACAAGAAGCAGTATTCTACACGGTCGATAACTGGCGGATTCATACTCTATCGGGCAGTAAATTTGCGCGCTTGCACGACAGCAGTTTCATTCACCGCTGGATTTGTGTGTTGAACTTGCGTGCTGACAATGGACGCATCCATACACTAATCCTGCTGCCGGATAATCTACCCGCTGATACCTTACGTCGCTTGCGGGTGCGTTTAAAATTCAGCCCTTAACGGGCGATTTCTAACCTATGCCATTGGCTTCTGCTACCATCCATGCATGGAAATTATCATGCGTGAATACGGACGTATCATTCGTCTAAAACTAGGTTGGTTTTTACTGGTACTGCTGGGCCTAGCCGGAGCAGTGGGTTTAGATATTAGCGTGCCAGTGCTGTATGGCCGCCTTGCCAGTGGCTTGGCAGAACCGTTTTCTAACGCCACTCAAGAACGCTTATTCCACACCTTATTCCAGATTGGGTTGGTGTATGCGGCTATTTGGTTATGCTGGCGTATGCTCGAATTGGGTATTCTGTTGTTTGAAAGTCATGGTATGAATATCCTCGATAAGCGCTGTTTTGATGTACTGGTGAAACAGCGTTTTCATTTCTTTGAAAATAACTTTGCGGGCAGTTTGGTTAAACAGGCCAATCGCTTTATCAAAGCGTTTGAAACCATTATGGATTGGCTGATTTTTCAGTTTTTAGCCAATCTGCTGGCTATTGGTATAGCCTTTACTTTGTTTTACCAACAACAACCGACTTTTGCGCTGTATTTCCTTGGCTGGATTGTATTGTTTCTAGGCTGGAGCACCGGCTATTTATTGTGGAAACTAAAATTCGATTTACGGGTGGCGGCTTTGGATTCGCGTTTAGGCGGGGCTTATGCCGATAGCGTTAGCAATATTGCCGTGGTTAAAGCTTTTGCCTTAGAAGATCAGGAACGTGCGACCGTTAATGCCATTGCCAATGAATCTTATGCCAAAAGAAATGTGTCCTGGTTATTGCAGTTTGTCTCGTTTGCTGTACAAGGATTTTTGGTTTTCAGCATTGAATTGCTACTGATTTACCTAATGATCCGTAAATGGCAAAACAGCAGTTTTAATGTCGGCGAATTTGTCTTGTTTCAATCCGTGTTACTGATTCTGATTCGACGCTTATGGGATTTTGGACGTGATTTTCGGCGCTTTTTTACTGCCTTGGCCGATGCACGGGAAATGGCGAATGTATTTCGCCAAACGGATATTGAACAGGATAAACCCGGTACGAGTTCTAAACGCATTACTGAGGGGAGTATCTGTTTTGAACAAGTCAGTTTTGCTTATCATGCGGACACTAAGCAGGCGTTATTTACCGATTTTAATCTGAACATTCGCCTCGGGGAAAAAGTTGCCTTGGTAGGGCATTCCGGGTCGGGTAAAACCTCGCTGACCAAATTATTGTTCCGTTTTATTGAGCCACAACAAGGCAAGATTTTGTTTGATGGACAAGACGCGCAAAGCTTTACCCTGGCCTCTTTACGTTCACAAATTTCGCTTGTACCGCAGCAACCGGAACTGTTTCACCGCAGTATTCGTGACAATATTTGCCTTGGTCGCGTTGTCCCTGAGGAAATATTGCGTGAAGTCGCGGCTAAAGCGCGTGCGTTGGAGTTTATCGACAAATTACCACAAGGCTTTGAGACCTTGGTAGGCGAGCGTGGTATTAAGCTTTCCGGTGGGGAAAAGCAACGCATTGCGCTTGCTCGTGCCTTTTTGGAGGAGGCGCCGATTGTGGTGCTGGATGAAGCCACCAGTGCGTTGGATTCATTGACCGAACAACAGATTCAAGTGGCGATTTTTGATTTGATAGCAGACAAAACCGCGCTTGTGATTGCGCACCGCTTAGCCACTATTTTGCGCATGGATCGCATTATTGTGCTGGAAAACGGGCGTATTATTGAGCAGGGAACACATGCCGAATTGCTGGCTCTGCAAGGGTGCTACCACAATATGTGGCAGCACCAAAGCGGCGAATTTCTGCAATCCGATTAGAAGATTGAATGGGGTCAAGCGGCCTGAACGGCAATTTGCTTAGAGGTGTGGGTAATCCGGTTGGATTTGTCAAAATAGACTAATTGCGGCTTATGCATATTGGCTTCAGCTTCGCTGAAGTTGGCATAGGTACAGATAATCAGTAAGTCGCCTGTTTTAGCCTTATGAGCGGCTGCGCCATTGATAGAAATAATGCCGCTACCTGCTTCAGCGCGGATGGCATAGGTAGAAAACCGTTCGCCATTGGTAATATTGTAAATATGTAATTGTTCATACTCACGGATATTACCGGCTACCAGCAGATTGTCATCAATCGCGCAAGAGCCTTCATAGTCCAACTCAGCGTGAGTGACAGTGACACGGTGCAGTTTGGATTTGAGAAGTGTCAACTCCATAGCGATTTTTCTCCGTAACAATAAAAAGGCAAACAATAGGTTAAGAACGCCCCGCTATTATGGGGTTTCTTTTCAATTTTTCAATGTTAAGCGGATATTATCTATCAATCGCGCTTTACCAAGCCAAGCAGAACCTAATACCACTAGCTCGGGTGTTTCACCGTTAGGGGGCAATAAATCAATTACTTGGCGGATTTCCACGTAATCTGGGCGAAAACCACGGCCTTCTAAAGCTTGCATAGCTTCTTGCTGCAATACAGCATAGTCAGTACGCCCAGACTGCAAAGCCGCGACGACTGCGCGCAAGGTTTGATTCAAACCTGAAGCTTGTTGCCGTTCTTGCAGCGTTAGGTAACCATTACGTGAACTCATGGCTAAACCATCAGCTTCGCGCACGGTCGGTAAGCCTTCAATCACAATATCCATATCCAGATCACGTACCATCTGGCGAATCAGCATCAATTGCTGGAAATCTTTTTCGCCAAACACGGCAATATCCGGCTGTACCAGATTAAACAGTTTACATACTACCGTGGATACGCCAGTGAAATGACCGGGGCGTGAAGCCCCTTCGAGCAATTGGCTAATGCCTGGTACTTCAACTTTGGTGGCTAAGCCGCCGCTTGGGTACATAATGGCCGGAGTAGGCGTGAACACCATATCGGTGCCAATACTTTGCAGATGTACGCAATCTTCCTCTAAAGTGCGCGGATACGCAGCGAGATCTTCCTTACGGTCAAACTGGGTGGGGTTAACGAAAATAGATACCACTACTTTGCTAGCGAGTTCTTGCGCACGTTTGACCAAGGCCAGATGACCAGCATGCAAATTACCCATGGTAGGGACAAACGCAATGCTTTCACCCGCTTGACGCCATGCTTTAATCTGAGTACGTAAGGCGTTGATTTGTTCAACTATGATCATGTCGGTGCCTCAAAAGAAACTGTGTTGCTCTTGCGGGAATGTACCGGCTTTAACCGCTTGTACATAAGACGCAATGGCGTGGGGAATGGTTGAACCTGTACCCATGAAATCTTGGGAAAATTTGGGTGCACGCGGGGTAATGCCTAACATGTCATGCAATACCAATACTTGTCCATCGCAACGAGCGCCTGCGCCAATGCCAATTACCGGGATTTCCAGCGCTTGGGTAATACGTTCGGCTAAGGTGACCGGCACACATTCGAGTACTAATAAGTCGGCACCAGCGTTTTGCAGAGCTTTAGCGTCATCAAGCATTTGCTGGGCAACGGCTTCATCGCGGCCTTGTACCTTATAACCACCGAGTTTATGTACCGATTGCGGCTGCAAACCTAAATGGGCACACACCGGCACGCCATGATGAGCCAGTTGTTCTACAGTAGCGACCTGAGGTGCGCCGCCTTCGAGCTTGACCATGTGTGCACGTCCCTCTTGCATTAGGCGGGCACTATTGCGTAAGGCCAGATCGGGTGAGGTATAGCTCATAAAGGGCAGATCGCCAATGACTAATGCATGTTCACAGGCACGCGTGACCAAGCGTGTGTGGTACACCATATCATCAATGCTGACAGGTACGGTCGTATCATGACCTTGTACTACCATACCCAGTGAGTCCCCTACCAGAATCACATCAACGCCTTGCTGATCCATAACACGGGCAAAGCTAGCGTCATAGCCAGTCAGCATGGCAATTTTTTCCCCTGTACGCTTCATTTTGCGTAGGGTAGTAACGGTTACGCGGGGATTGGATGTAGTGCTGCTCATAATGGCCAAACTCCTGGAACCAGCTTATAAAAGGCAGAACAGTTTAGCACAGTGCAAGCCTTCCTGTGCCAGTAGGGGGCGGGCACAGGAAGTAACTTTCAGAAGATTGGTAGCAAGCCCGTACTACCGGTAAAGAAGCTTAAGAATGGGCAATCAAGGCAGTAGCAATGGGGACTACCACTTCGCGCCAAAATTCTAAGGAATTATTTGCTTTATTGGCGGTTGATGTTGCGCTGGTATTACTTAGCTTTGCACTTTCTGTTGTGGTTGAGGAGGTGCTTTCTTGTGCAACCGGTGTCAATTCAGCATCCGTTTTGCTAGCAATGGTTGGGCATAAACTAACAGTGAACTGATTGGTGGCTGTAGACAACGCGTGCCGGGATTCGGTTGTAGACAAGGCCGCTAAGGTAGTTGGCGGCGAAGTCGTGTGCTGGATAGTGCAAGCCGTTAGTGTAATGGTCAGCAAACTAATGACAGGGATTTTTACTGTTATAAACATAGGGGTTTTGCTCCGCTTTATGTTGGCTTTATTTTGAACAGGGCAAAGAATAATCTAAATTTATGGGCCAGTGTTATAATTTTGTTCATATAGCGTTCAGGTTATGCTGTATGCAAAATTTGCATATCCTATTGGAATAGCGCATATTACTTGACCAATATTTATACTAATGAATAACGGTCATGGCGGATACCAACAAAAATCATATCCCGCAAACAGGTGGTAAACTCAAGCAGTTACGCCAACAGTTGGGGATCAAACAGGTGGAAATGGCAGCGTCACTTGAGGGGCTTCTCAAGGGTTATATGCGGCCTGGATTTGTAGTGCAACAACCGGATATTTCTAAGCTGGAATTGGAAGAAACAGCCTTGGATATCCCGAAATTATTGGCTTATGCGCAAGTGTGTAATGTGGATATTGGCTTTTTGTTAAAGCCACATTTTCAAAGACTGTGTCGCAGTGAAATGCGTTTGCAGCAATTTGATACGAATGAGGAGGCGGATCACTATCTATGTGATAGGGAGAAAAATGGGCGTATTTTAATTTTTAGCCAGTTTCCGGCGGCTTATTTCGTCGGTAATGAGGATACCTGTCGTTACCGGCAAATTGCCGAAGTAGCGTATGAAGAAGTGCATCGGTATGCACTAGATTCATTATTAAATTTTATCTTTTCGCCAGTCAGTCATTACAGTCGACAGGAAAAAATCAGTATTTTGGAACGTTATCTGCAGCATTTTCGCCGCAGTCCTTGCAAGCGCTTGTCTTTTTTCTCGCGCCGCGATTTTCCTAGTATTGCGCAGTTTCCCAATATGGAGCTATTACAAGATAAATCTACCCTGATTATGCTGGCACCTTTGATGCAACAATACGGTGATGTCTTTCTGGAAATCCATAATCAGCAACTGTGCGACAGGGTCTTTGAGTTGTTTTTTCATCAAATTAAGCCTCTTGATGCGGATGTCACTTTGCTGAAAATTGCTCTTGAAACGCTTGAGAATATGCAACCAGGATTGGATATGCTCATAGGCGTGCGCTTTTTTTATCAGGAAGTCCTCAAGCGTAGCCCTGAAGATAGCCAATTCATTCGAGAGAACTTTAGTGTGGATTTACAGCCGTTACTGGTGTGATCTTGTTGGGATTAATTAATATTATGCCAGTGAAATCATGGAATTAAAGTCGTAATTAATTTCTAATCTATACTGTAGACACCTTCCAAAGCCGATTAAATAACCTTTTTATATTAAAAATTGGGTTTTTTAAATTTGTATAACATGCAAGGAAGAGCACCATGTCTACAGTTAAACATGATTACGATGCCACGACTAAAGGTCACGGTGGTGAGTTGCATCAACAAGCCGGTGGCAATGTTCCGACCTTGACGGATGATCAAGGTCATCCTGTTGCCGATGATCAAAACTCTTTAAAAGCCGGTAGTCGCGGGCCTACGCTGCTAGAAGATCATCTCCTGCGCCAAAAGATTTTCCATTTTGACCATGAACGTATACCCGAACGGGTAGTACATGCGCGCGGCTATGGGGCACACGGTTTTTTTGAAACCTATGAATCCTTGAGCGATATTACCAGCGCGGATATTTTCCAGCGTAAAGGTGAGAAAACGCCGCTATTTGTGCGTTTTTCTACCGTAGCAGGTAATAAAGGTTCAGCGGACTTACCGCGTGATGTACGCGGTTTTGCTGTCAAGTTTTATACCAAACAAGGTAATTGGGATTTGGTCGGTAATAATATTCCGGTGTTTTTTATTCAAGATGCTATCAAATTTCCTGATGTAATTCATTCGGTTAAAGACGAACCGGATCGCGGTTTCCCACAGGCTGCTTCCGCGCATGACACTTTCTGGGATTTCATTTCCCTGACGCCCGAAAGCATGCACATGATTATGTGGGTAATGTCTGATCGCGCTATTCCGCGTTCGTTTCGTTTTATGGAAGGCTTTGGCGTACATACTTTCCGTTTGGTCAATGCTGAAGGTAAATCCACCTTTGTCAAATTTCATTGGAAACCTAAACTAGGTCTGCAATCGGTCATCTGGAATGAAGCCTTGAAAATCAATGGTGCTGACCCAGATTTCCATCGGCGCGATTTGTGGGATGCGATTACCAGCGGCCATTTCCCGGAATGGGAATTGGGTGTGCAATTGTTTGAGCAGGATTTTGCCGACAAGTTTGCGTTTGATGTGCTGGATGCAACCAAGTTGATTCCCGAGGAAGACGTGCCTGTGCGTATTATTGGGCGCATGGTACTTGACCGCGTAGTGGATAATTTTTTTGCTGAAACTGAACAAGTGGCTTTCTGTACGCAGAATATTGTGCCGGGGATCGACTTTTCTGATGACCCACTGCTACAAGGGCGCAATTTCTCCTATCTTGATACCCAACTAAAGCGTTTAGGCGGGCCAAACTTCACGCATATTCCTATTAATGCGCCTAAATGCCCTTTCCACCATTTCATGCAAGATGGTCACATGGCCATGCATAATCCCAAAGGCCGCGCCAATTATGAACCCAATAGTTGGGGTGAAAACGGTGGGCCGCGTGAAAATCCACAAGCGGGTTTTACGAGTCATGCTTCTGAATTTAAGGGTGAAAAGCAGCGTATTCGTTCAGAGACGTTTGCGGATCATTACAGCCAAGCTTATCAATTTTTCATTAGCCAAACGCCTGTTGAGCAGCAACACATTAGCAATGCGCTTACCTTTGAGCTGAGCAAAGTGGAACGTGCCGACATTCGTGAGCGTATGGTTGGCCATTTGTTGAATATTGATAAAGACTTGGCAAAAAAAGTCGCGGATGGCTTGGGATTAGAAAGCATGCCCGCGCCATTAAATGCCACGGTACCGGCGCGTAAAGACCTCAAGCCCTCTGATTCCCTGAGTATTCTCAAAAATGGACCTAAATCTTTCAAAGGCCGCAAAGTTGGCGTGTTAATGACTGATGGCGGCAATAGCGATTTACTCAAAGCCTTAGCAAATGCCTTAGATGCCGAAGGCGCTAATTTGGAAATCGTTGCGCCAAAAATTACCAGTGTGACGGATAGCAAAGGCAACAAGCTAAAAGTGAAACACAAAATCGATGGTGGCCCGTCAGTACTGTTTGATGCCGTGGTGTTATTACCCTCCGCTGATGGCGCTAATTTGTTAAAAGAGGATGCGACTACGCGCGATTTTGTCGCTGATGCATTTGCGCATTGTAAGTTTATTGGCTATAGCGCAGAAGCTATGCCCTTGCTGCAAGCCGTGAATATTGATGAGCAACTGGATGCCGGTTGCATTGCCCTCAATAGTGTTGGTGATATTGATAAGTTTATTCAAGCTTGTCGTGCTTTACGCCAATGGGATCGTGAAATGAAAATTGATAAAGTTTGATAAGCTTTGAATTTTGGTTATTAAC
>CAZCJE010000054.1:0-1384 GCA_964498805.1 uncultured Thiothrix sp.
CTATGCAGGCTAAACGTTTCTGCTAAGGTTAAGGCTTGGGTGGAGGGATTGGTAAAAAGCTGATTCGTCAGGCTATTAACCGGGTTAACTGTTGGTGGCGGTGGCATATTGGTATCTGCCACATAGATCCCACCATTAGGGTCCACGCGCAGGTAAGGCACATCCAACTCAGTAAAGGTAAAGCTTTTTAACCAGTTTAAGGCATTTTGGGCTTTAGTGTTGGGGAGTGATTCAATTTTGGTGCGTAAAGCACTCGGTGGTAAGTCGGTTACATTAAGCGTCGCCCCAGCTGGGTAGACGCGTGGGGTATAGGTGGTAGTAGAAGAGGCCGCATGAGCGTTTATGAGTGTAAGACTACATATCACGCTACTGGCCAAAGCTAATCCACCTTTTCGCCAAAAGGTGTTCGTATCCATTCATAATCCCTCGCTTGACATCAACGATTTATATTAAGTTATGGATACAATTTGTTCAATTTATGCAAATGGCAATTATTGATTTTTGCCATCTTTAAGATAGATTTTTTATATTAATAAGTATTATGAATAAAATATGAGCTATTGAATCAGATAATAATCCACAAACTCCTTATTCCCATATAATCCTTATTATTATTTTTTTATCTTGGGTAAATTTTTTGCATAAAAAATTATCATTGGTGGGGTTTTGAACAGAAACTTTAGATTCAAAGTGGCATAAAAGCAGCGGTAATGGTTTTAGCGGTATTCATATTGACCTGGCAGCTAGAAAAACCCGTACAGGCCCCGCTCCACCCGGCGAAACGACTCCCTTTGGTGGCTTTAGCAGAAAGAGTGACAATGGTGTGTTGTAAATAGTCGTGGGTACAATCGCTACCACAGCTGATACCGGTTGGTGTGCTGGTGATGGTGCCGCTACCCATACCGCTTTTATTAAGCGTTAGGCTGAAAATGGGCTGGAATAAGGCATTGACGTTTTTAGCCGCCCGCATAGTAACGGCACAGGAGGGTTTAGTACCGGTACAAGCACCACTCCAGCCGATAAATTGATAGCCAGCAGCGGCTTTGGCGGTAAGGTTAACGGCTGTGTTAGGACGATAAGCTTCGATGCAATCGCTTCCGCAATCAATACCCGTAGGAGCACTGGTAATACTGCCTTGGCCGGTTTTGGTAACGGTTAAATCATAAGTCAGCAAGTCAAATTGAGCGCTAACCGTTTTGGCTGCAGTCAGGGTTACCTGACAACTGCTTGTACCGCTACATGCGCCACTCCAACCTTTGAACACCGCATCATTAGCCGGTTTGGCTGTTAATGTTACTAATGTATTGGCGGGGTAAATTTCACTGCAATCGCTGCCACAATTGATACCGGGTATAGAACTGCTAATACTGCCACTGCCCTTGCC
>CAZCJE010000054.1:1484-3333 GCA_964498805.1 uncultured Thiothrix sp.
GCCGGGGTTTTATTCAGGGTAAAAGTACAGGTAGGGCTTTTGTTGGGGCATAAGCCTGTCCAGTCCCACCATTCTTTGAACAAGTAACCTTCATCCGGCGTTGCGGTTAAAGTCACGCTGGTACCTATGCTTAAACCGCTGCTGGCTTTGCATTGCGTACCCTTAGTGCCACAAACAATCCCCACAGGCTTACTGGTAATAGTGCCATAGGCCGGGTTTTGTAATGTTATCTGCACATACAGTTTCAGGGTAGTGCTGGTAAAGGTGCCAGTGATGCCCGCAATGGTTACGCTGGTTTGGGTGGTAGTCAGTTCGCGATTAGCACTTTTATGTCGTACCTTAAGGCGATCACCCGGTTTGACGGTGCCGGTGGCAGTGGTGAAACGGCCATCATTTAAGCTGTATTCGCCCCCTTGAATGCTAATTGGCATGGAAGCACTGCCATTATTGATGGTAATAGTATCGGATTCAATCAGGCTATCTAAGGCTACATCGGTTTTGGTGCTAAAACTAAAAGGATCAGGCACGGTGCTATTCGCGACCGACCAACCCATATCCTGCAACATACCCCGGGTAAGCGCTCCGGGATCATGGATGGAAGCGCCGTAACCAAGCGCATAAATCATCAGGTTATCGCGAGTATTGAGAAAAGTGGTGTAATCCAGATGCGCATAACTAGAACCGGCCACCCATTCAGTAGGGGCAAACAGTTTAACGCGCTGATTGCCATTAATGCCTTTGGAAATCGGCCCATTAAACCACAAATCATTCGAGGTCAAGGCCGCGCCTAGATTTAAAGACGGGTTAGCATAAATGCCAGTATCCGTTAAGGCATTACCCGCGCCATCTTGTAACAAGCTGTCATAAATACTCGGCAGGCCAGTACTGTAGCCATAGTTACCCTGTTTATTGGCAGGTGTATAAGTCATCAAACCATTGAAGCCTAAACCGTGTGTGACTTCATGCAGCAATACCGTCATCAAATCAATCTTATCAGCAGGCGTATTGCCATCGGTGCCGTAATACCAAGCAAAATTCTGGTTTAAGGTTAAATGCATATCATACGTGCTAGTGCCGAGATCTTCGCCTGCAAGAGCATTGGCTAAGGGTTCCAGATACCAAGTATTAGCCTTTTTGGCATGGGTGAAATCGCGATAAAAACTGCCACCACCAGTATAGCCGAGGGTATTACCAGCCAAGCTTGACCAACAGGCATTAATTTGAATCGGTACACTGGATTTCAGGGTATTTGCCCAGATCGCTGTGGCAGCAGCAAAAGCGGCTTTGGCTTGTGCAGGAAAAGCAGAACACGGTGAACCCCATAAATCGGTATTGCCTGCTTCTACATAGGTAATTTGGAAAGTTGATACAGGGGTCGTTTGACGGCCGATTGGCGCTTGTATAGCCGCCGGGGCAGGGATGTGTATAGGGGTAGGAGCCGGGTTAGGATTAGCAATAATCACCAATGGCTTAGTGGTACCCGCGCCGAGCTGTTTACCATTAGCGGAAATAGTAGTGGGTAAGGTCGGCGGGACATAATACTGAACGGGTGTCCCATCCAACACCGTAGTTGCGGTCTTGCCAGTGGTTACGCTAGCGGCGCATAAGGCTTGTAAGGGTAATAACCCTATTAGGCTTAAAAGCCCTATTAGCCATAACGCTTTAAGCCCTTTCATACCAGAAAATCCCGCTTTCCTTGAGCTTGCAGGTCAGAAAATGCCTTAAACCCACTCGCTAGTCATAAAATGATCAGCTGATGTTATAATTTAAATTTATTAAATTCAATCTGGGCTTATAGCTATTTAGGCTGAACAGGACAATTTATGCCCAGGCAATTTGGGCAATTTGG
>CAZCJE010000054.1:3433-16690 GCA_964498805.1 uncultured Thiothrix sp.
AGTTTTGGCAGTATTAGACCAGAAAACGCTTGTAGGCTGGATTATCGGTTTCATCCCAATAGTCATAACCTAGTTTGGTGAGGAATTCACAGAATGGTTCGCGTTCATCCGGGGGCACCTGAAAACCCACCAAGACGCGGCCAAAATCCGAACCGTGATTGCGATAATGGAATAAGCTAATATTCCAACCGGCACTCATACTGGTGAGGAAATGCAACAAAGCACCAGGGCGTTCTGGAAACATAAAACGATACAGCAATTCATTTTGTGCGCCATTGGAATGACCACCGACCATGTAACGCAAATGGATTTTGGCCACTTCATTATCGGTTAAATCCGTTACCGGATAACCTTTAGCCTGTAAATCCTTTAATAGCGTTTCACGTTCCTGTTTGCCGCCTGCGATTTTGACACCGGCAAATACATGCGCGTCTTTGGCATCGGCATAACGGTAGTTGAATTCGGTGATCGGACGATTGCTAATCGCATGACAGAATTCGCGGAAACTGCCGGGGCGTTCGGGAATATTCACCGCCAACAGCATTTCGCGGCCTTCCCCGAGTTCAGCCCGTTCCGCTACATGGCGCAAACGGTCAAAGTTAATATTGGCACCGCTGGCCACCGCAATCAGATGTTTGCCTTGCAGTTGGTGTTCAGCCACATACTTTTTCATCCCAGCGACTGATAAAGCCCCAGCGGGTTCTAGTAAAGTACGGGTATCTTCAAACACATCCTTGATAGCGGCACAGGTTTCATCCGTGCTAACCAAAATAACTTCATCAACGATGTCACGGGCAAGGGCAAAGGTCTTTTCGCCAATCAATTTAACCGCCGCGCCATCGGCAAAGGTACCGACTTGGGGCAATTGCACCCGTTCACCCGCTTGCAAGGATGTGTATAAAGTTGGCGCTTCTTCGTGTTCGACACCAATAATTTTGATATCCGGGTAAAGGTATTTTAGGTAGCTACCAACACCAGCGAGCAAGCCGCCACCACCGACACACAGGAATACCGCTTCAATCGGCCCGGAATGTTGCCGCAGCAGTTCCATGCCAATAGTGCCTTGCCCGGCAATCACATCCAGATCATCAAACGGATGCACAAACGTCATGTGCTGTTCGCGTTCCAGCTCACGCGCAAAGGCATAGGCTTCATCATACGAATTGCCGTGTAAAACCGCTTTGCCACCAAAGGCTTGTACCGCCTTAATTTTGATTTCAGGGGTGGTTTTAGGCATGACAATGGTGGTTTTAATGCCTAATTTGGTGCCGGATAAGGCTACACCTTGCGCATGATTACCCGCAGAAGCGGCGACTACACCACGCGCGCGTTCTTCTGCGGTGAGCTGGAACATGCGGTTAAAAGCGCCGCGCAATTTAAAAGAAAACACCGGTTGCAAGTCTTCGCGTTTAAAAAAGACTTCATTACCAAGCCGTGTACTAAGAGCACGCGCGCGTTCTAAGGGCGTTTCCAGAGCCACGTCATAAACGCGGGCAGTGAGAATACGTTTTATCAGGGAATTTTTCATAGCTGTATCTAGTGGAGGAGGATGAGGATACCTTTACGTGCTGGCTAGTATATTGCAAACTCGCCGCCGAAAACGAATTTTGCAATTTCACAGGAAAGTCTTAATGAGTCAGGATGCTATGAAAAAGGCCGCAGCAGCAGCTGCCCTTGCGTATGTGGAACCAGGTATGATTGTCGGTATTGGCACAGGTTCGACCGCTAATCATTTTATTGACCTGTTAGCAAGTCTTAAGGATCAGATTGATGGCACTGTGGCCAGTTCCATCGCCAGTGCTAAGCGTTTACAGGGGCACGGTATCCGCGTATTGGATTTGAATGAAGCCGGGCAATTATCGCTATATGTGGATGGCGCGGATGAATCTAATGCCCATTTGCACCTGATCAAAGGCGGTGGTGGTGCCTTAACCCGCGAAAAAATCGTTGCCGGTGCTAGCGACAAATTTATCTGTATTGCTGATGAATCCAAATTGGTCCCCACCTTGGGTAAATTCCCGTTACCCATTGAAGTGATTCCGATGGCTCGTTCTCTAGTGGCGCGGGAACTGGTGAAGCTTGGCGGTAATCCGGTATTGCGTGAAGGTTTTACCACTGATAATGGCAATATTATTCTGGATATTCACGGCTTGGAGATTCTGAACCCAGTGGATTTAGAAAGTCGTATTAATCAGATTCCGGGTGTAGTGACTAATGGCTTGTTTGCGATTCGCCCAGCGGATGTTTTGATTCTAGGTGGAGCAGCGGGCGTTCAAACCTTGACAGCCTGAACCCCCGTGCTTGTAAGGTCGATTAAGGTTTAACTCGACAGGCCGGTAGCATGGTTTGATTCCAGCGCGCGGAATAATCCAGTGCGACTTGCAGATAACGGCGATGCTGTTCACCGTAAATGGCATCGCTGACACCATCCAGACAACGGGTTGGGCAATTAGCCTGTACTTGGGCATAATCTGCCGCCGCTATTCCCGGGACAGTTGGGCTACGCCCGGCATTACACAAAAAATAGCGATCACCTTTGGCAATCGCCGCTTGGGCTTCAGCTTGCGGATTACGTGCCTGTAGCAACGGTAATTGTTCAGCAAAGTATTTTTCCTTATCTGCGCTGATTTCGGCTGCTGAAGGAACGTGCACCCCTTTACCCTTATCAGCCGGGGCTTTGCCATCCGCATTCACCATAGGCTCATAGCAACCGGCTAGGCTGACTAAAAGACTGCATAAGACCCATCCTGGTGTCCTCATATTTATTTCACTCCTTTGTTTAAACGCAATAGGGCAACCAAACCGCCTACTAACAACCATGCAAATGGGAAGCTACCGCCGCCACCGCCACTGCTGCTGTCACTGTTAAATACGCTACCGCCGGTATTGGTGTTGGTGGTAACGACATTGGAGGTGCTAGCCTTAGCCGGTGATGTATTGGAGAGTGCAAAGAAAATATTATTGCTGCATTTGACGCGCAGGTAGCTGCTAGAACCTAGTGTGTTTGGCAGAGTCACGGTTTCTGAGCCGTCGTTAGCGGTATTAGTGAGCAGATTGGTGAAGGAGTTACCATTATCACTGCTAACAGCAATATCCACCGCGCTACAGTTAATCGGGGCTTGATTAGTACCAGCAACATTCCATGTAACGGTTTGCTGGCTACCGGCTGACAAGGAAGTGGTGGTAGGCGAGGTAATAGCAAAACTGCTGCCAGTGTTATTAACAGTCACTACCATATCATCATAAGCGGTACCGCCGACGCCATCCCGCACTTGTAAGCGGAAATTCAAGCTGCGGTTATTAGCAGGTAAATATTCCCCAGCAGATGCGGTACGGTTAACCAGATCGCTCATTTGTGGAATTGTCCGTACCGGCGAGCTAGTCGGTAAATGAGTGCGAATCAAGGCATTATCGCTCAAATCCACGTTCGCATAGGACACTGTACCGGCATCCATCTGTTCCCATGAATAACTAAGGGTATTGTTATCGGTATCAGAACCGCTACCACTGAGTAAGAAAGGCGTATTGGCCGGAATGGTGTAATCAGGCCCAGCATTAGCGGTAGGATTATTATTAGTCAGCGTAACCAAACCCGCACAGCTTGCACCATTGCCGGTGTAAACATAATCCCGAATTTGGCTAATGGTAGCGGCATGCAACATAGCATCGCTATCTTGTTGCAGGTCATCGGTACCACATAAGCCGGTATAAGCCATGATGGTACTACCACTACCGGGTTCAAACGCGGTTGCCCCTTCACGATTGGATGCCTGACATGAACCGAGCAAGCCATTAAAGGTATGGGTAGCGCCAAATTGGTGACCGATTTCATGGGCAATATAGTTAATGATGAAAGCATCACCGCTAGGTTTATCTAAGCCAGTACTGCCTTGTGCTTTACTATCTCTGTTACATACCACCCCAACACTCGCCAAACCGCCAGCACTGGTATTCATCACGTGACCAATATCATAATTGCCTACCCCCAACACGCTATTTAGATTATTGGCATTCTGCGTCAAAAGCCGACTGGCATTGCCATTATCGTAAGGGTCAGTATAGGCACTGGTGTAAATAACATCGGTATCACTAACCAATTGCAACCGTACTGACAAATCACGCTCGTAAACCTGATTAATGCGATTGACGGCTGTTACGATCGAAGCATAAGCCTTGCTTTGACTGCCGTAATACTGGGTATATTCACCGGTAGCGGCCATAGCAATGCGATAGGTATGCATGTCTTTGCCGGGTACATCATTAGTGCCGCGAGCGGCTATCCGATTGATCGAGGTAAGGTCTGTGTGATCACCGTGTTCAGCACAAGACCACTTATCATTATGGAAAGCCTGACGATTAGCTTGTTGGGTAAAACTAAGGTATTGGCGTTCACCGCTGGTAGTGGTTTGGGGGTCAATGAACAGAGTTTCACCATTGTTCATATCCAACATGGCATGAAAGCCTTGTGGGGTGATATCCAAAACCCCACTGTGTACCGGACTATTGTCAGTACCTACCACTTTCCAAGTCTGGATTTCAGGGTGTTTAGTTGCAATTTCTGGGGCTAGTACTTGCGTAGGAATGACCTGTACATTGGCATAACAGCCATTTGCTAGCGGCAGGCTAATGGTAGTAGTGGTACCGCGTGCCTGAGTATTGAATGAGCTAGTCGCAGCATTATCCAGTTGAGTTTTCAGTAACGCTTCATTCAAGGCTAATAAGCGATAAGAAGTTAATTGACTGGCAACAGCACTGGTTTCAGCAGAACGCGCCTTAATATCTTGCCAGGGGTTTGTATCTGCGGCAGCCACGCTAGCTGTTGTCCCCACAGCAATGGCTAATGACACCCATAAATAATTCATTATGCCCATTCCAATATCTTATTGATTTAAAATTATTCATTATAGCAGAGGAGCGCTAATATTTAGCGTCGCAATAGTACATAAATCGCGCCAGTCCCGCCATCAACCGGACGCGCGGTGTGAAATGCCATCACCCGATCATGATGACGTAACCAGTTATTGATTTTAGTCTTAATGACTGGCCCTTTGTGGCTAGAACGATTGCCTTTGCCGTGAATAATGCGTACACATTCACCATGACCGGGATGGGCATCATGTAAAAAATGCAACAGCATCTGTTTGGCTTGCCGGGCATTCAAACCATGCAAATCCAGCTCGCTGGCAATACGGTATTGGCCAAGGCGTAATTTGCGGAAAATGCGATTTTGAATACCTGCGCGACAATAACTGAGCATGTCACCCGGTTGTAGTTCGGTTGGGTCATATTCGTCGGATAACATGTCCTTTATCACCTGTTTTTCATCTTCAATAGTCTTAAAGGGGATAGCAGGTGGTTTTTGCAGAGCATGTACGGCATGATTGTTGGGACGTAGTGGCACAACATCCTGTACGGCTTCACGAAACAAGGAATATTCTTCTTTAGTCATGAATATACTGCTCAGTAATGATGATGGCTTTCTTGCTCCCGGGATCAACCGGTTGCGCGAGGCACTAGGACAGGTTGGCAATGTTATCACAGTCGCCCCTGATCAGGATTGCAGCGGCGCTAGCAATTCATTAACGTTGCGTAACCCCTTGCGCCTGATTCGACAAGGTGAAAATTTCTATAGTGTCAACGGCACTCCCACTGATTGTGTGCATTTAGGTTTGGGCTTATACGCTAGCGACCCGGATATGGTGATATCCGGTATAAATGCCGGGGCTAATATGGGCGATGATGTCCTCTATTCCGGCACGGTAGCAGCGGCGATGGAAGGCCGTTTTCTAGGTTTTCCAGCCGTAGCTGTTTCGCTAGCATCGATGACTCGTCAAGCATCTGTCCAGCACTATGATACGGCGGTACGAGTTGTCACGCATTTATTAAGCCATGTTGCCAACTACCCCGATAGCAAGCATATGATTCTTAATATTAATGTGCCTGATATTCCATGGGAGGAACTAAAGGGATTTCAGGTAACCCGTTTGGGTAATCGGCATCGTTCTGAACCGGTTATCCGTAGTGAGGACCCTCGCGGTCGAGAAATTTTCTGGATTGGTCAGGTGGGTGAAGCGGCGGATGCGGGTGAGGGCACTGACTTTTATGCCGTTCAAAGCGGGTTTGTTTCTATTACTCCTCTGCAAGTGGATTTGACGCATTATCAGGCCATGATGCAAACCCAGCGTTGGTTAGAGGCTACCTATGACCAAACAACGTAACCTTGATGTACAAGGGATTGGCATGACCTCGCAGCGAACCCGTAATCGGCTGGTTAAACAATTGCGGGAAATGGGTATTCGTCATGAAGGTGTGTTGTACATGATCAGCAAAGTACCGCGCCATTTATTCATTGATGAAGCCTTAGCGAGCCGTGCCTATGAAAATATTGCCCTGCCTATCGGCTATGGGCAAACCATCTCGCAGCCTTATATTGTGGCGCGGATGACGGAACTGGCGCTAGCAGGTCCGGAGCCGGTAAACAAAGTATTAGAAGTCGGAACCGGTTCTGGCTATCAGGCAGCGGTGTTGGCACCTTTAGTCGGTGAAGTTTTTACCATCGAACGTATTGCAGCTTTGTATCAAGAAGCACGTACCCTGCTAACTGCGCTTGGGTACCGCAATATTCATAGTTTTCTCAGTGATGGCAGCTGGGGATTGGAACGCGAAGCGCCATTTGATGTCATTATGGTAACGGCTGCGCCTGAAGAGGTGCCGCCAGCGCTCCTGCAGCAATTAGCGGTTGGTGGGCGGTTGGTAATTCCGGTTGGCAAACCGGGTTTTATCCAGACTTTGCAGGTGATTCAGCGTTTAAGTGAGAATGATTTTAAAACTTTTCATTACGAATCTGTACAATTTGTGCCCTTAATTAGCGAATCCAGACAAGGAAACTGACTGATAATGCAGGACGGAGAAGATTTTTCTTGAATTTGGTATATAGTTCTTTTAACTGAAGTAATTGTGAGTGTCTTCACATCCTTGTTACTACATAATACAGGTGTAAAAATCATGGATAAAAAAATTAAGCTGGCTGCTGTCACTTCTTTAATAGCATTGACGACAGCAGCTTGTGCCCCTAACCCTTATGTGGGGTATCCGGGTTCCGCTGGTAACTACAATCGTAATTACAACCCCAATAACTACAATCGTAATTACAATAATGCGGCCACTTACAATCGCAATTACGGCGCTAATTACAATCGTAGCTACACTACCACGACTGCCAATGTTAATCGTAATGCGGTAGCCCATACTCACTGTGGTCGAACCCACACACACCTGTTACCCCCAGAAGGTCTAGCCCACCAACACGGTGACGGTTGTGTAGCCGGTTCTGGCGGCGGTACCACGACTACCACTCAAACTTATAACTACGGCTACAATAATGCTGGGAATGCTAGCAGCAGTTATGGTTATGGTACTGGTGGTGGTACTGACTATAATAATAACTACGGTGGTTCTACTTACTACGGTAATAATAATGCGGGTGCTTATAATAACACTTATGGGAGTACCGGTACTTATGGTGGTTCTTCTTCTACGGGTAGTTATTACGATTATTCAGCGCCTAAATCTGGTTCTTCATCCACGTATGATTACGGCTCAAGTACATCTAGTACTGGCAGCAATATTGGCAGCACGAGTGCCTCAAGCAGTTCTTCCGGTGAATATGTAGTACAAAAAGGTGATACCGTATTCCAGGTAATGCGTAATACTGGGGTATACTGGAAAGATATTATTCGTTTGAATAATTTAGAAGCACCTAATTACACTATTTCACCAGGACAACGTCTTCGCTTGAAATAACAGTCTAATAACAGACTACCCAATCATTAAAGCCTAAAGCCCGTGGTTAATTCACCCGGGCTTTATAAACTTGAAAATCAATTAAACTGATGATGCCGGATTAGCAAACGCCTGTTTTGCAGCTATCTTTTTCTTTTGCTAATGACGAGTCGTCATTGCCAATATAATTTTGCAATTGTGCCACAGTTACCGCACCCATATGCGTATCAACGATTTGACCTTTAGGATTGACGATAAAAGTAGTTGGAACACCATATAACAAACCCATAGCAAACATGGTGCTGTCTTGAGTAGGTGCTACTACGTAATTCAATTTCTTGGTGTCGACAAATTGTTTGAGTTCATCATTGGAGGTTTCACCTGCTTCCATCCCAAGCACTACTACTTTGTCTTTGAATTTCTTAGAAATACTATTGAGTGCAGGCAGTTCGGAAAGACACGGACCGCAGTATGTTGCCCAATAATTAACAATAACCCATTTGCCGCGGTAATCAGAAAACTGATGGGTTTTGCCATCGATGTCTTTGAATGAAAAATCTGCTACTTGTCCAGCGGCATTCGCTATGGATGTTGTTGCTGCAATAAAAACTACTGCAAGGGCAAACGCCCACTTAATCAGTCTCATATTGACCCTCAACTTGTTTAACCTGACAGTTCACTGTGATATATCGGCGCGCATTTTTTTCGGGAAGCTAGTTTTATTGTAGATAGGCATCGCAAAATTTCCACAAAATTCATCTAGTTTTTCTCCGAAAAAACCCAATAAAAGTTGACTTTTATCGTCTTTACCCGAAAAGCTGCTTCGTTAAGCATTCACCTCGCAACTGTGCAGGCGTAAGGCTATTTCGATAATTCCACTATTGCAAGTGGTTTTTTTGCTACAACTGCCAGCTATTTTCCACCTAAAGTAAATATAAATAACTGGCAGCCTTATGAAAAAACAATATTATAATTTAATTTAATCTTTACTTAATCGCTGATATTTACGTAAAGCGAAGGCTCCTAAAACGAGCGTTAGCAATATTTGACCCCACTGGCTTAAGGTTGGAATAGCAACATGTTTAGGTTGGACCGGGATTTGTTTTTCCAAATAATCCGGGACGCCGTTACCATCTTTATCGCCGGGCTCATCTTTGGTTGGAATGCCATCATCGTCATCGTCTTTGTCTTTAGCATTAATCGTGCCATCACCGTCAGTATCCAAAGGTTTGGTAATATCCGGGCCGATTTCGGTTTTGTCGTCAATGCTATCGCCATCCGTATCTGCACTTTGCGGGTCGGTACCTAAAGCTGTTTCGGTGGCATCACTTAAGCCATCGCCATCCGTATCAACCGGAGTAGATGATTTTTCAACAGTAACGGTGACTGTTCCTGTATCTTCCGCTTTGCCATCGGATACGGTGTAAGTAAATGAATCCTCGCCAGTGAAGTTAGCCATAGGTGTATATAATGGTAGGCCTTTGTCGAGCATAACGGTGCCATTAGCACTACTAGCGGTTACTTTGACGACAGTTAAAGGATCATTATCAGCATCGGTATCGTTTTTGAGCACATCCACAACCACTGAGGCACTAGCCGTGGTTTTGGCAGTATCGTCCGTAGCTACCGGGGCATGGTTGGTAGAAGAGGATGGGGAAATGGTGATATTAACTGTACCGGTCGCTTCTGCTTTGCCATCACTAAGCGTGTAGGTAAAGCTGTCATTACCAGTGTAGTCAGTAGCAGGGGTATAGATGATTTTGCCTTGACTAATAACCGCTTTACCATGCGCACCATTGGTAACGGTTTGGAGAGTCAAGGTGTCTTGATCCGCATCGCTGTCATTGCTTAAAACGTCAATTGTTACCGCAGTATTGGTCGTGGTAGCTGCTGTATCCGTTTGCGCAACGGGTGCGGTATTGGTTGTGCCTAAACAGTCCGCGCTGGTGCCATAGTTACCGAGGTAATCATTGTCATCAATACTGCCCCAGGCGGAGTTGGCAAACTGATTACCCGGATTGGTACTCGCTGAGTTATTGGGAATATTGAAGGGGTCATTCTCAGTCATGAGACTAACCGCCCCAAGGCATTTACCAAGGTTTTTGAAATTAAAGATTTCTTGTTCTTGTCCAGCCTGAAAGCTATAGCTGCTAGGTACCAAAATGTTCAGGGAAAAAGAAATATAATCTGACTTTGGATCTTCAGTAGGAGCACGGCTAACAGAATTAGCTGACCACAGAGAACCCACTTTAGAAACCACTGTACTATCATCGACCTGGAATTGATCCTTTTCTGTAGCAGTGTGGGGTGCCTTGATAGTGAATTGTGCTGTCAGGGTCAGGTTTTTGGTATTGGTGGCGGTTGGGCGTAAATACGCGCGATAAACACCGGCACTCGCATCCCACGCAATGCGGTATTCCACCCCATCGGTGGCGGCCATGGCTGTGGCTCCTGTTTGTAACAATGCCAGCGCTACTAACCCTTGTGAAACTGCTGTTCTAATCGTTGTTTTCATAGTTCTTACCAGTCTTAGTTGTTCTTCATTAAAACACTAGCCGTCAAAATGACGGCAATCAGTGCCTGCCTGTTTTTGCATCATGGCAGTTGTCGGTAGATTATGTAATTGGCGCTAAAGGTAGTATTAACAGGATGAACCAAAATGTTCCCTAGCAGCAGATCAATGTCATTACCAGGGCCAGTAAAGATGGTATTACCGTCCATATTAGTATCGGTGGCCTGATAGCCAGCTACCTTGTAATTGGTACTAACCGCTGTATTTTGAGTAGCTGTCAAGACATCCACAAGCACACTACTGATATCATTGGCGGGGCCGATGGCAATAAGCCGTTCATCCTGATTGGCATTACCTGCCCATAGTAAAGCCTTGTTTTGGCCTATGAATTGCGCATGTTCGCCATAAGTAGGCGTACTTAGCTGACTGAAATCTATACTGGTTACAGTAGGGCCAAGATTTAGTGCGTTAGCAGTCATAACGCCTAAATGATTACGATGTTGTACCGTTAAGTAGTAAGTATTGGGTTGGCTTTTAGGTAATACCCACTCTGTTTTGCCCTCTACGGTCATAATATCGCCATCACGCTGAATAAGCCCGGCCATTTGCCGCACAATGGTAGCAGGATGAGTAGCATCACGCAGTGTTAGCAATACCCAATCGACCGGCGCATCTGCGCCACTGATAGTGAGCAAGACGGGCGATACGGTTTCAGTGCCCTGATAAGCATACTGGCCTAATGCATAAGGTTGCATGGCAGGAATCAAACCTTTGCTGCGCAAGGTATCATTCATCAAACCGCTAGCAGTACTATAGGCGCTTTGTAGTAATGCTTTGACTTTTAAACGGATAACATCGGCTTTTAAAGGGTCACTACCGATGGAAACTTCCTCGCCATCGGTTAAACCATCGCCATCGGTATCCGGATTATTGGGGTCAGTACCTCGTTCTGCTTCTTGTTGGTCGGTCAGCCCGTCGCTGTCACTATCCTGATTAGCATTAATGCTGCAAACCGCTTCACAGCCATAATTACCCGCATAATTGTTAGTATCATCGCTGCCCCAACCCGCATTGGTGAATTGATTACCCGGATTAGTCCCGGCGGAATTAGGCATATTATTGAAAGTATCAGCATTATTGAGCAGTTTGACCGGGCCAAGACACTTGCCAGCATTGGTGAAACTAAAGACTTCAATTTCCTGCCCGGTTTTCCATGGGAAAGAGGCGGGGTCCATGGTTTGCACGCTAAAAGAGATATAGTCAGCCTTTGAATCTTCCGGTGGTGCATTCACGCGTGAATTGTCTGACCAGACATTCGCAAGGGTAGCGGATTGCAATTCATTAACCTTGAATTGATCATTACCCGTAGCATGGGGAACTTTGATCGTGACTTGGCTACTAAGCGTGCGATTCGGTGACGGTAGGCTACCAGGATACATATACACATGATAACGCTGGTCACTGTTCGCCCAATCAATGCGGTAGTAAACCTGATTAGCTTTAGCATTAAGCGGCGCAGTGGAGCAAGTATTGGTAGCACTGGTAACGGTTACGAATACATTGCCGGTATCGGTTCCGCCCCTACCATCCGATACGGTGTAAGTAAATTGATCATTGCCGTTGTAATCCGGTGTTGGCGTATAGACTAAGGTATTGGTTTGTTGCACTACTTTGCCATGTTCGGGCTGGGTAAAACCAATAATACTTAAAGGATCATGATCAGCATCGGTATCATTATCAAGCACCGTGATGGTGCTGGAAGTATTTTCTACCACGCTAACCGTATCTGACATGGCTTGTGGAATAGCATCATTGGAACTGGCGGTACACAGCGCTGCACCCCCGTAATTACCGAGATAGTCATTGTCACCAATACTGCCCCAGCCAAGGCTTGAGAAATAATTGTTAGGGTCAATTTTGGCAGAGTTAGAGGGTTGTCCCGCTTTCTGACTGAACGGGTCAGTAAGATTATCCAGCAGTTCTACTTTGCCAAGACATGCCCCACCATTTTTGAAACTGAAAATTTCCTGTTCTTGGCTAGCTTTGAAGGCAAAAGCACCGGATGCGCCGGAGCTGACAATATAGCTAATGGAAATATAATCAAAAGCCTGATTTTCAGGGGGAGCCATTACGGTTGAGGCTACCCGCCAGATCATATTGTCCTTGCTCTGAATATCATTGACCACAAATTGGCTAATACCCAAAGCATGCGGTACTCGCAGGGTAACTTGGGCGGTGAGACTGGAATCAGGATTAGGGGTAGTGGTAGGACGCATATAAAAATGGTAGCGCCTATCGTCTGGTTTCCAGGCGATACGGTATTCTACACCCCCATCAACGGCTTGCGTTACGCGCCAAGGCAAGCAAGCCATGAGCAGCAAAAGTAGGGAAAAAAAAGAAAGGCTACGATGGCCGGATTGCTTGTTATTCATATTTACCTGCAAAGCTGTCACGGTCTGCCAAAACCAGAGACAGGATAACTACCCCTGTCTCTGGTATGCCATCATTAGTTACGGTAATTGCTGATTAATGATGTAGTTAGCACTATTGGAAGTATTGCCTGGATGCAATAGGGTATTACCCAATAACAGGTTCACATCATTATAGGGGCCGGTGAAAATAGTCAGGCCATCCATATTAATGTCCGTGTTTTGATAACCACTCAGTCGGTAGTTAGTACTGACTGAAGCATTATCTTTTGCCTGTAAGACTTCACCAAGGATCACGCCAGTGTCATTAGCCGGACCATTGGCGATAGCACGTGCATCTAGGTTGGCATTCCCAGCCCACATCTGTGCTGCTGTACCGGTGGCATCAATGTAGCGAGCATTCTGGCCATAGGTAGCGGTATTGGCTTTGGTAAAGTCAACGGTCGCTACTGGCGAAGGCGCTACATTCAAGGCAGTAGCGGTCATGATCCCTAGGTGGTTCCGATGACGTACTGTGATGTAATAATTGCCAGG
>CAZCJE010000054.1:16790-19388 GCA_964498805.1 uncultured Thiothrix sp.
CGGTCATGATCCCTAGGTGGTTCCGATGACGTACTGTGATGTAATAATTGCCAGGTAGCAGACCAGACAGGGTCAAAGCAGTTTCCCCACTTGCCGCATCCATAATATCGCCGTCACGTTGGATCAACGCTGCCACTTGTGATTTGATGGTGGCTGGGTTAGTTGCATCACGCGCTTCCACCAATACCCAATCTACCGGGGCATTATTGCCTGTGCTAGCCAATAAGGTAGCTGAAGCCGTTTCGGTACCAGCGTATTTAAATAAACCCATATTGTAGGGCTGCTTGCTGGGAAACAGGCTTTTACTACGCAGATCATCAGTCATAAGCTTAGTGGAGCCATTATAGGCACCTTGCAATAAGGCTTTGACCTGAATCTTAACCGCATTCATGACCGCATCCAGATAATCCGGGATACCATCTAAATCAGTATCGATAGCATCGGTGGGATTACCATCACCATTGGGGTCAGCATTTTCATTTTTAGTGGCTACCGTGTCCCCATCGTCATCGGTATCAAGGTAGTTGGCCTTACCATCCGCATCCGTATCATCATTGGCCGGTTTGCCATCTTTGTTCACATCCTCGTAAATGGTTAACAGGCCGTCATTGTCATCATCTGGGTCAAGCGCATTAATAATGGTGTCGCCATCAGAGTCCAATGCTTGAGTAGAGTCACTACCGATTTCCGTTTTATCGTCTACCCCATCAGCATCACTATCAACCTTCAGGGGATTTGTCTTCAGGGTAATTTCGCTACCATCGCTTAAACCATCCCCATCAGTATCCGCTTTAGTGGGGTCAGTTTTAGTGGTTTTGATTTCAGCCCCATCATTGAGTCCGTCGCCATCGGAATCGGCTTTGGTTGGGTCAGTATGATGAGTTTGCAGTTCATCATTATCATTCAAGCCATCACCGTCAGTATCCGCTTTGGTCGGGTCAGTGTGGGTAGTATTGACTTCAGTACCATCCGTTAGGCCATCGCCGTCGGTATCCGGATTTTTCGGGTCAGTTTTGGTATTAGTGACTTCGACACCGTCGGTTAGACCATCACCATCTGAGTCAGACTTGGTGGAATCAGTACCGGCTTTGGTTTCGTCCTCATTAGTAACCCCATCGCCATCAAGGTCACCTTTAGGCCCATCATTGTCGATTTTATCCAGATAATCCGGTTTGGCATCGCCATCGGAATCTTTCGCATCAATGGGGTTACCATCACCATTGGGGTCATTATTTTCGTCTTTGGATAACTTGGTATCGCCATCATCATCCGTGTCCAGATAATCCGGGGTTTTATCCGCATCGGTATCATCATCTAGGGGGGTACCACCATTGTAATTTTCGTACTTGGTAAGCACGCCATCATTATCATCATCGGTATCTAAGGCATCGATTTTGGTATCACCATCCGAATCGCGAGGTTTAGTTAGGTCAGCACCTATTTCGACTTTATCCTCAATACCATCGCCATCGGTATCCTTTTTCAACGGATCTGTGCCTAGCTTGGTTTCTTCACCATCGTTTAAACCATCACCATCGGTATCTGCTTTGAGTGGGTCAGTGCCTTTGGTAACTTCAGTACCATCATTTAGGCCATCGCCATCGGTATCCGGATTTTTCGGGTTAGTGCCTTTAGTGACTTCATCGCCGTCTTTCAGGCCATCGCCATCGCCATCGGGATTTTTCGGGTCAGTACCATTTTTGACTTCATCACTGTCGCTTAAGCCATCGCCATCGCTATCGGGATTTTTTGGGTCAGTACCATTATTTTTTTCAGTATTGTCATCAACACCGTCACCATCGGTATCATTTTTAGTGGGATCAGTCCCGTTTTTGACTTCATCTTCATTGCTGATGCCGTCACCATCCGCATCACCTTTAGGGCCGTCATTATCATTGCTATCCAGATAATTGACTTTGCCATCACCATCCGAGTCAACAGCGCCAGTTGGGGTATGGTCACCCTTCGGTGAATTTTGTTCATCTTTGGACAGTTTGCCGTCGCCATCATCATCGGCATCTAGATAATCCGGAATTTTATCACCGTCGGTATCATCATCGGCTGGTGTGCCACCATTGTAATTTTCGTACTGGCTCCAAACCCCATCATCATCATCGTCAGGGTCAACGGCATTGATAATGCCATCCTTATCGGTATCAATAGGCGTTGCTGTGTTGCTACCGACCTCAGTTTGGTCACTAATACCATCGCCATCGGTATCGGTTTTTAACGGGTCAGTTTTAAGGGTCTTAACTTCCAGACCGTCATTTAAACCATCGCCATCGGTATCGGTTTTTAATGGGTCAGTCTTAAGGGTTGCTTCCTCACCATCTGAAAGGCCATCGCCATCGGTATCGGTTTTTAATGGATCAGTTTTATTGGTGACTTCGGTACCATCATTAACACCATCGCCATCGGTATCCGCTTTAAGCGGGTCGGTTTTGGTGGTATTGACTTCAGTACCATCACTAATGCCATCACCATCAGTATCGGCTTTGAGTGGATTAGTCTTGGTCGTATTGACTTCAGCACCGTCGCTTAGACCATCGCCATCGGTATCGGCTTTAGTTGGGTCAGTACCAAGGTTTTTTTCCACCC
>CAZCJE010000054.1:19488-21132 GCA_964498805.1 uncultured Thiothrix sp.
CCATCGCCATCGGTATCGGCTTTAGTTGGGTCAGTACCAAGGTTTTTTTCCACCCCGTCTTTCAGACCATCGCCATCGGTATCAAAACTTTCCGCACAATTAGCGGCAGTACCGTAGTTACCAAGATAGTTGTTTTCACTCGTACTGCCCCAACCGGTATTGGTAAATTGGTTACCAGGGTTGGTATTTGCTGAGTTTTGCCCAGTGGTTTCTAAAGGGATGACAAAGGGGTCAGTGGTGTTATTGATTAACTCCACTGCGCCAATACATTTACCTGTATTACGGAAGTTGAAAACCTCTTTCTCCACGCCTGCCTGCCACGCAAACGCATCGGGTTTATTGACCGATACTAAGGTGAAAGACAGATAGTCATAGTTGGGGTTTTCAATAGGGGCATCAACCCTCGAGTTATCAGACCAAGTTGTATAAGGAACGGTACTTTGGGCGTAATCGATTAGGAATTTATCGGTTTCACTATGCGGTACCCGAATAGTGACCTGTCCCGTCATGCTGATATCGCGTGTTGGGGTGGTCGTCGGGCGCATAAAGACATGATAACGATCATCCTTGGTATCCCAGCGAATGCTGTATTCAAGGGTTTGTGCTGCCCAGGCACTATTGCCTGCAAGCAGCAAGACCGAGGCACTAAGGCCTAGGTATTTACGAAGTGTTCTGGACTGCATGATGAATTGAACTCTTTTAATTATTAATTGTTATGATGAGCTGTCAACAAGAGCTCGCAGGTCAGGCTGCTACAGAAAGCAATTAAGGTCTATTTAGGACACATAATAGGCTTGCCATAGTTACCTTTGTAATGGTTTTCGTTGACGGCTCCCCAACCTAGATTGGTAAATTGATTACCTGGGTTGGTATTGGCGGAATTAGGAGACACATTGAAAGGATCATCATTGGCCATCAGGGTAAGGTCATTGATGCATCCGCTTTCATTCTGGAAACTAAAGACGACTTGTTCTTGGCCTTTTTCCCATTTGAAATTACGTGCGCTACTACCTTGCAAGCCGACAAATGAGAAGGAAATGTAATCGTGGGCAGCATCTTCTTTAGGAGCTGCGACACGGGAAGCTTCAATCCAGTTAGAGCCTTCCACTACACTGGTTAAGTTGGTGATCTTGAAATTTTTATCATGGGGAACTTTTAAGGTCACTTGTCCGGTCAGACTGAGATCAGGTTTAGGCGTGGTAGTAGGACGCATAATGACCTGATACGTTTTGCCATCTTCAGCAAGAGCGAGTTTATATTCCAGTACGCCCTCATTTTTGGCAGCATTGGCATTTAGGGAAAATACCATAGCACTGACGATGACACCCCACGCACAAAAAGACTTTTTGGCTAGCATTGTTATTATCTCCTATTGATTAGCCCGGCTTTTCTTATGTGGCTATCATAAATGTTTTTTGATTAAGTAGAACATTTTACTGATAAATGGATGAACCTTTTTCATCCAGACCCTTGAAAATTTCATTGTTTTTATAATGACATACTCTTTTTCACCAATTGAAGGCATTACATGAAAGCTACCAATTCGTTACCGGATTCTCCACACCAGCGTTCGCGTTGGTGGCGTCGGTTGCTAGATATTACGTTAATTTTGGCGTTAATTCTGGGAGTTAGAACCTGGCAACA
>CAZCJE010000055.1:0-21062 GCA_964498805.1 uncultured Thiothrix sp.
AGGCTGGAACACAGGCGGTTTCAGCCTGATATCTTTTAACTACCCCGCTTTTTATAACTACAAAGCTGAGTATGATTAGACTCATACTCTCTCTTATAAAAAACATAACGGTTTAATTAGAACGGCTGGCAACTTAATGATTGCCAGCGGTTGGTTTTTATTTGGCGGCCAGACATTTCTCTAAGACGGCGCGATGATGATCGGCACCGAGTTGATTCATAGTTTGGATATTGCGTTCAGGGATAGCATCGACATCCGGGTAAGCAGCAATCGCTTGTTCCAGACTGGCTTCACGGATCAGGTGCAACATTGGCCAAGGGGAACGGTTGGTGTAGTTCTCGGCATCCTCTTCGCGGGTATCGGCAAACTGGTAATCGGGGTGGAAACTGGCAACCTGAAATTCCCCTTCATAGCCTTCCTGCTCCAGCAGCGCATCGACAATATCGAGAAAATCATTGTAATCCAGAAAATCGACCAGCGTATTAGGGTGAATCAGCAAGGTGGTTTCGACTTCAGCAACCGCAGTCGCGCGCAGGAATTCCAATTCACGCTGCAAATCTTCCAGCAAATATTCCGGACGCGCCGAATCGGTTACCACCAAGCGCACTTGCCCGCCGTGAAAAGGTTTGTGCGCAAACGGGCATAGGTTATGTTTAAGTACCACTTGTTCTAACCAGCAGCGGGTTTGGGCAATATAAATGTCGTCACTGTATTTCATATCATTCAACGTTTAAGGCTATTGGCATTATCATACCCTGCCGCCCTGTCTGAACAACCGATTTATGCTTTTTAAACCGGCGTCTTGGTATTGTTATATTGAAAAGCCCCCTAACTCTCCACTAGACTGGCAAACAAAAGCGTATAACGACTCCAATACTATTTTTAAACGTTAAAACGCCCCAGACACCGAAAACATAACAATAACCGTAAGGAAACGTGTCTTGTCTGCTTTCATTAACCAATGGCTGGATAGCCTGATTGATTACTGGCCGCTCGCGCGTTACGAGGATGGCTATTTACAGCAACGTCTGCTCAAACTGCTGATGAATCCCGAAACCGGCGATGATGTTGAACGCATTATTTTCCGTGAACTGAAATACTTGCTGAAGCCGGAACAATGTTTGGACTTATCCAAATTATTTCTGCAACGCCGCCGCGCATTAGCACCTGTTCCTACCGCTGGTTATGCTGAATTTCAGACGGTGCCTAACCCAACCTCAAGCGTGCAGGAACCGCTAGCCAGTGAAACCACTTATCATCCGTTAGTCTTAGCGGATGAAGCCGCCTTACAACAGCAGCGCGAACAAGAGCAGCAAGCCCAACAACGCCGCGAACAGGCACGGCAACGCTTGCTTGCACAATTGCGTAGCGTGTTACAAACCGATTTCCTGCAAGCTGCAACCTTTTTCCAGCAACAATGTACGCCGTATTGTGAAGATTATGAATTCGAGGTGGAAAAGCTTAATTTCATTGAAGATTGGGCAAAAGAACAGCTTGGTCAACGTTTGGGGCATAAGCATTTGCCCGATGATGAGCAGATGGCGGCGATTGGGGCGGTGTTTAAACATACTTTAGTCACAGCACGCGCCGGTAGCGGCAAAACCACCACCATGGTAAATCGCGCCTTGTTTTTAATGCAGCATTGCAAGGTACAAGCGGATGAAATCCTGCTACTAGCATTTAATCGCAAAGCCGCAGCAGAAATACGTAAGCGCCTGTTATGCCTATTGGCTCCGGGTGCGGAACCACGCTTACAACAGGCTTATCAGCAATACCGCGCAGCACAAGCAGCGGATAAAGCTACCCGATTAAAACTTGATGATAACGAGGTGATAAATACGGTTGCCGCCGAGTTAAATATTCGCCTGCCGTATGTCATGACTTTTCATGCCTTAGCGTATGCGTTGGTACACCCGGAAGAAAGCCTGTTATATGACGACCCGGAAAATAATCTCACCCCGTTAAGTCGGCTGGTACAGCGCATTATTGATGATTTGCTGCAAGAGGAAGATTTCCGCAACGAAATCCGCCAGTTAATGCTGGTGCATTTCAAGGAAGATTGGGAAAGTATTTTGCAAGGCAAAGCCTTATTGGATAAGGCCACGTTTCTAGCCATGCGCCGCGCTATGCCACAGGAAAGCCTCAATGGCGAGATGGTGAAATCGTTTGGCGAAAAGCGTTTGGCCAATTTTTTGTTTGAACACGATATTGCCTACCGATACGAACAAAATCATTGGTGGAATGGCACCAATTACCGCCCAGATTTCACGTTGTATAAAGCGCCCAATCAGGGGGTGATAATTGAGTATTTCGGGTTAGCAGGCCAACCCGGCTACGATGATATGAGTGCGAAAAAACGCCGGTATTGGGCCACCAAAAAAGACTGGACGCTATTGGAATGCACGCCGACGGATATTCATGAGGCACACTGGGATAATTTTTGTGCTTATTTAAAAGCGGAATTGCAAGCCCATGGTTTTGCCTGTGAACGTTTGTCAGAAGAGCAAATCTGGCAACGTATCCGTGAGCGGGCGATTGGCCGCTTTACCCAAGTGGCGGTCAGTTTTATCGGCCGTTGCCGCAAAAATAATCTGTCCTTAACCGATATCCAGCTCGCCATTAGCCAATACAGCACCTTGCATAGCGCTGAGGCGCGTTTCTTACGCCTGATTCCCCTTATTTACCAAGCGTATCTGCAAACCTTAGAAGCGACTGGCGATGAAGATTTTGATGGCTTAATGCAAAAGGCCGCCGCCGCAGTGTATACCGGCACCACTGTATTCAAGCGCAAAACCGAAAGCGGCCATTTGCAACGCTTGCGTTATGTGGGCGTGGATGAATATCAAGATTTCTCCGAACTGTTTCACCAATTGATTCAGGCCATGCTGCTGCATAACCCTGGCTTGAAGCTGTTTTGTGTGGGCGATGATTGGCAGGCGATTAATGGTTTTGCCGGGTCTAATCTGAAATTTTTTAGCCAGTTTGTCGACTATCTCAATCCGACCGAATCGTTATCGCTGCTGACCAATTACCGTTCTGCCGCCAGTATTGTGCAGTTAGGTAATCGTTTAATGGGCTATACCACAACGGATAGCCAAGCCGCCAAAGCGCATCAAACCCATAGCGGGCGTATTACGCTGGTGGAACTTAACCAGTTCAAGCCCTTAGAAGCTGAACAACAACGCCATAACGGTGATGTGATTACCCCAGTCCTGATTCGCTTGATTAATCAGTCATTGGCCAAAGGTCAGGAAGTGGTGTTATTGGCACGGCGTAATAGCGTGCCGTGGTTTGTGCAGCAGCCGAAAAAACCCGGCGAGGATGAACGCCGCAATCGCCTTGAACCTTATCTGGATTTTATTCGCTCGTTTTTCCCCGCCGGTTTACAGGAACAGATCAGCATTTCCACCACGCACAAATACAAAGGGCTGGAGAAACAAACCGTTATTGTGTTGGATGCGATTGACAGCCTCTACCCGTTGATTCACCCTGACTGGATTTTCTTCAGGATGCTCGGTGATACGCTGGAAAAGCTGGTGGAAGATGAAAGACGTTTGTTTTATGTCGCCCTTACGCGCGCGATTGAGCATGTGGTGATTATTACCGATAGCAGCATGACATCGCCGTTTGTGGATGAACTTAAAGCCTACTTGCAACCGATTAATTGGGATGACTACCCGCCGATTGCCGGGCCTAGTCAGCAGTTGACGGTACGGGTGAGCAATCGCAATCCGTGGGAACGCGCCGGAACCTATAACATTAAGGATTTACTAAAAGCCAGTGGCTATAAATGGCAAACCACCCACGGCGGCAATTGGAGCAAGGTCTTTACCACCGAGCAATTTACCCTCGAAACCCTACAAAACGAAGTGTGGGCGACTAAAGCCAGCGCTATAGCCGTGCGTCTTATTGATGACAACCAGCAATTAATCGCCCATTACGAAGTGGAACAGGGGCAATGGCAATGCCTGCAACAACATGATGCGGCGGATGATCACACCGTGGAATTGAATCCGTTTTTGCAAAGCAGTGGTCATGATTAAGCGCTTAAGACCCGTTAGCCAACTTATCCACCCATTGCAATTGCTGCGGTAAACACACCGTTTGCAAGTCGTAATGCTGCTGAATAAACGCCCGCGCATTCGCTCCTAAACGGGCACGTTCCGCCGGATTATCCAGCAAATCGCTAATGGCCTGACTTAAAGCCGCTGCAGCAAAGAAATCCACCAACAACCCATTGTCACCGTGCTGAATAACCTCACGTACTGGCGCGGTATCACTAGCGACTATTGCACAACCGCTACTCATGGCTTCCAGCAAACTCCATGACAGCACAAACGGATAGGTTAAATACACATGCACGCTGGAAAGCTGTAATACCGCCAGAAAATACTCATACGGTAAATGCCCTAAAAAATGCACCCGCTGCCAGTCGCTGTCACTAATCTGCGGGCGTACTTCCTGAATGAAAATATCCTTCCAAGTATGTCCTTGCGGAGGCCGCGCGCCGTAACTAACGCCATTGCTACCGACAATTAATACCGTCGCATGAGGGCGACGCTTAAGCAAATCCGGCAAGGCACGCATAAAACGATGATAACCGCGATACGGCTCAAGATCGCGATTGACGAAGGTAATGACTTCATGATCACGGTTTAATAGCAGTTCGGCATCCAAGCGAATTTGCACATGCGGATTCGGTTGCACGCGCTCGGTATCAATGCCGTCATGAATCACACTAATCTGGTCACGCAAATGCACAGGATACGTATTAGCTTGCCAGCGAGTCGGTGAAAGAGCGGCATCCGCGCTTTCAAACTGCACTAGATAAGTGGCATTTTTCAGGCGAATCCGACACGGTTCGCCAATATCATCCAGCGGAAATTCTGGATCAAAGTTAACATCGCCGCCTTCAAGCTGATTATAAAATTCGCAGTAAATCCCCAGTTTTGCGTGCGGCCATACATCCTTGACAAATAGGCTTTCGCCCCAGCTTGGATGGGCAATAATGATGTCTGGGTTAAAACCTTGCTCCTTTAGCTGCAAGGACTGATAAAAGCACGCTTCCGCGCGCAATACTTTAGTTTCGAGATTCAGTAACCAGGGATGTATATCAGCTGCATTGCCACGGCTTAAGTGATAAGGCACCAATTTCACCCCCTGCCAATGCGATTCCTTGACCGGGCCACGCGGCATGGCCACCACCTGATGCCCACGGGCCACCAAAGCGGGTGCAAGGTGTTTGAATTGAGCAGGAAAATTCTGGTGCATGAAAAGAATATTCATCAATAACAGCGCCTTATACTTAAGCAGTTAAGCTTCATTTTAGTCAAAAGATTAACGACTAGCCTAGTCTCCTGCCTATTCTGTCCTAGCCTGACAGTGTGTCATTAAACTAAAAACTAAAACCCTTACCACTTGGCAGACAAATTTTCCCAAAAATATAAAGCCACTACTATACCTGTACCTGTTAACAACCCGACCGCTAATATTGAAGTGTCTAAGCTTGCAAATTGACTGGTCAGACAAGGTGACAAGCCGGATATTGGCTAGCGGGTTTAACTAACACTAGCACGAGACTATCTATGCTATAGATCACAGCCAGACAATAGAATCAGGGGAAATCGTCACGGAGGTACTTGCATTTATTGGCCAAAATGTCCTCGCCCCTAGCCCACCACCGCCCTAACCGTACTCACTTTTCCCGGCTAACAACGCTTGTTCTAAAAGTGGAGTATGACTGCGCAAACCTATTTTGTCCTAAGGACAAAGAGGCTAAGACTTATCTTCCTGCGGATGATCATGCTGTAGGGATGGTAAAATTTGCTACTGAGGGTCAGTTAGGTAGTGTTCAGGCATTAATTGATTAATAAACGCCCATAAAATCATCTTAATAATTGATTTTATGAGAATTACACCTTAAAATTGCTTCAAATTTAATCACCTAAAACAATAACGAAGTAAGTCAAAGGAGAGTCGTGTCTTAATCAATCAAGCCTAAACACAACAGTACCTGCAACGGGTGCAAGGCGTGTGTGTGCGCCATCACTATTAGGTGTGTAAAGTCTGTGATGATGAGTTGCCAATGTGGGTCTGCAAATCAACCAAACTATGCAGGAATATAAGCATAGAACTGATTTTGCAAGAGATTTTTATCAAAAAATTAGGACAACTGCATCTCCCGAGCTAGTTATTAGCCGCTGGTCACGGTTCTATACGCTATTACTCGAATCATTTCATTGACTGACGACGAGGGATTTAAATGATTGATATAGATAGGGGGGTGTCATGGAACGACGAACAATATCAGGATTTTGGACGATCCAGTTACCGCACCAATTTGAGTGGAGAAAATCTCAGTAATGTATCACTCGCACAAGCTAATCTCAGCCGTACCAATCTGAGCAAAGCCGATTTAAGTGATACAGATTTAAGCAATGCTAATCTACATAAGGCAGACCTTAATCAAGCTAACCTAAGCAAGGCCAATCTGAGCAAAGCAAACCTAAAAAATGCTAACTTGAACCGGGCTAATCTCAGTCAGGTGAATTTACGCTATGCCAATTTAAGTGATGCTGATCTGAGTAAGGCTAATCTCAACGGTGCTGATCTTAGCGAGGCTAATCTGAGCAAGGCCAATTTGCGTGGAGCAGATTTAAGCAATGCCAATTTAGCCGGTGCTGATTTAAGTGGCACTATTTTGGATGAGGCTCTGTTACCGAACAGTTTGCGCGGGTAAGCATCCCCTAAGCTTAAACCTTTTACCCGTAATACTGATTGTTAAATTGAGCTTTAACCTCGTCATGTTTAGCCAGACAAACCTGCTTTAACCGATTTAAAGCACTTCACCTAAAAATAGTCAGTTCAAGTGAAGTGTTTGTCTTGCAACTATTTTTTTACAGGCTATGCTCTTAGGGCATAGCTTGTAAGTCAGTACAAGCTCCCGCTTTATCATGGACCGTAGCCTCAAGGATGAGGACCCTTCACGCGCACATTATGATCAGATCACTAGCTATCCATGCCCTATGGCACTGTGTGGCGAGCTCTCCCCGCCTTTTTATTTGTTTTTACTTGTCAGCTGTCTTATCTAATCATTATTTTTATGAACCTAACCGATATAATCTTGTTCCAAATTTGAGCGAGCATCCTTACCTAACAAGATAAGAGAGGAGAGTGTTATGGCAAATCAGGAACAACTCGCACGCCTACAACAGGGTGCTGATACGTGGAATGCCTGGCGGGCAGCCGAACCCTATATCAAGATTGATTTAAGTGAAGCTGATTTAAGCAGAACGCGTCTATTTCGCTTTAACCTTAGTGATGCGGATCTCACCGGGGCAAATCTCAGTGGTGCGGATTTATATAGTGTGTGTTTAAACAAAGCCAGTTTGCGCGGTGCCAATTTGCGGGCTACCCAGATGCGTTTTGCCAATCTCATCCGTACTGATCTTACCGATGCGGATTTGAGTGGTGCGGATCTGATTCATGCCAATCTCAATGGTGCTAATCTCAGCCGGGCTAATTTGCGTGAAGCCACTCTCACAGAAGCCAAACTGCTACGCACCAATTTGCGCGAGGCCAACCTTAGCCGCGCTAATCTCAATGATGCCGCTTTGTGTGGGGCTGATCTCCATGGGGCTGATCTCAACCGTACCACTTTATACAAAGCTAATCTCAGCGGGGCAGATTTAAGCAATACCAAGCTGAATGAAACCATTATGCTGGAAGTTAATTTCAATGATGTGGATTTGACTGAGGTTGAACTCACCGGGGCGGTGTATAACTGGTGGCCGAATTGAATGGCTTAACCCTAGTCATATCCGCTTTGCGAACGGAAGGTGAATAACGCACCTTCCCTCACCAAAATTGCCGTTAGGAAGACTTTTTTTCGCCTAATGCTTTTAGTTTTTCCCAATAATCCAGGTAAAGCTCCATAGCATCCCCCACATCCCGCTGGAATTCCGCTTTTTCCAACACCTCAGCAGGCGGAAAAATAATGGGATTATTCTTGATAGCATCTTCGAGCAACTTGCGCGCGCCTAGATTAGGGGTGGCATAACTGAGGGCTTTAACACAACGCGCCGCCACTTCCGGGCGCAACATATAATCAATGAACTGATGAGCATTGTCCGGATTGCTCGCCCGCGCCGGAATCACAAAGCTATCCATCCAAAAAGCAGCGCCTTCCTTGGGGTAAATATACTGAATCGCTGGATTTTGGGTCTGTGCCAAGACCGCATCCCCACTCCACAGCGTGCCAAACTCCACTTCACCCTTTAAAAACGTTTCGCGCGGCTTATCGGATTTGAACAAATGAACATTGGGCATTAACGTCTGCAAACGTTCGTAAGCCCGTTTGATGTCCTCAGGTGCGGTGGCATTAGGTGAATGACCATCTAGGCGCAAAGCAATTGCAAACACACTGCGCATATCATCCAGCAAGAGTAATTTGTCTTGCCAATGTCGGTTCCATAAATCCGCCCAAGACGTGGCTCCTGCAGCCATAGCATTGTTTTTGTTAATGCCTAAGCCCACACTTCCCCAAAGATACGGCACACTGAATTCATTTTTAGGGTCAAACGACTTATTCAGTAATGCGCCGTCAAGCTGATCATAGTGGCTTAACAGTTTTTTCTTAATGGGCTGTAACAAACCCTCATTGCGCAACTTTTCCACCATATAAGTGGACGGCACTAAGACATCATAGCCACGGCCTTTTAACAGCTTAAGCTTGGTATACATGATTTCATTATTGTTATAGGTCGAGTAATTGACCTTAATCCCGGTTTCACGGGTGAAATCATCCAATAAGCCTTCCGGCATATAATCCGGCCAGCTGTAGACAATGACGGTTTCCTGCGGCAAGCCAGAACCAGCCGCCCATACAGGCATAACTAATGCTGGTAAAAACACGCTTACCAGTAGCAAACAGCGAAAGATGATGTGTGGCATGGAAAAGGTTAAGCATCAGGTTGCAAAGGAGGGATCAATACCGTTAGCGGCTCTGTCTGTTGACTAGCGACTTTTTTGCCACGGCGGAATTCTTGCAAAAACTGGCGTTTAGCCTTGTCCAAATCCAGATCACTTAAAGTCCCACCGGTTTCAAAATGACGCACAAACACTCTGCCAGTCGCATACGTTAGCGCACCAGCCATAATAGAAACGCCAGCACTACCAGCAATCGAACCTATCCCTGGTACAGCCTTAAAAACACTGCTTAAACCGGTCATAGTGACTACCGGCAAGACCCCCATTAAAAACGAACGCACCACTGCTTTTTCAAGCTGGGTATAGGGAATGTCATAAAGTTTGACCAAATCATCTAGCATACGAAATTGCACATGGGTCAAAGCCACCACATCCAACATGGGCACCGGAATCAGCCCCATGGTCATAGCTTGTACCACATTGGCCTTGATAATCGCCTCTGCCTTGGCTAGACACGCCGAATGCCGAGCCGCTTTTAACCGGACTTGGCTAGCTTGCGCTACTAATGGCGAATCATCATTCAGGGGCTGAGAAGTAGGCTGCTCATCTGCTATCAACTAACCATTTCCTTTTTGAAAACCGGTTTTAGTCGTCTCAGCCTGTGGCCGAGTTCCCTTGATTTCATCCCTTATCCCCTGTACGACTGCTTTACCTGCGGCGAGTTCACGCTGAAAAAAAGTCTGCATGTGTTTAGGATCAAAGTCATCTAACGTGCCACCGGCTTCAAAGTGCAGCATAAACGTTTGCCCAAGCGCATAAGTGACAGCACCCGCCAATAAGCTAACCCCGGCACTACCGGCCAAACTGCCAATACCCGGCAATACCTTAGCCACACTGCTGAAGCCCATAATGGCCATCACCGGCAAGGTTCCACTCAACAGGGCTAGCAGTATAGGTTTGAGTTGGTAATCCTTGATAGTCACACCATAATGCGCCCCTAACCGTTGCAGCAAATTCAATTGCACCGCCGTCAATGCTGATAAATCAAACAGGGGAATGGGCACTAAGCCTAACCCAAGGCTGGCAATAATATGATTTTTGATAATGCTGTTAGCAGCCGTTTCCTGAATCAGCAGTTCCACTTCCGCCAATTCAGTAGCCGGATTGCTCAATCCTTCAGCACTAATGATTTCCACAGGATCAATAATATTACCCGCACTTGTGGATGCCGATGCGGCAGTATCGACCATACCTAAACCCTGTGAAAAAACCATAATATGATAACTTTATCATACTCAAAAAATCGCATACTTAAGCGATGCGCTACTTAACAAAACTTAACAATTCAATGATTCATAGCGAAGAGAGTTACCTTGACTCAATTTTGGACAGCCCTTGATAATCATCTTTCAAACATTCGTAACTGATTTCACACAATAGTAAGGAGTATCTTATGGAAACAAGCACAACTACATTGACAACCGCAGCTTCCAACGGTTCTTTGAGCGCGCTTGGCCAATCCCTGGCTAACGTCGGCACTGCTGCTAAAGCATTGGCGCTGGCTCACCCTATGGGTATGGCTGTCGCAGGCGGCGCTTTGTTGGGTATGGGCACCTATTATGCATTGGGTAAAGTATTCAGCAAAAAAACCGTTGTTGAACCGGTAGCTGTTGCTGCTTAATTGGCAACCTAATCGCTTAACCCACCCCGTCTTCATGCAAATGGGGTGGGTTTTAGACTGTTACTGTCCTATGTCTGATCTATAATAAACCCCTTTTCATAGCGCCTAGACAACCCCACGGACATGATGCTTACGCAGCCCGTCAGTGCAAGGATTAAATCGTAATGGTGGAAAACCAGCCTCTCAGTGCGCATGCCCATTTCAAACGCTGGCTGAGTAAAAAAATACCTTTAGTTGTGGTCACAGTGCTAATTGCAGCACTTGTAGCGGTTTTCTTTTTTAACCGCATTGTGATTGTTATTCAGTCCGGTCAGGCAGGGGTGTTATATCGCCTATTTAGCGGTACCGAAACGGATACTATTTATCCAGAAGGTATGCATATTATTAATCCAATCAATACTATGTATATTTATGAAGTGCGCAAACAATTAGCATTACATGAGTTTGATGTTATTACAAATAAAGGCTTGAGTATTCATTTATCACTAGCAGTGCGTTATCGACCTGAATATGAATTATTAGGCATTTTACATCAACGCATTGGCCCGGATTATTTACAGCGGGTTATTTTACCGCAAATTGAATCGGTTATGCGTAAGGAATTGGGTAGTTATACAGCAGAACAAATTTATACGAATGAAGAGGGTTTATTAACCAATGCCATTTTAAGTGCGCTTGATGAAGTCGGGCGTAACTATGTACAGGTTGAAGATATTATTATCCGCAGTATTACTTTACCGCCCGAAATTGTTACCGCAATTGAAGATAAACTTAAACAGGAAGAATTCATGAAATCGTATGAATTCCGCCTGCAAACGGCTGAGAAAGAAGCCAAACGCATGGAAATCGAAGCCAATGGGATTAAGGTCTATCACGAAACTATTAGCGGTTCCCTAACAGAACCGGTATTACGCCATCAAGGCATTGAAGCCACCGAAAAATTAGCGGCATCCACCAATGCCAAAATCATTGTTATTGGTTCTGGTAAGGATGGCTTACCGATTATTTTAGGCGGTGATCAGGGTATTACCACCCCGGCAAATACCAGCACCGATACCGCTGACAGTAGTATTACTGCCGCTAGTACCGAGAAAAAATCCAAAAGCGCAAGCAAAACCACCCCCGAGAAAACGTCAGCGAACAAGGATAATAGCAAGACGAGCGTGGATAAAACCGCAGACAAGGCAGATACCGCTAAAACTGAAGCTACCGAAACAGGGAATAAGTCACCATGAAAAGCGGTGTGCAGGCTCTGCTGATGGGGTTAGTGGCCTTGTGTTTAAGTGCTTGTAGCCCTGATTTTGATAGCATGGCGCAAAAACGTTTAGAATACGCGCGACAGAATCACAGTGATATTGAAATCGTTGCAGTTCAGGATATCGTTAAAAGCAATTATTTAAATGGTGTGTTATTAGCAGCCGAGGAAATTAATCAACGCGCAGAAAAACTGCTCGGGCGTTCATTAAAAGTCAATATTGAACAGGATGGGGAAACATTTGAAGCAACTAAGCCTATTATCCGGCGCATTGCAGCTAATCCTAAAATCACTGCCGTCTTAGGCCATCGCAATTCCAATATTGCGGTTCCTGCTTCGGTTGTTTATGAACGCAGTCAAATTATTTTCATTCCACCTTTTTCCACTGCCCAAGAATTGACTGGGCATAATTTCCAGTATGTATTCCGCATGACGCCCAATGCCAGTATTATGGCCGAACAAATTGCTAGTGTGGCTAAAATCCTTGGTTATCAAAAAATAGTGGTATTGTATTCACGCGATGATTTATACCGTGAACTGGCTTTTTTATTTGAAGATGCGGCGGTTAGAAGCACTAGTAATAACTCCCGTATTGAATTAGTACAGAATTCGTCTTTTTTCGAAAAAGAAGAAAATTATCGCCCCTTAATTGCCCAATTTAGTGGTAAAACCTTTGATGCTGTGTTTATCGCCGCCTCGCCAAAAGCAGGCGCTAATATGGTTAAACAGTTACGCGAAATGGGTATTAACAAACCCATTTTAGGCAGTGACACATTTAATGTAGCGGATTACAATGAAACCGCTGGCAATGCTGCCAATAATACGATTATTCCAGCGGTTTACCGACCTAATCCCAAAAATCCTATCAATACCGCTTTTATTCATAACTACCAGAAAAAATACCAAGCAGAACCGGATTACAATGCCGCACAAGGCTATGATTCGGTGATGCTCTTTGCAGCTGCTATCCAGCAAGCCGGTTCAACCTTACCGCCATTGCTGTCCTCTACCTTGCACTACATGCCCGCTTGGATTGGGGTCACAGGTTTACATGCGTTTAATGACAGTGGTGACTTGCGTGGCAAAAAATATATTTTTAATGTCTGGCAATATGGCCAATTGCGCCCTTTACCAGCCATTCATGTACCGTATCTGCTAGAAAGATTCGAAAAACGATTACGCAAAGCGCAAACCACGTCTACCAATACCATGAATCCTCCGCCTAAAACTACGCTAAAAGCTGATACAGGCGTTACACCTGCATCTGCTCCCGCGCAAATGCCGGAAGCTAGCAAAGAAACTTCAGTGACTACCGATAAAGCACTCAAGGAAACCGTAAAAGTCACCCCTGCTCCTACTGTAGCGGATAAAGACAGACCTAGTTTCGCCGAATTATTCTCGCAGCGTTTGCACACTGATGACCATAAGACACATTTGTTGGAATTGGCCCAAGCCATTTTGCAATTCCGCCGTTTGGGCATTATCTATGAGGATACGGAAAATGGTCGCAATGCCGCTAGTTACTCTATTGTCAAATCATTAGCCGATAAAGTTGGGGTTGAATTGGTGGGTTGTGATATTCCTTTTTCAGCTTTATCCCGGCGTGAAATTGAATTGGAATTGATTGCCTGTTATGGCAAGTTATCTCTCAATGCCGATGCTCTGTTCATTACCCCCTATGAAGGTATTAACGCCAACCTAACCAATGAATTGAACCAAAGCATGGGCTTTTTCAAAGTACCGTCTATTTATCTCGGTGAGGGTCAGGAACAGGCCAACCTAGGCTTGATTCTGAATAAACGCTCAGATGTAGATCCACAAGGTCGTGGCGATATGGAGGTATATCGTAGCTTACTGAATAACATCAAAGTGCATGAATTAGCTGAACGCTTGCAAGGTATGCCGGAAATTGCCGTTAATCTTAAAAGCCTGCAACAACAGGGTTTAGCGGATAAAGCTTTATTGGACCTATCGCCCGATGCCTTTCTGGAAAATCAGCATAGCCAAGAAAGTAAGGAAGCTAAACCATGAAGCCTTATCGTCTTATACCTATTTTAATCAGTTTATTACTGATTTGGTTAACTCCCATTACTTATGCGCTTGATAATGCACCGCTGACTTTAAGTATTGGTGTGCCTGCCTATCGTTACCCTTATAGCTATGCCGATAACAAACAACAAGCCAGCGGTATATTGATTGAAGTATTGAAAGGCGTCTGTGAGCGTCTCAAAGCGACTTGTACCTTTAATGTCGGTACTACGGATGATTTATTGCCTGATTTGCAAGCCCTCAAACTAAATGCAGTATTGATTCTGGATACCTTTATTGTCCCGGAAGTGGATAATATTCAACTCTCACGCCCTTTGTGTACGCTTAAGCCGGTCTTTATCCAAAATAAGCAAGACCCACCCCGCCATGCTATTACCGATTACAAAGGTACCCGCATTGCTGTTCTCGAAGGTTCCATTTACCAGATTTATTTGCTGGATACCTACAGCCAGCTAGCGCGTATTAAACCGTATCTCTTTCTGGAAAATGCTATTTTTGATTTAGTCTATGGTCGGGTAGATGCGCTATTAACTGAAGATGCTTTTATGCAAGAGCGCATTAAAAACACCTCCTTGTGGGGCTATCACGGCTTTACCCTGAATTACCCAACCCCTAATGACTTATCAGCAACCGCTATGACATTGGCTGTACGCAATCAGGATACTGACCTATTCAAGCAACTCGATAAGGCGTTACCAACCACCAAGGATCAGCAGCCACCCGCTTGTAGTGAGTTGCTGAAATCCACCACACCTGACAAGGGCAAACACTGAAAACAAGGAATCTTATGCCAATCACCCATTGTTGTGTTCGTTCTCGCTACACCGTTTGGTTTGTTATGGTTTTGCTGTGGTGGTGTACAGGTAGCCTGTTAACCGTACAGGCAGCCGATAAACCCGCTTCGTCCACCTCCAGTACGGCTATCTCTGCGGATAAACCCACCGCTCCCACTGACAAGGCCACTTCTTCGGCAGATGCTGCTACGCTGAATCCTAAGCAACATGCGCAGTCGCAGATTGAAAACAGCATGGCCAACATCGAGATTATTCAGCAGACCCTGGAATCCTTGCGTGGCGAAATTGAAAACAGTAAGGAAGATGCGATTGTTAATCGCAGCAGTATGAGCACTATCAAGGAAGGTCTGGAGCTGATTGATAGCAAACTGAAGGAAGCTTATACCGGTTTGGATGAAAGCCGTAACAATATAGCCGCCAATACCACCGATATTGAAAAACTTAGAACCGACCTGCAGGCGCTAGGGCGGGATGTACGCGCTAATACTACCGATATCCATGCACAAAAATCACTGATTGAAGGCAATGCTACGCGTTTATACGAAATCTTATTAACCATTGCGGATATCAACAAGCGTTTAGATCAGATTATTCAAGGCAATAAATCACAACAGGCCGAACAAGAGCAAGAAAACCAAAAAACGGTTGTGAAGGATATGAACCGGCTGTGGTTACTGCTGGCGCTGGTGTTAACGCTGTTAATGCCGCTAGCTTATGTTTTGCCCCACAATAAGGAACAGTACAAACCGCTCGCGGATGGTATACCGCAGCATCAGGCTATTTTACTGGTGTGTGTAGCCGTATTTTTGGGCTATTTTGCGGTGGGTTTTGGGTTAATGTATGGTCATTCGGCTTCCGGCTGGTTGGGGTTATCAAATTATCTGCTCAGTGCTGAACCGGCTGATCCCACCCTGATGCCATTATTTCCCTTGGCTGAATTCCTACTTTATCAAAGTACTTTTGTCCTATTAGCGGCCCTGCTTGTGTATACCGCCTTAGGTCGCCAGCTCAATACCCTGTCACATGTGATGTTGGCTTTATTTGTCAGCATGCTCCTCATCCCTGTGTATGGCCATTGGGTCTGGGCAGGTGAATTCATTGCTGGTAATAAGGGTTGGCTGGAGACCACAGGCTTTGTGGATAATGCTGGTGCCATTCCCATTCATGCGGTGGCTAGCTGGTTTGCCTTGGTATTGGTGTGGAAACTGGGTAAAACTATGCCACGTTCGCCTAATTTGGCTCTTACAGAACAAGACCCGGTCTACTCAGCCAGTGCTGTATTATTACTAGGTTTAGGTATCTTGGGCATGAGCACTGGGCTTTTACCTGTCTCCAGTAACAAGCTAGGCAGTACCCTGCTGAATGTAGTGCTATCTGCATCAGCAAGCAGTTTGCTGGCTTTTCTGCAGTATAGTTTTTATCACACCGATAAAGGCCGCATGGTACGGGGTTTGGGTGGCTTTGCCAGCGGGCTAGTCGCAGTAACAGCTACCGCCCAACTGTTAACCCCGCTGGAGGCTATAGCCTTGGGAGCCATTGCCGGTATTTTGCATAACCTACTATTCAACACGCTCATACGCTATGTATTGCCACATAGTTGGCAAATGCGCACAGCAGCGTTGGTAGCCATACATGGTGGCGGTGGCGTTTGGGGTAGTCTGAGTGTCAGTCTACTGGGAGCGGAAGGGCTGTTCAGTATGCCGGATATCACTCAGTTAGTTATCCAGCTACAAGGCATTGCAGTCTCACTGGTATACGGTGTGGTTTTGGCCCATATTGCCTGGCTTTTGTTTAACCTGCGTCGTCAACCTGCGGTGATTGCCTCACCTAGCGTATGAAACCCTTAGGCCAAGACGAGATTCATATTCACCTGTTATGGGCGGACGAAAATCAGCCAGTGGCTAATACTGCTTGGCTGGATGCGGCGGAACGGCAACGTGCTCACGCCTTCCATCGCCTCCAAGACCAGAAACTTTACACCGCAGCGCATGTATTTTTACGCCAAGTGCTCAGTTATTATGCTGATATACCGCCTGCTGACTGGCAGTTCCACACCCAAACCTGTGGCAAGCCAATGATTGCTAACTCTGCTTATCGCTGGCTGCAATTTAACCTCTCACATACAACAGGCTTGGTTGCCTGCGCAGTTACGCAGGAACGGGTCATTGGGGTGGATGTGGAACAAAGCAAACCGATTGCTGACTTGGCTGATTTAACCGCTTATGCTTTTAGCCCTACTGAAGCCAGCGATGTGTTGAATCTGAGTGCAAAGGAGCAACAGGCTCGCTTTTTCAGCTACTGGACCTTAAAAGAAGCGTATCTGAAAGCAACCGGCCAAGGGCTACAGTTACCCTTGCAAAGCTTTGCTTTTGTGCAAGATAACCAAGGCTATTGGCACTGGCAGGGCCGCAAAGAAACCTTTCAATACGGCCAGCACTGGCAGGCTAATACCTGCCAATTACCACGCGATTATTATTTGGCTTATTGTGTGCAAACGGCATGCTTAGCTAACCAAGTTTTGACAGTATGGGTAACCGATTCAAACTCCTGTACTAAGCTCTGCTGGAATGATGCACTGCTAATCACACCAATATCTTGTTGACGCACTGCCTGCAATAATTGCTCAATCTGGCTGGAACCGTATAAACGCACCGAACTGAGAGTTTGATGCGCTACCCGTGAAGCCTCTTCCCAATCCCTTGCCTGTAAACACTGATGCAAGGCTTGCTGACGTTCACGAATACGCGGCAGTGCAAAAACCAGTAAATCGATCGTGTCTTTTATGCCCAAATTTTCCTGTAATGTCTGCAATGATGCCTCGGTAGAACCTGACACAGTTTTCGTTATCTCCAATGTTCAATACTGGTGTCTGAATCGTCGCTTATATTAGGAATATGCAAGCGATAACCTTTACCCCTTACGGTGCGAATATACGCTGGATTAGCCGGATCGTCTTCGATTTTTTTTCTTAACTTATTGATATGAATATCAATACTACGATCCAGTGGATTGTAACTAGTACCACGCACCTGCGCCATAATATCATCACGGCTAACCGGTGCCCCATTATTTATATACAATAATTTCAAGATATTGGTTTCTAGCAGAGTTAATTTAATATCCTGGCCAACTTTAAGCAATAGGCAGTTTTCGGTATCCAGTTCAATGCCACCAAAGCGAATGATTTTGTAATCTTCTAGCGGCTGACGCCCGCCGAGAATATTTTCAATGCGGATGAGCAGTTCCTTGCACTGAAACGGTTTGACCAGATAATCGCGGGCACCGTGTTCTAACCCTATTAGGCGGTCATGTTCACTGGTTTTAACCGAGGCAATTATAACCGGTATATGGCTGTAATAATGACGTAACCATTTCAACCAATAAATGCCGTCTTTACCCGGCAATTCAATATCTAACACAATCAGGTCAATACGGGTTTTATCGAGTAAAGTAGGCAGATTATACCCATCCGCTAGACATTCTGTCTGATAATGTTTACTCGAAAGGTATTTGCGTAGAAAGTCTTGCAGAATGTCATCATCATCCACAATCAATATATGCTTTGCTTTATATTTATACACTATGGGGGTAACACTTTATAAGACTAAACGGGGTTAGGACACTAGCGTGTGAACTATCAGTCATTGTCAGTTTCCGCCAGCAAGACACAAAACCAAAGTTAGCAGGATAATAAACATATCCCACTTAACTGACCAATACTTATATTACTCTATATTGACTTAAATTTTTATTGAAAATGATTATATGAGATTTTTAAATTCATCTAGTCAGCAATGTCTCAATAATTATAATCCCTTATTAAAGCGGTCTTTAAAGCCGCTTAATATGTAAACAACCTGTTTCTAGTTGAGTAAACGGAAATACCTTATCCCCGGGCTGTTTTGGAATTAGTTTAATTTTTTTCTGTAAACTATATTGGCGAATAATTCCATTACCTTCGATAACTTTACCTTTTGCCAGAATAGTTTCGCCGCCACGCATGACCATGATATCCCCGCTTTCGACATCCGCTAATGGCATTTCAATTTCAGCGCCATCCCGCAATACCCAAACCTTAGCAAAGCGTGGGTCACCGACTTGCTTTAGGCCAATAGACGCAATATTACCAACATGCAAAAGGAATTTACGTGAGCCAAAGGAGAATAGGAATAAGAGCGAAGCATTCACGCCTTGCCCTGTGAATAAAGAGGCGGTTAGGGCAATACTTTCAAACAGTGTAAGGGGTGTTTTTTGGTGGGCATTATCCGTCTGCCGGATCATCTTAATAAAGTGGTAAGTATTATACCCAAGCAAAGGCATACTCACCCACATAGCAGGGCGATAAAACCAAGCCGCTGCTGCTAACGCCAGTGCATACCATGACACATCCTGATAATGGTTTAGTTCACCAACATCATCAAAGTTATCCTGTTCTGGTGGTAACAGAGACATAGGGGGAACATCGGTATGCAGAATAGTCGACGGTACAGCCGCAGGCAATACTTGTACTTTTCCCCGCCGATGTTCACGCCAGGCTGCCCGCGTAAAACCGGCTAGCAATAAAGGCACTAATAACGGTATGTGAATCATTCATGGTGTCCTTGTAGCAATACCGGCGTGGTATCACCTGCTAACGTATCCCGAATCAAAGTTACTGTCTTTAGTAATAGGATAGGATGACTATTAATAAAGTTAAGCGTCTGCTCGGGTTGGCCGGTTATGCGGATGCAGCGGTAGGGAATCGTCAGGGCGGGAATTTCCAGCGTCGCATTCAATAAAATCAGGCTGGTTACCGGGAAAATCTCAATAAGCTGCCAAGCCAATTCACTGCTTTGCTCAACGGCGACAATACTGAATGGCTGAGAATCAAAACAAGCCTCGATAATATCCACACATTGCGCCATCAAGCCTGTGGTAGTTGGTTCATCAAAGACCAATGGTTGAATAAAATCAAAAGCGCATGATGCCAACCCAAACTGGCTTAGTAACAACTGACGCATTAAGGCAAATTCACTGCGCCCGGCTTGACTGGCCCCCGGTAGACATAACAGGTGCGGAATTTCATCCGCCTGTTTAGAAACCATATCGCCATACAGTCGGGTAGCCCCAAACTCCACATAGAACGGCTTGATTTTCGACCAATTTGTAGCGGTCAAGTTATACACAATGTCTGAATTCCCTACGAACCTTTACACCGCAATAGCCACACGAGCGCCCGCATACGGGGCAGTTTGGCTATCCAGCTTGGTATTGACAAAACGTTTGCCTTCAGCAAACTGCTGTTTGAAGAAAGCACCCCACTGTTGGGCTTTAAAACTGTGTAAAGTCCCGCCGAATTCAAAATGCTGGATAAAAACTTGCCCGGTAGCGTAAATAGTCGCCCCAGCTAAGACCGTCATACTAATACCGCCCCCCAATGTTCCAATACCGGGAATAGCTTTAGCCACACTGCTTAAACCTAGTACGGTTAAGACTGGCAGCGATCCGGTAATCAAGGCATTAACCACCCCTTTGGCTAGTTGTTCATCAAACTGAATACCATAATGCTCACATAATTGGCGTAATAAATTCAGTTGCACGCCACTGAGCGCGACCACATCAAACAAGGGTGAGGGTAATAATCCTAAGGCCATCCCCGTTACCATATGCGTTTTCACCAAACTTTCGGCTAGGACGTGTTTGTGTTGAAGGGATAAGGCCGCTAGCTTGATTTCAACTTCCTGTAAATTGCTAGTTAAATCATCAATCAGTTGGGCTTGTTCCTGCGCGGTCAGCATAAGTTGCTCCTTATGGGAAAGACGGCTCGTTAGATCATCAATTAAGCGATTCTGGTTATAAGCTTGTTGTTGGGTAATCTGTAAAGCCGTTTCGGTTTCCTGCAATTTATGGGTGAGGGTTTGTACCATTTGGGCTTGACCGTTGATTTCACCTAATTCCGTTTCACGTTGCTGAATTAAATGGGTCAATTCCTGGATTAAGTTAGCCTGATCTTTTACCTGCCGGTTCAACTCCGCATAACTAGAACCCTGACGTTTGCTAGATGCCGTTTTATGAGTAGAGGAGAGATGATCTTCTGACATTGGCGCTCCTGCTCCTAAAATGAAATGGGATGCTATTGTTCATTATTCCATCGCTGTAAATAGGAGGGAACATAACGTAACATTTCTTAACATTTACCAGTTAGCGCGGAAAGCCCCGGCGTTCAGGCCGGGGATGGATAGCGCGGAGTCCGCAGGACTCCTTCTCTGCCTTTAAGTTGGCGTCGCCTGCTGCTCAATGTATTGACGAATGATGCTGATTGGAGCGCCGCCGCAAGAGGATGCGAAGTAGGAAGGTGACCACAGCATGCCCTTGT
>CAZCJE010000056.1:0-21056 GCA_964498805.1 uncultured Thiothrix sp.
CTTATTACCGGCGATACCTTAGTTCGCTTGGTAGCAGCGATGGACGCGAATCAGCGGGTTGCTCTGATTCAAGCTCCGCTGTATACCATTGGCCTCGATACTCTATATGCACGCGGGCAACAGTTCGTCAATCGCCTGTATGGCCCGGTATTTTTTGCTGGCCTGCATTATTGGTGGCTAGGCGAAAGCCAGTATTGGGGGCATAACGTTATTATCCGTACCCAAGCTTTCATGGCGCATTGTCATTTACCCAAATTAGGTAAAGGCGGTTCATTGGGTGGGGAAATCCTTAGTCATGATTTTGTCGAAGCGGCCCTGCTCAATCGTGCTGGCTGGGAAACCTGGCTAGCTTATGATATGGATGGCAGCTTTGAACGGCCACCGCCTACCCTAACCGATGCTTTGAAACGAGACCGGCGCTGGTGTCAGGGTAACCTGCAACATTGGCTAGTGATTTGGTCACATGGTATTCCTAACCTGCATCGCTTTTTGCTGATGGGTGGGATTATGTCCTATTTCAGCTCGCTGATTTGGTTAGGTTGGTTGATCGTTTTAAGCCTTATTGCCATCTTGCATTCCGATTTAACCCTGATTCCGCTAACATTCGGTAATGCTGCCTTACTAATCATTACGTTGGTGTTGCTGTTTTTATATAAAAGCTTTGGTTTGTTCCAAAGTATGCGCAAACGCAATGGCAAGAAATTCGGTGGTGTTATTGGTTTGACTAGCAGTGTATTTATGGAAACCTTCATGTCTATGCTGGTTGCCCCTGTGCGTATGATGTATTACAGCAAATTCATTGTGCAGATTTTGCGTGGTAAACGGGCAACTTGGGGTACACAACAACGTACTGGCGGTGGCGGGCTGGCGTGGCAAGACGCATGGCAGGAATATGGCTGGGTCACCATAATCGGTATGGTCTGGAGTTTATTATTACTGGCTTTTAACCCCACTACATTTGTTTGGATGTCGCCGGTATTAGCAGGCTTGGTATTGTCTATACCTATGGGGGTTTTTAGCAGTTTGCAGATGCGACCAAACAGCTTGTTATTCCGCACCCCCGATGAATCTGACCCGGATTTTATCTTGCAGCAGTTTGATGTGAATTATGAAATTCTCAAACAGCACCCGTGCATTTCCACACGTGACCTATTTACGCGCGTGTTGGTCGATCCATTGGCCTTCAAACAACATATGACCTATATCCCGCAGCGTTCTAATATTCCTGCTTTTACCCGTCAACAGCGCACGGAATTAATGCAACGCTTGCTTGAACAAGGACCTAGTTCTATTTCTAACAGTGAACGCCTGATCATTTTAGAAGATGCCGATATGTTGACTCAATTACATACACAAGTATGGCAATTACCGGAAACTCAATTCCATGATCAATGGATGTCTAAATTGAGTTTAGCTTAATCTTTAACGCAATAAGGCTTGTCTAATAATACTGACAGGCCTTATTCGCCATCAACAACCTACTAACGGCGACCGTCATAATAGTAGGCATTACCATCCCACACCGTAATATCGCGTCCACCAGTATGATGAGGGTCTACAGAAAGCTGCCATTGGCGATTTTCCACTGTATCAAGCAAAACCACTGGATAATCTGCCGTGCCTTTAACCCATTTACCGGTTTTGCCACCATAGGAATTCCAAACATAGGTGTGGTTAGGCTTAATAATCAAATCCCCAGCTGATATACCCGCACTTACATTCAACCAATTATAACCATCATAACCACTAGGTGATTCCCACACAGCACCGCTCACATTGGTACGCCATACACCCATAAAATAATTCGTATCGATTTTAGGTTTAGCTTTAGGGATGGGTTTAACCGGTGGTGGCGGTTGAGGAGTTGGATTATTCGCACTCGGATCAGAAGGCACAGGCGTTTGCGGATCAATAGTAGGCTTAGGAGGATCAGGCACTAAAGGCTTGGGTGGTACATACGGTTTCGTCACAGGTGCTACATAAGGTTGTACCTCTGTGGCTTTAAAAATGGGAATACTGCCATCAGGACAGCGACTTAAATCATCAGCTACTGGTGTATTACCACAATATTGTTGACCAGCTAGAGCCAAGGTGGGCAAAAGGGCAATACTACCCATTATTAGGAGAAATTTAGTCTTCATGGGGACACCTTAACAACGACGTCTCGACTAACCGAAATACTCTACAGTGATGCCAATACCGTCAGTCAACTAACCTAACCATACTGCTCATAACTTAAAATTATTTTATATTTATATAAATAATAAATACTTGACTAAAGCCATACTTTTCACCGTTTAACTGACTATTTTACAAGCTTTTTTGACCTCAGAAAGGGATAATTTAAGCTTAGCCAAACCTCTATAGCAACCTCTGCCAAGCAGCCGAATAAGATGCCAACCGTATAAGCAACTAAATCATAAACCCCGAAATAAGACCCCAATACCAAATGCCCTAATGGATAGGCTCGAATAGCCTTGATCCATTCCGCTTGATACAACTGGCTAAACTCTATGCCAAAAGCAAAAATCAAGGCCGACAAAGCCACTTTAGCTATGGGTAATGCCGGTTTAAACGTAGCTATTAACAAATACACCATCAAGGCCCATAAAGCATCACCCGGGTATTTACCCAAGGGGGCGAATATAGCTACATGATAATGGCGGGAAGCCAATCCTAGCAAGATGACCAACATCGCCAAACCTGCATAAAACCACGGATTGCGGTTAAGATTTAATACCATCAACACATCACTCCCTAAAAAATATATTGTCTGGCTAGTATTAGAGCTCTTCAACTTTCGCTATCAGTCTGTTTAGACTTTTGCCTTGACTGCTCTGCTAACTCTTCATAGGTCGCACGAATTTTTTCTATATCATCTTCATTCAACTCTTCCAGATTTAATAACATATTATTAGCTTCCTGATTGGTTTTAATTAGTTCATCCAATTTAACCTGAATAGCTTCAGAGTCGCGGTTTTGGGTATTTTGAATTACAAAAACCATTAAAAACGTCACAATAGTGGTACTGGTATTAATGATTAACTGCCAGGTATCACTATAGTGAAACAAAGGTCCGGTAGCCGCCCAGACCACAATAACCGGCACTGCCCAAATAAAGGTTAAGGGCCTTCCCATTAAATGGGCTACCCATTTTGCTAAATGGGTAAACCAAGATGAAGAATTTGCTGCTTGCATACTCACTCCCTCTGCTATTTTCTTTTACTCTGGCTATTTCTATACACATTTAAATAATTCTCGTAGTTGAATAAGCCAACCAATTAATCACCCAAATATAAGCCAAAACAATGAAAAATACATAGATAGATAATCGATAGTTACCCTGTTTAATTTGAAAAAGATGGTCAACAAAAATATTAGCCGCCATAACTGCCAATATGACTGCCACTATCACCCCAAACCAAGATAAACCCTGTGAACCGATTATAAAATCAACACACTTACCTATTATAATTACCCAAGCCACTATGCCCAAACTACTGCCGTAGAAATAGCCCAACACAATAGCCCAAGACCGCAACAACCCCGGCTTAGCAGGATTAGCCGCCCCCATGATGGCAATGAAGCCACTGACTAACAATACCAAGGGTAATAACCAGACATGCAAATGGACTAACCCACTAAACCAATCGCTCAGTTGCAGGCTTGGAATGATCAATAATAACAACATAGCAATCCCTGTGTGGTCTAGTGACAGAAGCCCGCATCTCAACCGTTTTGAACTAATTTTGTTCGCATTTGCGTGAATAATACTCTTTTAAAAGCTTTACAAGAGCTTTGCTCCACCTTACATCAGAAAAACAGGCGCATACACTCCAAAAATGATAGGTTCCGCTATGACTCATCATAAAAAAAAGTGGCTAACTTATGAGTACAGTAGAAACAGAAATCGAATTTGCGCCTAGTGCGCATGACAAAAATCTGGACATGGTACGCAATATCCTGTTCGGTGAACAAACTCGTGAAAACGACCGGCGGCTGGCTACCCTAGAACGCTTTGTACGGGTTTGGACTACCTCAGTACGCGATGAAATGCGTCGGAACTTTGAAAACCTGCACCATGAAATCAATCTGGTCAATGATTTACTAACCGAGGAGTCGAAAGCACGTCTTAGTGATACGGCTATTGCCCGCAAAAATCATGATCAAGCCACCAAAAGTATTGAAAATATTTACAAGCAGATTCAGGCAACTCAAAGTGGTTTTAATCAGCGCCTAGATGAAGAAGTTGCGCATTTGACCAATAATATGGCTCAACAACGTGAAGAATTGTTGACGCAATTGAAACAGAGCAGTGAACAGCTGCGTCAGGATAAAGTGGATCGTAAGATGCTCGCGACTTTGCTGGAGAATGTTACCCGTCAGCTGACCGGGGACACGCTTTGACGCATGTTCACCAATGGCTCTGACATAGCAAATCTGCGCCAATTACTGTTTGGCAAAGATTACGATGATTTGCTAACCCTAAAAGCGCAGTTTGAGACGTTGGAACGCTACAGTGCCAGTGTTGCCGGTATTATTTCTGAAGCCTTACATTTGCGAATGTCACGGGATGATTCCATCTCTAAGCTATTGGCCCCGACGATTGAATATACGCTAACAGAGTCTATCCAACAGAATCCGGTACAATTTGCGAATGTGCTGTATCCCGTGATGGGGCCGGCCATTCGCAAGTCTATCCATCAATCTTTTGCAGAAATTCTCACCAACCTAAACCAGCTACTAGAGCAAAGTCTGTCATTGCGTTCCTTACGGTGGCGGTTTGATGCATGGCGTACTGGACAAAGTTATGCGCATATTGTCATGCTACATACTTTGGTTTATCAGGTAGAACAGGTATTCCTGATTCACCGCCATAGTGGTTTGCTCATCCACCACCTCACCGCAGCCAATGCGATTAGTAAAGACCCCGACATGATTTCCGGCATGTTGACGGCTATTCAGGATTTCATGGCAGATTCTTTTTCCGTGAATAAAACCGATACACTCAATACCCTAAGTATGGGGGAATTGAATCTGTTGGTGGAACACGGGCCAAATTCGGTGTTAGCGTTGGTCGTACGGGGTACGATTCCATCAGAATTGCACGAATTAATGGTGGAAACTTCCGCCAATGTTCACCGTTATTACGGTCATGCGCTCACCACCTATCAAGGCGACAATATAGCCTTAACCGGTATCGAAACCCTGCTAAGCGTTTGCCTTAAATCGCGCCATCAACCTCAGAACAAGCGTCAACCCTGGTTGGTATATGCCAGTTTGGGCTTAATACTGGCTTTGGCCATGGTTGGTTACCTACGGGATTATCAGCAACAGCAGCTCCTAAAGGCTAGCCTTGCCAAACTCCAGACCCAAACGGGTGTCGTTCTGCTCTCGGTTGAGGCCAATGCAAAGGGTTATCAAGTGAAAGGTTTACTGGATCCTTTAGCTAATTCGCCAATGCAAGTCATTGACCCCGCTATTCAGGCTCAATTGGGTTTACAGTGGGAATTTCAACCGTATTTATCCTTAGACCCGGATATTCTGCTCAAGCGTATACGCCAGCTATTAATGCCACCCCCGAGCGTACAGCTGCATCTGCGGCAATTGACCTTACAAGTCAGTGGCAATGCCAGTCAGGATTGGGTACAAAAGCTAGAAACCCGCTGGCCGTTTATTACCGGTCTACAGGTCCTTGATAAAAGCCAGCTGCAAATCCAAAACCCGTTGCAAGCCCGTATTGCGCAATTGCAACAAAGTCTGCTGGAAATACGCCACCCCTTTGCCTTAGGCAGCATGGATACCACAACCAGTCAGGCTGAAATCCGCCAAGTGGCTGACCTTATCAAGGCCTTATTAACCAAAGCGCGTGAAGCCAATCAATCCGTACAAATTTATCTGCAAGGGCATACGGATGAATCAGGCACGGAACGCTTTAATACACACTTAGCCTACCAGCGCGCTACCGAAGTACGCCAAGCTCTGATTGCAGCGGGTACACCCGCTTCCCTACTAGCGGTGCGTAACAAGGAACCACCACAACCGACTCCCAACCTAAAACGTAATGAACGTAGTGTTTCTTATGAAGTCGAGTTGTATTAACCCATCCCGACAGGAACAGGAGTTGTTGTGATCCAGAAAAAAATCTGCTTGTTAGGGGCTTTCTCTGTCGGGAAAACCAGCCTGATTAACCGTTACGTCAAAAGCATGTTTGACGATAAGTATCTAACGACCGTTGGGGTCAAGATTAACAAAAAAGTTCTAACCGTGAATACCAACGAAGTATCTCTGATTATCTGGGATATAGCGGGCGAAGATGATTTTTACAGCATTCGCTCTTCCTATTTGCAAGGAATGGCGGGCTACATCATCGTCATTGATGGCATGCGCCTGAATTCCTATCACGTCGCCTTATCTGTGCACGAACGCGTGCAAGCGCTGAGTGGCAAATTACCCATGATTTTTGCTCTTAATAAAAACGATCTGCGTAGCCAGTGGCATCTTGAAAGTCAACACATTCAATATTTACACCAGTTTGGCTACCCAGTGATGGAAACCAGTGCCAAAGACAATGCGGGTGTAGAGGAGATGTTCATGAGCTTGGCAACCCAATTGGTGTCTTAGCATGAATAATTTGTTAGCTTCTATTTATGATTCATTAAATCTGGTCGTTTTCATTAAAACAGAGGAAGAACGCTTTACCCTGTATTCTTCCATGCCAGATTGGTTAGTATTTTTTCTGGGTAAATCCACGGTACGCCCCACCTGTTCCTTGGTTGATATCTTTCCCTATCTATCTTGCTTTATGGATAGCGCAGACGCTCATTGGCAACAACAACTTGCCTATCCGTTGACTTCCGGCTCTTGGATTGAGGTGGATGCGCTTGGTAATGAACTAGCACTTGAAGCCAGTGCCTTATGGGTGATGAATCAACCGGTACTGTTATTACAGAATTTAGGTGAACGTTACACCCAGGAAGTGAACCGCTTGCAACAAGTGCGCAATGGTTTGCTAACTCAAGAAAAACTGGAAAATGAAGTGCAGAAACGCACACTAAAAATTCGTCAGCGTGAAGAAGAAATTGCCATTAAATTGGTTAGTCTTACCAGTTACCGTGATGAAGAAACCGGCGCACATGTGCGGCGTATTGGTTTATATGCCGCAGCAATGGCTAAAGCCTTAAGTTGGCCTGCGGAAAAAATTGATGATATTCGCATGGCCGCTCCTATGCATGACATTGGCAAGATTGGTATTCCTGACCGTATTTTGCTAAAAAAAGGCAAGCTGACCGATGCTGAATTTTCCATTATGAAGCGCCATACCCAAATTGGCGCAAAGATGCTGGAAAACTCCCACATACCTGCCTTGGATATGGCTGCTGAAATAGCCCTATGCCATCATGAAAAATGGGATGGCAGCGGCTACCCAAGTGAGTTAGCCGGTGAAGATATTCCTCTGACGGCGCGTATTACCACCATTGTGGATATCTACGATGCCTTAGTGCATGAACGGGTTTACAAAAAAGCCATGAGTGAGAAAGATGCCATCAGCTTAATGCAATCCATGGCAGGGGCTCATCTAGACCCCACTCTGTTTGAACTCTTTATGGAATTATTGCCTGTTATGCGACGTATCCGTAAAGAAGTAACCGAATTGGATGAACTGATTATTTCCGGCTAGTTTCTACCTGCTTGCAAACGCTACAAACTGGATGATGTTCCGGTTCTCTGCCACCTATGCGCTGGCAACTTATCCCTATGCAAAGGATTGAAAAATGACTATTCCCGTTAATGTCACGGAACAAGACTCGACTTTAATCGTCAATCAAAAACAACACCAATTGACCTTATTGCTAACCACGAGCAGTACGGCCCCTAACACTTTGGTTTGCCATTTTCAGGCAGACCACGAAGACTTAAATGCCGAAGTCGCGGCTCCGACTAATAAACCGCTGTTTTTGGCTAAGCGTATTGTCTCATTCCTTGGCGCTTATGTACGCATCCAAGACCCAGACTTATTAGAAGGTGAAGTTTTACGTTGGATTGAACGCCATAACCGTTCGGCCAATAGTAAACCTAGCAATAATGTATAGATCAGAGGGCGGTCGGTTTGCACTTTGCTATCGGCTAGCCACCAAAAATGCAGTACCGCCAGCGCCGTCAACGGGTAAATCAGCCAATGCAACTTTTGCCAATACCGCCCAAGTTTACGCATTATGGCTTTAGGTGAAGTTACCGCCAATGCCAGCAACATCAGGAAAGCTAACATACCTACCGTAATGAAAGGACGTTCCAGAATATCCAACCAGATTTCTTCCCAATCAAAAAACTGATCCAACACCACATAACTGCTCAAATGCAGGGTGGCGTAGAAAAAAGCAAATAAGCCAAGCATGCGACGTAAACGCAATGCTTGCGGCCAACCTAAACGCCGCAAGGGTGACATTAGCAAGGTTAGCAACAAAAAACGCAATGCCCATTCACCTAGACTGCGCGTTACCACCTCAATGGGATTAGCCCCTAAGGTATCTTGCCACAAGCCCCACCCCAATAAAGCTAACGGCACCAAGGCAAAGATAAACACGGCAGGCTTCAACCCGCGTGTGAAATAAGGCTCGGGTAACTGCATCAGAAGTTTTCCTTCAGATCCATACCACTATAGAGGCTGGCTACCTGATCTGCATAACCATTAAACATTAACGTATCACGCTTGATAAACTCGCCAATACGCCGTTCTTTGCGCTGACTCCAACGCGGATGGGGAACCTTCGGATTCACATTGGCATAAAAACCGTATTCATCGGGTACTTCCGCCATCCAAGTGGTAACTGGCTGCTTTTCTACAAAGCTAATGCGCACAATCGATTTACCACTTTTAAAGCCATATTTCCAAGGCACGACTAAACGCAAGGGTGCACCACTTTGCCCCGGCAATTCACGTCCATACAAACCTGTCGCCATTAAGGTCAAAGGATGCATAGCTTCATCAATACGTAAAGCTTCTCGATAGGGCCATTGTAAAATCTGTCGTTTTTGTCCCGGCATTTGTTTAGGGTCATACAGGGTTTCAAATACCACAAACTTGGCATTAGCGGTCGGTTCAAAGCGTTTGAGAAAATCTGCTAATGGAAAACCTAACCACGGAACCACCATTGACCAACCTTCCACACAACGCAGGCGATAAGTGCGTTCCTGAGTTTTATGGGTTTTGAGAATATCTTCCAGGGTCAACTTACCGGGTTTGGCACATTCACCATCGACGGTCACCGACCACGGCGACGTGCGTAGCGCACCTGCATTCTCAGCGGGGGCATATTTGCCACTACCGAGTTCCACAAAGTTGTTATAACTGATGATATCTTCATAAGGAGTCAGCTCATCCTTATCGGCTGGCGATGATTTAGCCCAGGTTGATAGCGGTATGCCACTGCTACCTAGCAAAGCAACCGCCCCTAGAGTTTTGATGAATTCACGCCGTTGCAGGTAAACAGAGTAATCCGTTACCTCATTTTCAGTTAGGTCAACAGGCTTGCGGATAAGCATAAACACATTCTCCGATACAGTTGTGTATTGAGAAGATAGACAGATTCTGCAGGCAAATGATACAAAGAAAAATGGATTTGGGTAAAAAACCTGCACCGCGTAGTGGGGGACTAGCGGTGCAACGGGCTTTCCAGAGACAAGTATTGTTGATAACTAAAAACTAAGGCGGAGGATGGGGGCTACTAATCCTGCGCGTCTTGCTCCCTAATTGTTATATCGTAACTTCCTGTCACTATGGGTTTGTTTCTAGTTGTGTGTATCATGCCACAAACTGAACAGAAAGTGAATGAAAACTTAATATAACCTGAACAAAATATTTTTTTCTTTGTATAGAGGCCATTTGAAGCGTGTATTGATCAAATATACAGCATATTGACAGCTTTTACGCAGTAAGGTGTTGTGAATAACCCTAAACATATATTGTTATTACCACACTGTTGCAGACTATCACTGCTCTTGGCCTACCGAATAACATAACGATGGAATTTACTCATGTTGACTGCCGCTATCACTGCTACTCTTGAAACTGCTTTTAATCTCTGGCTTGAGCTGGATACAAAAACACACGGGACGGCACGCCAGCAATTGCAAGCCTTACAGGGCAAGCTCATTTGCCTGCATATCACTAATCCTGATCTACACTTGTACTTTTTACCCACAGCAGACAGTGTGCGGGTAACCTATGCTTATGAAGCCATTCCCGATGTCACTATTCACGGTTCCGCTTTAGCCATGATGCGTCTGTCGCAGGCACAAGACCCTAGCAAAGCGATGTTGCAAAATGGCATCACCTTGGATGGTGATATGGGTTTGGGTGCTTATTTCAGCAAAATCCTGCGTGAGATTGATGTGGATTGGGAAGAACTGTTATCCGCTGCCGTCGGTGACATGCTTGCACATCAAATGGCTCAACTAGGGCGACAGGCTAAAGGTTGGTTAGGTGAATCAGCACATGCCATGCGTTTGAATACTCATGAATATCTACAAGAAGAAACGCGTTTGTTACCTGCGGATGCTGAATTGCGCCACTATTTAGATCAGGTCGACACTTTACGCATGGATGTCGACCGCTTGGAAGCACGCCTCAAGCAATTGGAGAGCAAAGCAAACCCCGATGAATACATTAATCCCTACCCTGCAAACCTTTGATGCCCAGCATGCTCCCGGTGCTCCGGGTATGTTGCCCAATTGGTGCAATGGTGCCAAACAAATGGTGGGAACCAGTCTTGGCCCGGCTAGAGTCTGGTTCACGGTTGGGCAAGGCATTCTCAATGAAATCTATTTTCCTCGTGTTGATATCCCGCAGATACGCGATATGGGGTTTATTATTGGTGATGGCCAACATTTTTGGGTTGAAGTCAAACGCCTACCGGATTGCCAAGTCGCCTGCGTGGAAGCGGGTATTCCGGTAGTTACCATTACCCACCAGCACGAACGTTTTACCTTTACCCAACGCATCACTACCGATTCCAATCGGGATGTCATCCTTGTGGATATCCGCCTAACCGGTGATGACACCCTGCGTCCTTATGTGCTACTTGCTCCACATCTAGGCGCTACCGGCCGCGATAATATTGCTGAAGTCGGTCAATACCGAGGGCGACGGGTGTTGTGGGCGGAACAAGGCCCGTTTGGGCTAGCCTTGGTCGCAGTAGATGCTAATCAGCAAGAGGCATTAGGCATGGGGAGCACCGGTTATTCTGGCAGTTCTGATGGCTGGCAAGATTTCCATCAATACGGTTTTCTACAACATTATTATCAGCAAGCTGGCCCCGGTAATATAGCGTTAACAGGGGCATTACCGCCCCAAGCCACTCTTGCTCTAGGCTTGGAAGGTAGCCGCGAATCTGCAGCGACTTTAGCTATATCTGCGCTCTTACAACCCTTTGAACACACTTGGCAAGCAAGTATTGCGGAGTGGCGCCACTGGCATCAGACTTACCGCCTACTAAAACTGCTTAATACCTTACCGGCTGAACTGGTGGAACAGGTTAAAACCAGTGCCATGGTATTACGTGTGCATCATGACCAGACCTTCTGTGGTGCCTTGATTGCTAGCCTCAGCGTGCCATGGGGCGAATCCCAAGAAGAACGTCCCGGTTATCATTTGGTCTGGCCGCGTGATTTGGTCGAATCGGCCGGGGCTTTACTGGCATTGGGTAATATTGTGGAAGCGCGTGAAATCTTGCGCTATTTGCTAGCGACTCAGCGTGAGGATGGTAGTTGGTATCAAAATCAGTGGATTGGTGGTAAACCGTACTGGTTTGGCATTCAGCTAGATCAAGTAGCTTTCCCGGTATTACTCGCTGGTATGCTCGCTGACCGTCAAGCACTTGATGATATTGTGGTTAGCAATATGGTCCAGCGCGCACTGGCCTTTATTGTCCTCAATGGCCCGGTTAGCCCCCAAGATCGTTGGGAAGAAGACAGTGGCATTAATACCTTCACCTTAACAGTGTGTATTGCGGCCTTAGTAGCCGGGGCACGTTTTCTACCGGAAACAGATCAACCTTTTGTTCTGGCATTAGCCGATTTCTGGAATGCCCAACTAGATCACTGGACAGCCGTCCACGATACCCCATTTGCGCGTTTACATGGGGTGGAAGGCTATTATCCACGTATTTTGCCACCGGATGTTTTAACCGATGATGCCGCCCTAGGGCGGGCGATGCCGATTAAAAATCACGCTATAGACCCCGGCCTGCCACCTATCGAACAGATCGGAGTGGATTTCCTGCAATTGGTTCGCTATGGCTTGCGCGCCCCTGATGCACCGTTGATTCAAGATACGCTTAAATTGGTCGATGAACTATTGCGGATGGATTTGCCACAAGGGCCGTGTTGGTATCGCTATAACAGCGATGGCTATGGTGAACAGGCGGATGGTAGTGCTTACGACGGTACGGGGCAGGGACGTTTATGGCCGCTCTTAACCGGTGAGCGTGGGCATTATGCACTAGCTCTAGGCGAGGATGCGCTCCCCTATTTGCAAGCTATGCGTAATTTTGCCGATAGTGCTGGCATGATTCCCGAACAAGTTTGGGATAGCGATGCTATTCCTGAACAACAACTGTGGAAAGGTCGCGCAACCCATTCTGCTATGCCATTAGCGTGGGCGCATGCTGAATATATCAAACTGGCCTTATCGATCGTCGAAGGACGCCCGGTTGACCGACCTGAGGCGGTGTGGCAGCGCTATGGTGGCAAGATTCCGGTGACTAACCAAGTGTATTGGACGGTACAAGCCCCATTACTGACATTGCCAGCGGGTCAACAACTGGGCATTTGTTTAGCCAAACCCTCTGTATTGCAATGGCAGGATGATGTAGGTAATACCTATAGTCTCAGCACTAAAGCTTTAGCTATGGGTGTACACGTAGCCTACTTACCACCCTTAGCAGCAGGGGTAAAACACATTAGCTTTACCCTGCCCACTTTAGATAATCAGTCGCAGACTTATACTATTGCCGTGGTCGGTACCCCAACCTGTAGTGTATCTATCAGCGGTTGACCCACTTGCCAGTCGGGTTGCCACAGGCGAATGCCACCCCAAAAGGCAGCGCTCTCATCGCCTAACTGCACACCGGCTGGTAGCTCCTTAAGCCATTTGGCATTACCGCCACCGAGCACAATGCTATCGGGCTCAAGCGCGGCTTGCAGCCGTTCAATGACATCAGCTACTGATTTACGCCATTGCTTTTTGCCGCGCTTTTCTAACCCAAGCACCCCGATATATTCTTCAAAGGTTTTGCCTTTTTTATAGGGCAGATGCGCTAGCTCCATAGGCTCAATAAGACCATCCACAATCATGGCCGAGCCTAAGCCTGTCCCAAGGCCCAAAAACAGTAACTTGCCGCCATGATAGTTACCCAATGCCTGCATCGCTGCATCATTTATGATTTTTACCGGATGCCCTAAGGCAGCAGCAAAATCAAACCCTACCCAACCAGCGCCCAGATTGTGCGGCTCATGCAAAGGTTTACCGCCAACCACTACACCAGGGTAACCAATGGTTATGACATCAATCTGCCAATCCGTGGTTAAGGCTTGTAACTGTTGTACCATTAAAGCAGGCGTCATATCGGGGCCAGAGGCAAACTTGCGCTTAACCTGCCAATGCGTGGATAAGCACAACTTGACATGCGTACCGCCGACATCAATCACCAGAATATTCATACCCCACTCCTTTAGCTATCCAGAATAATCGCCGGTTCCAGCCAACTACGCCCATCTTGCGCAATCAAAGCCTCAGCTTGTTCTGGCCCCCAGCTACCGGCTGAGTAATTAGGGAAATCATGAGGGGTTGAGGTGGCCCATGCATCCAATATGGGTTGCACCACTTGCCACGCCTGCTCAACCTGATCCGCACGCATGAACAAAGTAGCATCACCGCGCATGGCATCGCGCAACAAAGTTTCATACGCCTCAGGTGGCGCGGCTTTGAACGCTTGGGCATAGCTAAAGCGCATTTCCTGGGTGCTAATCTGTAAATTTACACCCGGTTGTTTAGCTTGGAAAATCAGACTAATCCCTTCATCGGGTTGAATATCGATTTCCAGCCGATTGGATTGCCAATCCAAACTTGCCGAGGTTGGAAACGCCTGATGGGGAACTGGGCGGAACTGAATAATTACTTGCGAATATTTGTGTTGCAGCCGTTTGCCGGTACGCAGGTAAAACGGCACATCCTGCCAACGCCAGTTATCAATAAACAGCTTCATAGCCGCAAAGGTTTCGGTGCCGGAATTGGCTGCCACCCCAGTTTCAGCACGATAGCCAGTCACTTTTTCCCCTTTCAACCAACCGGCTGCGTATTGGCCACGCACGGCATAATGTTGTAGGTTTTCCGTTGGAATGGGGCGAATAGCCCGCAATACATCCACCTTACGCGCACGAATTTCATTGGCTTCAAATGCTACCGGTGGTTCCATGGCAACCAAGCACAGAATCTGCAACAGATGATTCTGGATCATATCGCGCAAGGCACCGGATTGTTCGTAATAGCCGCCGCGATGTTCCACGCCAACTTCTTCCGCTACCGTGATTTGCACATGATCGATATAGCTGCGATTCCACACCGGCTCAAACAGAGCATTGGCAAAGCGAAAGGCGAGAATATTCTGTACGGTTTCTTTACCAAGATAATGGTCAATACGGTAAATCTGCCGTTCCTTCAACACAGATAATAACGACGCATTCAAGGCTTGCGCAGAAGCCAGATCATGTCCAAAGGGTTTTTCTACTACCACACGACTGTGATCGGGGTCAGTGGTGAGATTGACTGCACGCAGATTCTGGGTAATGGGCTGCACAATCACCGGCGGCGTGGCCAGATAAAACACTCGTTCGGCCTGTGACACATCCCAGTTTTTTTCAATAGTGGTTAGGGTGTCGGCAAGAGCGGCATAAGTAACCGACTGGGTAAAATCCCCGGCATGATAGGCTTGCAAATAATGGGCAAAGGTCTGCCATTGCGCATCGTCGGTTTTACCACGGCGCGAAAACTGATCCACCCCATCCCGTAAACGTTGACGCCAATCTTCCAGTGTGCCGGGTTTGCCATCCATACCAATAATGGCGAACTGCGGCGGCAAATAACCATCCAAAAACAGGTTATACAAAGCGGGGATCAGCTTGCGCCAAGTGAGATCGCCACCAGCCCCAAAAATAACCAATGACAACGGGCGTAAGGAGGTAACAACAGAGGTCATGACAAGGGATTCCTTTAAGCTTGTTTTTCGTGGTGTCCGCCAAAACCAAAGCGCATAGCTGACAACAGTTTATGGGCAAAGGCTTCCTGATTACGCGAGCTGAAACGCGAATACAATGCCGCACTGATAACCGGCACCGGCACACCTTCATCGACAGCGGCCAATACTGTCCAGCGCCCTTCACCCGAATCGGCCACATTACCTTGGAAATTCGCCAATTGCGGGTCTGCATTCAAGACTTGCGCGGTTAAATCCAGTAACCAAGAACTAACCACACTACCCCGCCGCCATAATTCCGTAATCGCCGCAATATCAAAGTCGTATTGATAGCGTTCGGGGTCGCGTAAGGGGGCGGTTTCGGCATCGACGCTATGCTCTTGTTTACCGACATTAGCATGGTGCAACACATTTAGACCTTCAGCAAAGGCCGCCATTAAACCGTATTCAATGCCATTGTGTACCATTTTGACAAAATGCCCCGCCCCGGCTGGCCCACAATGCAAATAGCCTTGTTCGGCATTAGAAACAGGGGCAGATTCCCGCCCATAGGTACGCGATACAGTATCAACGCCGGGGGCGAGAGCCTGAAAAATCGGTTCCAAATGCTGTACAGCAGCCTGATCCCCACCAATCATAAGGCAATAACCGCGCTCCAACCCCCATACGCCGCCACTGACGCCGACATCAAGGTAGTGAATGCCTACAGCGGCTAGTTCTTGTTGTCGACGAATATCATCATGGTAATAAGAATTGCCGCCATCAATAATAATGTCATCGGCTTGCAACAGCGGTTTAAGATCGGTTAATACCCGCTCGACGACCGCTGCCGGTAACATGAGCCAAATAGCTCGCGGGCTTGGCAGTTTAGCTACCAAATCAGCCAATGACGTAGCTGCTTGTGCGCCTTGTTGTGCAAGAGAAGTGACTGCTTGGGTATTGCTGTCATAGGCCACACATTCGTGACCTGCTCGCAGTAAACGCAAAGCCATATTGGCCCCCATACGTCCCAAACCGATAATGCCCATTTGCATGCGTTAATTACTCCTTGTCAAATGCCGGGTCGAATTAGCCAGAACACCAGACTCATCAAACTGGCCTTCCCTGGATGGGTAGTTTGGGTCTGATTAAACGTTCACTATAGCCAGCACTAGCAGCACTCACCACAAGCCAAACAATTTGTGTGGGCACTTTAGCCTTGTAAAAGCGTTTCTTTTGCAAGCTATTTCATTAAGGTTTATCGGCAGGCGGGCGTTTTTTAATACTCTCCAATGACACATATACCGGTGGGGCACTGCCTTTAAAAGGATCAACAGGCGTGTTACCAACCGCGGTGGAATTTTTGATATAAAAATAACGATAGCCATTGAGCATAGCGGATATAGCCGCACCTTTGCCCTTAATGTCATGCACTAAGGCAGCCACCACATGTAAGCCACTAATCCACAACATCAGATTAGCCAGACTAGTATGCCAATCAAACATGGTCATACCAAAAACCATATTAGGGCTGTTAGACAGCAACCCCGCTAACCCACACAGCAACAACAATAACCATATAAACGGATACACCGGACGCCAAAACGGATTATGCGCAAACCAATTGGGCATCTCAGTACGCCCGGCGCTGAGATAAAACAAAGCCATTTGTTTGAATGCTTGTTTTTGTGCCGGGTCGGGCAATAACGCTCGCCAACTACCGCTATCCTGCAGTACAAACAGCAAAAACAGTCGCGCTACCACCGTAAGCAACAAGACTTGGCCGCAGATTAAATGCCATTCTTGCCAAAAAGCCTGATCAATCTGCCCACCGTAACGCAGTACGGTCGCGCTAATGGCCAGAAAGATCACTTCCAAGGCTAAAACGCCGTGTAACAGCCTAATCCAACCTGACCATATCAACACTGCCCGAATAGTTTCCTGTGGCATGATCCTCTCCTGTTTTACTTCCTAAGCTTGAAAAACGTTAAACCACAGCCCCAAACCTATCGCTCATGCACCCTAAGACGTTATTCCATACAGCCGTCCATTCCCTGCTAACCCATTAGCATTCCCTGTAGAAGGCAAAGGGCGAAAGTTTGGTAATGATGTTCAAGGTGACGTTTAGGCATAATGGCGAGCATCTCCGCGAGTAATGGGGCGGGTGCATAGTACAGCATAGGCATCAGATGACTACCTTGATAATTGCCAGATTGGTCATACTCCTTCAGTGGGATTAACCGTTAGGTGGCAACCTGGTTAATGCCCATGCTGCATGGCAATATTAGCCCACTATCCGGAGTCGGACGGGGTTAAAATACCATTTAACCTGAGAACGAAATTAGCCATAAAACAAATTTGATAACCTTCTCGCATTGATTAGTAAAGGACACCGTATATGGGCGGAAAAACCAAATTCCTAATAGGGGGCATCCTGTTTGGTTTAGTGATGCTGTTTGCCTTCATAGGATTCAGAAGCTTTTTTGGCACCACCCCACAACCACCGGATTCCACCGGATGGCAAATGGCTCCGGCGGTTAGCAGTTACCCCGCCAACACCCCAACGATTGGGGCTAATGCCGGTGAACGCATCATCAAACCGCAGAAAGAACTGCCACCGGATGAAACCGATAACAAACCGGCCAACTTATCCACGCTGGATACGCCGGATAACAAGCCTACGATTGAACTGGTCAATGAACCGACTGACCCTGCTAACCCGGATAAACCGGCCAAAACCGATGTAGCGAGTATCGACACACAACCTAATCAGCCGACCCCGATACCTACTAAACCTACCCCCTCCAAACCGACCATTGAGCTCCCGGATGAAACAACGCCTGCTTCACAATTATCAGCAGCGGCTGCTCAACCGACTGCCACCACCGGCAAGTTGGAAATCGTCAGTCAGGCAGGTGAGAGTGGTCAAAGCATCAAGGCCAATGTTTACGTTCAACAACTCAATGGCGTTTCGGTCGACAAAGCCAATTACAGCGCCAAAGCCAGTTTTGTCTTGAAGCCAGGTACTTACAAAGTCACGGTACGCGCTGAAGGCCGTGCCACTGTGACGCGCAATATTCGTATCCCGGCCAATGCGGTAGTGAATGAAATATTCCCCTTACCGCGTCAACGCGTAGAACAGGCTGAACAAACCCCGCCCAATCCGGTAGAACCGCCGCGTTATGGCCCGCCTTCACCTACTTTTAACCCACAACCTGCGCCTTTCCCGCCCATGTCGCCTGCTCCTCAACGGCCTGTGGTGGACCGCAGCGATTTTGGGCGCTTGCGGGTGGTGGCATTGTCAGCGGATAACGGCGCACCCGTACCAGTCGATTTCACCATTACTCGCTTAGATGGCGTGGTAATGGAAAGAACTCAACACGTGAATATGACCGAATTCGCTTTACCCCCGCAGGAAGTGGTGGTCAGTTTTGATTACCGTGGCTTTAAAGGGTACAAATCCCTGACCATTCAGCCCGGTCAAACCATCACGCATACCTTCAATATTCGCGGTATCCACTAAATTAATGCTTCTGACACAGCCTCTGTTTCTCACAGGGGCTGTTACCGCACTTGAGTGCATCTAACTGTCGCCTATCGCTCCCCTTTCTGTTTCCCACCCAAACCCAGTCATTTTTACATTATTAAATAATAGCAATTCTATGCAGCATTAAAATTTCAATACTTGACGCATTGCACAAAAAGACTATTATACCATCCATATGGATGGTAATTGGATTCCAATTAGAAGGAATCCAGTAAACAAGAGGCTTTTACACACATGAGCAATATCACCCCGATACGCCCAAAAACAGGCGCGGATACAGAAAAAGTCACGATTAATCTAGGCTACGTGGATTTAGGGCAAATTGATCTATTGGTGCAGGAAGGTTTTTATTCCAACCGTACCGATTTCATCCGCACCGCTATTCGCAACCAGCTAACCACTCACGCCGATGTGGTCAAACAAACCGTTACCCGCAAAACCCTAGAACTAGGCTTGCGTCATTACAGCCGTCAGGATTTAGAAGCGGTTAAACAAGCTGGTGAAAAATTGCATATTCAAGTGGTCGGTTTAGCCACCCTTGCCACCGATGTCAGCCCCGAATTAGCACTAGCAACCATTGAAGCCATTACCGTGCTAGGCGTTTTACAAGCTAGCCCCGCTGTCAAAGCGGCATTGGCTGGACGCATTTTTTAATAAAGTCCATTAACCACAGGAACCTGAGCCATGAATACAGCTTTTTTAGCTTCCATGCAGGAAGCCCTGAATTTAGTCAAAGCCGGTCAACTCATGCAGGCGACCACCGCTATTCAGCACGCTTTACAAGGCCAAACACCCTCTTCGCCAACGTCAACGACGGGCAGCGATGAACGTGTAGTAGAGGGTGAAGTGATTCGTTCTCATACCGCCCCAGTAACCCCAACGTCTGCGGTTGCGCCTGTATTGGTAGGCTTGAAGGTGCCAACGGTAGATTTCAAGCAATGGTTAGGCCAATGGCAAGATCAACTAAGTGGTTTGCCAATAGATTTACCTAACCCCGTACTGCATACCCCCAAACCAGCCAAACCTTTGCCAGCGGGGGCGCAATTTCTGGATAAGCATTATCGTAATGCTCATGGCGGGCGCGATTACAAACTGTATATTCCGAGCCATTATCAAGGTCAGGCCATGCCTTTGGTGATTATGCTGCATGGCTGCACGCAATCGGCGGATGATTTTGCCGCCGGTACCGCTATGAATGCGCTTGCGGAAGAATTCGGCTGCTTGATTGCTTACCCTAATCAAGCACAGGCGGCCAATCCTAATCGCTGCTGGAATTGGTTTAAACCACAAGATCAGCAGCGCGACCAAGGCGAACCAGCGATTTTGGCGGGGTTAACCCAAGCCATTATGGCCGATTATCAAGTAGACGCTAAACGGGTGTATATCGCTGGGCTATCCGCAGGAGGTGCTATGGCAGCAGTCATGGCGAGTGCTTATCCGGATGTGTATGCGGCTGTGGGTGTGCATTCAGGCTTGCCTGCGGGTAGTGCCAATGACTTGATTTCGGCTTTAACCGCTATGCGTCAGGGCAGCTTGCAAGCTCACGCCGACCAGCGTTTGGCGCGTTTTGTACCCACCATTGTGTTTCATGGCGATCAGGATGCCACCGTGCATACCCAAAATGGTGAACAAATCTTCGCCCATGCCAAAGCGCGGTTACACGCTAGCAATGATGATTATTTCAATGTTGATAAGCAGCGCCATCAACCGGATCATGGCCATGCTTACACACGCACTTGTTTGCAAGCCGCCGATGGCCATACCCAGATTGAACATTGGCTGATTCACGGCGCAGGACACGCTTGGGCAGGCGGCTGTACGGATGGCTCCTATACCGACCCGCACGGCCCGGATGCCTCCGCCGAAATGCTGCGGTTTTTCCTCAGCCATCCGCGCTAATCTTCTCTACCACTATTAAGCCTTCTCATTAATAGGAAGGCTTAACTTTCATGCCTTTCACCTTTTAAGCCGGTTTTCAACTTAAGCTCCCGCTGACTTCAATATTTTTAGCTTTCCGTTTTAGTAGCAAACTGACTTTAATCACAGTAGCCACCTATATTTATTTCTAATAAGTGGTGAACTGCTCAGATTATAAGCTATGATTAAAATAAGGCTAACAGCAAGCACAACCCCATGAGCTTAAGGACAGTCAATCTACCCTCTTCTCGCAAGCGTTATGTGCTTAAAGTAGCGCACGCTCCCCCTTTGTTTTTCTAGCCGTCACTCACTTTCATTTCACACTATCAAATGATGTTTAGTTAGGGGCTAACCATGTCAAT
>CAZCJE010000057.1:0-20987 GCA_964498805.1 uncultured Thiothrix sp.
ACCCACACCATCAGCTTGGAAGGCTGAGGTTCTACCATTGAACTACACCCGCCTAATCTTGCCACATCACGTTAATAACGCGAATCAAGCTGAACGTGCAAACCAAATCAAATGGTGGAGGGGGAAGGATTCGAACCTTCGAAGTCAGTGACAACAAATTTACAGTCTGTCCCCTTTGACCGCTCGGGAACCCCTCCGACTGGAAAGGCGTGCATTGTGCGGGAATCTCTCGCCAATGTCAACCTCTTTAAAGCAGAAATTTGACATTAATTTTGTGGGCTAAATGACTGGTTTGATTACCTGCTTTTTTGTGCGCTACAAAATCAAAGCGCGCTAATCATAATGCAAGTTAACGCTCAAAATCCAACTTTTTCTGCACTTTTTTATCAAAATTTATCAATTAATTTCAAATAACTGATAAATATGAGAATATTTTCCAGCACATTCTAAGGACCAAAGGGGCCTTTATCGGTGTCTATCTTATAGATAAGGTCGAGTCCTTGATACAGACCTGTTTTAGCCTCCAGTTGCAGACGCTTGTTGATCTGGTAGGTGATGGCTAAACGCTGTAAGGAATCGAATAAACTGACGATATAACGCACATACAAACGTGGGCCAAGACGCTTACCTAGTGACAATTCACTTTGCTGAATATCACCATTTTTGGTTTTTAGGCCGACCTCATCCAGCCCAAAGCGCCCCCCAATCTGTTGCGCTAAACTTTCCCCGCCGGCTATCCCCAACTGGGTAATGGCATCCATGAGTAAGGATGATTGATCTCCACTAAGCGTGGACATAGCCCTTCCAGTCAGTAAGTAGCTAAGTGTGTCACTTTGCGTTTGCTGTGGACTAGAAAATAGCATGGATTCTGGTTGTTTGACGGTACCGGCTAGGGAAATACCCACTTTGATATCCCCATCTTCAACTTCTCGTACCGCGCGTACATCCAAACCTGGATTATCAATAGGACCATTAAATAGTAAGCGTCCACGTTCTATGGTTAGATTTTGTCCATAAGCTTTATAGACGCCCTCAACAACATTTAAAACGCCTTCAGCCACTATATCTTGACGGGTTCGAAGCACTTGAATTTTACCCGTGAGCCGAGCATCTAGGCCAAAACCGTTAAACTTGACCTTATCCCCCAATTCGATACTGACATTAGGTTGAATGTCCAAGGGGGTCTCTTTGAGCAACGTTTGCTGAATAGGTTGACTACGAGCACGACTGCCAACAATAACCACATCCTCGGATAAGGCCTTAGCTCCTTGCGGGATCTCACGTAGACTTACAATACCTTCTGGCACTAATACTCGTCCTGTAATCGCAAATTGCGCTGGACTGGCTTGAATCTGCAAAGTCGGCGATACCCACGCCTGTACTTCATGCGTATCCATTAGCTTCAGGTTATTGCCTTGCAGATTCACATTCGCCCGCCAATTAGGTAAATCCGCTAGATACAACACACCATTAGCACTCATGACACCGGGCCCGGCTCGTAACGAACCTGTTATGGTGGCCTGATCCGTGCCATTAGCCTGCATCACCATAGTGATGGCTTCGAGTTTTGCCCCTGTTTCCGTCAATAATAACTGGCCATTATTTAAACGCGCTGTTCCAGTTACCGAAGGTTTAGCTAATAAACCATTAATGCGCACATCACCTGTCATTTGCCCTTTTAGCTGGGTTATTTGCGAGGAAAAACGCTCCATCCAGCTAATATCAGGCATATTGACATTGAGTTGCGCTTCAATACGGTGATTACCATTGCGCGGTGACAATTCAACCTCACCACTGCTTCGCACTTGCCCATAAGCAGGCAAATCAAATTGCGCCTGCATAGCCAATAATCGATCATTCAGGCTCAAATCAGCACGCGCATTGGTATAAGCCAAGGTTTCTACTTTGCCCTGTTGATCACGGATAGCTACTGAACTGTCCGGCAAACGCAAAGTTACTTGCGCAATAGGACGTCCTCCACGTTGCTCAAAACGGTAATCAGCATTGGCGATGCCTTGAGGATTAATCGTATTCGGCAACCAAGGACGCAACATAACCAAAGGCACTTGTTGCAAATTGCCACTTACATTCAAACCACTGCGCTGTGACCACGCTGGTTTGCCACAAGCTTGCGCCCCCTGATGATTCGCCAGACACATTGTAGAGCTGATAAATTCGCGATTTGAAGCAGTTAACTGAACCGCATTGGTCATATCCCAATTCCCTGCTGGCGTATCCCTCAAGGAAAGATTTTGAACAGTGCCTTGCCATTGATTGTTACGCCAACCACCACTAGCAGCAAAGCTAGTGTCACCATCTGGATGATTAATTTGCGCCGTAAGCCGATGATTTTCAATACTACCCTGCCCTTTAAGCTTGGCAGATGTAATAGTCGTTCCAGCTACTGTAATAGTGGATAAATCCCCATCAATGGCAAAATTACCATTCGTTTGCTGACTGGCTTTAGCCTCAATTTTGCCAATGCTGGCATCGTCGGTTTTAAAGTCTCGAGCGGTGCCTTCCAGCTCATACCCACCCGCTACCTGTTTAGCCGTTACATCCACTGCCCCTAAGCGATAATCCAAATAACGTAATTTGTTACCCTGCAAATCGGCAACGACTTGCGGTTTTTGCAAGCTACCTTTTAAAGTACCTTCACCTTTCAGACTGCCTTCTAGTCCTTTCCACGCTTTCGCCAGATTTTTGGCATCAACCTTCCAACGCAAATCAAAGGGCTCAGTCGCTTGTCCAGAAGCTTCCAATCGATTATTGCCCGATTGAACAACAACATCCTGTACAACTAACTTTTGGTTGTTCCAGTTAGCCTTGCCCTTAGCATTGAGATCATAACCTTCTACCTTGCCAGTCAAATTGGCTACATCCAGTTGTAACTGTGAACCATTCACCAATCCCTGCAAAGTGCCATTCCCTTTGGCATTGCCATGCAATTTAGGGTAAAGCTGGTTAAGATCCGGCGCATCCAGTTTCCATTCCACTTGTACCTGATCAGAAGCCTGACCCTTGGCTTGTAAGCGGTTTTTCCCTACCAAAGCATCTAAGTTCTCGACCAGCAGTACTTTGCCGTTCCAAGCCCCTTTGCCTTTAGCATCAACCGGATAACCACGCAACTTTCCCTTCAGCAGATTCACATCCAACTGAATGTCAGGTTTACCGGTGGCATCAATACGCCCAATGGATTTAAAAGCTGTATCCAATTGGGCTGGCATGTCCTTCATAAAACCTTGTGGATTAAGTCGCTGCCCAGCGACATCCACATTCCAAGCTATACCGTCTTGCCAGCTGAGTTGACCTTTGGCTTGGATATTGCCCGCACTACCCTTCAATTGCAGCGCATCAATCATAAGGCTTTGCAAAGTACCTTTACCCTTGAGTGCCCCCTGATAACGCGGATAATTGGCATATTGCCAGTCTGCATTGGTATCTAGGGTGTAATTCTGCAATTCGCCGCTGATTTTGGCAGTCGCTTTACCACCACCCCATTTGCTACTAGCAGAATCCACTTGCAAGGTCATGTTCAATGGATAGGGTTCTTTAAGCTCTACCGTACCGCTAGCAGCCACATCAGCTTTGCCTTGGTCATCATAGATTTGCCCACGCAAATTTTTGATTTTTAGTTCATTACCCAACAAATCAGCACTTAAATCTATATTACGCGCTTGTAAGGTTTGCTCACCTTGAGGAACACTAAGCTGATCAATATGTGCTTGCAAATCTTCCAGTTGGATTTGGCCACCTTTGGCATAGCCCTGTAGCGTGACATTTTGTAAACGGATAGGTTTATCACCCTGCCAAATTTCTACTTCTTTGATAGCCACCTGCTTAGCATTGATATTTAAAGGTAACTCAATAGCCGATAGATCAAATGGCTCAGAAGTAGCAGCCGTATTTTTATTATCCAGTAACTTTACAATCAGCTTATCAGCCTGCATTGACTCCACTTGCAATGTGGTTGGAATACTAACATCCAAGCTGTTATTCATTTTCAACTGCTGCAGCTCCACTACCACAGACTCGTTTTTCCACTGCAAGCGCTTAAGATTTACCCCACGAACCAACGCGCCTTCGACTTCCTCAAGCTCCAATCCTGGTAAAAAACGTTGCACATTATTGGCAATCAAGGTGGTACCGAGATTGGAAAATACCAATAACGCTGTCACTAACGCCAGCAATAGAATCAGGAATAATAAGACTGATAGCGGACGTACTAACCAAAATTTTAAGTTAGGTTTCACAGATCCGGCCCCAGACTGAAGTAGAAATGCACATCCCCCAAGTCATCGCGTGGCGAAGCGATATCTGCCCGTACTGGCCCAAGCGGCGAACGCCAGCGTGCCCCAAAACCCGCCCCCACTTTCAGGCTCAAATTCGCGGTATTGTCAAAGGCATTGCCTGCATCGACAAACCCAGCGACACTCCATTTTTCTGCTACCGAATGTTCATATTCAACACTGGTGGTTAGGAGATGTTTACCACCAACCACTTCCCCAGCATCATTCTTTTCGCCCAACGATTCAAAATCATAACCACGTACGGAATTCTGACCACCAGCAAAAAAGCGTAATGATTTCGGCATATCATTGAATTTATTGGTCATAGTCGTACCTGCTGCCCCTTGCACAATGAGCTTATCCTTATTATCCAAGGTATGCAGATATTTACCTTGCGTGCGCCCTTGCAACACACTTTGATCGCTTAAAAGACCCTTTCTAGCCCCCTGCAATTCTGTGGTTACCGTCCAGCCTTGTGTAGGGTATAACGGCGCATCGCTTTTAGTCTTTTTCAAGCGCGCCCCTAACAAGGTCAACTGTGCATTGACCTTAGGTTCATTCTGAATTTGCGTGGTTTCGTCGAGGTAATTGATGAAAACGGTTTGTTGCCAATCGTTTTCGGTGCGGCGGTTATAATCCACTCCCACTTTGTAAGCGCGGCTTTTAATATTATTATTATCACTTTTTTGCCAACCGGCCGACAAACTAGCGTATTCCTTATCCGGTTCCCATAACGGCACTTTGTAACTGCCTTCAATCGATTGCTGTTGTTTACCAATCGCACCTTGCACGGTCAACTTATGGCCACGACGGTTAACCCAATGCGTATCCATACCGGCTTCCACGCGGATATCTGTATCAGTGCCATAGCCGATTTTACCCGTATAAGTATAACGTTTACGCCGTTGCGTATTGATGTCTACCGGTACTGCACCATTACTAGCCTGTTGATAACGGCTACTCACCAACACTTCACTGTAGTAACCACTATCCTCCAGCGAACGCTGTTGCTTAATAATGTTTTCCACATTGTATTCATCGCCTTCCTGCACTTTGAGATAGCGACGCAAGTGCTTGTCATCTAGTACATCCTGCGCCACATTGACTTTACCTACCCGATAACGCGGGCCAGTATCAAACTGCAAATTGACTTGTGCTTGACGGGTATCCGGATTCACACGAATTTCCCGCGTCAAATAACGAGCATCAAAAAACCCTAGATTATTAGCAGTACGATTGAGGCTGGTTTTGAAATCCTCGTATTTCTGATGAACCAGCACCTCCCCATTGGCATAAGGGGGTACTGCCATAATTTCGCGGAAAGCAGGCAAATCCCGCCCCGGTCCCGTAACCTGAATAGTGGTTTGCGTCACCTTGACCGGCTCACCCGGCTGTACCGCTATACTCAAAGCGAGACAGTTATTCTGGCGTACAGGCGTTAGCGTAAAGCGCGCCGAATAATAGCCCAGCGCTTCGGCACCTTCTTCTAACTTAGTCGTAGAAGAATCTATAAAGCGCTGAACACGCTCAGCGGAAGAATTACAATCGAGTGTGCGCAAAGAAGGCAGAAAATCCTTTAAGTTTTCTGCCAACGCCTCATCTGCGCCTTGTATATTCACCTTAACCGGCGATTCACTCTTGTTTTTGGTACTTTCATCCGTTTGCTGAAAGAACGCTGCATACCCAGGTGTAACCACACCGATCAGACATAATCCCCAGATAATGTTTCTCATACGGTGTTATTTACTCCTGTCATGCTGTCATTGTTCAAACGCCCATTTAAGAATAGCGTCCTGCAAGCGATGGCCGCTTCCCTGAGCCTGAGGTCCATTGAATTGCAATACGATCACCAACCGTTTGCCGGAACGCGTTAACATATAACCAGCAATAGCAGTAGCGTCATTTAAGGTACCCGTTTTCATATGACTGCGGCCACGCAAATCATCATCTTTGAAACGTCTGGCTAAGGTGCCATCCTCACCGAGTAGCGGCATAGATGCCATGAATTCCGGCATGTAAGGATCACGCCATGCGGCTTCCAACAACAAGCCAAGCTGATGGGCACTGACACGTTCTACCCTCGAGAGGCCCGAACCGTTTTCCATTACCATGCCTTTATAATCAATACCGGCTTTTTGCAAGACCTCAGCGACTGCCATACGGCCCTTATCAAGGGTAGCAGGTTCACCAAATTTTTGGGCACCTGTGGTTAAAAACACCTGCCTAGCCATGACATTATTACTCCATTTATTAATGAAGCGAATTTGTTCACCTAAGGTAAGTGATTCATGTGTATGCACCAATACATCGCCCGCTTGTACATGACCGACAATTAATTGTCCATTAAATACCCCGCCTTGCGATTGCCAGATATCCCGAAAGGCATTAAATATATGCTGTTCGGGCGTCGAAATCACACGCAGAACAAAATTTTTGCCACAGCCGGTTGCATAGGTACCAGTGGCTACAAACTGATTACCCGTTTGACTAAATGAAGGGGTGTAATGCTGTTTTTGGCAATTCCCCTGCGTTAGTTTCATGCGGTTATCCAGCTGTAAACCTGCAATTTGTGGAAATGGCGTGATACTGACTTTTTGCTGGGTTTCATCAGGCTCGAACAACAGACGAGTAGCCTGAAAGTTATACATCAAGGCCGATGGCAAGGCATTGTAAACACGCGAAGGCTGGCCATCGAACGCTGCCCCATCCTGCACTGGCAGATCAAAGTAACTATTATCAATAATCAAATTACCGCGAATTTCCTTGAAACCTTTCAAACGTAAGTTATGCAGCAATTGCCAGAAATATTCTTCGGTAAGGAATGGGTCACCATAACCTTTAAGAATCAGGTCACCATTTAACACCCCATCCTTGAAAGTCCCACGCCCCCACACTTCCGTTTTCCAGGTAAAAGAAGGGCTGAGCAGTTTCAATGCGGTCCAAGTGGTTACCAGCTTCATGGTGGAAGCCGGATTACGCGCTACATTTTCATTGTGTACCACCATCGGGCCATTAGCGTTTAAATCACGGATATAAACACTCAGATTCTCGGCTGGAATATGACTGGCCTTGATCATCGCTTGGATTTCAGCAGGTAAATCCTGCACGGCTTGTTGACGAATCAACGTCAATTCAGCCGGTTGTGGTACCGCTAACGGCACATTATTCGCAGCCCATCCTTGGCTTAGGCATAGCCATATGCCCAATACACTTACAACGTATCTCTTCAACATAACGGTTTTATGATTGCCTTGTCCTAACCCACTACAGTTGTCCCTAACACGATTCCAAGGCGTTAGCGCAAGTCCTGTTCATCCACCAGTTCCAGTACCTCAATGCCCTCAACGGTGTAATGCCAGCGCAAATCGAAATCATACAAACGCATGGCATAAATTCGGCCTTCCCCGCGTGCCTGTTGATAGGAAGGTCGGGGATCCTGGCTAAGAATTTGTTCAATCAACAAGCGCAGATTGGTGTGCTGCCATTGCTGTTGCTTGCGTTGACATTGCTGGCTGGCCTGAGCGGAAAACATAACTTGCCATTGCGCAACGGGTGCTTGTGGGGCAAAACCGGCAGTGGCGTGATAAAGGGCATCAGCATACGGAAGATACGGTTTTATATCCAGCACCGGTGTTCCATCCAATAAATCGGTTCCTGTCAGCTCCAACTTGATATTACTCCCCTGAACCTGAATCCCGCATAACTTGGCCACTGATAGGCCTAAGGGATTAGGACGAAAGGTCGAGCGGGTAGCAAATACCCCCATACGGGTATTACCGCCTAAGCGCGGAGGCCGTACGGTTGGATGCCAACCTTGTTGCTGGGTAGCGTGAAAGACAAAAATAATCCAGATATGCGAAAAACTTTCCAATCCCCGCACCGTTTCCGGCTGATTATAAGGGGGTACTAAAGTCAGAGTAGCGCGTGCTGCCGTTACCAAATTCGGTTGGCGGGGAATACCAAATTTTTCCTTATAACAAGAAGAGATAAAACCAATCGGCTGCATGGACAAAGCATTGCTATTCATGACCAACTTACCACCTACCACGTAAATGCGCCCAGCCTATACCCAGATATTCATACACTAAGCGTTCTGCCTTCAGCGGGCCATATTTATCAGGAAATAATTGAATAGGGCTAAAGCCGCTGTCGGTTTGCACCAAATAATGGGTTGGTGCGGGGATAAGATCCACGCCAGCCTGTTTAAATAAACCCACTGAACGTGCCATATGTGATGCAGATGTAACCAAGATAATTTTGTCAGTACCCACCAGTTGTTTAATCACTTGCGCTTGGGTTTCGGTATCCTGCGACACCATATCCGTCACAATATCGTTTGTATTAACGCCTAATGCCACAGCCATTGCCTGCATAGCTTCCGCATCTGCCCCTGAACCGTACACACGCCCACCCGACACCACCAGTTTCGCCCCCGATATTTGCCGATATAAACGAATACCCTCGACTAAACGCGCCAGTGATGCTTCCGACAATCGGGCCGCTAATGGAATGCCATTATCAGAGGAAGTTCCACCACCCAGTACCACAATCCATTTCACACCGCTAATCGTAGACAGATCATTAATAGCCGGGTACTCACGTTCCAGATGCTTTAACGCAGGTGGAATCACCCAAGCATAACTAAAGGCCAACAGGAGTAATAAAGCCAATGATACCAATACTTTACCGATTTTTTGCCGCTGACTGAACCATAAAAGGCCGATCCCCACTATTAACAAGAGCACTACTACTGATAATGGGAATAAAGTGGGCGCGACTAATTTTTTAATTAAAAACATATTGAATAATAAGTAGTTGCTAATGGTTGTTTAAGCTTGACCGGGGCCTATCGGTTGTAACTCCTGTAAACATTGACCGGCTAATACAAAGGCTTGCCCAAAACCCATGACAAAACGGCCTGTCTGTGGCTTTAAGCGAAATAACACAAAATCACCCAAACCACGCAATACTCCCATCACTTCGCCAAAACGGGCCTGCATACGATCCAACAGCGGGTTATAAAGTGCCTCATCACGGCCAATCACCTCTACCTGACATTGGTAGGTAGCACGAGTACGCGCAAAAATCTGTCGGGTTTCGTGTTCGTCCGCAATCACCATGACAGCCACCTGTGGGTGCTGCAATAAATCTCGCGTATGACTAGCCAACTGACTAATGAATACATAAAAACACCCTTGTTCATCCCGAATAAACGGTGCGTAGCTAATCGCTGGTTCACCCTGAGCATTCAGGGTAGCCATTTGCAGACTCTGAGTTTGATCCAGCAATTGTTGCAGAATTTCTAACGGACTTTTGCTCATGTGAAAGCTCCATTTTTAATCAATTAATTCCACTTATCCATAGAGTTTGAACCTTATTGGTTCGCCACTCATCCTATCCATTGCAACTTTCTTGGGTAGCTTCGCTCTACACAACAATAATGAATTATTATTGGGAGTATCACGATGATTAAGCAGCTTCTGTCATCTTTTACAGGGCAAATTTTCGCAGTCTTGGTGGGCTTGGCAATTGTGTCAGCCTGCACTATGGATGCCAAATCCAGCACCTCCACTCTGAGTCTGGCAGACACACAATGGACGCTCAAAATTCTCAGCGATACCATGGTTACCAATGAGCGCCCCCTAACGATTGCTTTTGATAAGAACCGTTTAAACGGTTTTGCCGGTTGCAATCGCTTTTCTGCTAATTATACCGGCAGTCATGATGGTGTATTCAGTATCGGGCCTATTAGTGCGACCAAAATGGCTTGTGGTGGCAGCCGCGACCAACTCGAACAACGTTATCTGGAACAATTAAGCAAAGTTACCCAATACGCGATTATTCTCGACCAGCTGCAACTGCTTGATCACAACCGTAAGACGCTGATGACTTTTAGTGCTACGAAGAAAACCCCTGCCTAACTGCTGTCATGGATTAAACCGGTTTTCCCCTAACGGGCTTGCGTGAATACCTAATCACTCACCTTCTATAGCAAGCAGGGTTATAAACAAAAACGCCTGCTTTTAAGGGCAGGCGTTTTCGTTGTACAAGCTACAAGCACATCCAACAGTCAGGCTTGAGCCATCAAGCTTTTATACTTCAGCATGAGTTGGTCTTTGCTCTCAACATGATCAGGGTCATGCGGAATGCAATCAACCGGACAAACCGATGCGCATTGTGGCTCATCGTAATGCCCCACGCATTCGGTGCAACGCTTTGGGTCGATTACGTAAATATCATCACCGGCTGAGATGGCGTTGTTGGGGCATTCCGGTTCACATACATCACAATTGATGCATTCATCGGTAATCATCAGTGCCATAAGTTATCATCCTCAGTAAATTGGGTGGGGCGCATTCTAGCAGGCTGCCCTCAATCAAAACATTAACCTGAATCAATATCACACTTCTCGCTGTATCGCTTCGAGCCCCCGTTCTGAGCGGGCTTGCTGAATTTTTTGTTGCAACGCCTCTAGAACATGAGGTGCCACAAAACGCGAAACATCGCCATCAAGAATAGCGACTTCTTTAACCAACGTAGACGAAATGAAGGAATAGCTTTCACCGGGCATTAAAAACACCGATTCCACTTCCGGAGCGAGGGTACGATTCATGCTAGCCAGCTGAAATTCAAATTCAAAATCAGCTACCGCCCGCATGCCACGGATTAAGACGGTTGCCCCCTGTTCACGGGCAAAGTTCACCAACAGGCTTTCAAAACCAATCACACTGACACGACGGGTATCAATGCCTTGTTCTTCGATTTCCTGTTGAATCATCGCAACCCGTTCTTGTAGGGAAAACATGGGTTTTTTCTTGGGATTAGAGGCTACCCCCACCACCACTTTATGAAATAGTTTGCTAGCCCTCCGGATTAAATCCAGATGGCCTTTGGTGATAGGGTCAAATGTTCCGGGATAAACAGCAGTCAATTCCATAGTAAGGCCAAGTCATTAAGGGCTAAAAAAGGGGTTGAGTTATAACCAGACTGGGGGTCTGGGCATAAATTTGTATCATCATCCATAGGTTATACACAATTAAAGATGGCAGGTAGGTTACCTAGATGATTAAAAATGCCGACGAGGCATGAATTGCATAAGCAGAAATAATAAACTAGCCGTCACCACAATACTGGGGCCTGCTGGCGTATCTAATTGCAAAGAAGCCACCATACCACCGACTAATGCTAAACTACCAAACACGACCGCCAATACCGCCATGTGTTCAGGAGTACGCGCAAACTGGCGGGCACTCGCCGCCGGAATCAGTAATAAAGCCGTTAGCAATAACACCCCAACAATTTTCATCGCCACTGCCACCATCACTGCAATTAGCACCATGTAAATACCACTGACCCACCAAACCCGTACACCTTCCACCTGGGCTAAATCAGCATGTACGGTAATAGCCAGCAAGGGCCGCCAGATCCAATACATCACCAGCATAATGACTAAGGTCAGGCTCCAAGCGAGCAGGATATCATTGCGACTAACGGCAAGAATGTCACCAAACAAGTAAGCCATTAAATCCACACGCACATTGGGTAGGAAAGTTAACGCTACCGTCCCTAGTGCCAGCGCACTATGGCCAATAATACCCAATACCGTATCGGTACCAAGGCGGGGATTGTATTGCAGATACAGCATTAACAGCGCGACCGCTACACACACCAGAATAATCCACAGATTCAGATTCATGCCGGTGAGAAAACCCAATGCCACCCCAAGCAAGGCAGAATGCGATAAGGTATCGCCAAAATAGGCCATACGCCGCCATAATAAAAACACACCGAGCACACCGGTCATACATACCACCGCCGCACCTGCCAACAAGGCACGTATTAGAAAATCATCCATGCGATTGTTCTTTTGTCAGAGGAATAACAGAGCCATGTATATCGTGTTTATGATCGTGATGATGCGCATAGACACCTAATCCCATGGTTGAATAGCCATTGCCAAATAGACGCAGGTATTCGGGGTGGCGCGATACCGCTTCAGGTTGACCCGAACAACAGATATGCCGATTCAAACATAACACCTGATCAGCCGCAGCCATTACCAGATGCAAATCATGCGACACCATTAACACACCATAACCATGATGCTGTTTCAGTTGATTAATCAGTTTGTATAACTCACCCAAACCATTGACATCCACACCCTGCCCTGGTTCATCCAGCACCAATAACTCCGGGTGGTTTAATAAAGCTCGGGCCAATAATACCCGTTGAACTTCCCCACCTGATAAGGATTGGAAAGCCTGTTGCAGCAAATGCGCGACCCCGGTAATACCCGCCACCTCATTAATACGCGCGCGATCAAAGCGTGGCAGACTCAAGCCAATAAAGCGTTCTACCGTCAAGGGTAACAAGCGGTCAAGATGAAATTTTTGCGGGACATAACCAATGCGTAATCCGGGTTTGCGCCATACTGAACCGCTATCAGGTTTACGCAAACCCAGTAAAATTTTTAATAAAGTGGATTTCCCTGCCCCATTAGGGCCAATAACCGTCAGAATACTTTGTGGATACACTTCCAGACTTACATCATGCAGAATCTCGCGCTGGCCAGCAGTGAGGCTAATGTGCTCCAGTTTTGCCAATACCGTGGTATTCATCATCCTGCCTACCGTCAAGAGTAAAAAAATGCGCCGTATTTTAACGATTTTACTAGGGCTGTGTTTGCCTGTTTTAACAGCCTGTCAGTCATCACAGACCGAAAAACCTGTTGTTATCAGTACTATCAAGCCTATACAGGCATTGGTGTATGCCATTGCCGGTGGAGCCGATTCCCCACTGGAATTACGACAATTATTACCTGATGGCGCATCTCCCCATCATTATGCGCTTAAACCCTCCGATAGCCGTGCACTAGAACAAGCCAGCCTGATTTTCCGCATTGATAGTGGCTTAGAAGTATTTCTTGATAAGGCATTAGCGGGTTTACCCCCAACTACTAACATAGTTACATTGACATCAGCGCCTGGTATTGAAGCCCTACCGTTACGTTCTCCCCATCAGCATGATGAAGATAGCCATGACGCTGCTAGTGAAGATAAACACGCTAACGAACATGAAGCAGCTACTGAAGCATCCTCACAGGATTTGCATATCTGGCTGAATCCACGTAATGCCATTGCTATGAGTCACACTATTACGCAAGCCCTTAGTCAGATTGACCCTGCGCATACGGCTACTTACCAAACCAATGCCAAGCAATTGATCCAGAGTATAGAAGCGACTGACGCGCATATCCGCCAACAATTACAACCCTTACGCGACCAAGCCTACCTAAGCTTTCACGATGCTTGGCAGCACTTTGATCATCACTATGGGTTAACATTTGCTGGAGCGGTGACACTGGATCCTGCCCGACAGCCCGGTGCTAAGCATGTACAAGCAATTCGGCAAATTATCCAGCAAAAACAAGCGGTGTGTTTGTTTCAAGAGCCGCAATTTCCACCAGCGCTGATACAAACACTGGTGGAAGGTAGCTCAATCAAAGTAGGGGAACTGGATCCATTAGGAATGGCGATTCCATTAGATCAAAAGACTTATATTCACTTACTGACTAACGCAGCAGACACTTTTGTGCAGTGTCTAGCATCAAGGAATTAGGCACTAATTCCCAAATCTAACAATTGGACGGGCTCGCGACGACTTTCACGCAGGATACCACCTACGTACTCAAAGCGTTGCCCGTTACCCATACCCTCGGAGCGATACAGGTTAACCCGAAATGCACAACCGCCTCTAAGCATAACAATATTGCGGTCTTGCATTTTCAATTGCACATTAGCACCTCGTACCGTATGGACGAGGTCATCACTGTAAATGGGGTCACCCCGTTTGAGAATACGCGGCTCTTGTCCTGTCGCTTTTGCAGTGACTTTGCCCCGCTTGGAAAGTACTATTCCTGCCTGCTCGCGTCCTGTTGCTATAACTGTCGCTGGCATATATCTACTCCATTTAGATCAACATTACTCGCAAAACCCTTTACTAAGGATAGCCCAGACTAAACAGCCTGTATCGCTTTTATTTCGCCATAAAGCACCAAATGCAGAAAATAACCGCCTAACGGATAACCATAATATTTTTTAATAAAAAATATTATGGTTTTTATAGTTAAAGTAATTAACAAAAGACGGCTTAAGGCAGTAATGCCTCACCACGCCACAAGTCTTCTAAAGTCTCACGCTGTCTGATGACATAGATTTTATCGCCATCCACCATGACCTCAGCGGCACGCGCACGGGTATTATAGTTAGACGACATAGTGAAACCATAGGCACCGGCAGAACGTACCGCTAGCAAGTCACCTGGCTGGATATTCAGGTCACGTTCTTTACCCAGAAAATCCCCCGTTTCGCACACAGGCCCAACCACATCATAAGTGATCGCTTCGCCCTCAGTACGCGGCTGCACGGGAATAATCTCCTGCCAGGCACTGTATAAGGAGGGACGAATCAGATCATTCATGGCTGCATCAATAATGGCAAAGTTTTTATACTCAGCCATTTTCAGGAATTCGACTTCCGTTACCAGAATACCGGCATTCGCAGCAATCGCCCGACCGGGTTCTACAAAGATTTCATAGCGACGCAAACGTTCATCGGTAAACAAATGCTGCATGTAATCTATGGGTAATGGAGCTTGTTGATCCTCCCGGTAACGCACACCTAAACCACCGCCAATATCAATATGGTGAATACTTAACCCTTGAGCTTCCAACCGTTCTGCCAAAGCCAGTAAGCGTTGCAGCGCATCCATAAACGGTGTCAGTGTCAACAGTTGCGAACCAATATGGCAATCAATCCCCACTACCTTAAGGTTGGACATACTTGCCGCTTTCAGATACACCGCTTCGGCACGGCTGATTTCAATGCCAAACTTGTTTTCTTTAAGGCCAGTCGAAATATAAGGGTGCGTTTGCGCATCCACATCCGGGTTCACCCGCAAGGAAATAGCCGCAACCTTACCCATTTCCGCAGCAACCGCATTAATACGATCCAGTTCTGCCTCGGATTCGGCATTAAAACAGCGGATACCGACTTCTAATGCACGGCGGATTTCATTGACTTTTTTGCCCACACCGGAAAAAACAATCTTAGAAGGCTCACCACCAGCCCGCAGCACCCGCTCCAGTTCTCCAATGGAAACAATATCAAACCCCGAACCCAAACGGACAAACAGATTTAATATCGCCAGATTGGAGTTAGCCTTAACCGCATAACACACCAAATGTGGCTGGTCGCCAAAAGCATCATTAAAAGCATGCCAGTGACGCTCTAAAGTCGCCCGTGAGTAAACATAAGTAGGCGTGCCATAAGTACGAGCAATATCGGCAACTGCTACATCTTCGGCAAATAATTGCCCGTTACGATAGTCAAAATGATCCATGATTATTGCGTTTTTTCCTGATTTGGCTTGGAAGTATTATCGGGTAAATACAGTGGCCCCTTATTGCCACAACCGGCAAGCAGTGCCAATGTTAATGCCAGCGTTAAGCACGTTTTCATGATTGAAATCTCATGGACAAATCCACGGCACGTATATGTTTAGTAATTTCGCCAATGGAAACAAAATCCACCCCGGTTTCAGCAATGGTGCGCACGGTGTTGACATTCACGCCCCCGGATGCCTCCAGTGGAATACGCCCTGCGGTTATACGCACGGCTTCACGCATGGTCTCCATATCATAATCATCCAACATAATAATGTCTGCTTGAGCCACAATAGCTTCGCCCAGCTCCTGCAGGTTTTCGGTTTCCACTTCTACCAGAATTCCTGGGTGTAGCTTACGCGCCTGTTCAATCGCTGCGGTAATTGACCCGGCGGCCATAATATGATTTTCCTTGATCAACACACGGTCATACAAGCCAATGCGATGGTTAGTACCGCCCCCACAACGCACCGCGTATTTCTGCGCATTACGTAACCCCGGCAAGGTTTTGCGCGTATCCAAAATCCGGCAGTTCGTATGCGCGACCAAATCCGCATAATGACGGGTAGCCGTAGCAGTAGCCGATAAGGTTTGCAGGAGATTTAAGGCCGTGCGTTCGCCCGTGAGAATAGAACGGGCTTTACCATGCAAGGTACACAATAAGGTGCCGGGTTTGACCTTATCACCATCCAGATATTGCCAATCGATCTCGACGGCGGGGTCTAGCTGATGAAATACCTCATTAAACCAAGCTACCCCACACACTACCGCCGCTTCGCGACAAATGACATGAGCTGTGGCTTGTTTATACAAGGGGATCAGGTCCGCAGTTACATCACCGGAACCTATGTCTTCTGCCAGCGCACGGCTGACTGTTTGTTGAATATCATCGGGTAATTGCATGGCACACCTCAAACAAAAATGGGAGGCTATCACACCTCCCATTATTTTGCCCCTGACTCCCGTCAGTCTACTGGATGCGGGTAATCCCCAACATTTTCAGAATCGATTTTTCATAGAAAGGCTCTGCACTGCCTTTTTTCATTTTGCGGATAAAGTACTTTTCAAATGCAATCTTGGCCATGTGTACCCATTTACCTTTCTTAAACCAAGCCACATTGCGCGGTGGAATCTGCGGCAATGCCACAAACGCTGCCCCGGTATCACCCATATCAGCTAAACAAATAGCATTCCAAGTCGCGGTGGTATGCGGTTCTTTGCCATCAAGTTCATCGGCAATATTACGCACAATGGAGGCAACCATGGATTCAATCATGTAACCGGTTTTCGGTGCACCCGTTGGCACGGGGCCGACTTCAACTGGCGGAATAGCAATAGCGACACCAGCTGCATAAATATTCTTGTATTTAGGATTGCGATGCAGTTCATCTACCAGTACAAACCCACGCGGATTACACAAACCTTCTACGGCCGCTACCGGGTCGACGCCCTTAAAAGCGGGCAACATCATAGCAAAATCAAAGGCAAGTTCGTGTTCAGTATCCACCTCACCTTTGCGATTCAATTCAGAAACATACATTTTGCCCGGTTCAACTTTGGTGGTTTTGGCATTGGTAATCCACTTAATATCATGCTGGCGCAATTCCGATTCCAACATCCCTTTGGAATCACCCACCCCGCCTAACCCTAAATGACCAATATACGGCTCAGAGGTAACATAAGTCATTTTAAACTTATTACGAATGCCTCGATTACGCAGGTCGGTATCGACAATAAAGGCAAACTCATACGCCGGGCCAAAACAGCTCGCAAATGGCATTGCGCCAATAATAATATGCCCACTGCCTTTGGCGACCAACTGCTGATAGGCCTCCCAAATGTTCTCGGCATGATCAACCGTGCAAATGGAATGGGTATTACCACCGTGTGGCCCCGCGCCTTCGACTTCCTGGAAAAACAACTTAGCCCCGGTAGCGATAACTAAATAGTCATAATTAACCGTCTGGCCATTGGCTAATTGCAAGGTATTGGCTTGTGCATCAATCTTGTCACAACGGCTGGCAATGAACTTGATATTCTTGCGGGCCAAACAAGGTTCAATCGGGAAAGTAATATCAGCGCGGGTGCGCCAGCCAACGGCTACCCAAGGATTGGATGGGACAAACTGGAAGTAATCGCGATCATTGATCACGGTAATAGTATGTTGGTCGCCAAGCGTTTCACGCATCTCATAGGCGGCGGGCATACCACCGATTCCTGCTCCCAGAATTACAATATGGGCCATGATGTCAATTCCTCATCGTCACTGCATGCGTCGTCATTGATAAATCGCAATGCTTTTTTAAAACTTTGGTTTTTTGTCTTAATCATCACATCACAAATCAAGTTCAGGGTCAATCAAACCCTTGTTTATCAACAAATTAGAGATTTCTAATATTATTTAACAGTGTTATGCTGTTTTTTTGTTAAGGTGAGCAAACCTCATGAAACACTTAACTATTTACCGGGTTGGCGGCTCTGTAAGAGATCAATTATTAGGCTTACCCGTTAAAGATCATGACTGGGTGGTAACCGGTTCGACACCGGATGCTATGCGTGCGGCAGGCTTTAAAACCGTCGGTAATGACTTTCCAGTGTTCTTACACCCACAAACTGGTGAGGAATACGCCCTCGCACGTACCGAACGTAAAACCGCCAAGGGTTATCACGGCTTCCAGTTTTATACCTCGGCAGAGGTTACCTTAGAGCAGGATTTAATCCGCCGAGACTTAACCATCAATGCCATGGCCATGGATGAGCACGGTAAACTAATTGACCCTTATGGTGGTCAAAAAGATTTAGAAGCACGCTTATTGCGGCATGTTTCCAATGCATTTGCAGAAGACCCGGTACGTATTCTACGCGTAGCGCGGTTTGCGGCTCGTTTTGCCCCATTAGGCTTTCGGGTCGCGGCTGAAACCCTGCAACTGATGCGTGCAATGGTGCAAGCAGGCGAAGTGGATGCCCTGGTAGCAGAACGTGTATGGCAGGAAATGGTTCGCGCCTTAGCAGAACCTGCCCCGGAGGTATTTATTGAAGTGCTACGCGCCTGTGGTGCCTTGCGTATTCTACTGCCGGAGCTAGACCGCTTATTTGGTATTCCACAGGCGGCTGAACATCATCCGGAAATTGATTGTGGTGTGCATACGTTACTGGTCTTGCAACAAGCCGTTAAGCTGAGTCCCTTACCCGAAATACGTTTTGCAGCCTTGATGCATGATCTTGGTAAAGGTTTGACACCACCAGACGTGTTGCCTAGTCATCGCGGGCATGAATCTATTAGCCGGGAATTAACGGCAAAAATGGCTGAACGCCTGCGGATTCCGAACCGCTTTCGGGAACTCGCCGAACACGTTGCTGGCCAACATGGCTTGATCCATCGGGTACAAAGGTTAACGGCTGCAGACACGTTACAAGTGCTGGAAGCGACCGATGCTTTCCGCAAGCCAGAACGCTTCGAGCAGATTTTGCTGACCTGTATAGCGGATTCGCGGGGTCGTAGCGGGCATGAACATGACCCTTACCCACAACAACAAATCTGGCAGCAATTACGCCACGCTTGCAGCAATATTAATGTTCAAAACCTGATTCAGCAGGGTTTTCAAGGTGCACAAATCAAGGCTGAATTACATGCACAACGTTTACAGGTTATCCAAACCATGCAAACAAATCTTGATATTGGGGCGGGCTAGCCGCATATTGATAAACGCACACTATGAATATAAGAGTTGAGGATTCAAGCATGAATGATGAAAAAGTTGCCTCTTTTGCCCTTGGGCAGGTTATTCATCACCGCCTGTTTCATTATCGTGGCGTTATTTTCGATGTTGACCCACAGTTCCAAGGCACTGAAGAATGGTTTGAAAAGAATGTGGGTGCGGGTAATCCTAGCAAGGATGAGCCTTGGTACCATGTATTAATTGATCAGGATGGGCGGGTAGCTTATGTCGCCGAACGTAATCTGGAAGCCGATTATTCGGATGACCCAGTGGAACATCCCTTGCTGGAAAATTTCTTTACCGGCTTTGATGGCGATCATTATCAAGCAAGGCAGACCCTCAACTAATGCTTAATACTTGGCTGGGTTACTCTCATTACGCGACGGCTTTTGTAGTCGGTTTATTGGGCGGTGTGCATTGTATGGGTATGTGTGGTGGCATTGTCAGCGCCCTGACATTTAGTTTACCCGCTGCTAAACGCCAACAACTCACCAACCTTATGCCAATGTTGCTGGCTTACAATACCGGGCGTATTAGCGGCTATATGCTTGCGGGTGCGTTAGCCGGTGGCGTAGGTGGAGCCATCCTAACCTTAGGCGGCTTGGAACAATTACGCCATCTACTGCAGTGGATTTCAGCGCTGTTCATGATTGCGCTTGGGCTGTATTTGGCGGGTATTTGGACAGGTGTAGCTAAAGTCGAAAATGCAGGGCGGGTATTATGGAAACATATTGAACCGTTAGGCCGCCGCTTCATGCCAGTCAATTCACCAGTGAAAGCCTTGCCATTGGGCTTTATTTGGGGTTGGCTGCCGTGTGGCTTAGTCTATAGTGTCTTGATTTGGTCTTTATCAGCTGGCAGTGCCACTAAAGGCGCACTGCTCATGCTCGCTTTTGGTTTAGGCACCTTACCGAGTTTATTAATCATGGGGGTAGCTGCGGCTATTTTATCCAGTTTCACCCGCAATCTGACCGTCAAGCGAATTGCAGGTTTATTAGTGGCCGCCTTAGGGGTTAGCTTACTGGTACGGAATATGATGGCCTGAAGCGGCTTAGCGCCAACTAACCAACCACTGCGCTAACCATAGCCGCAAACGCAATCCCCAACTTGAAGTCAGGCCCACTTCACGAAAGCGAATAGTCCCCTCTTCATCGACAATATAGCTAGCAGGCACCCCTTTGACACCATATTGGGCCGCTAGCTTACCCTCCTCATCCACAATCACCGGCCAGTTCTGTAAACCCTTACGCTCAACATAGCGTTTAACCTCTTCTTCACCACCTGATTGAAAAGCCACCGTAATCACTTTCCAGTCCTTGTTAAGTGCAGTAATCGTATCCTGTTCAAGTTCACACATTGGACACCAACTCGCCCAGAAATATAACAAGACGGGTTTACCACGATAATCATCTAAATGCAGAGTCGAACCATTGAGCGTTTTATGCTCAAAATCGGGCGCAATCCCACTGGTCATGCCCCATTGTTGCCAGGTTCTAACTCCCAGAATTAACGCCAAAATTAACGTAATATCTAGCA
>CAZCJE010000058.1:0-20458 GCA_964498805.1 uncultured Thiothrix sp.
CTCACGCAAATCGACGCGCTGAATACGCAATTACGGCAACAGCCTTTGCAACCGGAATTGTGGGAAGAAATTCGTGTGGATTGGGAAATTACCCATACCTACCATTCCAATGCTATTGAAGGCAATACGCTTACCCTGTTTGAAACTAAAGCAGTGCTGTTAGATGGAATAACTATTAGTGGTAAACCATTGCGTGAGCATTTGGAAGCGGTAAACCACCGCGAAGCCATGCGGTTGATGTGGAAACTGAGCCAATGTTCTGTGCCGTTATTAGAAAGCGAAATACTTGATTTGCATCGCTTGATCTTGATGGGTATTCAAAGTGAAGCAGCAGGGCAATATCGTAATGTGCGCGTGCGTGTTGCCGGTAGCGAGCGAATATTTCCTAATCCATTAAAAGTACCTGATTTAATGCACGATTTCGTGCAAGTTGTTAACGCTGACACTGGGCATCCGGTATTACAGGCGGCGAAAGCGCATTATCAGTTTGTGGCAATTCACCCCTTTGTTGATGGCAATGGCAGAACTGCCCGCTTGTTAATGAATCTGCTGTTGATTCGGGCGGGTTATCCGCCTGCATTACTGCCGATTACCAGCCGTGTGCAATATTACGAAGCTCTTGAAACGGCCAATAATGGCAATCTCGAACCCTTTCAACAATTCATTGCTGAGCGTGTTCTCGCCAGTTTGCAAAGCATTCTGGCGATTGTGCAGGATTAATCAATCTTGTTGATCAACCTATGCCTAAAGTAAAGCGCTGAGTAAAAGTTGAGGAGCCTTTACCCTGTAAGGGAAGGGTTAGTGCAATTTGCGCATAATATATTTAGGCGGGGCGGCAAGTTGTTCGCGCATCAACAATAAGCCTAAAGCCGCGACAAAGCAGATCATTTCGGCAATGGTTCTGATGGTATTGCTACTAGCCCAACTGTCACGCAGGCTTTGCCAATCCGCCGGTGGAGTAGCCGCATTCCATTCCAGCATTTCCTGATGCAATGGCATATTGGTAATAACCGTGACCCAATACACACCAATAAAGTGCAGCAATGATACCAGCAACCAATATAACGCGGTGCGGCGCTGACTTTTCCACGCAGCTAAACCGGCTGAAATAAAGGGGAAAATGGTGGCAGCAAAAAACACCAAGCTAAAGCCGCTATTGCTGAGGCTTACATCCAGCTTTTGCTGTATCAGGGCATAGGTTGAGGCATCGACTTGTTGCAAGGCAGGTAGCATTTGCACGCTAAAACCAAAGTACATGCCACACGCGATACCTAAAGAAATTACTGCCAATATCTGTGGCAGTATTAAAAGTTTCGGATTCATATTACCCCGGCCAAAGCAGCTTATTATAGGTGAGTAAGCTTATTTAAGGCGATGTATTCCTAATCCATAACAAGCACACGTTATTCGCTAAGCTTTAGGCGGTGAATTTCCCAAAGAGTGAGCTTTTATGCCTATTCAAACTGGGCTTGTGCTGATTAATTTTTAATATCAAAAGTTCATTTTGATGATTATTTATACAATAATATTAGGCATTTATTAAGCACGTGGACAGGCAAATTGATGTATCTATAGCCACATTAATTAATATTTCTAATGATTATATCATGCAAGGAATGGGGGCTATGCGGGCAAAGACCTGGTTATCCGCGTGTACATTACTGTTTACCTTAGGAATGGCAGGTTGTAGCACGACATCATCAACGTATTCAGGGCTAGATGAAGATGGTTTTACACCACCGGATACGAAAAAAGACAAAGATAATAATAAAAGAGTAGCCGTGAATACTAATAATAATAACAAAAAAAGGACCTTTTACCGGCCTCAGCAATCGTTAGAAATGCCGCGTGCTGAACAGCAAACAGACAGCCCCATGCCGCAATTATCCGCCAATGAATTGCGTTTGATTGCTGATAAAATTTTCCAAAATGAAGGTGGCGGCAATCGGGAAAATCTGGTGCATTGGAATGATGGGGAAGATTTCGCCTCTATGGGGGTGGGACATTTCACTTGGTATCCGGCGGGGCGTTCGGCACGTTTTGGTAATACCTTCCCGGATTTGCTGGCGTATATGCAAGCGCGTGGAGTGCAGCTACCGGGTTGGTTACAACAAGCGCAACATCAAGGGGCACCGTGGCGTAGCAAGAATGAACTAATGTACGCCAAGCAAACTGGGCAAGTACAGGAATTACAAAGCCTGCTTTATGCAACTCGTTTGTTACAAGCTAATTACATTGTTGATCGTACTCGTCGGGCCATGCCGCGTTTAGTGAAAGCGACTACATCGGATTTGCGCAGCCGCGTTGCTCACAACTTGAATGCAGTGGCTAATACACCCGGTGGCTGGTATGTGCTGATTGATTACACCAATTTCAAAGGTGAAGGCTTGAACCGCAATGGCGGTTATCGCGGTCAGAACTGGGGCTTGTTACAAGTGCTAGAGGAAATGGAGCCAGTCGGCGGGCCAGGGCCACAGGCGTTACAGGAGTTTGCCAATGCCGCTAGCCGAGTATTAGTTAGACGGGTGCGCAACTCTCCGCCAGCTCGTAATGAAGCGCGTTGGTTAGCGGGTTGGTCAAATCGTATCAATACCTATCGTACACCTGCTGTTTGATTCTACAACTGTCTTTTTATTAAGCTTTTTCTCCAGAGGAAACTAGCGTTTATCGGATAAATCTATACGCCAAAGTCGTTTTCCTTATATTTTTACTGGAACACACACTAAACCAGCCAACCTCGCACGGCTTAGAAAAATAATAACAAGAGGGTGTTTCCAGAATGAAAACCACAGCGGTAGTAATGCTCGCTGTAGCGGCAGGCTTTGGCCTGTCAGCTTGCAGTCCGAGTTCCCAAAATATCAAGGATACAACCGCAACCACTACCGATTTGCCACCACAATATACCCCTCCCGGCCGTGCTTATGGCTCGCGTAACCCAGCTGCTCAAAACACAGGTTATTCATCTAGACGTATTTTTCGTCCTACGCAAAGTATTTCGGGCGGTAGTGGGATGCCAGATTTAAGCGCGGCGGAATTACGTGCTATCGGAGATCAGATTTTCAAAAACGAAGGCGGTGGCAATATTGATAATCTGGTGCATTGGAATGATGGCGAGAATTTTGCGTCAATGGGGATTGGTCACTTTACTTGGTACCCCGCCGGTACTCCAGCGCGTTTTGGCAATACCTTTCCTGACTTATTGACTTATATGCAAGCACGCGGTGCGCCTATGCCCGCTTGGTTACAGCAAGCTGGTTACAGTGGGGCACCTTGGCAAAATAAAGCGCAGTTAATGCAGGCTAAAGGTACGCCACAGGTGCGTGAGTTACAGAACTGGTTGTATCAGACCCGTCTGTTACAGGTGCAATATATTGTCGACCGTACCCGCCGTGCTATGCCCAAGTTGGTGCAGTCCACCCCCGGCAATTTACGTGCTCAGGTCAGCAGTAATCTTAATGCAGTGGCGAATACGCCCGGCGGTTGGTATGCCCTAATTGATTACACCAATTTCAAAGGCGAAGGCTTAAATCGCAGTGGTGGTTACAATGGCCAAAACTGGGGTTTATTGCAGGTATTGGAAGAAATGCGCCCGGTACAACCAGGTCAGAACGCTTTGCATGAATTTGCCAATGCCGCTATGCGTGTGCTGGAAAGGCGGGTACGCAATTCCCCGCCAGCCAATAATGAGCGGCGCTGGCTGGCAGGGTGGGCCAATCGAGTTAATACCTATCGGCGTATGCTGGTCTAGTCCAGAAAACGGTTGATAATGGCAGAAAACTCACCCGGTGTTTGCACATGTGGCAAATGACCCGCATCTACAATCGTTTGTAAGGTGGCGGTTGGGAAATAATGTTGGATAAGTGTCATATCTTCATCCTGCACATAATCCGACTGGCCACCGCGTATAAACAAAGTAGGGCCGAGAAATTGACTTTCCAACGCTGGGAAACTGGAAATTTTTACATAATGCTGCACAATTTCCGCTAAATTGCATTGCCAGTAAAAACTGCCATCCGTTTTGCGCCCCAAGTTTTTCAGCAAAAAACCACGTTCAAACGGATGTTTAACGGTTGGCATTAACCATTCATCCGCTTGTTTACGGCTTTTCAACTCGGCCAGTGGCATTGTGACCATGGCCTGTAGCAGAGCTTGATGACGGGGTGGGTACGCTTTCGGGGCAATATCCACCACCATCAAACGTTCTACATAAGAAGGTGCTTGCAAGGCTAATACCATGGCCACTTTACCGCCCATGGAATGCCCCATTAGGTCACAGGAACCTATAGAGAGGCTATCCAGCACTTCCACTATATCGCTAACCATTTCCCGATAGGTCATGCCTTTGACATGCGGAGAAGCACCATGATTACGCAAATCCAGAGCCAGTACCGGACGCTTATCGCCTTGATCCTTAGCAAAGGTATACCAGTTATCCAAAGAGCCTAGCAGGCCATGTAATACCACCAATGGGGTAGTACCATTTAGCTCGCCATAAAGCCGATAGTTCAACATGCGAAATTGCGTCCTAGGGTTTCGACCTCATCCAGAATCGCGCTACGTGCGTCATGGCTTAAGCCGGCAACATTGTAGTAAATACGGTGCTGAATCTGTTTGATCCCGCAAAAGGCTAGAGTTCCATCAGTAACCGGACGATAGATCAAATGCTCCGCATCCGTTTGGCGGAAATAAGCTTCCGAACCCCCAGCAGTAATCAATACCAAGGCACGCTGATGCTGCAATAAACCTTTTACCCCGGCTTGTGAATATTCAAATGCCGTGCCATTGGTTAGGACATGATCAAACCAGCCTTTGAGAATAGCCGGACGATCGAACCACCATAATGGGTAAATAAATACCAGACCATCTGCCCACAATAGATCTGTTTGTTCGCGGCTGATTTTTTCCGGGATAGCACCTTGGGCTAAGACCGACAATTCAGAGGAACGCAAAACTGGATCAAAGTTTTCCGCATACAAGTCTTTAACGCGGACTTCATGTCCACCCGCTTCCAGACCCTGTTTACAATGTTCCAGCATCGCATGATTGAAGCTAGCGGGATTTGGATGAGCATAAACGATTAGCACACGCATGAGTTTTCCAGATTTAAACGGTTTGTTTTATGGTTGTTAATGCAGGGCATCGCTACCCGGCACTATGGTGGTAAATAGTTGGCTGACATCAATCGCATCTAACACATAGGTAGCATTACAAAATTCACAGACAACCGTGATATTACCCTGCTCTTGTAGGATGGTTTCAGCTTCGGCCTGACCTATCGAACGTAACATGGTTAACACGCGTTCGCGGCTGCAACCGCAATAGAACTGAATTGGCTTAGGATCAAATAACCGTACTTGTTCTTCATGGAATAAGCGATACAGCATATCTTCTGCTTCCAAATAGGCCAATTCTTGTGCCGTTACGGTATCCAGCAACATAGAAACGCGTTGCCAATCCTCTTCTGACGTATTTGCTTGCGGCAAACGTTGCAAGAGAATCCCCGCTGCAGTCTTGTCGTTAGCCACCAGCCACAGACGTGTTGGGAGCTGTTCAGAACGAACAAAATAGCTTTCAAGTGCTGCACTCAAACTGTCGCCTTCCAAAGGAATTAAACTTTGATAGCGTTCGCCAGTTTGTTGGTTCTCTAGCGTAATAGCCATTTGGCCTTGACCAAACAATTCAGGCAGCGAGGTACCTGTAGGTTCGCGATTCCATTGTGCCAATCCACGTACTGTCCCTTGGGCGGTCGCCTGTACCACCAGCAAATTGATGGGGCCTTCCCCACGAATCTGCATCACCAAGGCTCCAGTGTGCTTAATGGTCGCCGACAGCAATACAGCTGCTGTCAATGCTTCACCAAGCACTTGTTTTATAACGGGTGGGTATTCCGTCCGGTTTAATAAAGTTTGCCACGATTCGTCAAGATGAACCCATTCACCTCTGACGTGGGCCTGTTCTAACATAAATCTTCTTAATGTATCTGTTGCCATAGCATTCATTATTTACGCAATTATGGTATAATGTCTTTATAGGCACTGATGAATTTGATAAAAAGGTGCCCGGCTTGCCAGAGTGCGAAGTTAGCACACAAGTTGGCTTGCCCAAAGTGGTTACGATTGCTACATTTAGCAAATTATTTTTGGGGCCGTCCACAGGCTATACTCCTGTAGCCTAGTGTGGAAGAAGAATAACCACAGGATGTGTTCACAATATCCATTTTTTTAGCTTAAGCCGGATTTATTAGACTATGTTCAGAGCCCTTTCAGGTTTGTTTTCCAATGATATTTCAATCGACCTGGGCACTGCGAATACCCTGATTTATATGCGTGGCAAAGGCATCGTTCTTGATGAGCCTTCCGTTGTCGCCATTCGTCAGGATCGTGGACCTGGTGGCCCGAAGTCGATTGAAGCAGTGGGTATTGAAGCAAAGAAAATGCTCGGCCGTACCCCGGAAAACATTACTGCTATCCGCCCCATGAAAGATGGTGTGATTGCCGATTTCACCTATACGGAAAAGATGCTGCAACACTTCATTCGCAAGGTGGATGCTGGACGTATTTTGCGTCCTAGTCCGCGAGTGGTGATCTGTGTACCGTGCGGTGCTACCCAGGTTGAACGTCGTGCTATTAAAGACTCGGCCCTTGGTGCAGGTGCACGTAAGGTATACCTAATTGAAGAACCTATGGCAGCTGCGATTGGTGCCGGCATTCCAGTCGATGAAGCGGTAGGCTCCATGGTCTTGGATATTGGTGGCGGTACTTCAGAAGTCGCTATTATGTCACTGCGCGGTATTGTTTACTCTGCTTCCGTACGTATTGGGGGTGACCGTTTGGATGATGCCATCATCAGCTATGTACGTCGTAACTATGGCATGCTGATTGGTGAGGCCACTGCAGAACGTATTAAGTTTGAGATTGGTTCGGCCTATCCAGGTAAAGAATTGCTGGAAATTGAAGTCAAAGGGCGTAATTTGTCGGAAGGTGTTCCGCGTAGCTTTACTTTGACCAGTAATGAAATCCTTGAAGCCTTGCAAGAACCATTGTTTGGTATTGTTAGTGCAGTAAAAACAGCGTTAGAACAAACACCGCCTGAATTAGCTGCTGACGTAGCTGACCGTGGTATTGTTCTGACAGGTGGTGGGGCTTTATTGCGTGATTTTGATCGCCTGTTGATGGAAGAAACCGGAATTCCTGTCGTGATTGCTGATGACCCACTGACTTGTGTGGCGCGTGGTGGCGGTAAAATTCTGGAAATCATGGAAGAAGAAGGTGTTAACTTCCTGGCGACAGACTAAATTAAAACAGTAAAAACAAGCATCGGAGACACGGCCATTAACGATATCAACTACCATTCTACGCCGGGGTTCTCATTCCGGTTCATGGTGTTTGTGCTTTTAGCACTGACACTCATGGCCGTGGACAACCGTAATCCGCAAGCCTTGCAACCGATTCGTACCGTTGCGACGATGATGGTTTACCCGTTGCTTAAAGCTGTGGATTTTCCTCAAAGTGTTTATAAACACGCTTCCAGTTTTGTCACTAAGCAAGTGCTGCTATCCAATGACAATCGTGTGCTAAATCAGCAGGTGCAATTATATGCTGCTCAACAGCAGGATATGGATTCCTTGCGGCAGGAAAACGAGCGTTTACGCGGTTTACTCAATGGTGTACCACACGAAGATTATAGCTTTTCCATGGCAGAAACGGTGGAAGCCGCTAATGATCGTATTCGTGGCTTAGTAATTTTAAATAAAGGTAGCCGGGATGGTGTACATGAAGGCCAAGTGGTGCTGGCAGGCAATTACATCTATGGTCAGATTACCGCTGTGACCCCTTTTAGTTCCACGGTTATGCAATTGGTAGATCGGGGACATTCCATTCCAGTACGAAATCAGCGTACCGGTGAACGCGGTCTGGCTAATGGCTTAGGGCGCGGTATGGCTTTGGAAATCAAAAACCTGACAGCTACTAGCGAAGTACAGGATGGCGATATTTATGTTTCTTCGGGCCTAGGTGGGCTGTTTCCGCCTGATTTTCCGGTGGCCAAGGTTATTATGAAACAGGGTGATTCTAAGGAAGGTGAGGCGGTTGCAACGGTCAAGGCTATTCCTTTGGTGAATTATGACGCTGTTCGTGAGGTATTATTAGTGTGGAAAAAGCCGGGTGCGGTTAGCAAGGTAACAGTACCTGCCAAGCCTAGCGATATTCCTTCAAGTCCTGCGCACAAGACAGTTGCTAGTAAAACCACCGAGAAAATCACAGAGAAAACTACCGAAAAAACCAACGAATCTAACCAGAACACTGTGCAAGGGAAAAAAACCAATGCCGATTAGAGATCCACGCTTTCCGGGCGCAGTCCTAGTGACATTGGTAATTGCCATTATTTTGACCATCATTCCCTTGCGGGACGATATTGCCTTTTGGCGTCCTGAATGGATCGCTTTAACCTTAGTACATTGGGCGCTGATTATTCGGGATCGCCTCAGTTTGGTAGTGGCTTTTATCGTTGGTCTATTGATTGATACGCTGTATGGCTCAATTCTAGGTCAACATGCGCTCGGTTATGTACTGGTAACGTATTTCTCCGTTCGTCTAGGCTTACGCATGACCGCTGAATCGTTTTTGCAACAGTTTGCCCTATTGTTTGCGATTCTCGGTCTTTATATGTTGGTGAATCTGTGGATTTTGCGTGTTACCAGTGACATTAATAGTGGCTGGATGTATTGGGCATCTTTGTTAAGTAGCCTGTTGATTTGGCCGCTTTATCATTTCCTGCTGGGTTATTTTCAGGTTCAGCGTAAAGCCCTTTAAAATTTGTGCTGAACAAGAGGCTTGGTTGATTGGCGGATAAAGGATGCTTTATAACAGGTAAATTTGTACCCGCCCTTGCAGATTTGTTACTGTGCCCTCATATAAAATAGTGCCTTGATTATGAGGAGTATTACATGCTTTCAAGTACCGCCTGCAAAGAACTGCCTTGTACGGTGATGCCAGATATTGCCAAGCAGCCCCATACGGGCCCGAAAGGCACACTCAACTGGGTGGGTATGAGCCAGATTGAGTTACCCGTTTTTGTTCAAAACCCTAAGGGTGATAGAATACAGATGCTGGCGCGGGTGCAGGCTTACGTAAACCTGGTTGATCCCAACAGCAAAGGTATTCATATGTCGCGTCTTTATGTGGCATTGGATAATATGTTGGCTATGCACGATCTCACCCCTGAGGTCTTACGTCAAACCATTAACCAGTTTGTGGATTCCCACCAAGGTCTGAGTGATGCGGCTTATCTGGAATGTCGCTTTGATTATTTTGAGCGGCGTAACTCGTTATTAAGTGATAACAGTGGCTGGAAAAACTATCCGGTCAAGATTGCTGCAACCCTGCGTAAAGGGCAGATCGACACGGAAATGAGTGTAGAAGTTCCTTATTCTTCTACTTGCCCGTGTTCGGCAGCGCTGGCAAGACAATTGATTCAGGAAGGTTTCCGCGAAACATTTGGTTCTGACGCCGCGAGTGTAGATGCGCAAGCAGTCTATGAGTGGTTAGGTACTACCCAAGGTATCCGCGCTACCCCCCACAGCCAACGCAGTATTGCCCAAGTAAAGGTAAAACTGTCGGAAAAAATGCGTCTATTGCCAATTACCAGCTTGATTGACCGCGTAGAAAATGCTCTGCAAACCCCGGTGCAGGCAACGGTTAAACGGGAAGATGAGCAAGAATTCGCTCGTTTGAATGCAGCTAATCTGATGTTCTGCGAAGATGCAGCGCGTCGTTTGAAAAATGCCTTGAATGAAGATATTTCTATTCGTGACTTTTGGGTACGAGTCAATCATATGGAAAGCCTGCATGCGCATGACGCTGTATCTGTAGTAGTTAAAGGGGTTGAAGGCGGTTATCGCGACGATCCACGCGAGTACGTGCATCCAACCTGATGATCTGAGCTGATTTAATACGATAATGAAAAGGGAGGTATAATCTCCCTTTTTTTATGTATCCTTAATAAATAAAAATAATCAAAGAATATGTGATTAGCTTAATTGCTAGCCATTCAGTATGCTCACTTGAATAAAATTTAATCTATTTATGGGCATATAATGAATAGCGGGGCTTAGCTATGCACTTTAATCCATCCATTGTTTATCAAAATCTTAAGGCGGCCATGCAAATGGGGATAGCAGGGTTACTTTTTACCAGTGTAAGCGCTTGTAGTACCACACAGGCAGCAATTGCACTGGACAGCATTACTACGCAAATCGCTTTACAGCAGGGAGCAACAGAATTGAATCCCTTACTTGGGGATAGCTCGTTGGCCACACCTATGGCCGCGGCTTTAATTTCATCAGTAGCGACGACAGCATTTCCGCAAATCCAACCGCAAGTCTGTCGGCTTAAATTGGGGGTGAGTGCGAATAATATTGCCGTATTGGCAGGCGCTAGTTTCCCGGCTTCGCTGCTACCGGCGGTTATGACCTACGCTATGTCAGCGCGTTTGTGTAAACCTACTTCAGCTGCGACGGTGGTAGCTTTTCAAGAAAATAAGCGGTATGGCTTGCAACCATTGGCTTTACGTGCCGCCAGACCGCCGTTATTGACGCTTACGAGTACCAATGAAAGTCAACACCTTATTCAGTCAGTGGCGCTGGCGGATTGACGTTGCTTAAGATCGTGATCCAAAGTGGCAAGGCGTTCTGGTGTGCCAATATCGCGCCAGTCGCCCCCAAACCACTCTCCACTGACATGACCTTGCTGCATGGCGGTACGTAGTAGCGGTGCTAGTGGATTTTTACCATAGGTTAGAGCAGCAAACAGTTCAGGGCGATAGTAACCAATGCCACTAAAAGTATAACGCGGTTCACCATCGCTACTAACCCGCCCGTGTTGTAAGGCAAAATCCCCAGTAGGATGATGAGCAGGATTATTGACTAATACCAAATGCGCTAGATCATGCTCAGCCAGTGGGTATGGTAAACAAGGGTAATCACACCAGACATCGCCATTTACCACCAAAAATGCTTCGCTACCCAGTAAAGGTAACGCTTTGACTATTCCTCCGGCGGTTTCCAATGCGCCTTCATGTTGCTCGTCGGAATAATGCAGACGCACCGACCAGCGTGAACCATCGCCTAAAGCTCCCGGAATTTGCCAGCCTAGCCATGCCAGATTAATGACAATGTCGGTGAAACCCGCTTGTGCCAATTTTTCAATATGCCAAACAATCAAAGGTTTACCACCGGCCATGAGTAACGGCTTAGGCGTATGGTCAGTCAATGGGCGCATACGGGTGCCGTGACCGGCGGCAAGAATCATCGCTTTCATGGTTAAACCTTAGGCGGGAATGGTGACAATACCAATTTGTTGGGGAATACCCACGCTTTGCATCCATTGCACCAAATCATGCGTTTCCGGATGACGCAAGCCAATATCCAGCACATAACTGAGTACGCGTGGTAAATCTTTTAGGTAGCCGGGTTTGCCATCGCGGTGATTGAGACGGGCAAAAATACCCAAAACCTTGATATGGCGTTGCAGACCCATTAGGTCAAACCACTGCATGAAGGTGTGTTGATCAACGGGAGGGAGAATGCCAATAGAAATGGCTTCTTTGCGATAGATATCTACCCACCATTCCACTTGGCTGTGAGGCCAAATAATGTAACAGTCGCGCAGCAATGATACTAAGTCATAGGTAAAAGGCCCAAGCACTGCATCCTGATAATCAATCACGCCGGGATTTTTTTCAGTTCGATACATCAAATTACGGGCATGATAATCGCGATGTACGAAAGCCACGGGTTGGGCAAGTGCCGATTCGGTTAAGGCATTAAAGGTGTGATGAATCAATTCATATGGAATTTCTTGTTCACGCATACCTAAATGGGTTTTCAGGAACCATTCGGGCATCAGTTCCATTTCTTGGCGCAGACGGTGTTGGTCGTAAGGGGGAAGCCCTTCGGTATCAGCCTGTTGCATAAACAAAAGTGCATCAAGCGCATCGGCATACAAATCTTTGACCGTTTCCATATTCAGACGGTCTAAGTAAGGTATGCTGCCCAAATCTTCCAGCAGTAAAAAACCATCAAGCAGGTTTTGTGCCAACAACTGCGGAGCATACACATTGACATCGCGTAGTCGACGGGTAATGTCGACAAAAGTCATGACATCTTCTTTATCCGGCGGAGCATCCATACAAATGGCAGTGCCTTCTGGAGAATGCGCCCGAAAATAGCGCCGGAAGCTGGCATCTGCTGATGCAGGCTCCAGAATAGCCTGTTCCCAGTCAGGAAGACTGCGAACCCATTGGGTTAATTGCTCAAGCCGTATATCTTGTGTCATAACGTAAGCCCTTGTGATAGCGATAAGTGATTCATTAGCAAGGTGCAGGAAAAGGCTTATCCTATCATGACAAGCTTTCTGTGAATTGAACTATAAAGTACCAAATCATGACGATTGATGCGCAACACTTATGGCCGTCACCGGCGTATTATCAGTATGTTGAACAATTACGCATAGCCGTAGGACAGCCTTTATATGTGGTTGAAATTAATTCGACAGAGATTAATGCTGGCGTAAAATTTACCGATCAGCCAGTGACCCTGTTAGCGATAGTGGATTTTCCACGTCCGGACCCCTACCGACAGTTGTGTCCGCATATGCTAATTCTGGAAGATGGTCGTGGCCTAAATCTTGGGCGTATTGCCCGCATTACCCGCCATAGCGCGTTTGCCCCTAAGCCAGCGGATATTCTGTTCGTCAATGCTGAGTTTGTACAAAATGTGTTAATGGCACCCCGCAGCCTTAGTCGCGAATCGGTAGCGGCTACCTCCAATGCTTTAATGGCACAGCTGTTTGGCCCCACCCCCGGTCAATATCTGGAAGCGCATGCCGATATGAACAAAGCTCTCCCAACCAGTCAGCCTAATGGCTACGAACAAACAACTCATACAAGGTCAGCAAAATTTCCACCACAATCAAAATGACAATATACCACTCGACACGGTGACTACGTTGGGTTTGCAGCAGATCCAGCAAGGTTTCAGCGGTATTGGAAATAACCTGCAATTTACGCTCTAAGGCTAAATGACGGTCGCGTAATTCGAATTCATCTTCCAGTTGCAGATATAAACCTTCCAGTTCTGGACGTTCCCACAGTAAATCTGGTTTATCAGCCACTTCTGCACGTCCTACTGCACGTTGCTGGCTTAACAGAGATTCACCGATGTAATCCAGTAATTCTGGCATGCGTCGCCGCCCGCGACCTTTACCTAGATTCTTAGCTAAAGGTTCAATCTGTTCAAAGGTTTTGGCTACACGTGCTTCATCATCGGAAAGTACTTCGCTACGAGCGAGCATTTCTGCGACCAATTGCAGACGATGAATCGAGGCATCCTGTAACCATAAACAGCCGCTAGCATCCATACCTTCACGCGCAGTGCTATCTAAACGCAGCTCCAGTTTTTCATCTTCAGGCCAAGTACGCGGTTCAGTGGTTAATGGTAATAACCGTTGCAAAAATTCGGCTTCCTGCTCTTTGGTCATGCCAAAAAATACCACCATGCCGTAACGGAACAGGATGGCATAGCCACCCCCTGGCACGGCTAATGTCAGAGGATTAATCGCCACAATTTCATCGGCACGAAACGGTTTGGTATCAATGCGACTACCGACTAATAAGGCACGAACATTTAAAGAATAAGTATTTAAACTGGTAGGTAACGTGGTCATGCACAGTATCTTTTATTATCAGAGTGCTAAGTAAGCCGGATTTTCATGCTTCACGCAAGCCAATACGACGGGTTCTAAGAGGTTTTATTGACTGCCCCTTTGGCTTGAAATAAATCCATTACGGCGTTTTAGTTGAGGGGGAAATAGGCACTTAAGAGTATTTAGCCGTGAGCTTAAAAACAAAAGGGGTAGAATCTCTACCCCTTTTGTTGTGAACGAATGGACGTTAAACGTCTTATTTGTTCTCGCGATAGTCGATCAGATTATCAACAACGCTTGGATCCGCCAGAGTGGAAGTATCACCCAGACCATCCAGTTCGTTAGCCGCGATCTTACGCAGAATACGACGCATAATTTTACCGGAGCGCGTTTTTGGCAGGCTCGGTGCAAATTGCAGCAGGTTGATCTTAGCGATAGGACCGATTTCTTTACGAACCAGATTAACCAGTTCGTTTTTCAGGGCATCGGAACCTTCTTCACCAACCATCAGGGTAACGTAAGCGTAAATACCTTGACCAGTCAGTTCATGTGGATAACCAACCACCGCTGCTTCAGCAACTTTCGGATGCAGTACCAGTGCGGATTCGATTTCCGCCGTACCCAGACGGTGACCGGAAACGTTCAGAACGTCGTCCACACGACCTGTAATCCAGTAGTAACCATCTTCATCACGGCGAGCACCGTCACCAGTGAAGTAGTAGCCTGGATACATAGCAAAATAGGTTTCAAAGAAACGCTTGTGGTCGCCGTAAACGGTACGCATCATGGAAGGCCATGGGAACTTGATGCACAGAATACCTTCGGCTGGGCTTTCTTCGATTTCGTTGCCTTTTTCGTCCAGCAATACAGGTTGTACGCCGAAGAATGGAGTGGTTGCAGAACCCGGTTTCAGTGCAGTGGCACCTGGCAGTGGAGTCAGCATGTGTGCGCCGGTTTCAGTCTGCCACCAAGTGTCAACGATTGGGCAATGGTTACGGCCAACAACACGGTTATACCATTCCCAAGCTTCTGGGTTGATAGGTTCACCTACCGTACCGAGCAAACGCAGGCTGCTCAGTTTGGCGCGGTTAACGAAATCTTCACCCATACCCATCAACATACGAATAGCGGTTGGTGCGGTATAGAAGATGGAAACATTGTGCTTGTCGCACACATCCCAGAAACGACCAGCATCCGGATAAGTTGGGATACCTTCGAACATCAGGGAGGTAGCGCCGTTAGCCAGTGGGCCATAAACGATGTAGGAGTGACCTGTTACCCAACCTACGTCAGCCGTACACCAGTAAACTTCACCATCTTTGTAGTCGAATACGGTTTTGTGGGTCATAGCTGCTTGCAGCAGGTAACCGCCATTGCAGTGCAGAGCACCTTTTGGTTTACCAGTAGAACCGGAAGTGTAGAGGATGAACAGTGGATCATCCGCGTCCATCGCTTCAGGTTCACAAACAGGATCAGCCGCTTCGACTGCTTCGTGATACCAAATGTCACGGCCTTCAGTCCATTTCACTGGATCGCCACCGCGCTTAACAACTACGCAAGTGTGAACGCCAGGTGATTGCTCAATGGCTTTGTCAGCGTTGGTTTTCAGTGGAACTTTTTTACCACCACGCATGGATTGGTCAGAGGTAATAACCACGCCGCATTCAGCGTCAACGATACGATCACGCAGTGCATCTGGGGAGAAACCACCGAAAACGATAGAGTGGACAGCACCAATACGTGCACAAGCCAGCATAGCCACAGCAGCTTCTGGAATCATTGGCATGTAGATGGAAACGCGGTCACCCTTTTTAACACCACGATCTTTCAGGACGTTAGCGAATTTGGAAACTTCAGCGTGCAGTTCGCGGTAGGTGATTTTACGATCTTCGTTAGGGCTATCACCTTCCCAGATAATTGCTACTTGGTCACCACGAGTTTCCAAATGACGATCCAAACAGTTATAAGACACATTCAACTGTCCTCCCAAAAACCAGTTGATGTGCAGATCGTCAGCCCCAAAGCTCCAGTCCAGAACCTTATCCCACTTTTTAGACCAGGTCAGATATTTTTCAGCCTGTTCTGCCCAGAAGCCTTCAGGATCTTCAACGGAACTAGCATACATAGCAGCGTATTGTTCAGCATTGACATTGGCTTGAGCAGCAAATTCGGTAGGCACAGGGTAGGTTTTGATATCGGACATTATTATAGACTCCTCATCTAGTCGTAACTCTCTCTATCTACAAATATGTGGTGCTTTGTGTGATGCAAGATTATTGTTGGCTCATATCTTTATACAATATGCCGCCACTGTCCAGCTAGCCGGTAGAAAAAACCTGAAAGTGTCGACAATTAAGCTCGGGTATCCTCTAGGCCTGTGCGGATCAAAGGCTGCATAGCAGTCAGCAAACTTTTAAATAAGGTATTGTTTTGCTGCTCTTCACTGGCTAAAAGTTCTTTCATATGTTGACGCTGTGTGGGCATGTCAAAACACATCGGGCAATTTTCTACAATCACTGGTAATTCAGCTGCTTTGGCAAAATCAGCGGTTTGGCGTTCACGTGTAGACACCAATGGGCGAATCACCCGCAGATCCCCTGCATCAATACGGTAATGCGCTTTCATGGTTTTGAGCTTGCCGCCATGAAAAGCCGACATGAGAAAACTTTCCGCCAAATCATCCAAATGCTGCGCTAATGCCAACACGTTATAGCCATGCTCGCGTGCGGTGCGATACATCAAACCGCGTTTCATACGCGAACAAAACGCACAATAGGAATCATTGTCCATGTGGGTTTCAGCCAGTTTTAAAATCGGTTCACGCACGTAGTAGTAGGTAATACCCAATGCTTGCAGGTAAGGAATCATGGGTGATGGGTCAAAGGTTCCCGATTGCGGGTCAATAGTGACGGCGGCAAATTCAAACTTGATCGGTGCATGTCGCTGGAAATGGTTGAGAATATGCAGCAATGACAGTGAATCTTTACCACCGGATAACCCAAGCAGAATGCGGTCACCTTCACGGATCAAATCATACTCGGCAATGGCTTTGCCAACTTGTCGTAACAAGGATTTAGGAGGTTTGACAAATTCAGTCATATTGACACCAAAGGATAAGTTCAAAACAAAACGCACATACTAACGCAAAATGTTTCAAACTAGCTGTAAATACGCACTTTTAACCACTTCAGGGCCATAAATCCGTTCCAATCGCCGCACAATAAAATGCCCGCGGCTCATATTCTGAAAATGGTCAACAAACAAGGTATTAAGCAAAGCGCCCCCGGCGGCACCAACCACTGGTAAAGATTGCGCCATAGCTTTTTCGGTTACGGGGATGCCAAAACGGGTGGCGATTTGGGTGACAACGCGCACTAAGGGTGGTGCACTTTCCTGAATAATTTCACGCCCGGTTATGTATTGGGTGGCCTCCGTGATCGCTTTGGCCAAGGCGGCCCGCACCGCAAAATAGCCAGATTCGGCGGCATTATCGCTGTCAAGTTTGCCACCAAGGGCAAACACTTCCAAACACGCCAAACGTGTGGCCGGATATTTAATATTTTCGCCTTCGCTACGGGCAATATCGGCAATCGAGCGCAGGATAATGGCGGTAGAAACCGGCAATTCCACCGCTAAAGCAGGCAAACCAAAGGCACCACCTGCTGCGCCGGATAAGCACGCAAAGGTTTTATGTAGCCAATTAGTAGCCGGTTGGCGCTTATCTTCCAAGGTATTAATGGCCATTTCTAAGGCTGTTTCCAAAGCTTTGCGGGTAGCGTTATGGATAATCTCGCTAGCCTTTTCGGGTAATACCGCTAAGGCTTTCTCAATGGGTGTGCCTACCACATTGGAAAGGCGCGCAATCAAACCGGGATTTTCCAGTAAGCTTTTGGCATAACGCAAATCAGCCAGACCTTTTTCATTCATATCAACGATTAAACAAGTTGAAGATGATGCTTAGTATAATGCTGACAATCAGCATGGAGGTAATGGGGATAAAAATTCTGGTATGTTCACCTTCAATGCGAATATCGCCCGGTAATTTGCCAAACCAATTTAACAGCCACGGGGCGAAGTGCCAGATAATGCCGGTTAGGATGAGAACAGTTCCGGCCATAATGAACCAGCGTGACATAAGCCAATGCTCCGTTGAGATGCTGACAGCCAGTATAGACACGCGCACCAATTGCCACTAAAGCACCCAATGTATGACCGTCATCACCCCTAACAAGGGGTATAATTAGCACTCCCCGATTTCAGGTGATTTCAATATGCAATTCAGTTTTTGGCAGTGCCCGTTGTGCCAGCAACCGCTTACGTTGGTGGAGCGCAGTTATATCTGCAGCAATCGCCACAGTTTTGATCGTGCTAAGGAAGGCTATGTGAATTTGTTGCGCCTTAACCGCAAGCATTCAGCTGACCCCGGTGATAATAAGGATATGCTCGACAGCCGTCGTCATTTTCTGCAACAAGGCTTTTATGCGCCTTTAGCTGAAGCGATTGCTAACACGATTCGCACGCATCTACCCGATTCTGCGCAAGTGCTAAGTGTGCTGGATGCAGGTTGTGGCGAGGGTTATTACCTAGGCAAACTCGCCGAGCAATTAGGGGCACAACATGGCTATCAAGGCACGGATATTTCCCGTACTGCCATGCGTATGGCGGCCAAACAGTATCCGCAGTTGCATTTTGCAGTCGCTTCTAGCTTTGAGTTACCCGTAGCGGATGCCTCAATCGATGCGCTGGTACGGGTGTTTGCCCCCGCTGCTGATAGCGAAATGGCACGGGTACTGAAAGCGGGTGGGGTGTATATCTGGGCGTATCCGGGGCCGCAACATTTGTTTGAATTGCGCCAGCTGATTTACGATGACCCCAAACCGCATACGGTTGAGGAGTTGCCACCCATAGACGGTTTGCAAGCTTATCCGCCGCTCCAGGTACAGTATCGGATTAGCTTGCCTGACCCGGCTAGCATTGCGGCACTTTTAAGTATGACGCCCTATTACTGGTCAGCCAGTGCTGAAAAACAGCACTATTGCCAGCAATTACAAAAGCTTGAATTAAGTGTGGATTTTGCTGTGAGTGTATGGCGTAAACCTGTGTAAAGAACCGAGCCACCAGAGTAGAACTTGCATTAGCGAGCATGAGTGCCGACAATTCTTAACCCATTTAGCAATAAAGTCTTAGTCATGTCTAAAAAACGCGCTATTCCCGTGTTTAATCACCCGCTAATTGAAACCCACTGCCATCTGGATTATCTGGAAGGCGAGGCTTTGCAAGCGGTATTGCAAATGGCAGAAGCGGTTAATGTCGAACGTATTATCACCATTGGCGTGTCGCCGGATAATCTGGCTAAGGTCATGGCGCTAGTGGATGAGTACCCGCAAGTTTGGGGCACGCAAGGCATTCATCCGCATGATGCCAATGACTATACCGCCGACGTGGAAGCTCAGATTCGCGCTAATGCTATGCACCCGAAAATTCTCGCCATTGGCGAAATCGGTTTGGATTATCACTATGATTATTCAGATCGGCTTAAACAGCGTGCGGCGTTTGAAAATCAGCTACAAATTGCGGTTGATCTGGATATGCCGATTGTAGTGCATACGCGTGAAGCGGATGAAGACACCCAAGCGATTTTGCAAAATTTTAGCAGTCAGCTAAAAAAACGCGGCGTAATTCACAGTTTTACCTCTGGTAAAGCCTTAGCTGAATATTGTTTAAGTGAAGGCTTTTGTTTAGGCTTTAATGGCATTAGTACCTTTAAACCAGCTGATAATGTGCGCGAGATTATTGCCTTAACACCGCCAGATAAAATCTTGTTTGAAACCGATTCGCCTTATTTAACCCCAGTGCCGTATCGTGGGCATAAAAACGAACCTAAATATTTACCGTTTATTGCTGAACAAGTCGCTGCGGTTAAAGACATTCCCTTGGAAACATTATTACCGCAAGTATGGCAAAACAGTATGGACGTGTTTTGGAAATAGCTAAACAGCTAACAGTTTGATATTTTTGATAGTCTTTGACGCCATTGCAGTGGGTACTGAGTTTGAATACCAGTACCCGAGACAAGCCTTGACCTTAAAAAAGCATTATTTAGCTTGCAATAATTTAGTCAGGTGTTTGCCTTCTTCGATAAGTCCCAAGGTTTGTAACGTATCGTTAATAGCATCCAACATGCCTAAATCCTGAAGAGTCGCTTGGTTATTAGCGACACGACGCAGAACCGCATAGAAGTTAATTTTGCCCAAAGCAACTTCGTCCGCTTTATCCCCGCCAGTTATAATTTTTTGCGCGTAAGTGTTGATTTGCTTGCTAGCCATTTCATTCAGGTTCATCAGGATAGTTTCCTTGCCAGTTAATTAAAAGGTGAGAGGGTTATACCGCCGTTCGCTATTGTTTCATTTTCACGTAAAGATCACAATTGCATAGCATTGAGAACCTAACCTGTTACCACTGTGGAACTAATGCTGTGGCAGTGCATTCTTTAAGCTTAAATACTGGCAAAATGGCTCAAAATCTTTATCTGCAAACAATAAAGGCAAATTGCGTTCAATACAAAATGTCGCAATTAAAACATCGATAGTTTTACGTACAGTGATGCCGCGTTTACGTAAGCTGCGGAAGTTATCAGCACTTTTGAGGGCAATAGTGTTGTCGAGCATAGGAAGCTGTTCCAGTGTAAGTAAGAGCGTTTTAGCTTGCTGATAATCAGCATCTGCCCGAAAACCTTGTAAGACCTCTGTTAGGATCAA
>CAZCJE010000059.1:0-20343 GCA_964498805.1 uncultured Thiothrix sp.
GTGATTCCGTGCAAATCGGCGCACCTTACGTTGCAGGCAGCAAAGTGACTGCAACCGTTAAAGCCCAGACTCGCGGCGAAAAAGTGCGGATCATGAAATTCCGCCGCCGTAAGCACCATCAGAAATGTACTGGCCATCGTCAGTACCTGACACAGATCGAAATCACTGGCATCACAGCAGCGTAAGAGGATTCAGACATGGCACACAAGAAGGCAGGCGGTAGTACCCGCAACGGACGCGATTCAGAATCCAAACGACTGGGTGTGAAACGCTTCGGTGGCCAATTTGTTTTGGCTGGTAATATTCTGGTTCGTCAGCGCGGTACTCGTTACCATGCTGGTGAAAACGTTGGTGTTGGCAAGGACTATACCCTGTTTGCTAAAGCAGATGGTAAAGTAGTATTCCAACAAAAAGGCGTTAATAACCGCACTTATGTAAGTATTCAACCGGTTGAAGCTGTCCAAGCTTAAGCCCTGAATTCTCTACAAGCGAATTGCTCAAAGCCCCGCCTGTCGGGGCTTTTTGCATATATAGGCACACATTATGAAGTTTGTTGATGAAGTAACTATCCGCGTGAAGGCGGGTGATGGCGGCAATGGTTGTGTTAGTTTTCGCCGCGAAAAGTATATTGAGTTTGGTGGCCCAAACGGTGGTGATGGTGGCGATGGCGGTGATGTCTATCTAGTCGCCGAGCGCAATCTGAATACCTTGGTCGATTTTCGTCATGAGCGTTATTACGAGGCGCAGCGTGGTGAAAACGGTATGGGTAACCAAATGACCGGCAAGCGTGGTGATGATAAGGAAATTAGCGTGCCGGTTGGTACGGTGGTTTACGATGATGAAACCGGTGAGCTGATTGGTGATTTGACCGAACCGGAGCAGAAACTGCTGGTCGCCAAAGGGGGTTGGCACGGTTTAGGCAATTTACGCTACAAAAGTTCGACCAATCGTGCCCCGCGCCAATCCAAACCGGGGACACCAGGCGAGTTGCGTACCTTGCGGATGGAACTGAAATTACTGGCGGATGTGGGTTTGCTGGGTTTGCCTAATGCAGGTAAGTCGACTTTGATTAGTGCAGTTTCCGCAGCGCGGCCTAAGATTGCTGATTATCCCTTTACCACTTTATACCCGAATCTGGGCGTGGTTAGAGTAGGTGCGCTGCAAAGCTTTGTCATGGCGGATATTCCGGGGCTGATTGAAGGTGCAGCAGAAGGGGCTGGCTTAGGTATCCAGTTCTTACGGCATTTATCCCGTACCAGTTTATTGCTACACGTGGTTGATGTAGCACCTATGGCTGAAGAGAATGAGCCCGTGCGTGCCGTGCGTACTATTGAAGCTGAGCTGGAAAAGTACAGTGATGAACTGGCTAAATACCCGCGTTGGTTGGTGTTGAATAAGATTGATGTTTTGCCACCGGAACAACGCGAAACTCGCTGTCAGGAAATTGTCGACGAATTAGGTTGGCAGGGTAGGGTATTCCGTATTTCGGCGGCCACCAGTGAAGGTACACAAGACCTGTGTTTCCAAATCATGCAATATCTGGACGAACATGCACAACAACAGAGCTAAGTTCATCTCGAAGACCCAACGCTGGGTGGTCAAAATTGGTAGTGCCCTATTAACCCGTGACGGACAGGGACTAGATCGCGTAGCCCTAGCCGATTGGGCAGCGCAAATGGCTGAGCTGCATAAAACCGGTGTGGAAATTGTGTTGGTTTCATCCGGTGCTGTAGCCGAAGGCATGAGCCGTATGGGCTGGAAAACCAAGCCTAAAGCCTTGTTCGAAAAGCAAGCCGCTGCCGCGATTGGGCAGATGAGTCTGATTCACGCCTATGAAATGGTATTCCAGCAGCACGGTTTTCATACCGCACAGGTATTATTGACGCATGATGATCTTTCTGACCGTCGCCGTTATCTGAATGCGAGAAGTACCCTAACAACCTTGATTGATCTGAAAGTCATTCCAGTCATTAATGAAAATGACACAGTGGCATTTGAGGAAATTCGCCTTGGTGATAATGATACCCTCGGTGCCATGGTGGCGAATCTGGTCGAGGCGGATGTGCTGGTTATCCTGACGGATCAGCAAGGCTTGTATGACAAAGATCCACGTAAATTCCCGGATGCCACCTTAATCCATGAAGGTCAGGCAAATAATCCCGATTATGTGGAGTTTGCTGGTGGTGCGGGGACATTGATTGGCAGTGGCGGTATGCGTACCAAGGTATTAGCTGCACAACGCGCTTCTCGTTCCGGCTGCGCTACCTTGATTGCCTCCGGGCGTGAACCGCAGGTATTGCAACGCCTGCGTCAGGGCGAATTGCTGGGCACTTTGCTATTACCGGATACCGCGCCATTAGCAGCCCGTAAACAATGGATTGCTGGTCAACTGGCTTCCAAAGGTACTTTGTGGCTGGATAATGGTGCGGCCGATGCCATTCTCAAGACCGGTAAAAGCTTATTGCCGGTGGGTGTAACGCGCGTGGAAGGTATATTCGACCGGGGTGAAGTGGTTAGTTGCGTCAGTGAAGACGGCAAATTGATCGCTAAAGGGTTGGTGAATTATTCCAGTGAAGAAGCCGAGCGTATTAAGCGTCAACCCAGTAAATCCATTGAACAAGTATTAGGCTATGTGGATGCACCTGAATTGATCCACCGGGATAATCTGGTGGTCTTGTGAACAACCTTAGACATTGGTCTGCTTTTATTGTGGTTAAGGCCATGTCTACTGTATGTTTAGTATTCACAATGCTAAAGAGGTAGCGAGATGAATAGTGAGCGTTACAATATTCAGGTTTCTGTAGAAAGCCAATATATAGAGAAGGAATCTGACCCGGAACAAGGACGTTATGTATTTGCTTATACGGTTACCATCGTGAATCAGGGCTCTGTTCCTGCCAAGCTGTTAACGCGTCACTGGATTATTTCCGATGCTGAGGGTCGTACCCAGGAAGTACGCGGTGAAGGCGTGATTGGCGAGCAACCGCATTTACAACCGGGTGAAGGTTTCCGTTATACCAGCGGCACGATTTTAGATACCCCGGTTGGGGTTATGCATGGCACCTATCAAATGCTGGCTGATGATGGGGAGAGATTTGATGCTGAAATTTCACCGTTTCGTTTGGCTAACCCACGTTTATTGCATTGAATCAGCTAATCTAATTTGGCTAAAAGAGTTCACGTACGGGGTACGTGAACTCAGTCGCGGTATCACAGTCCCTATGAACTCCCGCTAAACTAGTAATCATCCTACTAGCTCGCAAATCCCAGCCCTAAGTGTAGAAGAAAAATTCCAGAAATCAACGTCACCGCTCATCTGTCGTGGCTGGACTTGTCTAGGTGAACTAAGCACTATTGCTGCAAGCAATCGTAACAACAAGAGTGTCAAAAAAATTCAGGTTGCGCGCGCATGTCCATGTAATTGGTCATCGATAAAAATAAAAAGTGATAATTATGCAGAATTCAGACAAGTCACCTTATGCCAAGCGTCTGGTTGCCTTATCCATGGTATGTGGCGCTGGAGCTGCCCTTTATAGTCAATCATCGCAGGCAGCCATTTATACCTATGTGGACAAAGATGGCACCCGCTGGTTAACCAATACCCCGAAAAGTGGTAACAAGTACAAACTGGTTGCTCGTTATGGAGCCCCACAGCCGCAAAAGAAAGCGGCACCTATAGAGGTTAACCCTACACGTACCTATGCAGCGGGCAATTTACCGGTTAGCACTAGCGGCATTCCTACCCGCCACTGTGGGGGCCAAAGCCTGGCACAGCTGGAGCAACGTGTTACTCCTCATCTTGATTCTATTCGTACCTTTGCGCAACGTTATGGTGTGGAAGAAAATCTAGTACGTGCGGTTATGAAACAGGAATCCTGTTTTAATAGCCGAGCGGTATCCAGTGCCGGAGCGATTGGCCTGATGCAGCTAATGCCCGGTACAGCTAATTTAATGGGCGTAGGGGACGCTTGGGACCCACACCAGAATATTCAAGGTGGGGTCAAATATCTCTCACAAATGCTGCGTGAATTCAATGGTGATAAGCAGTTGGCACTAGCTGCTTACAATGCAGGCCCCGGTGCGGTGCGCAAATACAATGGCATACCGCCGTATCGAGAAACCCAGAATTACGTCGTACGCATTATGTCTGAATACAATCGCCTGCAAATGGCTGGCGGTGGTGTCACCTTACAGCGTGCGTCTATGACGACTGTGGCTGCTTCCGGTTTTCAACGTAATGCCCGCGTCACCACCGGAGCACGTGGTTATGGCTGGGCGCGTCCGGTGCAGGAATTTACGGTTTTTCAAGGCCGCAACCCGGATAAAATCTGAGTTGGTATGATGTTTTTGCGCTTGAATCCATTGCTAAATCCTCCTTGCTTAGCGCATACATTCACGGCAGTGGGCTGGCAACAAATTTGCCCTACGTGTATGCTTGGCCGTTTATGTTTGAAGATGTGGAGATAAGCAATGTCGATGTCCGACCGCGATGGCCTGATCTGGCTGGACGGCGAAATGATTCCTTGGCGTCAAGCCAAAACGCACGTCCTGACTCATACGCTGCATTATGGTATGGGTGTGTTTGAAGGTGTACGGGCCTATAAAACCGCTCAAGGCACAGCTATCTTCCGTTTGCAGGAACACACAGACCGCCTATTCAATTCGGCTAAAATCATGCGTATGCCGATGCCGTTCAGCAAAGAACAGCTCAATGATGCCCAACGGGCGGCTGTGCGTGAAAACAATCTGGAGTCAGCCTATATTCGTCCTATGTGCTTTTATGGCTCTGAAGGCATGGGTCTGCGTGCCGATAACCTGAAAACGCATGTGATGGTGGCGGCGTGGACGTGGGGCGCTTATCTGGGTGCGGAAAACATGGAAAAAGGCATCCGCATTAAAACTTCTTCTTTTACCCGCCATCATGTCAATATTACCATGTGCAAAGCCAAAGCTAATGGTAACTATATGAATTCCATGCTAGCCCTGCGCGAAGCATTAGACGATGGCTATGATGAAGCATTAACACTGGATGTAGACGGTTATGTCGCTGAAGGCAGTGCTGAAAACTTCTTCTTGATAAAAGACGGTATTATTTATACCCCGGATCTGACCGCAGCCTTAAACGGTATTACTCGTAAAACCGTTATCCAGTTGGCTCAAGATCTAGGCTATGAAGTGCGCGAAAAACGCATTACCCGTGATGAAGTTTATGTAGCCGATGAAGCCTTCTTTACCGGTACGGCCGCTGAAGTGACCCCGATTCGTGAACTGGATCGCCGTAGTATTGGGGAAGGTACGCGTGGGCCGATTACGCAAAAACTGCAAGCGTTGTATTTAGACGTGGTGCATGGGCGTTCAGAAAAATACCAAGATTGGTTGACTTACGTTTAATCGGAGGATCTATGACTGCACCGACTGTTGCTGATTATAAACGCCTGAACGAATCCCGTGAGGTCGTTATTAGCCGTAAAGATTTACCTTTGCATTGCCCAACCGACCAGACTGCCTTGTGGTGTTCGCATCCACGGGTATTTTTACCGATTGAGGACAGTGCTGATAAAACCTGTCGGTGCCCTTATTGCGGTACGCTTTACCGCTTGGTGGACTAAACGCGTATGGCTTTGATTCCTCAGCGTTGTCTAGTAGTCGGCCCCGCATGGGTCGGCGATATGGTCATGGCGCAAAGCCTATTTAAAGCGCTGAAGGAACGGTTCCCCGATATGCTAATTGATGTGCTTGCTCCGGCGTGGAGCAAGCCATTATTAGCCGCAATGCCGGAAGTTCGAGCCGCTATTGAATTACCTGTGCAACATGGTCAGTTAGCGCTGTTAACCCGTTATCGCATTGCTCGCGAATTACGCGCGAATGCCTATGATTGGGCGATTGTTTTACCCCGCTCCTTGAAAGCTGCTTTGGTGCCTTATTGGGCAAAGATTCCAGTGCGTACCGGCTATAAAGGCGAAATGCGTTATAAGTTCTTGACGGATATTCGCTCGCTGAATAAATCTGTTCTGACTATGACTGTACAACGGTTTGTGGCCTTAGGGATTTCCCGTAATGCGCCCTTACCGCCTGCGATTACGCCCCCGCATTTGCAGGTAACCGCTGAACAGCGACAACAAGTCGCGGCTAAGTTCTTGCCGACGGGGCATCAGGCTTTGCTGGCATTATGTCCGGGTGCTGAATACGGTGAAGCTAAACGTTGGCCCGCGCTGCATTATGCAGAAGTGGCTAAATACTGGATTGCCAAAGGCGGGCAAGTCATTTTGCTTGGTTCCAGTAAAGATTTAGCTGTTACCGCGCCTATCGCTGCCATGGTTAATTCTCCGGCTTGTCGGGATTTAGCGGGTAAAACTAACTTGCTGGAAGTGATGGTGCTGTTGTCATTGGCTGAGCAAGTCGTCAGTAATGATTCTGGCCTAATGCACGTCGCCGCCGCTGTAGACACGCCCGTCATTGCAGTTTATGGCTCTTCCGACCCGAATTACACCCCCCCACTGAGTACATCTTCTGAGATCATTTATCTTGATCTGGAATGCAGTCCTTGTTTCAAACGCGAATGTCCATTAGGTCATTTGAATTGCCTGAATAAAATCTCGCCTGAACAGGTCATGATTCGCCTGCCCCGTTAAGTTCTAGTCGCTTGCGCTGCGAGGCAGCAATAATTTGCCGGATGTCAAGAAGTGTTATCACCTAATTGGTTAAGCTTTATGATAGTAACTTAGCAATTTGAAGGTTGGATGACTGAATGGACATTAAAGTACTGGAAATACGCGATTATCTGGCAGGCAAGCAGCCCTTGACTGAACTGCCAACCGAGAGCCTGAATGAAATCGCCGCCGCCGTGGACGTTCAGCGATCCTTTGCCGGGGATTACATCCTGAAAGTGGGTGAACGTAATACCCGCGTCTTTTTGATCCGCAGTGGTGCGGTCGAAGTGGTGCTGGAAAATGGCGAGTTATACGGTTGTTTTGGTGAAGGCGATTGGGTTGGCTATCGTTCGGTCATGCGCGGTGGCCCGGTGAGTATGGATGTAAAAGTGCTGGAAGATTCAGTGTTTTATTCCGTACCAGCTGGTATTTTCTTGAAGATTCTGGATAACCACGAAGGGGTTGCTAAATATTTCTCGGCGCGTAAGCCGGAACGCTTACGTCGGGCTTTGCAGGAAATGCGCGGGAGTTCAGATTATTCCCTTATCACCATGCATGTGCGTGATTTAATGAAATTACCGATGTTGGTGGGTAAGGATGAATCCATTCAGCGCGTTGCCCAGCAAATGAGTGACTATTATCCGCCTACCGCTTTAATCATGGATGAAGAGGCTAAATTGTGCGGGATTGTCACTGATGTGGATTTCCGTAAGCGCGTCGTGGCCATGGGCTTGGATATGCAATTACCCGTTTCCAGCATTATGACGCCGAATCCGTTAACCTTATCGCCGCGCGATCAAGCCTCTGAAGCCTTATTGCTCATGACTCGGCGTAATATTCGCCATGTGCCGGTCGTGGATAATAACGAAGTGGTGGGTGTTATTTCCGCAACCGACTTATTGCGCAAGCAAAGCCACAGCGCGGTTTATCTGGTAGGTGATATTTTCGCCGCTCCTAGCATTGAGCGTTTGGCTGAATTGAGCGCAGGTTTACCGGGCGTGTTAGTGGGATTGGTCAAGCAAAGTCTGCCTGCTCATGATATTGGTCATGCCATTACCTCAATTGGTCAGGCAATTGCTCGCCGCTTATTGAATATGGCCGAAGAAAAATTTGGCCCGCCTCCGGTACCGTACGCTTTCATTGTTGCCGGATCCATGGCACGGCGTGAACAAACTGCGCATTCAGATCAGGACAATGCCATGATTTTGTCTGATCAATACAATGAAGCGGCACACGGTGAGTATTTCCGTAATCTAGCGCGTTTTGTCAGCGATGGCCTGAATGCCTGTGGCTATGTGTATTGCCCCGGTGATGTCATGGCCACTAATGATCAATGGCGTCAACCTTGGTCGGTTTGGCAGGATTATTTCACCACTTGGATTGATAAGCCCGAAGCCAAAGCCTTGATGTACGCGAGTATTTTCTTTGATTTGCGTTGTTTGCATGGAGATGAAAGCCTGTTAACCAGTTTGCAGGAAGAGGTTCTCAAGAAAACCAAAGCCAGCACCTTGTTCCAAGCTTTTATGGCCAGTAATGCGCTTAGCCATAAACCCCCTCTAGGCTTTTTCCGTGGCTTTGTACTGGAAAAAGAAAAAGAGGGTAGCGATGAAAAAGGCATGGATATGAAAAAACGCGGGGTAGTGCCAATTATTGACCTGGCGCGGGTTTATGCACTGGCGAACGGTTTGTCAGCTATTAATACCAAAGAGCGTTTAGAAGCCTTAGCAGCCTCTGGTGGTATGAGTCAAGTCAATGTGGATGATATGCTGGATGCTTTTGAATTTATTAGTATGGTGCGCTTGCAACATCAGGCTAAACAAATTGAAAAAGGCCAGAAACCTAATAACTATGTGCCGCCTGAAGAATTATCCGCTTTGGAACGTCGCCATTTGAAAGATGCTTTTGAAGTGATATCTACCATGCAGGATACCATGACTAGCCGTTATCACGCTGACCGTTTCCGCTAACCCTTATTAGCAGCTACCTGTGGAGTGACACAGGTAGCTTATTGCCGTCAGTGATGATGGCGATGATGCCCTGAATGTCCCCATGAATTGGAGAAGGTGATACTTGAGCGGGTATCCCATTGCCGATTCATTTCCACCTGTCGTGACTGACAAATCTTAAAGCCGTCTTCCCAACCCTGTTTGTAGGCAGGCAGCCTCATTTTTTGCAGGTCTTTGTTATAGAGGAAGGACGTACTACCCGCCGCAAATAAACCGCTTTGACACCCAGCGCGATAACCTTCCTGAAACAAAGGTGGCATAGTGCTAATGCCGCGAGTTTCACGATTAAGGCGTTCCTGTGGAGTGGTACAGGCACTGAGGGCTATGGCACTGCTAAGCAATAGAATGTAAGAGAGATACTTACGCATGATGGATTACCTTGTTACCGCGATGAAAAAAGGGTGACTTGTTCTTGCAAGCCCTACCTTAAAAATCAGGGCTAGCACGCTTAATTGACTGATCACAGGCAAGCTTGGTTCCGGTACGCTGCCTGTCGCCCGCTGTCTTTTGTTAAATCGGTTTTTTAGTCTACTGCGTCTACGTAATGTCTACCTACGTAGGCCCTGTACGTATTCATAACTTATTGATTAAGTAGTCATAAATGTAGTTTTTATCTTTGGAAATGAGCATGATGAAGTTACACCATCGCAACCCCACCTGGAGGGACTCATCATGTTAACCACCGATTTGAACCACGCAGATTACGCTTTATATACCGCTTTGTGGGCCATGCAAATTGATGGTCCTGAAGTGGAATTTACCTTTGTTAAGCGTTTGGCAGCGGAAAACGCTTGGTCAGTGGACTATGCCGAACGTGTTATGGAGGAATACCGTCGGTTTCTATTGTTGACCTCGATGGTTAATGCACCGCTGGTCTTAAGTCCTTCTGACGCAGTAGACCAAGCCTGGCATTTGCATCTGTTGTATTCACGCTCTTATTGGAATGATCTGTGTCAGAACATTTTGCAACGGCCTTTGCATCATGATCCTATTGAGGGTGGCGGCAAGGATAGAGAAACCTTTATTGCCCAATACATGCAGACTTTGGAAGCTTATCAGGCTTATTTAGGTGAAAAACCTCCGGCCGATATTTGGCCAGCACCTGAGGTGAGATTTGGTGCGGCTCAACCCCAATTTGTGCGGGTAGACCTGAAGCAATACAAGCCAAGAGCCCCTATTTCTGTAAAAAAATTCTTCTCGATGGTCGCTTTTCTAGCGCTGTCAGTAGCCTGTATACACTTTATAGACTTTCCATTAGCAATCTTTTTCATACTGTTCCTGTTGCCCTTATTTTTTGGTCAGACCAGCAATGCTCAAGGTGGAAATGATAGCGGGGGGGGAGGCGGCTGTGCTGGAGGAGGATGCGGGGGTGGTTGTGGTGGAGGATGCGGAGGTGGTTGCGGGGGCTGTGGTTAAGTTTAAAACTTCCGTGCATGATGGTTTGATCATCAAACCATCATCTGCAAAAAACTTAACCCCAAGCCCATTATTTTTACGTAGAAATCCAATAATACGATTTAACAATAGAGGTGCTGTATGGATTCTATCCTGTATGTGCTGGCACAGAATTCTATTCTTGGCTGGGTAGCGGCGATTTTCGTCTTATGGTTTATTTATCGGGTAATAGGAGGATTTTTCTATACGATTCCCGAAGGGTCGGTCGGTATAGTCACCATTTTTGGCCGTTTTCACCGGGTTATGTTAGCGGGCTTAGCTTGGGCTTATCCCTGGGAAAGTGTCACTAAACTGAGTGTGCAGTCGCGTGCGGTAGATTTAGCGTTTCAGGCGATTACTTTGGATCAGGCCAATGTACATTTTAATTGTACCTTGTTGTATAGCGTAGCGGGTTCGGATTATGCCAGTGTACAGCGGGCTGCTTTCTCGTTTGCCAGCCAGCAGGAATTGCAGTTATCCATTCAGCGTTTAGTCGAAGATGAAACTCGGACTTACACTGCCGGTAAACGTCAGGCTGAAATGATTGGTATGTCGCAGGATGTGGTCACCCGTATTAAGCAAAACGTGGATAACCGTCTAGCAGAATGGGGCTACCGTATTATTGACCTGCGTTATCACAATCTGCGCTTTGATGAAGCGGTTATGAAATCAATGGCGCGCGTAGTTGCAGCGGTGAATGAACGTGAGGCTGCCGAGCATGAAGGTCAGGCTTTATTAATCCGCAAAACTAAAGATGCTGAAGCTAACGGTGCATTTATTTATATTAATGCTGAGGCTGAGCGCACTGCTTGGAAATTGCGTGGGCAGGGGATGGCTGAATTCCGCCGTGAAGTGGCTAAAGGTGTGCATGATGCAGTTGAAGAATTGCAGGAAGCCGGGCTTGACCCTAACTACTTGTTATTCTTTATGTATACTGAGGCACTCAAGCACATTGCAGAAAATTCCAAGGCTGGTCATACCATTTTCTTGAATAGTCACCCAGCGATGCCTCAGGATATTCTCAACCAAATGTCAGGTTTTTATCGCCCCCATAAATCCACTGATACCGAAGTGAGTGAGAATAATGGGTTGGATGAGTCACTGGTTGTCACATAGTAATGATAAATGTCTTGACAACAGTCGAAATGGGTGATTGACAAGGTTAATTGCTTTCCCTATAGTCTCACGCTTCATTTGCAAAGGCAGCCTGTCTGGGCTGCCTTTCGCATTTATGGGTTGTAGTGGCAAATTTTTTGGGAGGTTTTGCCGTGACCAATGCCTTAATGCCAACGTATGCACGTTTGCCTGTCACATTCGCTAAAGGCGAAGGCGCTTTGTTATGGGATACTGCAGGCAAGCAGTATTTGGATGCCCTCAGCGGTATTGCTGTTTGCAATATTGGTCATGCCCGACCTGAAGTGGCAGATGCTATTTGTGAACAAGCGCGTGCTTTGTTGCATACCTCCAATTTGTATCAAATCGAACATCAACAAGCCCTTGGGGAAAAACTGTGTGCCCTTGCTGGCTTGGATAATGTGTTTTTTGGTAATTCCGGGGCGGAAGCCAATGAAGCGGCGATTAAAATTGCCCGTTTATACGCGCATAACAAAGGTATTGAGCGCCCGGTCATTATTGTCATGACCCACTCATTCCACGGTCGCACCATGGCAACAGTAACGGCTACCGGCAATGCTAAGGCACAGGCGGGTTTTGGCCCGTTGTTAGAAGGTTTTGTACGGGTTGAATACGGCGATGTGGAGGCGGTAGAAGCCCTTGCTGCTAGCAATCCATCAATTGTGGCGATTTTGGTAGAACCGATTCAGGGTGAAGGCGGTATTCGTATCCCTGCTGCGGATTATTTACCGCGTTTGCGTGCTATTTGTGATCAATACGATTGGTTATTGATGCTGGATGAAATTCAGGCAGGTATGGGACGTACTGGCACATGGTTTGCTTTCCAGCATACAGGCATCAAACCCGATGTCATGACGCTGGCTAAAGCTTTAGGTAATGGTGTGCCAATCGGAGCCTGTCTGGCGGGAGGGAAAGCAGCCCGTGTGTTTGGCCCTGGTAATCATGGTTCGACCTTCGGTGGTAATCCACTGGCTTGTCGGGCAGCACTAGCGGTCATTGATGTGATAGAAAAGGACAATCTGTTAGCGCGTACAACCGAATTAGGTCAGTACATGCTCAGTCAGTTCAAGTCACGTTTGCAGGGTATGAGCGGTGTAAAAGACATTCGTGGCAAGGGTTTGATGTTGGGCATTGAATTGAATAAAGATTGTCCTGAATTAGTCAAACAAGCGCTTGCCCAAGGTCTATTAATTAATGTAACTGCCGGTAATGTTATTAGGCTGTTACCGCCGATGATTATTACCCAGGCACAGGCTGATCAAATAATAACAATGGTAACGGAGTTGGTGCAGGCTTTCCTGATGCCTGTCGGTGAGAGTGGTGCTGCCCTGTCAGGGTAGCCAAAGCTAGAGGAAAAACTAATGCAGCATACTGTCAGACACTTTTTGACACTGACTGATTTTTCGCCCGTTGAGTTGCAGGCCGTGATTGGGCGTGCCATTGAATTAAAAGCAATGTGGAAACGCGGCGAGATTTACGAACCCCTGAAAAATCGTACGTTAGCGATGATCTTTGAAAAGTCATCCACCCGTACCCGTGTCTCCTTTGAAGCCGGTATGACCCAGTTAGGCGGTCATGCCATGTTCCTGTCCCCGAATGATACCCAGCTAGGCCGTGGTGAACCCATTGAGGATTCCGCCCGGGTAATTTCTCGTATGGTTGATGCGGTTATGATTCGTACCTTTGAACAGGAAAAAGTCGCACGGTTTGCTGCCTATTCGCGTGTACCTGTCATTAATGCGTTAACTGACCAGTACCACCCCTGTCAGTTATTAGCCGATATGATGACTTGGATGGAACAACGCGGTTTACCCAATGGTAAAACAGTGGCTTGGGTTGGGGATGGCAACAATATGTGCCATTCATGGATGGATGCTGCCAAGTTGTTTGGTTTCCACCTGAATGTGGCCTGCCCACAAGGTTATGATCCTGACCCAACCGTGCAGGCAATGAATGAAGGCCATGTTAGCTATTTCCGTGACCCCAAGCAGGCGGTTGCTGGTGCTGAAGTGGTTGTGACTGATACGTGGGCAAGCATGGGTCAGGAAGCCGAAAAAGCTATTCGTGAGCAGGCATTTGCCGGTTATCAGGTCACCACGGAAATGATGCAACTGGCGGTTCCGAATGCGTTATTTATGCATTGCCTGCCTGCTTACCGGGGCATGGAAGTGTCTAACGAAGTCATGGAAGGCGCGCAAAGTGTGATTTGGGATGAAGCTGAAAACCGTTTGCATGCACAAAAAGCTTTGCTGGAAGTGCTAGTGTGTGGTTTCCCGGAAGGCATGCCTGCATGACATTGCGGGTGATCTCAGCCAATGTCAATGGCATTCGTTCGGCGGCTAAGAAAGGGTTTTTTAACTGGTTGGAATCACAACAAGCGGATGTGATTTGCATTCAGGAAACCAAAGCACAGTTGCAATTCTTGCAGGATGAGGTATCGCTGTTTCCTGCGGAATACACCTGTCATTTTCATGATGCCGAAAAGAAAGGCTATAGTGGTGTGGCCATTTATTCGCGCCTACCGCCAGATAGTGTCATCATTGGTATGGGACACGCCGACTTTGATGCCGAGGGGCGCTATATTGAAGCGCGCTTCGGCAATTTAAGTGTGGTTTCGTTGTATTTGCCTTCCGGGTCTTCCGGTGAGGCACGCCAACAAGCCAAATATGGTTGCTTGGATCATTTTCAAACCCTGCTTGAACAAATGCGGGTTTCAGGCCGTGATTATATTATTTGCGGTGACTGGAATATTGCGCATAAGCCTATCGACTTGAAGAATTGGAAAGCTAATCAAACCTGTTCGGGTTTTTTGCCGCAAGAACGTGCCTGGTTGGACAAAATCTTTGATGAATTAGGTTTTGTCGATGCGTTCCGGCGTGTTAATGCTTTGCCTGATCAATATACTTGGTGGTCAAATCGTGGGCAGGCATGGGCTAAAAATGTGGGCTGGCGCATTGATTATCAAATCATTACCCCAAGTCTTGCGGATAAGGTTCAAGCGGCCAGTATCTATAAAGACGAACGTTTTTCTGATCATGCCCCTTTAATTCTCGATTATACATACACCCTAGCTATTGAGTGAAATTAAGGGCATAACCCTGATCTAGCGGTTATAATCGGCGCGAGTGTTTCAAGCTGGAATAACCCTTAATCATGAAATCCATTTTGACGACCTTCATGCTTTGTCTGCTCGCGTTGCCGTGGGGAAGTGCTTACGCCCGACCTAAAATTGGTCTAGTACTCGGTGGCGGGGGCGCTGCGGGTATTTCTCATGTGGGTGTTCTCAAGGTGCTCGAAGAGAACCATATCCCCATTGATTACATTGCTGGTAACAGTATGGGGGCCATTATTGGCAGTCTGTATGCTTCTGGTCTGTCTGCCGATGAAATCGAAAAAGTAGCCAAACAGCTCGACTGGCCGACCTTATTTCAGGATGACCCCGGTTATGCCCTGAAATCTTATGATCAAAAAAAGCAGGCCGCTGATTTTTTTAATACCCTGACTTTTGGTGTTTCCAAGGAGGGTGTGAAATTTCCCGGTGGTCTGATTGGTGGGCAACGCCTCATGTTTGAGTTAAGGCGTTTGTTAGCTCCTACCCAAAAATATAATAACTTTGATCAGTTACCCATTCCGTTTCGAGCGGTCGCTACTGATATTCGCACCGGGGAAACCGTGGTACTTAAGGACGGTAATTTGGCCACTGCTGTGCGGGCGAGTATGTCGATTCCCGGTATTTTTACACCAGTCACGATTAATAACCGTCTATTAGTCGATGGTTTGGTATCGAATAATGTACCGGTAGATGTAGCGCGGGATATGGGGGCGGATATCTTGATTGTGTCGCGCATCCCCGCAGGTAAGCCTCGGCCTTTGAATTCAGCGTTGGATATCAGTTTGCAGACCATGGATTTGCTGATGAGCAAAACGAGTCAGGCACAAATCGATAGCCTGACTAAAAGCGATATCCTGATTGAGCCGCCTATTGGTGATATTGGTAGCCTGGATTTCAGCCGTGTGAATGAAACTATTCCGATTGGTATTAAAGGGGCGCGGGCTAAATTACCAGCCTTGCAAGCCTTGGCAGCGCAATTAGGCACGCTGAATCAACCGTTAGCGCGTGCGCCTAAGGCGGTGATGAATAGTAATATGCTCATTACCTCGGTAGTGATTGATAATAGATCTTCCCTCAATAACGATTTGGTGCGCAAAAAGCTGAATATTAATGTCGGCGATGTTATTAATGAAAAACGTCTGCAAGCCGGTTTGGATCGTATTTATAGCCTTGGGTATTTTGGCTTGGTCGACTACGATCTGACGCCAAACCCTCAGGGTGGATATAACCTTAAAGTTACCGCAAATGAAGCGGCGGAAGGCAATAAGCGGGTCAGTATCGGTTTTTCATTAGCTGATGATTTCAATGGTGACAGTCGTTATCAGGCGGGTGCTAAGTATGTACGTCAAGGGCTGACGGATAAAGGTACAGAATTGCGTGCCGAAGGTATTATTGGTGAGCGCTTACTCGCAAGTGCCGAGTTATATCACCCCTTGATAGCGGATGAGAAAAATGTGTTTGTCGCCCCTAAGGTTTGGTATCAGGAACGCGATGCCACCATTGATAATGAGGCCCAACAAATTGCTGAATTACGCGCACATGAGCGCGGCGTATCAGTTGATATTGGCCGAACGATGAGTAATACCGCTGAAGTGCGTGCGGGTATGTTCTATCAAAAAATTCGGCCACAGGTTAAAACCGGTGCGTTTGATTTGCAGGACAAAAGTAATATTGTTGAAGCCGGTGTGAAGTTGCAATATCAAAGCGATACGCTGGATTCTATTAACTTTCCTACCAAAGGCGGACGTTTTAGCGCCAGTGTTAGCCACGGTCTGACGGCATTAGGGAGTCATAAAGATTATTCGCGTTTGGAATTGGAAGGGGAACAGGTGTGGACGCGTGGTAAGCATCATGTGATTGCCAGTGGGCGCGCGGTTGGCAATACCAATAATGATGCTGGTTTGTTGTATGCAAATAATAATACCACCCAGATTGGTCGCTTGGCATTTGGTAATAGTGATCAGTGGTTAGGGAATTACGCCGTTGATGGAGCCGTAACTTATATGCGGCAGATTTCTGAAATCCCCAAAATCGCTAAGGTGCATGTCGGTGTATCAGCAGGTTTAGGGCAAAAATGGCAGCAAGTGGATGACGTGGATGTGGATATCGGCAATTTGCGTTCTGCCGGTACCGTTTTCCTAGGGGGTGAAACGGCTATTGGCCCGGCTTTTGTCGGTGTGCGCAAAATGGAAGATGATAATAGCGAACTGTATTTCAATTTTGGACGGGATTTCTAACCTCCATCTTTAAAATAAAACAGCCATAGCTTGCGATATGGCTGTAACCGAGTAGTGATCGGGCAGGGTAAAGCTTATTTACGCACACCTTCAATCGACAAAATCATATCCACTTGTTTAGATGCCGGGCCGAGATCACGTTCAATCCCAAAATCAGCCAAGGTCAAAGTGGTGTTACCCTGGAAGCCACGACGGAAACCACCCCAAGGGTCAGGGCCTGCACCAATTTCGTCTACTTCAATGGTAATAGGCTTAGTAACACCGTGCAGGGTCAGATTGCCGGTAAGTTTGCCTTTACCTTTGCCCGCTGGCGTGTATTTGGTGCTGACAAAAGTGGCTTGCGGGAATTTTTCTACGTCCAGTAAATCTTCAGCACTTAAGTGTTTGTCACGTTCGGCATGGTTGGTATTAATACTGGTGGTATCAATTGTGACCTGCACTTTGGCATCTGCCGGATTTTTCTCGTCATAGCTGAAGTCACCTTTGAACTTGTCAAAACGGCCATATAACCAGCTGTAGCCTAAGTGCTTAATACGGAACTGGATAAAGGCATGCATACCTTCTGTATCAATGGTGTAATCTTCAGCATAGGCGGCAGTGCCGCTGAATAAACCTAAAGCTAGTAGTGATGTGGCAATTACTTTTTTCATCAATCAATGCTCCTTTATGCCTTACCCAACATGCGCTTGAGGGTTTGGTCTTTCCAATAGAAGTGGTGGATAAACGCAGCCAGTGCATGCACACCAACTGCAAAAACAAATAAATTGGCAAAGAATTCGTGAATATCACCCGCCCAATCCGCTTGTGTATCGCTATAAGGCAAGAGTGCTGGCACTTCAAACCAGCCAAATACCGAAATGCCATGTCCTTTGGCAGTGGCAATCAGATAGCCTGTGATAACAAGGGCAACGATCAAAACGTATAAAGTGGCGTGTCCCCATGTGGCCATCACATGGGTAATGGCAGGGGCAATGCTATTAGCGGGTGATGGACGCGGCTGCGAATATAACCACGCCAGCCTAACCAGTAATAACAAGCCCAATAGTATGCCGACCGATTTATGCAGGTTAGGCAAGGTATGGTAAAGACTATCGTAATAATCCAGCTCCACCATATAAGTGCCAACCGCATACATACCTAACAAGGCAATTGCCATTATCCAGTGCAGCAAAATGCTAACCCAGCCATAGGTTTGTAAGGTGTTACGGGCTGACAACATACTGGCATCCTCTTATGGGGTTTAAAGCACAGGTGGCAAATCAAATAACAGAAATTCTGTTGAAGCAGACGTACTAAAGCGGGCTTCTTGCTCCTTATCCAGAATTGCCGCATCACCAGCCTGTAAGGTTATGTCATTTATTACTAGCAGCCCTTTGGCTACATGTACGTAAACCGCACGGTTGATAGGTTTTTGGTAAACTATTTCGTCACCTGCTTGCAGAATGCTGGCATACAGATAAGTATCTGTATTGACCTGCAAAGAGCCTTGTTCACCGTTCGGGGAAGCCACTAAGCGCAGCTGACCGCGTCGTTGTTCGCTGGAAAAATGTTGCTGAGCATAATCCGGTGCCAGACCACGTTGAGAAGGCAATAACCAAATCTGTAAAAAATGTACTTTATCACTCATGGAATGATTAAATTCTGAGTGTAAAATACCAGTACCAGCACTCATGCGCTGAATATCACCCGGACGAATGGTGCTGCCGTTACCTAGACTATCTTGGTGAGATAATGCACCCTCTAACACATAACTAATAATTTCCATGTCGCGGTGGCTATGCAATGGAAATCCGCCATTGGCCGCCACTTGGTCTTCATTAATCACGCGCAAAGTGGAGAAGTTCATGCGTTTTGGGTTGAAATATTCACCAAATGAAAAGCTGTGTTTACTATCGAGCCAGCTATTTTTAAAGGTGCCACGAGATTGCGAACTTATTAGTTCCATATAGCTTCCTTTTTTTATACCTTAGTTAAAATAAATAATATTCTTTGACTTTATTTTAATAAAGACACTTTGAATAGATAAACTATAAACTTGGAGTTAAAAATGAGCCGTCTTGAATACATGCGTAACTTTGTAACAGTGGTGGATACAGGCAGTATTACGGCGGCTGCGGATAAACTGGAATTAACCGTAGCGGCCGTTAGTAAACGTCTAAAAGCCTTGGAGATTGACCTAGGTACACGTTTATTAACCCGTAATACCCGGCAATTGGCCCTAACAGAAGCGGGCCATTATTACTATCAACATTGCCTGGAAATTCTCGGTGAGGTATCGCGGGTAGAACAGCAGTTATTGGTTATGCAAGGGCAGCTCAGTGGTTCATTGCGCATTAATATGCCAATGACGTATGGCAAATTGCGTTTGATGCCTCTGTTAATCCAGTTCTTACAGCAGTACCCGGATATTCAACTAACCGTGCAATTGGATGATGCTTATGTGGATGCTGCTAGTGGCGACTATGATGTGGTCATTCGTATTGGCAAGTTGGAAGATTCGCGCCTGATTGCCCGTAGACTGGAAAATGTTGCTTTGTATGCAGTGGCATCGCCTGCCTATTTGCGCTTACACGGTACGCCGCAAACCCCGCATGATCTTGAACAGCATCAATGTTTGCATTACACCAATATCAGCGTGCGTGAAGGTTGGGTATTTTATGATGCGACAGGCAATCTTATAAGGGTGCAAATTAAAGGCCGCTTAGGTGCTAATAACGGTGAGGTACTACAACAGGCCGCCATTGCTGGTATGGGTATTGTGCTAATGCCAGAATTCGAAATTGTAGAGGCTTTAAATAAAGGTACTTTGGTTAAAATTTTACCCGACTATACCACGCTCCCCATCGCAGTTTATGCGGTCTATCCTTCCCGACAATTCCTGCCCGAAAAAACTCGCACATTGGTTGAGTTTTTGCTCAATCACCTGCAAGTAGTATGAAACTTTGTATCTGCTGAATAGTCTACGTGCAGGTATTGCCTGAAAATACATCATTCGCTATTAAGCAGGGCTTACTGTACTGAAAGATCTATAACGCAGGTTGTGTAGATGTTTCCTATAAACATAGCAATGAGTGATAACCACGGGTTGTCAGGCTAGTAGATTTGACTGTTTTGCAAACACAAGGAACATAAAATGAATACCAAGATAAGTGTGGTAATGGGTGCTTTTATGCTGGCTACTGTAGTCACGCATGGCGCGTGGGCTGCTGATGCTGCGGTTACCGCTGTTGAAACCAAAGTTGACCTCACTAAGCAGGTTGAGGCTCCAGCAAAAAAAGTAGCGGTTACTAAACAGGTCGCTGAGCCAGTCAAGGCTGCCGTAGAACAGGATTCTGCTTTACCCTTTGCTCCCATACCAGCTCCGGCGGCTACTAAACAAGTTACTCCAGCCAAACAAGCCAAACCAGCAGCCAAACCTCCTGTAGCCCAAGCTAAAACCGCCAAAGCTGTGGTTAAGCAAGCCAAACCCGCTAAGCCAGTAAAGCCGGTTAAACCCGCTACCAAGCCAGTGGTCAAACAAGCGCAACCTGTAAAAGTTAGTAAACCAGTTAAGCAGGCAAAACCTGTTACCCCAAAAGTGCAAAAACCGGTAGCTGCTACCAAACCCGTTGCGACGAAACCGGTTGCACAAGCACCTGTTCAAACAACTCAAGTAGCCCCTAAAACACCTGCTGCTACCACTACCGTCACCAAAACCACTGTGACGACTACCCAATCGAAATAACCCTTGCTCTAGCCCTCTTTTGTCTGATAGCGAAAGAGGGCATGCT
>CAZCJE010000060.1:0-10326 GCA_964498805.1 uncultured Thiothrix sp.
GGGTTGCTGACCGTATTGTTGGCAATATCTTCCAAATGGTAACGGCCACCAATTTCAAACAGTCGAATCTGACGGGCATAGCGATTTGGTTCCACCCAAGGCTGATTGTTGTAATTTTGCTCAGCCAATGACACTAAGCCTTGCGCTAAATCCACCTCTACCACCACGGCCACATGCCCATGCCGCCATTTAGCATCTTGCCGATTGGGGTAATACACCACTAAATCGCCGCGTTGTGGCGGGCGTTTGGCGGTGCCATTAATCGAACGCGCTAGCGGAAATTTTTGCTGGGTATAAATGTTTTCGCCTTCAGTCAGATACAAAATCTCATGCGCACTATCAATATCCCCAAAGGTAATGCCCAGATTGCTCATCCACCAGCGCCGTGCGTATTCCACACATTGATAGGTGAGGCCAATATAATGCTGGTTCTTATCTTCCGGTGGCTTTTCACGCAGCGATACCGCCTTGGTGTTCAAGTCCATAAAAGAAAACTCGGGGCGCACACAGGTAGATTGACAGTTAGAATAGGCCGGTACGCCATCAACCGTCCCCAATACCTGCCCTGCTGGCGTCACACACTGACTGATACAGGCCTGCTTGGCTGCTACCACCATTTTAAGCAGCTCCGCCTTGGCCAAGGGTGCAGGTTTGGCCAACAAACCATAACCATCCGTATTCGCCAAAGGTGCCGCCAAACCGGGGACGATTGGCACCTCAATGGGATCAGTGGTTAAGCTTGAAGTCGTCCAGCCGCTAATAAACAACACCAAACCGAGAAAAATTAACTTGTAATCCAATCTAATCCGCATAAGGCCCCATGTTCTGCCGTAAATTCAAGCTCACGACTATAACACGACTACCCTGCCCGATTCGCGCCACTGCAGCAGCCTAAGCAGGTAGGCGAACACTTTATTGATCCGCATGAAAAAGGGACAAAGCAGCCGAACCGCCTTGCCCCTTGGACGATTTAAATTATTAAAGTTAGGCCGATTTGCCGTTTTCCAGATAAGCAATATAACTATCACGCGCTTGTTTGGCACGAGCCATACGCGTATGCAAACCTTCACCGTCTTGATCGGCAATCATGGCAGAAAATTCGCTTAGATCAGCCTGCAATTTGCCAATCACATCCAAAATAGCGTCTTTATTCGTTAGGCAAATATCTCGCCACATTACCGGATCGCTGGAGGCAATACGGGTAAAATCGCGAAAACCACCCGCCGCATAACGGAAAATATCTTCGCGCATAGGCAGATTTAGCAAGGTATCCACCAACGAGAACGCCAAAATATGGGGCAAATGGCTAGTCGCAGCGAGTACTTGGTCATGCAGTTGAACAGGCATGTGCTCGAGAATCGCCCCTGTTACTTTCCACATCATGGCGACTTTAGCAACTGCTTCGGCATCGGTATGCGCTAACGGGGTCAAAATCACGCGCTTATTGATGTACAAGTCGGCAATTGCCGCTTCTACCCCGCTTTTTTCGCGTCCGGCAATCGGATGCCCAGGCACAAAACGGCTGTAATCTTTACCAAATACCTGTTCCACTTCGGCAACTACACTGCCTTTGGTACTACCGGCATCAGTCAAAATCGCATTCGAAGGCAAAGCCGGTTTAATCTGTTCCAATAAGTGCCGCATCGCCCCCATTGGCACAGCCAGTAATACCATATCAGCCTCTTGTACCGCCGCTCGTGGGTCGGTGGTAAAGCTATCAATAACGCCTAAATCAACCGCTGTTTGCAAATGCTCGACATTGCGACTGCAGCCTACTATGGTTTGGCAGTAATTTGCTTGACGCAATGCCAACGCTAGCGAGCCACCAATCAGGCCCACGCCAAAAATAACAAGCTTCTTGATCACGCCGCCAATACCTTTTTCAAGGCTTGGATACAGCGTTCATTCTGTTGCCAAGAACCAATCGTGATGCGCAAATGCTGCGGTAAACCATAACCGCCAATTGGGCGCACAATAATACCTTCGTGCAGCAGTGCCTGATAAAGCGGTGCCGCCAGTTGTTGGGTATTAATGGTAATAAAGTTGCCAACCGTTGGAATGTATTCCCAGCCATTTTCCTCACAAGCGGCAAACCATTGCTGCAAACCAACGGTATTTACCTCCACGCTTTGCTGCAAGAATTCATCATCCTCTAACGCAGCACCAGCAGCGACCAATGCTAAGGAATTAACATTAAAGGCTTGGCGAACTTGATTTAAGGTTTTGGCAATTTCTGGACTAGACACAGCATAACCAACACGTAAACCTGCCAACCCATAAATTTTAGAAAAGGTACGGGTGACGATTAAATTCGGGAATTCATTCAGCCATGCCAGTGCATTGGGGAACTCAGGGTCTTGCACGTATTCGGTATAAGCCTCGTCAATCACCACAATGATATCTTTGGGCACAGAACTTAAGAAACGATGCAAATCGGCTTTGTTTAACCAAGTACCAGTAGGATTATTTGGATTGGCAATAAACACCAAACGGGTCTTGTCATCGATTTTGGCTGCGATATTCGGCAGATTATGGCCATAAGGCATAGCGTAATGCGTAGCCGGATTTGCTTTGGCTACCCGCAGTTCCGCCCCTAGTGCCTGTGACACAATCGCATACACCGCAAAGGCGTATTCAGAAAATACCACCGCCCGATCTTTATCCAGATAAGCCCGCGCAATAATATCCAACACATCATTGGAACCATTGCCTAAGGTAATCTGGTTGCTGTTTAAACCAAACTTGGTAGCAATGGCTGCTTTGAGTTGGTAGCCGCTGCCATCGGGATACAGTTCTAGCGTATGTACCGCCGTCAACAGGGCGGCTTTGGCTTTAGGACTGCTGCCTAATGGATTCTCATTGGAAGCAAGCTTAAGAATATTAGTGATACCAAGTTCACGCTCTAGCTCTTCAATGGGCTTACCCGGCTGGTAGGGCTGTAAGGCTTGTACCCCAGTAATGGCTAATTTTTGATAATCAATCTGTTGTTCTGGCATGGGAATGACCTACTAAAAATCAGTCTGGCATTCAATCACAGGCAACTTTATTTGCCAATAACAGGCCACCTATTTTCAGGGAATTCGGTCTGCCAGCAAAGATTCGTTTACCCCCTACCGCTGACAACATTTCTTAACATTCACTATGGAATCCAAGTGCTAAAGTAATCATCAATTCACTCTAACCCCAACAGCGATTGATGAAGAAGCTGACGTTTAAATGCGAGTTCTGCAAAATTTGGTTGCCCCTGCTGGTATTGCTGGTAGCAGGGTTTTATGTCGCTTGGCAATTTGTACCCGCTGCGGCTGCAGACAAAGTAACGATTGCGCTTGCGGGTATGAATAGCACCTATAACAACTACGCTAAACAATACCAACAACAGCTCAAAGCAGACAATATAACGCTTGATATTGTCTCCGTAGCAGGCTCTGTGGAGGCTTTACAGACCCTTAAACAAGGGCAAACTGACTTTGCCCTAGTACAGGGCGGTGTAGCCCACAGTGTTATGAAGGATGCGGCTGAACAAGGTTTGCATTCGATTGCCAGCCTGTTTTACGAGCCGTTATGGGTGTTTTACCGCAAAGAATTGGGTGAGGTTAGCCATTTGAATGCTTTGCGTGGTAAACGTTTATCGATTGGCCCGCAAGGAAGTGGCACACAAGTGCTGGTATCACAATTACTGGCTGACAATGACATTACCTCAGAAAATACCCGCTTCACGCCTCTGCTTATAGATGAGGCTGCTGCTAAATTACAAGCGGGTGAATTGGATGCCATGTTTGTTATGGCTTCACCCAAATCAGACCTCATCAGCACATTAATTACCCATCCTGATATTGCTTTAATGGATTTTCAACATCAGGTCATTACTTACACCAGCCATTACCCATTTCTCAGCAGTTTGACTCTAGGCGAAGGTATTATTAGCCTAAAAAACAATTTACCTGATCATAATATTACCTTGCTCGCCACTACGGCCACATTGGTAGCGCGCAAAGATATTCACCCTGATCATGTACGCCTACTTAGTCGCGAAATCCTCAAAATCCATAGCAAACCAGCACTCTTAGAGCAAGCGCGCCAATTCCCATCGATTGATCATCTGGACATTCCTGTTCATCCCACAGCCCAACAATACCTAGAGAATGGCCCTTCTTGGTTAGAAAAAGTATTTCCCTTTTGGCTTTCAACCCGCCTCGATCAACTCAAAGTTATGTTGATTCCATTACTGACGTTATTGGTTCCTTTAAGCAAAGGCATTATGCCCTTGTATCAATGGCGCATCCGTTCCCGTATTTATCCTTGGTATAAAACGTTAAGTCAGCTCGACCGCAAACTGGATAGCTTGGATTTAGTGGCTACTGAGCAAGAAATCAGCCGATTGCAAAAACTGCATGGGGAACTGGCTGCCAGTATATCGGTACCGTTGGCGCATATGCCGGAGTTCTATAACCTGCGCACTCATACTGACCATATTCTGACCCGCTTAAAAGAGCACCGACTTTTATTACTAGGCGAAACTGCAATGCCAGTAGCCTCCGTTACTAACCCGCCCCCAACCCCCGTAGCGGCTATCCCTAACGTAAAGAAAGTCCGTCTGTCTACTATTCTGGCCTCATCCAAACCTGCTAGAGCAACTAGCGCGATTAAAAACACTACCCTGGTTTCTACCCCAGAGGGTGCGGGTAATACAGATGAACCCGCGCTTACAACTAGCCAAATGTCTACCTCTAACCCTTCTGTTTCTATTAAGGAGACAGAAGCTCAACCGGAGGATACCGCCCCCTCCCCTGATATTATTTCTATGCCAGTTGTTGCAGAAACATGGTCATTACCAGAGCCCCTTACCGCTCATCAACAGCAATATAATCAAGCCCAGAGAATGGTTAGACAGCATCTACTAGCAGGTACCGCGATGAGTGCTATTCCGCTACCTATGCTTGATGTAGCGGCGTTAATGAGCACCCAATTACATTTACTGGATAAACTGAGCCAACACTATGCCATCCCCTTTGATAAAAAGCTGGCCAGACTCAAATTGCTAGCCCTTTTAGGCAGTATGTTGCCTGCCACGACCCTAATGGGATTAAGCAGCTTAAGCAAACTAATACCAGGCATTGGCACAATAGCAGGGGGAGTGAGTGTATCAGCACTTTCCGGGGCTATGATTTACGCTACGGGTAGCGTCTTTATTCGCCATTTTGCCGCCGGTGGTACGCTGGAATCATTTGATAGTAAAAAACAGCGTCTTTCCTTTCGGCAGAATTTACGTAGGCATCTGCATAATCAGTCGCGTTCTTAAGCTCAGCTTCGCCAAAGGCTATAAATTACCTAGTATCGATTTTTCAAATAGAAGCTTGCCAACATGTTTGGCACCCTCTGGCGTTAAGTGTCCACCATCATAAGAAATTAGCTTCAGATCATTGGTAAACAGCGGGCAGGTTCTACCATCTGTACACAGCAGGCGCTGTTGGTCAACAAACGCTTGTGTCCCAACGACTTGCTGTAATAACTGATTGATACGCACTTGCTCTGCATTAATCGGATTGCGCAAAGCCATTAACTCTTCAGGGGACATGCGCAAATAATTTCGTACTGATATCTTGCCCAATTCTTTACCGCTCACCACCACTAACTGTTGATCAGGGCGTAGGCGCAGATTAGCCAGCGTCTCCGGTAATAATTGTGCCGCCCATTGCCGCCAATGCGCGATTAAAATGATTAAATCTGCCTCAGCTATTTGTTGACGCGCTAATTGCAGGTTATCCGCCTTAGCACACAAGGCCGTATCTTTGGCCTGAATAAAGCGCTGTCCCTTGTCCGTGAGGAAAAGTTGGCAACGAGTTGGGATATAGCGGGTACGTATTTGATAATGACTCAAATAGCCGTTCTCCATGACGGTATTAAGAAAGTCTTGCGCCTGACTATCCCCTAGGATCAAGGCTTTTTTACGCCTATCCGTCTTATCAAATACCACTTTTTGTAAATCAACAAAACGCTTGCGCGTATAAGCGCCACTGACTTCAGGGTCCGCCGCTCTCAATAAAGACTCACGCCAATCTTGGGCTATGGCTATACCTAGATTTCCCCACAGCGATACCCCGAGCAATACAGGTAACCCATAACGACCACAAGCTTTATGTATCCAATTGCTAATCAACATGACTGAATACCATTCTAAAGAATTTATTCAATCAGGCTGGCCTTAGCCCCCCATAATGCCAACCCACCTCCCGCTAGCAAGCCTACCACACCACTGATTAAGGAGCCGATAAACACCTGTTGGCGGGAAAAACGTCGCCGATCACGGCAAGGTTTCTCAACACCATACCAGCTCAGCACAGCCAAAGCTAATGAAGCCACCATCAACCCTAGCATAATCAAGGGAGTAGGCTCCTCCAGTAGCTGTAAACGCGCAAATACAAATACAGGTTGATGCCATAAATAAGCACTGTAAGAAATCACACCGATAGCAACCAAGGGTTTTAAGCCTAATACATTACCTACCCAGGTTGCCGAAGAAGCACCTAGAATCAGCAAGGCGGTTCCGAGGGTTGGAACTAAAGCATACAAACCCGGAAAGGGTAAACTGTCATCAAAAGCCAATAGTGCATAGCCCAAAGCAGCCAAACCCAACACTGCCCCTAGCTGAGCCACGACCCCGGTTAGCATGCCATAGGTGCGAATGAACATGGCACACAATGCACCTAGCATTAACTCCCAAACACGACTAGGCAATAAATAAAAATTCGCTTCAAAGGACTGACGCCACAACCATTCGGCCCAGCCCAGGCTTAGCGCCCCCAGCAATAACAACACACTAGCCAAGACCCGCACTGACCAAGCTCGCATTGACATTAGCAATAAGGGGAACAACAGGTAAAACTGTTCTTCTACTGCCAAACTCCACGTATGCAGTAACGGAATTTGTTCAGCCGTTGGCGCAAAATAATCGGTTTGCCACCAAAACAAGATATTGGAGACAAACAGAATCACCGCTATCACGCTTTCGCCGAAAGTCTCTAACTCATGCGGCAGTAGGATGAACCAAGCGGCTACGCTAGCACTGACCAGTACGATTGATAAGGCGGGCAAAATACGTCGCATACGTCGTTCGTAGAAACCGGCCAGACTAAACTGTCCCCTCGCCTGTTCATCCAGAATCAGTGAAGTAATGAGATAACCGCTTATGACAAAAAATACATCCACGCCGACAAAACCGCCGGGAAATACGGGCAAACCTGCGTGGAAAAACATGACGGGCAACACTGCCAATGCACGTAACCCGTCAATTTCTTTACGGTAACTCAAAATATTACCAATCTCAGAGTATGGCTACCGGATAAGACCCCAAGACCCGTACCATTTCAGCCTGTTCACGCAAGGCTTTGATAGCACGATTCAGGGCCGCATCCTGTTCATGTCCCCGTACATCCAGGAAGAATAGATACTCCCAATTCGTGGTACGAGAAGGGCGTGATTCAATCCGGGTCATATCCACGCCGTTTTCTGCTAACGGTTTAAGCAGGTGGAATAATGAACCGGGGCGATTCGGGGCAGACACCAATAAAGACGTACGATCGTTGCCACTAGGCCCCACCATTTGATCACCAATCACCAAAAAGCGAGTGGTGTTATTGGCATTATCCTCGATATTTTCACAAACCACTTGTAAACCATAAATCGGCGCGGCCTGACGGCTACCAATAGCGGCTACTGTATCATCGAGAGAGGCAAGGCGGGCTGCTTCGGCATTGCTACTAACGGGAATACGTTCAGCGTGAGGAAGATGTTTATCCAACCAGTAACGGCATTGTGCCAGTGACTGCGCATGGGAATAGATTTTCTGCACGCTTTGCCATCGGTCATGCTGGCACATCAAATTCTGATGAATACGCAGCGAAATTTCCCCGCAAACCCGTAAACTGGATTGCACAAACATATCCAACGTATGCGTAACCACACCTTCTGTCGAATTCTCGATTGGCACCACCCCATAACGTACCCGTCCAGCCTCGACTTCACGGAATACCTGCGGAATCGAATCGACTGGTAAAGTCCCAACATTCTGGCCAAAGTGCTTGTAAGTCGCTTCTTGGGTAAACGTCCCTTCCGGCCCTAAATAGGCAATACGCATGGATTCTTCCAGCGCCAGACACGAAGCAATAATTTCGCGGAATAAATGCGTTATCTGTTCGTCCCGCAATGGCCCATTATTGAGCTTTTGCATACGGGTAAGAATTTGCGCCTCGCGTTCCGGGCGGTAGAACTTGGCATTAGGGTCTTCTGCCAGTTTGGTATGCGCAACCTGTTCAGCACATTGTGCCCGCGCATTCAGCAATTCCAGAATCCGCGTATCCAGTGCATCAATTTGTTCACGCAAAGCGGCCAGATCCGTGATTGTAGTGGTTATGGGTTGGGTTAATTCACTCAAAGCAGTCTTACCTCAGGACACTCGCCATGGCTGCCAGATCAACCTAGGGCGTGTCGGCTATAGCGGCTTCCACATTCTTAGGGCTATGCCCTTGATATTGGCAATATCAGTCGTTTGTGGGTAATCATTAGGTGCCAACCTAAACCCAATACCATGACCGTGTTAACGTCTGTTCAAGCTGATATCTGGTAACTCAGCGCGATACCGACAAGGCCACCGCATGGCGTGCTTAAAATGGGCAGGTTGATCAAAACGCAGATATTACCGTTTTCGTGCTCATCACGCACTCACTCGCCCCGGTTTTATCAGCGTCATTCACTAGCTTTTACCAAATATCGCCGACCCATCGTAAAACTAGCTTATTTTGATAAAGCGACTTTTTTTGTATCCTCCATTATCACCCCATCAAACTGCTCACCCCCTTAAAAATCTTTTATAAGCAAATACTTATACCTAGGATTGACCTACAAAGCCTCAATGGAAGATTGGTAGAATAAATTGACAACAATAAAGTACATTAGACGAATATGTGACCAGTTTATTCACAGAAAAGGATAAAAAACCCCTCTTAATTCTCGCCTCACTGAAGCAAAGCTAATGAAATCCTGTCACCTTCTAGGATGACATTAACTCCAAACTTAAGGCCGTTTTTTAAGTACTTAAATACAGAGGAACCTCAGCATGGATACATCCGATATTCAAAAAGGCTTAAAGATCATACTTAATGACGAGCCTCACGCGGTGATTGACTTCCAATTTGTCAAACCGGGTAAAAGTCAGGCTTTTACCCGAACTAAACTAAAAAATATGTTAACCGGACAAGTCAGTGAACGAACCTGGAAATCCGGTGAGAAACTGGAACCGGCTGATGTGGAAGAGCGCAATTTGCAATATGTCTATCCGGAGGAGACAGATTTTGTCTTTATGGACACCAATAGTGGAGAGCAACTGTCGGTTAGTGTGGATAAAGTGGGTGAAGATAGCAGGTGGTTATCCGATGGTTTGATGGTTGGCGTCACTCTTTTCAAGGGAAGACCCATTAGCATATCCCTACCTAATCAGGTAGTGCTACAAATAGTTTCCCTTGAGCCAACCGATGACAGTCAACCCACTCAACAAGCCATTGTTAGTACAAGTGCTACGCTTGCTGTGCCTAAGCTGCTCAAGGTCGATGACTGGATCAAAATTGACACCGCCACAGGTACTTATTTGGCACATATCGCAAAACGCTAACGATTGTTGTGTACACACATCATAGCCCTAATAGATTCCTTATTAGAGCTATGCAGTAGTAGAAAAAACACCAATAAAACAATACACTAATTTTAAATTGCCAATCATTTAATCAAGCCCTATTAGGAACCTGCTCATGTCTGATTACGATGACGAATTAACAGCGACTCTTTTTCAATTTACCCGAGATGTACAAACCAATTCGGCCCTACAAGAGGAGTTGCTTCAGTATTTTACAGAACGTTATAAGCATGCAATGGTTGCATTGGAGTTTGCTGAGGCAAAAGGTTATGCCGTCGATAGTAGAGCTCAAGAAGCGCTTATACAGTTACTAACTTTGGAAAAAAACCAGTTAGAGGCCATCGACAGATATCCGGAACGAGCCTATCACTTTGAGGACGCTAATGCCAACGAGGTGATGGAGGTTGTTTCAACTTACCAGTCTAAGTCTATGGAGTTAGGCTTTTTATGGGGTGAAGAGTATCTGGCAGTGCTCTTTACCAATCCACCGAATTCATTAGTCGCAAGAGCGCTAGAAATGTACAACGATGCAGAAAATGATCGTAAAGAGGAGGAGGAGCGCGAGGCACGAAGTTACCGCCGTCGTAGAGATATAGATTAATGCGGCAATATCGCCCTCATGATTCAGGCAGTTTTTTGTG
>CAZCJE010000060.1:10426-20135 GCA_964498805.1 uncultured Thiothrix sp.
GGACTAGCTGCAAGGATTGAACCCCCTCGCCAAGCAGCCTGCTGACGGTTTGGTAAGGCGGTAATGTCGATTTTTGTTCCCGAAGGTGCCAAGTCAGTCAGCTCTTTTTTCAACCTTTCAGGCAGCCCCGGAAACAGTGTTGTGCCGCCAGCCAACACAATATTGGCATATAACGTTTTACGTAGTTCAAGCGGACACTTAAAGATCGAGTTATAAAGCAACTCATGTATACCATATCCTTCTTGGCCTACTAGTACTGGCTGAAACAGGGCTTCCGGACAACGAAAACATTCCGTATCCAGTGTAATACGTTCGCCATTGGGAAGTTCATACTGTTTAGCGTCTGCCTTCTCGGTAGTAGCATCTGAGGCGACATAACCAAGTTGCTCCTTCATCGCATTCACACTGGCACGTTCGTCTGCGGTAGTGAAATACATACCTTTTTCAGATAAAAGCTTTATTAAATAATCGGACAACTGGGCTCCTGCCAAATGCGACCTGTCAACAGCCTGACTCAACACCTTCTGCTCAACAATCGGCACCACTTGCGTGACAGCATAACCTGAATCCACGACCACCCCTGTAGTGCGGCCCGCAGCAATAAGTGTCAAAGTGGCTTGGGTAGCAATCACAGCGCTGGGAACATTAAACGATTCAAAAAGAATCTGAGTCAGTTTCTCAGATATGGCTTTGGAGGTTAATGGCGCTACGGTAACCAGTACCGCTTGCTCAGTCGGATCAACCCGTAACTCATTGTAAAAAGTGTGATGAAGAATTTTATCCAGATCATCCCAATTACTAACGAAGCCATATTCGATAGGATGCTTGAGTGTTAGAATACTGCGTTTGCTTACCGCCTCATCACCTACGTAATAATCTCTTTGCCCCATTCCCGTGATTAAACCTTGATGTCTAGGTCTACCAACCACAGCGGGGAACATAACCCGGGGAGCCTCTTCACCGGCAAAACCTGCTTTAATCCAACCAGAACCGAAATCAATTACTATTGGTGTATTTTCCATGGTTCGCTTTCCTGCATTGCGCCTAACACTTGGGTATAACCTGTGAGCGTGATGATCACATTCTCTACAGCACGGGTATTTTCTACCCGTTTAGCCACAATGTCGACTGTAAATTATTATTATAAAAGAAGTTTTATCGCCAGAAAACCCAATGGAATGGGCTTCAATTATCCATGAATATGACTGTGGCGTGATTCAACACTTGTCAAATACAGCGTTTATTAAGCGTTCTTCCACACAATTTTTATTAATGGTAATGGTTGGCAGAGAAAATATTAGAAAAACAATATACTAGCCTTAATATGCGAATCATTTTATCAACCACTACTAGAAACCGGCTTATGTCCAGTTATGATGATGAATTAAAAGCCAATATTCATAAATTTATCCGCGATGTGCAAACCAATTCAGCCCTGCAAGAAGAATTGATTCAATACTTTAAAGAACGTTTTACACATGCAATAGTGGTATTGGAATTTGCTGAAGTCAAAGGCTACAAAGTCAATATTATTGGTCAAGAAGCGCTTACACAGTGATTGACCTTAGAAAAAGAGCAGCTGGAATTCTTCGACAGGCATCCAGAACTGGTTCATTAAGTTGAAGGTGCTGATGAGAGCGAAGTGCTGGAAGCTGTTTCAACCTACCAGTCTAAGTGTATAGAGTTAGACTTACTGGATGTAGATGTTTATCTAGAAATGCTTTTTACAAATCTACCTCATTCATTAATCGAAAAAGCACTGGAAATAGACAACGAGGTGGACATGTCCGCAGGGAAACAGAGGAACAAGAAGCGCGAAATTATCGCCATCATAGAAGTAGAGATTAGAATCGTTTTAAAAGGTTTTTACTCTCTGCTTATTACATAAAATATTAGCTATTCATTTCAATTATGCCAACTAATTTTGAGCGATATTTTCTACTGCCACCCCAAATTTTCTCCTAGGTCATTCCCATAAAATTGCCTATTTTATTTGTAGTAATAACTAGCATTTCTTGTTAGTCTAACGTGCAGATTAAATAATTTATTCATTAACACGCGGGGAAAATTTATGTCTAGACATAATAATGAAGCCAAGGTAAACATACATCAATTCGTCAAAGATGTGCAGACGCAGCCGAGTCTGCAAGCTGAATTAATGGCGTACGTTAAAACCCAGCGGCTAGAGGAATCTTTGGTTTTGGCGTTTGCTAGAGCTAAAGGTTATGAGGTTGGTTATCAAAGAAATATTATTCTCCAGGTATTAGCGGCAGAAGAAATGCAATTAGAAGACCATCAGAGCAATTATTATGATCTTTTAACCGAATATAAAGATAAATACCGAGAATTTAACCTAGACCCTACTGCAAGGCCGTTAGCTATGCTTTTTCTTAATATACCTGTGTCTTTTATAGATAGAGCCATTCGTTTAAGTAATTAGGTAAATGAGTATAGATCATATAAAAGATAAGCTGAATCGCATGAAATATGGCTGGCCGTAGAGGCTAAGCCATCATCTTCAAATAACAAGACAACCAACTTGGATAATTGACATATCAAATATTGAAACTATAGTTCGCATTCCTATTCCGCTGCGTACTCTCACTGGTAGCAACGCTGAAGCTAAGGTTAACGGTGTAACGGTTGCTGCTGTCATTGAAGATTTGGAAAAGCGCTATCCCGACATCCAAGCTCATCTGCTTGATGATAAAGGTATTCGCCGCTTCGTAAATATCTTTGTTGATGATGAAGATATTCGTTTTCTTGAAGGTCTTAAAACGGCACTAACAGGTAATAAACGCATTTCTATTGTACCTGCCATTGCAGAATGGCTAAGACTCCATCCGTTAATGAACCTACCTAGCACGTGAATATAGAACTTAGAAAAGCCGCTAGAAAACAATTCCAAAGCGGCTGTTCCATACATGGTCAGGCAGGAGCAAACTTAGCCGTGTTGACGGGCAAAATCCTGCATGAAAGCGACTAAGGTATCCACGCCCTCTTCCGGCATAGCATTGTATAAACTAGCGCGCATACCGCCGACCGAACGATGCCCTTTGAGGGTAGTTAAACCAACCTGTTCAGCTTGGGCAAGGAATGGTTTATCCAGTTCAGCATTAGCCAACGTAAACGGCACATTCATGCATGAACGGCAAGCGGGGTCTACCGGGCTATTATAAAAGCCGCCAGAAGCTTCAATCGCCGCATACAATTTGCCAGCCTTACGCTGATTACGTTCAGCCATAACCGCCAAACCGCCCTGCGCTTGCAGCCATTTGAATACCAAACCCGCTAAGTACCAAGCGTAAGTCGGGGGCGTGTTATACATAGAACCATTATCCGCCTGCACTTGGTAATCAAACATAATCGGCGTACCCGGCAGCGTTTGACCGAGTAAATCCTCACGTACAATCACTAGCGTCAGACCAGCTGGGCCAATATTTTTCTGCGCACCCGCGTAAATCAACCCATAACGGCTGACATCCACCGGGCAAGACAAAATATTAGAGGACATATCCGATACCAGCGTGACTTCACCCACTTCCGGAATGCTTTTGAATTCCACGCCGCGAATGGTTTCATTGGCAACATAATGCAAATAGGCGGCATCACTGCTGAGGTTCCAGTTGGCAATATCCGGAATGCTGGTGTAATTGCCTGACTTACTGGAAGCAACGACATTGACTTCACCATAACGTTTGGCTTCCGCAATGGCTTTAGCAGACCAATCGCCGGTGTCAACGTAATCCATACGGGTTTTGCCACGCAATAGATTCATGGGAATCATAGCAAACTGGCTGTACGCGCCCCCTTGTAAAAACAATACTTTGTAATTATCCGGGATAGCCATCAATGCACGCAGGTCGGCTTCGGCTTCCGCCGCAATCGACATAAAATGCTTTTCGCGGTGACTCATTTCCATCACCGACATACCACTACCTTGCCAATCGAGCATTTCGGCCTGAGCCTGTTCTAACACCGGCAAAGGCAACATAGCCGGGCCTGCACTGAAGTTGAATATACGTTTCATGCGTTGTAGGTTCCTATTCTTCAGTTAATGCTTCAGTATCGGTATCAGTATCCGTCGTGGCATTAGCCTCTTCCAGAGCCTCGCCGTTTTCGGTCAGGATGGGAGCAATCTGCACCAATTTTTCGCCTTCATTCAAACGAATCAGAGTAACGCCTTGAGTATTACGTCCGACAATGGAGACATCAGCTACTGGTGTACGTACTAGCGTACCGCCATCGGTAATCAGCATAATCTGGCAATCATCGCGTACTTGTACCGCGCCAATTGCACTACCATTACGCTCAGAGGTTTGAATGGCAATAACCCCTTGACCACCACGTCCTTGGCTAGAAAACTCGTCGACCCGAGTACGTTTGCCAAAACCGTTTTCAGTCGCGATGAGTAATTCACCTTCACCGACAATAATCAGAGCATTGACTTCATGCTCATCTTCCAAGCGAATACCACGCACCCCGGCCGCAGTACGGCCCATTGCCCGCACCTCCTCTTCATGGAAACGGATAGCCTTGCCGGAAGTGCTAAATAACATCACGTCATTGCTACCATCTGTTAAAGCGACATCAACAAGTTTATCGCCATCCCGTAAATCCACCGCAATCAAACCCGCCGTGCGTGGACGCGAGAATTCGGTTAATGGCGTTTTCTTCACTGTACCTTTGGAGGTCGCCATGAAGATATACTTGTCAGCAGCGTATTCACGAATCGGCAATACCGCATTAATGCGTTCGCCGTCTTCTAATGGCAATAAGTTGACCATAGGTTTGCCGCGTGAAGTACGTCCGGCCATTGGCAACTGGTAAACCTTTAGCCAATACATACGCCCACGGCTGGAAAAGCACAATAAAGTATCGTGCATACTGGCCACAAACAGCTTTTCAATGAAGTCTTCTTCCTTCATGGTAGTGGCTGCTTTACCACGGCCACCGCGTTTTTGCGCCCGGTAGGTATCCAGTGTCTGCGCTTTGGCATACCCTTCATGCGAGAGCGTGACCATGACTTCCTCATCGGCAATCAGGTCTTCCATGCTCAGGTCTTCACCAACGACATTAATTTCCGTGCGACGCTTATCGCCGTACAATTCCTTGATGATTAACAGTTCATCACGAATGACTTGCAACAAACGATCTGGATTAGCCAGGATTTCCAGCAAATCCGCAATCTTGTCAAGTAATTCGCGGTATTCGCCAATAATTTTGTCTTTTTCTAGGCCAGTCAGACGATGCAAACGCAAATCCAGAATCGCCTGTGCCTGTACTTCGGATAACCAATAGCCCTCAGCATGCAAACCATACTGAACCGGCAAATCCTCTGGACGGCAAGTATCCGCCCCCGCGCGTTCTAGCATGTCACGCACAATACCCGGCGTCCATGCTTGGGCTAGCAAACCGGCTTTGGCATCCGCTGGGCTAGGGGCGGCTTTAATCAGATTAATAATGTCATCAATATTGGAAAGCGCGACCGCCAAGCCTTCAAGGATATGCGCCCGTTCACGCGCTTTGCGCACCTCAAAAATAGTACGACGGGTAACTACTTCACGGCGATGACGCAAAAAGGCTTCCAGCACTTCCTTAAGATTAAGCAGCTTCGGCTGACCGTCTACCAGCGCCACCATATTAATGCCGAACACGCTCTGCATTTGTGTCTGCTTGTAGAGGTTATTCAGCACCACTTCGCCGGATTCGCCGCGCTTCAGCTCAATCACCATGCGCATACCATCCTTATCGGATTCATCGCGCAATTCGGAAATACCTTCGAGCCTTTTCTCTTTAACCAGTTCAGCAATTTTTTCCAGCAGGCGCGCCTTGTTCACCTGATAAGGCAATTCGGTAACAATAATGGTTTCACGGCTAGTACGCTCATCCACTTCTATATCAGCGCGTGCTCGCACATAAATACGGCCTTTGCCCGTGCGGTAGGCCTCCCGAATACCGCGTGCGCCATTGATGATACCGGCGGTAGGAAAATCTGGCCCCGGCAAATATTCCATCAGGTCATTGATATCCATATCCGGGTCAGCCAACAGCGCCAGACCCGCATTCACGGTTTCTGTCAGGTTATGCGGGGGAATATTGGTGGCCATACCGACCGCAATCCCGGAGGAACCGTTGATCAGCAAATTCGGAATACGGGTAGGAAAGACCGCCGGTTCGCGTTCATTGCCGTCATAGTTAGGAATGAAATCGACCGTTTCCTTGTCGATATCCATCTGCAATTCATGCGCTAACCGCGACATACGCACTTCGGTATAACGCATTGCCGCCGGTGAGTCGCCATCGACCGAACCAAAGTTACCCTGCCCGTCTACCAGCATGTAACGCAAGGAAAACGGCTGCGCCATACGCACCATGGTGTCGTACACAGCGGTATCGCCATGTGGGTGATATTTACCGATGACGTCACCGACCACACGGGCTGATTTTTTGTAAGGCTTATTCCAATCATTGCCCAGTTCACTCATCGCATACAGCACACGGCGATGAACCGGTTTAAGACCATCGCGCACATCCGGCAATGCACGCCCAACAATGACACTCATGGCATAGTCCAGATAGGACTGACGCATTTCATCTTCGAGGTTTACCGGCAGAATTTCTTTGGCAAATGTGGCCATATTGTTGTTCGATCACTTAAATCATCAAGAGCGGGATTATACCAGAAAAGCAGGGTCTGTGCCCATTGGATACGTGTATACGCGCTACTTGAGGCGACACAATGATGAGTTTAAACGCCTCACAAAACCGGTCATTGTTAATGCATCAAGCCATTAATCTGCGCCTAGATAGCGAGCATCAAAAATGATCAAACATTTGCATCCTAGTCAAACTATATTGATAACTAACCATAAGTGAAAACATGTTAATAAATGCTATTTTGACAAGGCTTTGACCATGAAAATGCCTTTGATTCTGCTGAGTTTGTGTACGGCACTTAGTCTTACTGCTTGTAATGGCGGCAGTTCCGACACAAATAACACCAACGGCAATGAAATTTCCCCAGCTAATGCTAGCTCTAGTACAACAACCCGTAATACCGCCAACTTATCTGCCAAGGAACGTCTAGGACAGAAGCTATTTTATGATACCTGTTTTTCTTCACCGCCAGGCCTAGCTTGTGCAAGTTGTCATGACCCTGCTAATGGCTTTACCGACCCCGACAAACAGTTTCCCACCTCAGCGGGTGCAGTTAGTGGGCGTTTTGATGAACGGCATACCCCGTCCAATGCCTATGCCACTTTTAGCCCAGACTTTCATTATGATGCTACGTTGAATTCCTATGTTGGCGGTTTGTTTTGGGATGGTCGCGCGACCAATTTGGCTGCCCAAGCCTTAGGCCCCTTTCTGGAACCCACTGAAATGGCTAACCCTGACCCCGTCACGGTAGTCAATAAGCTCAAAGTCACTGACTATACGGATTTGGTACGCGAGGTTTATGGGCAGGATATTCTCGATGATGTCGCGCGTGCCTATACCAGTATGGGAGATGCTATTGCCGCCTATGAAAAAACCGCTTTTTTTCACCCGTTTGATTCCAAATATGACGCTTATTTAGCGGGTAAAGCGACGTTAAATGAACAGGAAGCGGAAGGCTTAAAGCTGTTTAATGATCCAGCTAAAGGCAATTGCGCGACTTGTCATACCTCCAGCCCAACAGCTAATGGTACGCCACCTTTATTTACCAACTTTGCCTATGCCAATATTGGCTTGCCGGTGAATCCAGCAATTGATTTACCTATTGATTTGGATGCTTCTGATTTCAAAGATTATGGCCTTGGTGGTCGCTTGGAAATGACCAGTAATGAACGTGGCAAGTTTAAAGTACCGACTTTACGCAATATTGCCAAAACCTCCCCGTATGGACACAACGGCATTTTTGCTGATTTACGCGAAATGGTCGCTTTTCACAATGCGCGGGATACCGAAACAGGCCGCTGGGATGTTCCAGAAGTGAATAGCAATCTTGATAATCGTGTGGGTAAACTGGGTTTGACTGATGCAGAAATAGACGCGATTGTCGCTTTCTTAGCAACCTTAACCGATGGCTATACCGCTATAGCTAACCACAAACGTTAACCGTAGCAATCAGCTACCAGCCCATGAATCCTCGGTTCTGCAAGGCAATAGGGTATTGATGACAAGCAAGACACATGATGAGCAGGCATAAAGCCCGCAGACTTCGCTAAAAGAATAGCCATCGCCAAGAAGGGATTAAGACTCTATAAGGGCGTGGCAAGGATTGTTTCTTGCCAGCTTCGCAATCGCCGCTAAAATACCGCTTTTATTCCAGGATTCCACACCCAATGACGACAGTCTCCAATGAACCCGTAACCCGCGCTCTGCTTAGCGTTTCTGATAAAACCGATATTTTGGCGTTTGCCCGCTTCCTGCACAGTCAGCAGATTGAAATTCTTTCCACGGGCGGTACTGCCAAATTGCTGGCAGAAAATGGCGTGCCGGTAATTGAAGTCTCCGACTACACCGGCTTTCCGGAAATGATGGATGGCCGTGTCAAAACCCTGCATCCGAAAATTCATGGCGGTATTTTGGCTCGGCGTGGTCAGGATAATGCGGTGATGGCTGAACATGGTATTGGCCGTATTGACCTGATTGTGGTCAACCTGTATCCCTTTGAAGCCACCGTTGCCAAAGCGGATTGCAGCTTTGAAGATGCGGTGGAAAACATTGATATCGGTGGCCCAACCATGGTACGCGCGAGTGCTAAAAATCACGCTCACGTCGCCATTGTGGTAGAACCTAGCGATTACAGCCGTTTACAAGCGGAAATGACCGCTAATCAAAATCGTATTGCCCCACAAACCCGTTTGAGTCTGGCGGTGAAAGCGTTTGAACATACCGCGCGTTATGACAGCATGATTGCCAACTACTTTGGCACGCGTGTGGATGGCGGTACGCACGAACAACCGCTGGCTTTCCCACGCACGTTCAGCCTGCAAGTGGTGAAAAAGCAGGATTTGCGTTATGGCGAAAACAGCCATCAGCAAGCCGCCTTCTATGTCGAACCGAATGCGCCTAAAGGCAGTATCGCCAGCGCAGTGCAGATTCAAGGCAAAGAACTGTCGTATAACAATATCGCGGATGCGGATGCGGCACTGGAATGTGTGCGTCAGTTTGAATTGCCCGCCTGCGTGATTGTCAAACACGCTAACCCCTGCGGCGTTGCCGTCAGTGCGGATATTCTCAGTGCTTATGAACGCGCTTACAGCACTGACCCTGAATCCGCCTTCGGTGGCATTATTGCCTTTAACCGCGAACTCGATGCCACCACCGCCAAAGTCATTGTTGATCGCCAGTTTGTCGAAGTGATTATTGCCCCTAGCGTGACACCTGAAGCCGTTGCCGTGGTAGCCGCTAAGAAAAATGTGCGTTTAATGGAATGCGGCAAACTGACTTCCACCATTCAGCAATTGGATTTCAAGCGCGTTACGGGTGGGCTATTGGTACAAAGCAATGACTTCCTGCTCAATAACGACATGAAAGTGGTCACTGAACGCGAACCTACGCACGCCGAATACGGTGATTTGCTGTTTGCATGGCAAGTAGCCAAATTTGTTAAATCCAATGCGATTGTCTACGCCAAAGATAATAGGACCATTGGAGTGGGTGCAGGGCAAATGAGCCGGGTTAATTCCGCGCGTATTGCTGCCATCAAAGCCGAACACGC
>CAZCJE010000061.1:0-19373 GCA_964498805.1 uncultured Thiothrix sp.
ATGAGTCATGTTCATGTGTCTTTTGATACACCTGAATATACGGCTAATGCTGATGGTATTGGTACATTGCGTATTTTGGAAGCAGTACGGTTCTTAAATCTGACCGAGAAAACTCGTATCTACCAAGCTTCTACCTCAGAGTTATACGGTAAAGTTCAAGAAATTCCGCAAAAAGAAACTACCCCTTTCTATCCACGTTCTCCTTACGCGGTCGCTAAATTGTATGCTTACTGGATTACTGTTAACTACCGTGAAGCTTATAACATGTTTGCTAGTAATGGCATTCTCTTTAACCATGAGTCGCCATTACGTGGAGAAACCTTCGTAACCCGTAAAATTACCCGTGCTGCAGCACGTATTGCTTTAGGTTTACAAAAAAATATGCACCTAGGTAACTTATCTGCCAAACGTGACTGGGGGCATGCCAAAGATTATGTGGAAATGATGTGGCTGATTTTGCAAGCACCTCAGGCAGAAGATTGGGTTATTGCGACTGGTGTTACCACCGAAGTTCGGGAATTTGTGCGTATGGCCTTCCAGCAAGTAGGCATTACTGTCGACTTTAGTGGTGAAGGTGTTGAAGAGAAAGGTGTAATTAGCGGCTTTGACCGGGCTGTTTATGAAACTGCTACCGGTAGCACACCAGAAGAACGGGGTGTGAAGATCGGCCAAGAAATAGTAGCCGTAGACCCGCGTTATTTCCGTCCCACTGAAGTTGAACTCCTGATTGGTGATCCAACTAAAGCGAAGGAAAAATTAGGCTGGGTTCCTAAGCATGATTTAGCATCATTAGTTCAAGATATGATGCAATCAGATGTCAAATTAATGTTGAAAGAAAAACACTTGAAGGATCACGGCCATCGTATCATGTCTTATCATGAGTAAATTTGCATGAAAAAAACTCGCATTTTTGTAGCTGGCCATCGAGGAATGGTAGGATCAGCATTAGTCCGACAACTATCTGAACGCACTGATGTGGAATTAGTATTGCGTTCCAGACAGGAATTGAACCTACTCTCACAACAGGAGGTTGAAAAGTTCTTCCAGACAGAAAAGCTTGATCAAGTTTATCTGGCTGCCGCTAAGGTGGGAGGTATCCATGCTAACAATACTTACCCTGCAGATTTTATTTACCAAAATCTGATGATTGAATGCAATATTATTCAATCAGCTTATTGCGCAGGCGTTAATCGTCTGCTCTTTTTGGGGTCTTCTTGTATTTATCCCAAGTTGGCTCAGCAACCAATGGCGGAGTCTGAATTATTACAGGGCTCCCTAGAAACGACTAATGAGCCTTATGCGATTGCCAAAATTGCCGGTATTAAGTTGTGTGAAGCCTATAATCGCCAATTTGGTACTCAATACCGTAGTGTAATGCCGACTAATCTTTATGGTATTCACGATAATTTTCACCCGGAAAATTCGCATGTTATTCCCGCTTTAATGCGGCGATTCCATGAGGCCAAAGTCAATGGCGAACAACAAGTAACGGTGTGGGGTTCGGGTAAGCCATTACGTGAATTTTTGAATGTGGACGATATGGCGGCTGCTTCTATTCATGTTATGGAGTTAGAAGATAGCATTTATCAGCAATTTGTTTCCCCTATGCTTTCGCATATTAATGTTGGAACCGGTACCGATTGTTCCATAGCGCAACTGGCTGAATTAATGGCTGAAGTAGTTGGCTTTACAGGCAAAATCGTATTTGATCCGAGCAAACCTGATGGTACCCCCCGCAAGTTACTCGATGTATCCCGATTAAAACGTTTGGGTTGGGAGCCAAAAATTTCCCTGCCGGAAGGTTTGAAAGCAACCTATGCCTGGTTTGTGGAAAATCAGGCTGATTTCCGGGCTTCCTGATAGCAAGATCAAGATAAGGTATAACGAAATGACTACACCTCTTATTCCCGTCATACTGTCTGGCGGCTCTGGGTCGCGTTTGTGGCCTGTGTCGCGCAAACTGCGTCCGAAACAATTTTTGCCTTTGATATCTGAAGACAAAACCTTGTTTCAGTCTACCGTTGAACGTTTGGATGGTCTTGCCAATCAGCGGAATTTACTGGTGGTTTGCAATGAAGAACACCGTTTTATGGTAGCAGAACAGTTGCTGGAAATTGGTAAAAAACATCAGGGTATTCTGCTTGAACCCATTGGGCGTAATACTGCTCCTGCAGTAACGGTTGCGGCGTTATATTTACTGGAACAAGCTGCCCAACAGGGTACAAATACTGATCCTGTCATGTTGGTGTTGCCTGCCGACCACGTAATCCCGGATGTGGCGGCTTTTCAGAAAGCTGTTGAGGCTGCTCGCCCTGTAGCAGAAGCAGGTTATCTGGTGACTTTTGGTATTACTCCAACAGCACCTGAAACTGGCTATGGCTATATTGAACAAGGTCAGCCATTGACAGACTTTGCCGAAACTTATCAGGTAGCTGCTTTTGCGGAGAAACCTAGTAGTGAAACGGCCCAACGTTATTTAGACGGTGGCAAACATTTGTGGAATGCTGGTATTTTCATGTTCAAAGCCAGCATTTTTCTGCATGAACTGGAAACTTATAATCCGGCTATCCTTGCGGCATGCGGTAAAACCTTAAAACAGGCGCAGCGTGACATGGATTTTGTGCGCCTGAATAAATCAGAATTTGAGGCCTGCCCATCGGATTCCATTGACTATGCGGTTATGGAACATACTCGTCATGCTGCTACTATCCCCTTGAGTGCGGGTTGGAATGATGTTGGGGCATGGTCTGCAGTATGGGAGGTTTGTGAGCGAGATGCGGCCAATAATGTGTTGCGTGGCAATGTTATCGCTCAAGATGCTGGCAATAATTTGGTTTTCACAGAAGATCGTTTGGTAACCTTGGTTGGTGTGGATGATCTGATCGTGATTGAAACCAAAGATGCCACCTTGGTTACGCACAAATCCAAAGCACAGGATGTCAAGAAAATCGTCACCCAACTGGAGGCGCAAGGCCGAAGTGAAGCCATTATTCACCGTCTTGTGAATCGTCCTTGGGGTTGCTATGACTCGGTGGATATGGGTGAACGTTTTCAGGTCAAGCGTATTACGGTGAAACCCGGTGCTCAATTATCTTTGCAAAAGCATCATCATCGTGCTGAGCATTGGATTGTGGTAAAGGGTACAGCAGAAGTTACCTGTGATAACAAAACCTTTTTATTAACCGAAAATCAGTCGACCTATATTCCATTAGGTAGTGTGCATCGTCTCGCTAATCCGGGGAAAGTGCCACTTGAACTTGTCGAGGTTCAATCTGGGAGCTATTTGGGCGAAGATGACATCGTTCGCATAGAGGACCAATACGGCCGTCGAGAAGGATAAATGGTTAGAGGGCGGGTAACTTTCGAACAGTCGCTATAAGAAATAATGTACTACCATTGATTTGATTACAAAACCTCTTGCTGACAACAATATAAACTGGTAGCAGCAATGCTCAAGGAGCAGTCATGGATAATTACGATACAAGTCACTCTAAAAACCTTGATGTGAGATCGAGTAACAATCAGATCATTGAGTACATCCCTCTCGAAGAAGTGACTACCCGCCCTCAAGCTGAAGAATTTAGCTTTGGTGAACTGTGGCGTCGACTTTTACAACGTAAATGGTTATTGCTGAGCATTGCGCTCAGTATTTTTTTATTGTCAGTATTAATTACCCTGACAACACCTAATGTCTATCGTGCTAGTACTACCCTGCAAATTACGGCTGAAGATACACGTAACAGCTTTACCCTAAGTGAGGCTGATGCCCCAGTACGGACTCCGCTCAACGAACGGGATTATTACCAGACCCAAACTGAATTATTGCGTAGCCGTACGCTGGCTCAAAAAACCATTAATGAGTTAGGTATTGCTTCCCAGTTTGAAAAAGATAACTCACTGTCCAGTAAGTTACAAAACTGGGTAATGGGATGGCGACAGAAATTGTTTGGTCAGGAAGTAGGTGATAATAAACCTAGTACGGTAGAAGACAATTTCCAACGTGGTCTTGCTGTTTTCCCGATTGAAAACTCACAGATTTTTAGAATTACCTACGATAGCCGTGATCCAAAGTTGGCTGCTGACATTGTCAATACGCTGGCGGATGGCTATAAGGAAATGAATTTTGATCTGCGTAATGAAAAGGTTGCCCGTGCAAAACGGGAATTGGGTAAAAAGCTGGAAGATGCTAAGAAAGAATTAGCTACCTCAGAAGCTCAGTTAGTCGGTTATGCTAAAAAGCAAAATATTATTACCCTCGATGGTGATCGGTCATCAGCTTCTGAAGTCATGGACTCATTCAATCGTGCCCTTGTCACAGCTAAAGATGCCCGCATTGCTGCTGAAGCCGCTTACAACCGTTCTCGTGATATCGCGGGGGCAGACCGTACTTTGGAAAACCCTGCCGTACAGCGTTTGAAAGAAGAATTGGCTAAGGTAGAGGCTGAGTATCGGGATAAATCCAGTCTGTTTAAGCCTGGTTTCCCTGAGATGCAACAGTTGCAAGGGCGTATTGATGAGCTGAAAAGTAAAATCACTCATGAAGAAGCTAGCATTGATACGACTACCCGTGGGCGTCTAAAGGCTGATTATGATGCAGCTGTTCAACGCGAGTCCGAACTGACTGCGGCGGTTAAACGTCAGGAAGGTTTGCTTATGGGGCAACGGGATAAGTCAGTTGAATACAATACTTTGTTACGGAAAGTGGAAGCTGATCGTAAAAACTATGATGGTTTGCTGGAACGTCTGAATCAGGTAACACTAGCAGAAGACAGCAGTGCTAGTAATGTGGCGGTCGTTGATCGTGCCGCTGTACCTAGTAAGCCTTATGCACCTAATATTCCGCTCAATCTGGGCTTAGGTGCTGCTATTGGTTTAATGCTTGGTCTATTGAGTGCTGTTTTAGCCGATATTATGGATGATCGTCTCCGTAATGTAGAAGATATGAAGCGCACCATTGGTTCTGTACCTTTGATGGGTGTTATTCCTTATATTTCAGGTCGCAATAATAAAAACGTGTTGGCATTGCGGGGCGCTCAAGTCAGTAGCAGTTCTTTTATGCTGGAGGCTTTCCGTTCCTTGCGTGAAAACATTCTCATGTTGAATCCCAATCAACCGCACGGTTTAGCATTAATCATTAATATTACCAGTCCTTCACCGGGTGAAGGTAAAACTACCACAGCTGTCAATTTAGCTACTGTGTTTGCTTATGCCAAGAAAAGAGTATTACTGCTTGATTGTGATATGCGTAATCCTGAAGCGCATAATAAGCTGAATATCAAGAATACCGCTGGTGTTAGTGATTATCTGATGGGTAACAAAGACTTGCATGAAATCATTCAGGATACACCTGTCGAAAATCTTTCCGCGATTCCAGCGGGTGCAGTGGTACCTAATCCCACTGAATTATTGGCTAGCGAACGCTTTGGTATGCTCTTGAGCGAAGCTGAAGGTATCTTTGATCACATCATTATTGATGGGCCGCCTGTTATGGGATTAGCGGATGCTTTGATTCTTTCCAATCGTGCCGGTAACACTTTGTTAGTAGGTGCTTATAGTCAGACACGCAAACGTAATCTTAAGGATGCTTATAGCCGTCTGTTACAGGGGCGTAGCAATGTGATTGGTATGATTCTGACCAAGATGAAATCAGCCGAAGTATCCAACAAGTACTACGGCTATCCCACCCGTTATCCACGCAGTAATCAAAGCTCGCAAAAAGCTTTAATTCCTGCTCCTGCGATTGCGCGTACTTAAACTCCCTTCCATAACTCATCTAGCCGCTTGGCCGATACCGGTCGAGCGGTTCCTAGTTCTTGGGCAAATAGTGAAACCCGAAACTCCTCCAGCAGCCAGCGATATTCATTCAATGCAGCCAGATTAATCACTGTAGTGCCACTTGCTGTGGTTTTGTTTGCTGCTAATTTCCATTGATCCCAATAAGGTTGTATTTGCACCCGTAGGGCGCGATCCTTTACTGGATTTTCAGCTAAACGCTGTAAACGTCGCTGTATACCTTTGAGATAACGAGGAAAATGGCGTAATTCTTCGGGGGATAAGTTTTCCAAGAAACCTACATACACCAGATGATTAAGCTGATCATTGATATCATGTAAAGCTTCCAACCAAGTCGGTTGTACTTTAGCTTTTAATTGCTTGCGTAATTCATGATACAAAGCCAAAACGGGTGCTAATAAACGACCGGCTTCCTGCGCTTGCGGGGTAAGTGAAGGGCGTCCACTCAACAAGGCTTGTTTAAACTGGGCTTGTTGGCGCGTGGTTAAAGCCGTGGCAAAGGTTTGTCGGAATACATAACGCACCAAACTTTCTTTTAATTCCTCACATTTGCCAGTAGCGGCGTATTGCAAACAAAGGGTGGAAAATTGCGGTATGCGTTTAGGCAGGTCACGCGCATCGATAGCTAAGGTCAGTAAAAATAGCCGCAATACTCCACGCCAATGTTGAGCTGTAGCATCCGGTTCATTATCGAACAGGCGAATGGCAACACTATTGCCCTGATCAACCAAAGCAGGCCAAGTGCGTAATTTCATTCCACCTGTTTCCAGCCAATAGGTTTCGGGTAAATCATCAAAATCCCAAGCCGTAATGCCAGTGCGTTCAATAGATTGAACAGGTTTGGTAGCCAGTTCTTGGCGAGTCTGTTGACGCACCTTACCTTTAAGCGAGTCTAAATCGCGCCCTCCTTTCAGTACCTTACCTGTATCATCTGCGACTTCAAAACGCATAAGTAAATGCGCTGGCAAATCCACCTCGGCCCAGGCTTCTAGCGGGATTTGCGTACCTGTCATACGTAACAGTTGTTTTTCCACTGCTTGTTGTAGTGGGATTTCATCGCTAGGTTGAATAGATTCTGCACAGGCACGTGCATAATCTGGTGCAGGCACAAATTGCTTGCGTACTTGTTTAGGCAAACCCCGAATCATGGCGGTGATTTTTTCTTCAAGCATACCCGGTACTAAGTATTCAAAGCGGGTCGGGGCAAGCTGGTTAAGACCTAATAAGGGGATACGTACCGTGACCCCATCATCTTCTGCACGCGGGTCAAAATGATAGCGTAACGGTAAAATCATACCCTGCACGTTTAAGGTATCCGGGAACTGTCCACTTTTTTCATAACCGGCTTCCCGCTGCATCAGGTATTCACGGCTCAGGTATAACACTTTGGCATCTTTATGTGCTGCTTGTTTATACCAACGTTCAAATGCATGACCATTAACAATCGTGGCTGGTAAACGCTGATCATAAAAATCATACAAACGTTGTTCATCAGCCAGAATATCGCGGCGGCGGCCTTTGGCTTCCAGTGTCTCAATTTCACTGATTAAGTGAGCGTTGTATTGGAAAAAGGAAGCGGAGGTACGGTATTCCCCATAAACCAGGGCATGGCGAATAAATAGTTCACGACACACAACCGGATCAATCTTGCTATAGCTAACTGTGCGACGCGCAGTGATAGTAATGCCATACAGGGATGTGCGTTCAAAGGCAGCGACTTGCGCGGCTTTTTGTTCCCAATGCGGTTCGCTGTAATGATGGCGCAAAAGATGCAACGCCAGTGTTTCTACCCATTCTGGCTGAATTTTTGCCACTACCCGTGCATATAGACGCGAGGTTTCCACCACTTCTGCAGCCATCAGCCAGGCAGGGGCTTTTTTCTTCAAGCCAGAGGCGGGGAAAATATGGAATTTGCGGCCATTAGCGCCCTGATATTCGCGTTCTTCATCTTTTTGGCCAATATTACCGAGTAAGCCAGTGAGCAAACTCATGTGGATAGCGTCATAACCGGCTTCAGTAGTGTTTTCACTGCCACCCATTTCCGCCATCATTTGGTGCAATTGCTGATGGATATCATGCCATTCGCGTAAACGCACATAGGAAAGGAATTCTTTTTGGCACAAGTTACGCAATTTGTTTTGAGTCAAATGGCGGCGTTGTTCGTGGAAATAGTCCCATAATTTCAGAAAGCTAAGGAAATCGGATTCTTCATGTTTAAAGCGGCTGTGTTTTTCATCGGCAGCTTGTTGACGATCCAGCGGACGTTCACGTGGGTCTTGTAACGTCAAAGCACTGACAATGACTAATACTTCGCGCAAGGCACCATTATCTTGCGCGGCCAATAGCATGCGGCCAAAGCGTGGATCAAGCGGCAGTTTGGCGAGCTGATGCCCAAGGTGGGTAACTTTGTAGTCATCATCCACCGCCCCTAATTCAAACAGAAGTTTGTAGCCATCGCGAATCAGGCGCGTATCCGGTGGTTCCACAAACGGGAATTCTTCCACATCAGCAATCCACATGGTAGCTAATTGCAAAATGACTGCAGCCAGATTGGTACGTAGAATTTCCGGTTCGGTAAATAATGGACGCTTATTGAAATCGTCTTCGCTATACAAGCGAATCGCAATGCCGTTGCTCACACGTCCGCAACGCCCCGAACGTTGATTAGCTGAGGCTTGGGAAATCTTTTCAATCGGTAAACGTTGGATGCCCGCACGCCAAGAATAGCGGGAAATACGAGCATAACCGCTATCAATCACATATTTAATACCGGGTACGGTCAATGAGGTTTCAGCCACATTGGTTGCTAGTACAATACGGCGTTGATTACCGTGTGGTTCAAAAATACGGTGTTGTTCTTCGCTGGATAAGCGTGCAAATAACGGTAGGATTTCTGTTGCAGGTGGATGATGTTTGCGCAATGCTTCAGCGGTTTCGCGGATTTCACGTTCTCCCGGCAAAAAGACCAAGATATCACCAGCGGCTTCCCGACTGAGTTCATCCACCGCATCGAGAATCGCCTCGGTTTGGTCGCGTTCGAATTCTTCCTCGCTATCAACATCAATGAGTGGCCGATAACGAATGTCTACCGGATAAGTACGCCCAGAAACATTGATAATCGGCGCATTATCAAAATGGTTGGAAAAGCGTTCTGGGTCAATGGTAGCGGAGGTAATAATGACTTTTAGGTCGCGACGTTTTGGTAATAACCATTTCAGGTACCCCAGCAAAAAATCAATATTGAGGCTGCGTTCATGTGCCTCATCAATAATCAACGTATCGTATTGATTCAAAAAGCGATCTTGCTGAATTTCAGCCAGCAAAATACCGTCAGTCATTAATTTGATATAACTATGCGGTTGGCTACGATCATGAAAACGAACTTTGTAACCAACTTGCTGACCCAAGGGCGTTTTAAGTTCTTCAGCAATACGTGCAGCCACACTGCGGGCAGCAATACGCCGCGGTTGCGTATGACCTATGAAACCATCCACCCCGCGACCTAAGTCCAGACACATCTTGGGTAATTGGGTCGTTTTACCTGAGCCAGTTTCACCACAAATAATCACCACTTGGTGCTGCTGAATCGCTTTAAGAATTTCTTCACGCCGGGCGGCTACCGGCAATTCGTTTGCATAATCCAGTTTAGGTAAATTTTGCAGACGCAAGGCACGAATCTGCATGGAAGCGGCTATCCGGGCTTCCAATTCTTGTAAACGATTGTCTTGTGGCTGTTTTTCTAGTGCAAACAAGGCCCGACGCAGTGCAAAACGTTCCTGCCCGTAACATAAAGGTAGCTGTTTGCGCAAAGTTTTAAGACGTGTTTCTAGCGAGGGAGCAGTATAACTCACAGGCACAGGGCTAATCCGGTTACAACAAAGCAGGCATTTTAGCGCGCTGCTTTGTTGCATTCACCTTTTGCCATTCGCCATATGCGTTAGCAGGAGGCTTTTTTCCATGAAATAGTTAGGTTTAGCCATGAGCCTGGGTATGACTAAATCCGTGTACAGCACGGAAAAATAGGGACACTTAAATCTTAGGGGAGATTTTTGACCGCTGTAATCAGATCAAACACGTCCTGATTAATACGTACACCGGAATTGGTGCCAGGATGTAGGGCATCTTCACCCAAGGTGTGAATAGCGACTGCCCAAACCGAGTCATTAGTGCCATACAACCATACAGGGGAGCCACTCATACCGCCACTAGTATCATTGTCATAGTAATAGCGGGCAGTGGTTTCACTTTGCACAGTACCTTGACTGGCCCATTGCTGAGTAGCGTCTGCTTTATCACCGGGATAGCCATTAATGGTAACGGTTTGGTCTTTCATAGTATTGGCAACAAAGTAACTAAAATAGCCGGTAGTATTGCCAATTGTACAATCCAATTTGATCAAACCTACATCCGAGTCTGTATCGGCGGACACAATCCAGCCATAAGATGAATAGATTTCTTTGGCTCCACACGAACCGTAAGGCGCATAACCATCAGCAAATCCTGGAAAAAAGCGGAAGCTGGATGTCACACCCCATCGACCATTACTGCCCCCACCGTGTACACAGTGTCCCGCAGTAACGACGGTATCTTTACTAATTAGCCAACCCGTGCAATGCGTCATGCCATTGTAAGTAATGCTCACTACTGCGCGCTCAGGATAGCTATAGGGGTTGACATGATAGCGACTATCAAATCCCAGAATGGATTCTTGGGTGGCAGCTGCAGAGGTTTGTAGTTGACGAGCTGCTAAGTCCGTACTGGTTAATGGAGTCATGTCAGCGCCTTCTAAATCAGGCCGACTTGAGATGCCACTGGAACCGACAGCAATAGTTTGCGCGCCATTGGTCAGATTGTCCGGGTCCATCACAACACCCTGACTTGAAACCAGTTTGAATTTATTGCTGCCAGTTGAGGGGCTGGTACTGGTAGTAGCCGCTGCGGTTGGAGTAGTTGTAGCGGCGGCTAACCCTGTGCTGGCTGAAACCAGTGTATTACTTGCAGGCGTAGTGCTAGCAGTTGAACTTGTTCCTGTCGTAGCGGTAGTAGTACTCGTCGTACTTGTGGTATTGGCTGTACTGCTAGCCGCAGTGCTGGTAGTAGCGGTAGTACTGGAAGCGGTCGTGGTACTGCTATTAGAGGTGCCGGTGTTATTGGAGGTACTTTCATTATTGCCGCTACCTGAACAAGCGGTCAGATAGCCAAGCATAACTATAAAAGGAATTAACCTTATTATATTTATAAAATATCTTATAAGTCTCATTAATCTTTCCTGGCGCGCATTAAATAAAATCTTATTGATTTATAGATTATTTTATAAAATAAGAAAAATTAATTTTTTTGAAAAGTGGATATATAAAATTAATTAAAAATTTTTTTCCCAAAAAATATCTACATTCAGCATTGGCTTTAATGTTGAATTTAAATATAGAATTTATGACTATGATTAATATATTATCTTTTTTCTAATTAATTACTTAGGTTATTCATTAAATAAAATTTCTGCCAAAGCTTTTACATTTTTCATTTAATGAAAAACGCAAAAGCTTCCTTAAACAACTTAAAAAAAGACGGTAGGTAGTGCTAAGCGGTTAAGCTGCATTGGAGGTGGTAGGGGGTGATAGGGTCAACATGACGTTTCCTTGACCACATATTTCGCGCGCCACTTGGTTGCGACCACTGCGTTTAGCCCGATATAAGGCACGATCTGCGGCATTTAACAACATAGCGGGATACATGACTGTCGAGTTTTCCGCATCTTGTAAGCCATGCAAAGCACTTGGAGTGCAGCTGGAAACACCTATACTGATGGTGACAATACGCGGTACGGCACCATCTGTATGCGGAATGCGTTGGTCTTCGACATTTTTACGTAAACGTTCTGCTAACTTAGCCGCATCTTCTAGTGAAGTATCGGGCAGTAAAATGACGAATTCTTCACCACCATGACGTGCCACCACGTCAGCCGCGCGCCGTGCAACTGACTTAATGCATTGGGCAATAATTTGTAGACATTGATCACCGGCGTGATGGCCATGCTGATCGTTGTAACGTTTGAAATGATCTACATCAATCATCAACAGGGACAGGCATTTGCTATCCCGTGCGGCTCGTTTCCATTCTGTTTTGAAAATCGTATCAAAGTAGCGGCGATTGGCAATTTGAGTGACAGGGTCAGTATGAGCCTGTTCCTGCATATGCATCTGCGTGGCAAGCAAATCATTAAGGATATAGGTAATCGAGCGTGAAGCCATGACCAGCAAGCCGCCTAATAATATAGTGGCTAGGGCTAGTGATTGATGCGGAGTATCGTTTAATAGCAATAGATTCAGGGTAATCGGAATAAGAATGACCCCAATGTGTACATAAAAGGCAAAACGGGATAGGGCGAGCACAGGTAGGGCGGCAATCACAGCTCCTACTAAAAGCAGTACATGAACTGCCTGAATCAATTCATGCTGGGAAAACAGCACGACCCCGGAAACACCCCATAAGGAACTGATGAGGGTGGAAAAAATAAGATAGCGATGCCCGAAACCCTGCAATTCTTCTGTCGAATAATGTGAGATAGGCAAATAGCGTTGGGAAAATATCCAGCGGGCGATAGCTAAACCGACAATGGTGATAGACCAGAGTGTCAGTAAAATCATATTTTCATCGTGTTCAACCCAACGCAACATGACAAACAAGCTAGTGGCAAATAAATTACCCCAAAACCAAGTGGCACCGTGTCGAGCCAGAAAATTGACTTGGCCTTGTAAACGTAAGGCGGAGGTGGATTGGGAAGAACCTAGGTTTTTCTTATTCATTACTGTGTCTTCTAGCATCTGAATGTTAACCTTGGCATATGCCCCTGAGGTACCAAGGCTGAATATAGTGTATTCTGAGAAGTTTACGCTAAATTCTTTAATTTTATATCCTAATAATAATTTTTGTTTATTTGTGCTGACAAGCACAAAATATACTCAACTGTTACGCAGGTTAAACAACTCTTACGGTTTTTGGACAGTTTTCCATTCTTGCTCCCATTGATCTACCTCTTTGGATTGAGGCTGCTGAATACGATACTGTTCTAATACAGCCTGATGGTCCGCAGCGGCTTGTTGCCGATCAATAGCAACTTCATAACCACCAGTATCTTCGAGTTCTACAAAAGGGCCATTGGTATTTTTTAAAATTTGGTAAAATTCTTTAAAGGTATCAAACCGTTTACCGTTAATCTTTTCTATTTTCATAGAACCTAAATCATGAAAACCAATATTACCGGCAGTTGTTAAAACCTGGGTAATAGAAACATCATCTTTTTTATTTTTTTGCTTATTTTCGTCGTATTTTTCGCGTGTAAGGCAGCTATCTGGTAGCTCAGTAGCGTTAAATACAAAACCGCCGTAAATAAAATAACGTGGATCTTTATCGTAGGTATTATCAGATTTATCAATTTCATCTAATAATACTTGCACCTGTAGCGGTTTGCCTTCACGCATAATCCCCAAATTCAGGGTATCTCCTACTAGATGCATATCAACATAGTGTAGAAAACTGATGGTTTTATGCTCGGTTAAGGAGCTAGTACCATCGTCATCAATGGATTTGCCATCGATGTGGGTAATGACATCGCCCACCTTTAGGACTTTTTCCGCGCTGGTGTTAGCACAAACCTTATTGATCAGCACACCGGTTTGATTGTCAGCTAATTGATATTTCTTCTTCAAAACTGGGCTAAGCAGGTATTCGAACTGGACGGAAAAGGCCGGAAAGCCATTGTAAACTCCATCTTCCAGATCGTGCAGAAAGCGTTTGACCATGCTAACGGGGATAATGTAGCCGATATTTTCTCCCACCCCATCAGCTTTTTGCGTGACCACACCAATGACCTTGCCATTGCTCATAGCCGGGCCACCGCTGTTACCGGCATTAATCGCAGCATCAATCTGGATCATCTGATAGGAAAGGCCGCTGTGGTAATAGGTTAGGTATTCAATCCGCGAAACAATACCTCGGGTCGTGCTGAGGGTATCACCTCCAACCGGATAGCCATGCACCGTGACCTCTTGATGCAATTCCGGCAAATCACCTAAAACTAACGGAGTACCTTTGGCAAAAAAGCTTTCGTCTTTGACTTGTAAAATCGCAATATCCATCTCGTGTGAAACAGCTTCTACACTGGCTTGGTAACGTTTGGGATTACCATCACGCTGGATTTCGACAAAAATCTGATTAGCCACTACATGAGCATTGGTGAGGATGCGTTTACCCTCAATCATGAAACCCGAACCGCTAGAGGATACGGTATCTGAATTCCACGGAGCATAATTGGAGGTGGATTTGCTGGTGACGTAAACCTTGACGATGGATTCAGACGGGACTGTGGGAAAACTTTGCGCCCATACTGGTTGATTCCCTGCCAGAATCATTAGCAAACCCAAACTCATCAATAGCCGCCATAATGGCTTAAAACAGACCGGCAGATGCATGCAAACTCGTTTAGTCCCTTAAATTTGTTATGGATTATAATCCATACCTCTAGCTAAGTGGGATTTTTTAGCATGCATTGTAGTATCTAATTAAACGGCTGAGTCAGTGGCTGCCTGTCTGTTAAGATCAGGTCAGCAAGGCTTTAAGTTAAGGCAATTGTTTAAATAATACTTGGGAATTGCGCTGGTAGTTATACAGAGACTTTTTATTAGCAGGCAATTCATCAACAGAGGCTTTGACAAAGCCACGTTCCCGGAACCATTGCGTGGTTTGGGTGGTTAAGACCAATAAACGGCTTTTGCCTTGTGTGTACGCTACTTGGGCCACGTGTTTAAGCAATTTATCGCCACGATTGCCGCCACGATATTGCGGATTGACTGCCAAACAAGCCAATTCCACTGTATTCGGGTCATCGGTATTGTATAGCGCAACACAGGCAATCACTTCACGGTCACGGGTAATAATGTAGAACTTATGGATTTCCAGCTCTAATTGTTCGCGTGAACGCTTAATCAAGGTACCTTTTTGCTCAAGGGGGCGGATTAAATCCAGAATGCCGCTAATATCTTCTACGGTAGCAGCGCGTAAGGTCTCAAACTGTTCAGCCGCCACTAACGTACCTACCCCATCACGGGTATACAATTCCAGCAGCAAAGCACCATCCATTTGCGCATTAAGCAGGTGAATGCGTTCGACTTTGGTTTCTAACGCTTCCAACACAGCAGGCATCAGTTCATTGTGTTGGCGATACGCTTGTGCTTCTTCGGGGGTTAATTCCGGCGGTAAATCCAGCGGTTGCTCACTCAAAAAGATTAATTTATCCGCTTGCAAAGCTTTAGCGGTGGTAATGGCGACTTGTTCATAGCGCAGATTATAAGCTTCCCCGGTAGGCGAGTAACCCAGCGGTGACAGGAGAATAATATGATCGGCTTGCAGTTGGCGGGAAATAAAGCTGTGATTGATTTTGCGTACCAAGCCGGAATAGCCATAATCAATCCCATCATGAATACCTAACGGTTGGGCGGTAATAAAGTTACCAGACACAATTTCCAAGGTATGACTATGCAAAGAAGGCTGTGCCAAGGCATGGCTTAACAGGTTTTCAATTTGGATACGCAAAAAGCCAATGGCTTCCTGAGCGGCAATCAAAGCCGTTTCATCTGTAACCCGGATACCTTTATGCAAGCGCACAGGGGTTTGGGTACGTTCCAGACGAGCATTAATCTGCGGGCGTGTACCGTGGACTAGCACCACTTTTGCCCCTAAAGTCGCCACAATCGCCACATCTTGCATAATCTGGCGAAATTGCGGTAATTCAATCACTTCACCGGCAAAGGCAATCACAAAGGTTTTGTCGCGATGACCGTGAATATAAGGGGCTGCCTCGCGGAAAAACGAGACACTGCTGCAATCTTTGGGAAGCGTCATGACAGTTCTTATTGAGTCGGGCTGAGCAAAAGATGGTCTACCATATCACAGATACAGTGAATCAACAGTAAATGCGTTTCCTGAATACGTGCAGTGCTATTTGCCGGTACCCGCAATTCAATATCACCTGCCTGCAGTAAAGCTTGCATACTGCCGCCCGCTTTACCGCTTAAAGCAATGACCGCCATACCACACTGATGAGCGGCTTCAATAGCGCGATTCACATTGGCCGAATTGCCACTGGTGGAAATTGCTAGCAATACATCCCCTTTGCGTCCTAAAGCTTCTACTTGACGGGCGAAAACCCGCTCGTAGCTATAGTCATTGGCAATGGAGGTGAGCGTAGAGGTATCCGTGGTTAAGGCAATCGCAGGCAAACCACGGCGTTCTTGTTCAAAGCGATTTAGCATCTCCGAGGAAAAATGCTGGGCATCACCTGCCGAACCGCCATTGCCGCAACTGAGGACTTTGCCGTCCTGCTGTAGGGTAGCCAAAATTAAACGCGCAGCGGCTTCTAAAGGCGTCGCAAGTAACTCCAGAGCCTTTTGTTTGGTTTGAATACTGGCGGTGAAATGTTGCTGAATACGTTGTTGTAAATTCATGTGTTAGCCCAAATCGAAGGCATTGGGTATCCATTGAATATCATTGTTGCCTTCAATGGCAATGACATCAAAACGAGCCTGTGCTTCAGGTGCCTGATAAAGCAGATAATGTTGGGCAGTATGTAAAAGACGCTGTTGTTTGCGCAGATCAATACTGGCCAATGCGCCACCGTAAGCAGTACCGCGCCGATAACGAACTTCAACGAATACGATAATAGGCCCGTCCTGCATAATCAGGTCTATTTCGCCGTTACGCAAGCGGTAATTCTGTGCCCGTAGTCGCAAACCTCTGGCCTGCAAATAATCGCAGGCCAGTTGTTCAGCTTGTTTACCCGTTTGTGTGGGTAAGGCGCGGGATTTACTGGCCAAGTGGCTGAGGTAAACCGTTATTAAAGGTGGCAAACGATAGATTGCGCTGTACCTGACGGGTACTGGCCAGGCTAATCTGCCCGGTTTTGCCATCCAGCTTAGCATTAGGTTGACGGGCAATTTCTGGCAAGTTTTTAGCAATCATGAAGGCATCCATACCTAAGGCCACCATGCGGGGGTATTTGCTGCTATTGAGGCTGCCGCTTTGGATATTTTGCAGTACCCAGGGGATTTCGGTATAGACAATACCATCAAGGCTACGGTCTTTAGCCGGGTCAGTACGTCCGGAGAAAATATGCGAAGTGGCGTATACCGGTAGATTAGGCGCTGCCTCTGCCAACATAGGCCGGATCAGTCGTGCCTGACTCGGCGAGGCTGCCAAGAACACCATGCTCGCTTGGCCTTGCGAACTGGCCAAAGCAGTTTCAATGGTTTGCCGGTAACTTTTACTGGGGTTATCCGCGTATTGTTGCAAGGCTACGACCTGACCACCATTGCGCTGATAGGTGGCGCGGAAAGCGTTCGCTACACGTTCGCCCCACGCAGAATTCGGTGCTAGCACAATAGCGGTACGTTGGCCATGGGTGGCAGCAAATTCGGCAACCTGACGCGCTTCATCTTCAGGTAGCAAACCAAACTGATACAGGGCGGCGGGGATACTGCGGTTATTGGTTAGGTAATTAAGGCTTAACAACGGTTTGGATAAAACTTGGGGTTGAGCAAGTAATTCTGCTAATGAATCCTTATCGAGTGGGCCAACAATCATATCGGCACCATCGGCAATCGCTTGCTGGTATTGCTTAACTGCACCACCATTACCAACGTCATACAGTTTGACCGTGGTTTCGCGCGCGAGCATAGAACGGGCAGACTGGATACCTTGGTAAATATCCTGACTGACACTGCCTAAAGCCCCCGATTGGGGTAACAAGACTGCAATGTAATTGGTCGAGGCTGGAACCAGTGCATTTTGCACTTTGACTTTGCTAGCAGTAATACCGCTTTTGCCACCTAAAGCGAGGGCGCGTTGGCGTACATGCGTTACCTTTTCGCGTAAAGCAGGTGACAGCGCGCTGATATCTTCTGGCAGGTTTTGTAAAGCTAGGTCAGCATTATTGCTTTGCAGAGCTAACAGGGCTTTAACATAGGCAAAACGGCCTTGATTTTCGCCGTCTAGCTTGCCGCTATTTAAACGACCCAAGTAACTACTGGTTAAGGTGTCATCGCCAATAGAGGCAGCAATTTCCGCCGCTTGCAGAATGACGCGCTCTTTTTGCGGGGAAGGATAACCAGCTGCCGCATTGTAATAAGCCTGTGCCGCTTCACGTTTTTTGTTTTGCTTGAGCAAGTCATTGGCTTGCTGAATGGATGCATCATTTTGCACCGCGATACTGGAGCTATCCCCTTGTTCGCTGGTGACAGGTGCACAGCCTTGCAAAAGCAAAAGCGAGGCAACCAATACCGGCAACACATATTTCATGGTGCCCTGATGAAGTTTTCTTTGCATAACGATTATCCTGAGACCAATTCATTGGGTTACTTGGCGGCCAAACTATACCACCTTTTTTATACAGACCGAATGTTTACTGCAATCCCGTTTATTTTAGGTTTAAATGCCTTTTTTGACTGTTGAATGATATTGATGGACAAGGGAATTCTCTATTGTGTCGCCACCCCTATTGGCAATCTGGAAGATATGACTGAGCGTGCACGCCGCATTCTGACTGAGGTTGATAAAATTTATGCAGAAGATACGCGGGTTACTCGGCGGCTACTGACGCATTTTGGTATTCAAAAATCGCTGGAAAGTTTGCATGATCATAATGAATCTGCGCGTATTGCGGTTGTTCAAGCTGAGTTAGAACAAGGCATGAAGCTGGCTTTGGTGAGTGATGCGGGCACGCCTTTAATCAGTGATCCTGGCTATAAGTTAGTGCATGTGTTAGGTCAAGCGGGGATGAAAATTGTCCCCATTCCGGGGGCAAGTGCGTTGATTGCGGCTTTATCGGTGGCGGGTTTGCCCACTGACCGATTTGTGTTTGAAGGCTTCTTGCCTGCTAAACCCGCCACCCGCCGCAAGACATTGGAAACCTTGTCTAAGGAAGCTCGTACCTTGGTGTTTTATGAATCCAGCCATCGTATTGCAGACATGTTGGCGGATCTGGTGAGTGTGTTTGGTGCGCAGCGGCAAGTGGTCATTTTGCGCGAACTTACCAAGTTATATGAAAGTATTTATCGCGGTACAGTGAGTAATTTGCTGGAAAAAATTCACCAGGATACGGATATGTCGCGTGGTGAATTTGTCGTGGTAGTTGCTGGACAGGAAGCGCCTGAAACGCAGGATCAAGCGCAAGTATTAGCCGTTGAGAAATTGCTGGATGTGCTACTTGCTGACTTACCCATCAAACAAGCGGCAGCAATTGCTGCGAAGTTAACCAATTTGCCTAAAAATCAGCTTTATAAGCAATGTCTCGAGCAAATGGGTAAACAAGATTGATTTGATTAGATAATTAACATTATTTGTGACCTCTATCACTGATAGAAATATTTTATTGGTTTAGGCTGCTGACATATTGCCCCAATAAATGAGGTCACTCCAATGAATAGCAGGATTTATGGGCTTGTCCTGCTCTTGGTTTCCTGTTTTGTGTTACCAACAGCCTACGCAGCCAATACCAAACCCGTTGCTCTCCCGCAAACCGTATCTAT
>CAZCJE010000062.1:0-17988 GCA_964498805.1 uncultured Thiothrix sp.
TGTCTAACCAATCCTGAATGGCAGTGGCCGCTTCTTGCCATTGCACATCCAGCATGACCATATGGCCTGCGCCTTTGATTTCCACCACTTTCGACTGTTTCCAGTTCATCGCATTGAAGCTCATGATGATGGAAGGAAAGACCGCATCTTCTGTACCGGCTAGGAACAACACCGGAATAGCTGGGCGCTGTTCAAATAAAGGCAACGGTAAGCTGACCATTTCGGTGACCGCACGCACTGATTCCGGCTGAATCATTGGCAAGGTTTTGAGGATGTCAGTGCGATCCGTGTGCGGCGAGAAATAGGTTCGCGCCATAATATCCAGCGCCCGATCCGACAGGGTACGCCCCTGAATCAGATGCTCTAGCTCGGTGAAAAAATCTGGGCTATTAAAAGCAAGCCGTACCGCCGATGCCCCTGTCCCTGAGGCCGGAATCGGTGCTATAAATACCGCCCCCTTGACCGTTTTAACCCCGCGCCCAAGTAAACGTTGGGTAATCAGGCTGCCCATGGAATGGCTAATAATGACGGTTTCCTTGCCAATGGTATTGACGGCATAAGCCAGATCATCGACAAAATCATCCACGCCAAAACGATCTAAAAACTCACGCCCGCTACTGTCGCCATGCCCGGATAAATCCAGCGCATAACATTCATAACCCTGTTGCTGGAAAAACGGTATGAAGTAAATCGTCCAGTACAAGGAATGGCTAAAACCACCATGCACAAATAATAAAGGCGGATGTTCACCAGTCGCATTTGTGGCCGGAAAATAGTGAATTTTCAAACGTTCACTGCGCGGAGTTGGATTCCAGAAAGAGCAAAAACAAGTCACTTTTTATACAACGTGGTTGGGTCAATTAATATGTCGCGGTCAACAATCACTTGTTCACCGGCTACTTTGGAGTAAAAGCACGAACGCCGCCCGGTATGGCAAGCAGGCCCGGTCTGATCAACGAATAACAAAATAGTATCAGCATCGCAGTCAAAGCGCATTTCTTTCAAAATTTGCATCTGTCCGGAGGATTCACCCTTACGCCAAAACTGGTTGCGCGAGCGTGACCAATAACAAACCCGCCCTGTTTGTAAGGTTTCCTCAATACTGGCGCGATTCATCCACGCCATCATTAACACTTCTTGCGTATCAAACTGCTGGGCAATAGCTGGAATTAGGCCATCAGCATTGTATTTGAGGCCATCAAGGGCGGACGCTAAAGATTGCGACATATTAAGTCCATCGATAATTGTAGGAATGCCTATCTTAACCCCTTGTCACGCTCAAGGGGTTGAAAACAATAAGCTGCGTGCCAGGCTTTATCGGCGTTAGGCAGAAGGCTGGCGTTGATGACCGGCAGCGGCGAGTTTGGCCAGATACTCACGCCAGTACTGATCCACATGTTGACCGAGGTCATACAGCAGATTCCAGTCATACAAACCGCTGTCATGGCCATCATCAAACACCAGCTTAATGGCATAATGGCCAATCGGCTCAATGTCGACAATATTGACGTTTTCCTTGCCCACTTGCAGCTTTTCTTGCCCCGGCCCGTGCCCACGCACCTCCGCCGAGGGCGAATGCACACGCAGATATTCACAGGTCAGAGTATGCGTTTCCCCGGTCGGCCAAATCATAACCAATTCACGGGTTTTCTGGTTTAACGTAATATCAGTCGGCGTCATAGTTCATCTCACGGGCTGGAATGGGCGTAGCGTCACAAGCGGGTCTATCGTCACCGTTAGCGCCCTTCAGACCACGGTCTTAGAGAATGTAACGGCTTAAGTCTTGATCTTTGACCAACTCACCAAGGGTTTTATCGACATACGCGGCATCGACGGTCATTTGGGGTTCGCAATCCGGCGCATCAAACAGCACATTTTCCAATAAGCGTTCGACCACTGTATGCAAGCGCCGCGCGCCAATGTTTTCGGTACGCTCATTGACCTCAAAAGCAATTTCCGCAATCCGGCGCACCGCATCTTGAGTGAAATGCAAGTCTACCCCTTCGGTAGCCAGCAAGCCTTGATACTGTTCGGTCAAAGAGGCATTTGGCTCAGTCAGAATGCGTTCAAAGTCATTGGCGCTTAAGGCATCCATTTCTACACGAATTGGCAAGCGACCCTGTAATTCTGGTATCAAATCGGAGGGTTTTGACACATGGAAAGCACCGGAGGCAATGAACAGAATATGATCGGTTTTGACCATGCCGTATTTGGTATTGACGGTACAGCCTTCAATCAATGGCAGCAAATCGCGCTGTACACCTTCCCGCGAAACATCCGCGCCACTGACTTGACCGCTACGGGCAACTTTGTCGATTTCATCAATGAAGACAATGCCGGTTTGTTCCACCGCAAACAGCGCGCGCTGCTTAAGGTCTTCTTCATTGACCATTTTGTGCGCTTCTTCTTCGGTCAATACTTTCAGCGCATCCTTAATTTTCATTTTGCGTTTGCGCTTTTTATTGTTACCGAGATTCTGGAACATATTCTGCAGTTGACTGGCCATTTCTTCCATCCCCGGTGGCGTCATAATCTCAACACCTACCGAAGCAACCGCTACATCCAGTTCAATTTCCTTGTCATTCATCTCACCCTCGCGCAACTTCTTGCGGAATTTCTGGCGAGTGACGGAGTCTTCACCGAGTTTAGGTTTATTATCGTCTTCACCCAAACTCAGCCATTCATTAGCTGGGGTTTCTTTACGCGGCGTAGGTAGCAAAATATCCAAAATGCGTTCTTCCGCTGCTTCCTGCGCACGGTAATTAACCTTGGCAACTTCCTGCTCGCGCAGCATTTTCATCGCCATATCCGCCAGATCACGGATAATCGAATCCACTTCCTTACCGACATAACCGACTTCGGTAAATTTAGTCGCTTCCACCTTGATAAAAGGCGCATTGGCTAATTTGGCCAGACGGCGGGCAATTTCGGTTTTACCCACTCCGGTTGGGCCAATCATGAGAATATTTTTCGGTGTGACTTCCGGGCGCAAACTGTCATCAAGTTGCTGACGACGCCAGCGGTTACGCAAAGCAATGGCTACCGAACGTTTGGCTTTATCCTGACCAATGACGTGTTTATCCAGCTCCTGGACGATTTCACGGGGAGTCATGGTAGCAATAGGCATTTAAAGTTCCTCAATGGTCAGGTTATGGTTGCTGTAAATGCAAATATCAGCGGCAATATGCAAACTTTTTTCCACCACATCGCGGGCGGACAGTTCGGTATTTTCTAATAAGGCGCGGGCAGCAGATTGGGCAAAAGCACCACCGGAACCAATCGCAATCAGGTCATTTTCCTGCTCAATCACATCGCCATTGCCGGTAATCAGCAAAGAAGCTGTCGCATCTGCCACAATCAATAACGCTTCTAAACGGCGTAACATGCGATCCGTGCGCCAATCCTTAGCCAATTCCACCGCGGCACGGGTTAAATTGCCATTACAGGATTGTAATTTGCTTTCAAAACGTTCAAACAGGGTAAAGGCATCGGCGGTACCGCCAGCAAATCCAGCGAGAACTTTATTGTTATACAGACGACGTACCTTGCGGGCATTGCCCTTGAGCATGGTATTACCTAATGTCACCTGACCATCTCCGCCGACAACAACTTTGTCATTACGACGCACACTCAAGATGGTGGTTCCTCGATATTGTTCCAAGGTGGGCTCCAGATTCAGTTAAGAATGTTGCTATATGGGTAAAGGTCTACAAATTCAAGGGCAGCTAAAGGGTAAACCCTTATGTGTCTGATAAAAAGAATACTCAAACTGTTACCGTAAAACCTCTACTATACTCAACAGACTGTGGGTTTTTTTGTTTAACTTCAATGATTTGTTTATGCAACATTGTTGTTTTGCAACCACGCTTTCCTGCTACGCTTGCCCTGAAGGAGGCTCTCTATGAGTATCGCTGGCATTATCATCTTCGCCATTATTCTAGTAGCCGTGGTGTATACCAGTCGCAGCATTCACCAGGTAGACGGACGTGATTTACCTCGGGAAATTCAGCGCGAACTGGATCCTTTTGGCAAATAACATGCTTTATAAATCGAATACCCGTTATCCACGGGGTATAACACTATGACTCGATTTGTGAAATTGCCCGCTAGCTAGGAGCGGGCAATTTTTTACCGAGTCGTCATTTAAAACGAATTACTTGTTACCAGAGCTGCTCGACTTCGCTGACGTTGTAGCTATATTTCTAAACATATCCACCCAGTTTTTGAACATTTCGGTGTTGTTTACCACACTACTTTTAAAAATAGTCATGGGATCATAGCCATCCATACCTTCTTGCAGACGCTTCACCATATGATTCATGACTTCTTTGTTGAACTCCTGTACATCCGGCAAGCCCATTAGACGACGTACTTCCTCAGGGGTCATATCAACAGTGATTTGAATATTCATGCATTCCTCCCTCTCTCGTTGCACTCATGCTGTCATAGCGGATTAAATAAAAAACAATAGCGGTTAAGAATTATCAAATTATCTTACCTATAATTCTGAATATGCTTGCCATAGGGATAAATAACAATGGCAGAAGAACCAAAACCTGACTCTGTTTCTGACCCTTCGCCGCTCCCCGCACCTTCAGGGCCTTATAGGGTGCGATTTTGGCGTAAAATTATACAATATTTAGACTTACGCCTGCTGACTGAACGGCTCATGACCTTCTTACGCCTATTTGCTAGCGCGGGCTTATTATTGATTGTCATTTTTGTGGTTTATAAGGCGATTCTCAGTTCACGCTTTGTTTTGGTCAAGCCTTTTGCAGTACCTCAAACCATGGCAACCAGTCATGCGGACAGTGGCCGAGTAATTGCTAATCTGCTTAAGCAAGAACTTCTGGATGCTGAAAGCGATATCTACAACACCATCAAGCGCACTAACAACACGGCAGGAGCCATCGATATCGAAGCCGTCACCGGTAATAGCGAAGATTATTTACTCGGTACCAGTATCAAGCTACCGGAAACCGGCATTTCCATCAATGATGTGGTCGAATTCATTTCTACCTTATTCGGGCGGCGCAATATTGTCGGTTCAGTCTATCAAGATCAGGGCAAACTGTTTTTACAGGAGGAACTCGATGGGCGTATTTTTCTGTTTCAGCGCGATCTTAAAGACCGCGATGCCAAAGCTCTCAATATGGATCTAATCCAGGACATGCTACGTGAAAGCCGCACCAAGCTACTTAGCGTGGCTTCGGAAAGCCACAATCTGTATTACTATTGTGCTGGTGAAACCGATATCATTGAACATCCCGCTGGCAAACTCAGCGCATGGTTTGATTATTGCACCAAACTCAAAAGCACCAGCATTACCCCTGTTTTGCTGGATAGTGTTTTGCGCGATCTAAAATCGCCTGCATTACGCGCTAAGGCTCAAAATAGTGACACACTTAAACATATTCTTACCCAAACCCTTGGGACTGCCTTCGATAAGGCTAAATTAATTTGCCCGGATTATGCGCAAACCGATAGTTGCCAGGCACCGGCAGCAGCGACTACCCCAAGTGTAGCTATTCAAATTCCTGTGCCCCCGCCGCCACCACAGGCCATTCCTTCCACTCCTTATCCCACTTTACCGGATGAACAAGCATTTAATGCTGCCCCTGAAGAAAACCGGCAAATTCTGAGTATTGAAACCCCTGCCGCTAGTGGCGCTGACGCTACTCCCCAACCTCAATTGATTGAATTACCTACTATTGGCGAGTTAAAGCGCACCTGCGACCAAAGTGCTCCGGCTAAAGCGCGTGAAAAAGCCGTCTCCAACCAGCTCGAAAGTGATGCAACCTTATTGTTCAATAACAACCGCCCCGTTGAAGCTGCCCAAAAATATGTGCAAGCCATCCAGCAGAATTGTGCCAATGTGTATGCATGGGCAAATTTGGGGGAAGTATTATTAGCGGCTGGAGTCTTGCACAATATCGATGAAGCGCGTTTGGCCTTGGCTACCGCGGCTGGCTTAAATAACCGTGTTGACTGGATACAAAATGATTTGTGCATTACCCAAGTCTGGACCGTACCGCTGGCGCAAATGGAACAGCAATTAACCTCAGATGCTTGTCTGGCCGCACGTAATCTCAATCCGGCCAATAAGGTCATACTCGATAAGATGTTTTATCTGGCAGTAGGCGAACGCTACTTTACCGAAAATCAGTTTCAACAAGCTTATACAACCTATCTAACCGCTCTCAGTGCGGATAAAAAGCGCGATTGCAAAACCAGTCAGGTGCTAGAGCATTTATTGGTGATGAGCAAACAGCATGGCATTAAACCAGCGTGGCCAAGTGCTTGTGCCATTTTGCAGGATACTACCCCCTTGCCGGATGGACGTAGCAGCCCGTGTGAACAGCAACTGGCGAACTTTCCATGTCCGCCAGCGCCCTAATGAGTTATTCCAAACCTTGGCTGCTCAGATATTCGTCGTAAGTACCGCGATAATCGATAATGCGACCGTCGCCTTTTACGTCGAAAATGCGCGTTGCCAATGAGCCGACGAATACGCGGTCATGAGAAACGAATAGCAAAGTACCGTCGTATTTATCCAGCGCACCGTTGAGGGATTCGATGGATTCCATATCCAAGTGGTTGGTCGGTTCGTCCATCAGCATAACATTGGTACGGGAGAGCATCATTTTACCAAAGATCATGCGACCTTTTTCCCCACCCGATAACACGCGCACCGGCTTTTTCACGGTTTCGCCGCCGAACAATAAGCGTCCTAAGGTGCCACGATTTTGGGTTTCAGCGTCTTCGCCCTCGTAACCGCTTTTGCGCACATAATCCGCCATCCATTCGGTGAGCGGTTTATCGCTTTTGAATTCATCTTCGTGGTCTTGTTCATAAGCAGAAATGCGTACTTTTTCCGCCCATTTAATCACGCCTTTTTGCGGCTGTAATTGCCCTTCCAGCAACTTCATCAGCGTGGTCTTACCCACACCGTTCTCGCCGATAATGCCAACTTTTTCACCTGCTTCAATGGTAAAACTAAAGTTATTAATCAGCGGTTTATCCATGCCTTCATAAGCAAAAGTGAGGTTTTTAACCTCAACCGCAAAACGGTGTAAACGCTCTTTTTCGTCGTATTCAAAGCGAATCCACGGGTATTGACGGCTGGATGGCTTAATATCTTCCGGTTTAAGTTTTTCGATCAGTTTACGGCGGCTAGTGGCCTGTTTAGCTTTGGATTTATTCGCGGAGAAACGACGCACAAAGTCTTGCAACTCAGCAATACGTTCCTTGGCTTTGGCATTAGCATTGGCCTGACGTTCACGCGCTTGAGTGGAGGCTTCCATGAAGTCATCGTAGTTGCCAGGGTAAATCTGAATCTTGCCGTAATCCAAATCCGCCGTGTGGGTACACACTTGGTTGAGGAAGTGACGGTCATGCGAAATGATGATCATGGTGGATTCGCGGTTGTTTAAGGTTTCTTCCAACCAGCGAATGGTATTGATATCAAGGTTGTTGGTCGGTTCGTCGAGCAACAAAATATCCGGATTCGCAAACAGCGCCTGACACAGCAATACACGTAATTTCCAACCGGGGGCGACTTGACTCATCGGGCCATTATGCTGTTCGGTAGGAATACCCACCGCCAGTAACAACTCACCCGCGCGTGACTCAGCGGTATAACCATCCATTTCCGCAAATTGGCCTTCGAGTTCAGCCGCCCGCATGTAATCGTCTTCGGTGGCTTCCATATTGGCATAAATCGCATCCTTTTCGGACATGACTTTCCACATTTCCTCGTGCCCCATCATGACAACATCGAGTACCCGCACATCTTCATAGGCAAATTGATCCTGACGCAAATAGGCCATGCGTTCATTAGAATCTTTAGAAACGTTACCGTGGGTCGGCTCTTGTAATCCGCACAGGATTTTCATGAACGTGGATTTACCCGCTCCGTTAGCACCAATAAGGCCGTAGCGGTTACCGTCGCCAAATTTGACGGAAACATTATCAAAAAGTGGTTTAGCACCAAATTGAATGGTGACATTAGAAGCAACTAACACGGGGAGACCTCTTGAAATCTGATTGGGCAGCAATGGGGCGCTACTGTAGCACTTTCAAGAAAGTAGCGCAGCTTGCCATAGAAGCAAGCTGGGCATTTCCTCCCTAAACGGCACTAAGAGTGCACCATAGAAGGCCGCATAGCTGAAGTATTGGGTTTGGCTTTACCTTCTTGAAACGCAGCAACCAGTTTATCTTCCAGCCAAGCATTCACCATAGAAATAATAGCCGCCAAAAATAGTACAAAACTAATGGCATGCCCTGCTTCCCAACGCAAACGGTAATCAGGCCAATCCGGCGGTAAAGTGGCTGCGGTCCAGCCTGCAAACGCCTGATTCACTGGCGCATTCAAGAGGAAAAATACCGCCAATGCGGCCAACATCAGCGCTGCCGCCATCGCAGTGCGCCTAAAAGTAAACTCATGCCGCAATAAATAGGCCAGAAAAATGGCAGAACCAATCGCAATCACTTCAAACGCGCCAATAAAAGGCCCCCATCCCCAGTACAAATGCTGTTGTACCGCTAGCCACAAGGGGCCATCTAGGGAAAATTTATTGGGCAATTCCAGCACATGGGCAAATAACGCCCCTAGGGTAATACCGGCACTGATTAGGTTAGTCCAACGCGTTACTCGAACAATCATGGCTTCCCTCCTGATAATTCGCAATAAATATCAGTTTAGGCTTATGCCAAACAACAGCGAACCGAATTTCCTTATCAGTCCAATAATTTTGCAAAATAACCCTAACACAATGAAATAAAAAGCTTAAATATAATTAACTTATTTGTTTTTTATGCCAATTCACGCCTAATGCTCACGTTTTATCCACACTTTTTGAATTTTAATTTACATGATCACACCAATGAATTGATATTTCGTTCAGCTAAAAGGGTAACCCTGTAGCTGAGCTGCTAATAACACAGCGGCCGTCGCAGGGTCATCCGCATCCGTTACCAGCCATAATTGCACCGTATCGCCTTGCACCTCGGCAGCGATTCCTTCCATTTTGTAAACCGCAGCCAATGGGTAAAGTCGCACTACCTGACCGTGTGCGTTTAATACGCCAATCGCCGCCCCGACCACTTCACCATCGTTATAACTATCGGCGGTTGCTTCCGCCGCTGCTGTGAATACCCAACTGCCATCCGGTAACAAGGCAGCATCGGTAAAACTTAACGGTGTGCCGTTGACCTCACCAATATCACAGCGTCGAATAGCCCCTAAAGCACTCGCTGGTATTACGCCAGAGGTATTAATAGCCTCTAGAACCGCCGCAAGCTTCACTTCAATAATCGCACTGAAAGTCCCCTCGCCCTTATTACCCCGCTGCAATAGATACAAATGTTCTGCTGTGACAACTGCACCTTCAATATTCAGATCAACAAAGCTAGCCTGTAAAGCCACATATAAGGCTGATAAATCCAGTATCTGACTAACGCCGGTTACTTGCGCTTGGGCATTCAGCGGTAACACTACGGCGCGTTGTCGATTCGCTTTAGAACCCGAACCAATCGCCAATAACGCACCCTGCGGATAGCCTGCAAACGCCGGTAATTGCACTAACGCTTCCAGATCAGGCTTTTGCGCTTTGCGCGCTTTAGCCTCATCCGGCAACACACCGGCAAATAAGCTCAGCAATTCACCCGGCTGCTGATGCTGACGACGGGAAAAGATACCAAGCTGGTATTCATCATCGGCCACCACATAAAAATAATCGCCTACGGCTACCAAACCGCTAGCAGCACTTAAATGCGCAGCGCGGCCAAGGCTTACCGGGGTATGCAAATCCAGTTGCCGTATTACCTTTAATGGCAAACAAGTAGGGGTAGCGGTTTTATCCAACATGATGGTGTGTTCCAAGCTATTTAATCCGTTCACAGTATAGTGAGTACCCAGAATTAGCGGGTAATTTTAGTCAATAAATTGCGGCCATAATCCCGATAACCCAAGCGATTATACAAAGCAGTAGCGCGTTGATTGTGTGGTTCGGTTTCCAGCTGAAAAATATTAATGCCAATACGCTGGCAAATGAGCTCAACTTTATTGAGTACCATACTGCCAATGCCGGTCTGACGCCCTTCCTGATTCACATACAATTCGTCAATCATGGCCACGCGCCCGCCGTATTCTAAGCTAAAGGTAAATGCCACTAGTACATAACCAATATCTTCATCTCCCTGACGGATACGCCAGACACGCCCTATATTCCGGGATTCAACCAATTGCTGCAATGCAATCATTTTCTCTTTAAGATCAAATGGATAAGAAAAGTGTCGATAGAATGCCCGGACCATAGGCATTAAAGTGAGTAAATCAGCGGGTTTGACAGCGCGCAAATAGATTTTTTTGTTTGTGACGGAGGTGATCATGAGTATTTTTCCTACGTAATAAACCTGTTTTTTACATTAACCGCTGGATTTTTTCATTGCCTAAGCAACCGACATTCAATCTGATATTCGTCAATTAAACACTCAGATATATTGATGAATATTTATTTAATTTCACTACAATTAAAAGAAAAAAGATTGCAAAGCTTTGAATCCTAACGTTTACCAGGGTCACATCAAACATGCTGTTAGATGTTTTACTAGTAACGAATTCAAAAGAAAGTTGGGGTTAACTGGTAAAAAAACATACAGAAAAAAAGCGCAGATCTTGCGCTAGAGTACAACAAAGGTTCAGGCTGTTGGCAGACAACACCTGAACCACAGAATTTCTACAGCACTGATGACAACATTTTCAGACTCAACAACACCACCAACACCGCAAACGCTTTCTTTAACGTATTGACAGGCAAAGAATGCGCCAAGTGTGCACCCATACGGGTGGTAAAGAAACTACTTGCTGCAATCATGATCACTGCTGGCCAGTAAACAAACCCAATGGTGTAAGTAGGTAATCCTTGCACACTCCAGCCATTCACCAGATAACCAAGCGTCCCCGCCAGCGCAATGGGAAAACCAACCGCAGCGGAGGTCGCAATAGCATTGCGAATATTCACATTACACCACATTAAAAACGGCACAGTCAGTGACCCGCCACCAATAGCCACTAACGCAGAAACTGCACCGATCACCAAGCCTGCTAACGATAAACCAACTATTCCCGGCACTTCCCGATGCGGTTGAGGTTTGGCTCCCAACCACATTTGCAAGGCAACATAAGCCATAAAACAGGCGAAGAAAATCGCCAGGACTTCGGATGATAAATAAGTAGCCAAAAAAGTGGCAGCAAACGTACCTAATAAAATCCCCGGCGTAATCTGCCAAACAATGGGCCAAGCAATCGCGCCCTTACTTTGATGCGCCCGTAAACTGGCAAAGGCTGTCGGTACAATCGCCGCCATCGACGTCGCCAACGCCATATGCACGACTTGCTCAGATGGAAAACCATTGGCGATAAAAATAGCCGTCAGTACGGGTACCATGACCCCGCCGCCCCCAATACCGAGCAATCCAGCCAAAAATCCGACTACTACCCCCAACGCCAGAAAAGCCATCAACCATTGCCATTCCACCGTATAATCTCTTTAGCTTAAAAAAGTTATATTCTGCACAAATTCAATAAAAGATACATAGGAATCTAAAAAGCAATTTGTAGCATTTGCTCTTTTAAGTTACATAACTGTTTTAGTTCTTGACGCAATCTTTCAGCATCACCCGTTTCATTAGCTAAACTTTGAGACAAGGAGTTAATTTTTGCAGAAAAAACCTCTGCAATAACTTGATTTGTTAATTTGCTGTACTCATAAACAACTACTGCACAGATTTCTTCAATAGCTTGGTGAACATCAATGGAACGCTGCCGGTTTTGACGATTTTGCTCTTCTTGAGCTGCATTAGAACGATATAAATCGTAAACAGATGTTGCAATTTGTACGAAAAAAGCTGCCTTACCTGCCCACTTACCTAATGTGCTCTCCCAGCGTCCCTTCAACATAGGAATTTTTAATTCACGACCTACCAATAGAATCTGCTTAATATTATTTTTGTCTTTTAATAATGTAGTAGTGCCATCAATCAATGTATCTATTACAATATCACTTGATTTAACATCAGTTGAATTAACACTTTTACCATAATGAATAGGCACAACAATCCGATTATTCACATCACCTAACTGTTGATTTAACCATGCTTCTAATTGCTTTCCTAATGGCATAAAGATTTGTTGTAATTTTGATTCTAGTACACTTCGATTATCACTACTTTGTAAAACTTGGTTAACACTATTTTTCAACAAGTTAACTTCTGCTGATAGATAATTTTGTACTCGCAGCTCTAGTAAATGTTTTTCATTTTTTAATATTGCAATTTCCTCTTGAATTTTATTAGTGCAATTTTTATTATGGCTCTTATCAACCTCACTCAATACTTGAATAGCAGGATTATACCAACTATCATTAATTTGATTTTTTAAAGAATCCAAGAACTCCATTTCTTGTTTTTGTTGTAAAACCCACTGTGTAAATGCCTGATGAAAATTGCGATAACCACTGTGATCTAAAAGTACATCTTGATTCATCAATTTAGCTTTGTAGGCAGTTTTTACATTCATCGGTAAAATCGTTATATCATTTAAAACGGATTTATCAGCAGAATAACGATTAGCTAACGTTTCGATAATATTTTTAATCTTATCAATCGCAATTTTTTTGTCTATGTCTGATGTCAACTGGTGATTTAAAACAATAAATATTTTCTTGCCGCGTTCTACCATATCAAATAAACGTTCGTAGAGATTTTTTGTATCTTGATCACCTTCACGAATAACGAAAAGCATAACACCACAGCGTTTAACTTGTGCATCTGTGATATCTTCATGAGCAATAGGAGCATTTACACCGGGTGTATCCAACAAAATGATATCATTCCATTGGTAATAGTCAACTTTATCTGTAGTTGGTATATCATTTACTTGTGCGACTTCAGTACCCACTAAAGCGTTAATTAAAGTACTCTTACCTGCATTATAAGCTCCAAATAACATAATATGTAAAATTCTAGACTCAACCAAATTTAATAAATCATCTTTCAAACCTGCTGCATCACTATTGTGCCTTTCAACTAATTCTGAGGAGTTACGGATGTTCTCACTCAATAAAGAAAATGGCCTCATAATTAACCTCGAACTTTTTCAATTTCTTTTTCAAAAGAATCAATTTCTTCTAATATTTTATTGGCAAATCTATTGACTGAGTTAATTATCTTTAAAATATCATCACACACAGCATTAATCATAATAGGCAAATCATTTTTAACTTGCTCTGTGGTTTTGGTAATCAATGCATTTGCTGAAATGCCTACTTCTTCTGTGATTTTTTCCCGCGTAATCAAATTATCGCCCAATTTAGAACTGATTAAACCACCTAACATTCCCCCTAGAGTTGAACCCACCATAGTTCCTAAGCCAGGAATAAAGCTACCAAATAGCGCACCTGCCACCATTCCGGCGGATGAGACTGCACTTTTATAGCCACTACCGCTAACTTGCTCAATTTCAATAGTAATAGCCTCAAAATCACCTAATGATTCCTTAGATAGGGTACTAGAGACTTTACCAATACTCTTAACAAATCCAGCTAATTGTCTGTATAGTTCTATATTAATCTTCTTCTCAATCAACTGATTAATTTCATTACTGATTAATTCTTTATTACGAGAATTTTTGTGACGATTAACAATTAAAGGTATTTCAGCTAGTACACTGGCTGTTATCTGTGAAAGCAAATACTCTTTTTTTCTTTCAATTAGAGTCGTTGTTTGCTCTGATTCTTTAGTCAGTTTATTTAATGTAGGTTTTACCAAGTTATTTAAGGTTTCCAAAACCTCAAGATCAATAAAGTTAAGAATTTGTTGATTAGCTTTATTGACTTTATAAACTTTAGCATCCTTAATAATAGCAAATAACCGATCAAATAATTTATTTAAACCTGCATCCTCTAGATCACTAACAGATTTTTGACTATTTTTGTAGGCATGTATAGATATAGAAATCGCATCTTTAACAGGAACACGAATATTTGACTGTTTTAAACGTTTAATAACATCTTCTTCTTGCATGGCTCTTCGCTCCATGCTTTTATTTTTCAGAGTTTGTAAGATTCTGTGAGTTTTTTCACAGAAATCCTCCTCGATTTCATCACTACGAGTTATGATGGGCTGTAAAGGCTTATTTTTTTCCAACTCTGCTTTTAAATCTTGTAATTCTTGTACTTGTCCTGGTGAAGTTGAAGGACTCAACCATAAAATAGCATCAGCACTGTCAGTAAAACGACGTGTTAATTCGCCATTTTGGTCAGTAACAGAATGCAAACCAGGTGAGTCTAACAAGACTAATTTATCACCCAATTCTATACCTTGGATAGCAGCAGTAGTTTCTACAACACCTTCAGCAAAGGCTTTGTTTTCAGAAAAGTATTCGATTTGACCATTATTGACAGTAAATCGTCTAACTTTATCATTAGAAAAGAAATCTGCTATGAAGTTACTAAAAGAGCTTTTACCAGCATTAACTTTCCCAAAAACCAACAAAATAATTCTGTCTGCATACTGCTCCGACAAACGTTTCATCGGCTGAGAATCCTCAAGTTTTTTGTTCCAATTCTCCATACCTTTATTGATAGTTTTTCTAACTTCTTCTACTGCTTTAGCCAGACTACTAGATTGATTAATATCTAGTTCTTCATAAAGTGTTTTTTTTAACTGTTGATCAAAAAAATACTTTTTTTCTAGCAGAAGATTTTGCTTATCAGAAACCCTCTGATAATCTTGTTTAAAATCACTCAATAAATCCAAGAACTCTTGACTATTCATTATTTTATCCCTTTCAATATAGACTCTAACTGTTTCAGTTGTGCTAATTTATTTTCCAAATTTGCAACTGTATTTTTTCTGTAATTATATGAGCTTGATTTTTCGTATTGTTGTTGGATTTTCTCAACAGCTAAGTCTGTATTAGTAAATGCCAACGTAGCAACTGTTTCAGGAAATTTTTTTATTTCTATAAAATCTTTTTTAACAAACTTAACTAAAGTATTCGTAGCCGATTTAATAGAATCTAATCCATCAAAAATCTCGTTTTCATTCAATATCTGAGCAGTTTCAGCATAAATAGCTTGTTTCAAACTACACACATCTTGTTCATAACTTTGGATAGCCAAACAAATATTTGCTTTTTTTTCTTTTTCTTTTCTTTCTCTTTCAAGACGATTGCTATAAGCTCGATTTTCACGTTCTTTTTCTTCCTGTTCATTATCATATACAGCCTTTGCTAGCAAACCTAATACTGCTGCACCACCAATTAAAAGAGGAATTGCCATAAAAATTACTCCTTAAAAATACTAAAAATCAATATTCCAAATCTAAAAAACCTAATACATTATTTTCATTGATCATATTTCTGAAATGCTCCAAATAACTGGATGGTATCTCATATTTTTCAAAATATTCTCGTAGGGCTTCATCTTCTTCAAGAGATGGGCTTTTAATATTAGAAAGGGCTAATTGCGTTAGTTTTTTCATGTTTTTTTGTTTTTCTTTGACTGTCAAACTATCATAATCATATTCCCTTAAATATTTTTTTATATCTTCAATATTAAAGAAATGATGAATAATATCTTTCAAAACATCATCAAAAACAGATAAATAATTGCTACAATTTTGATTAAACTTTAGCAAATCAATATTATCTTTATATAAAATTAATTGTGAATAAAGTTGATTATCTTTATCATCTGATTCAGTTTTGATTTTTTCTAATTCAGCACAGGTATTGGCTTCTTCTTTAAGCACTGCGCCTAGGAGATAAGTAGAAAGCTCTGTAATTTCATTTTTGCGAATTTCGTAAATTTTACCTTTAATTTTCTCAATTTTTTCCAATAGAGGCTGCATTGCACTCATTTTAATGAATTGTTCTTGCTTTGCGGTTATCCCCTTTAAATAACGCACAGCCGACACAGGAAAAATATCGACATTATTTAATTGTAAATTTATTTTATTTAAAACCTGCCTATACTCACTATCAACTAACTGATCAGCCTGGGTCAAAATTAAGAAAAGTTTTTCGGCATAATGGGTGTCTTTACTTATTAAACGCTGATAAAGTAACATTTCATTTTTATCTAACTCTCCAGCTTTCATGCTATGTACTAATAGAATGACGTCAGCTAATTTAAAAGCCCCCTCCATTGCTTTTTCATCATCTTTACTCTGAATATCAGCATCTAAGCCCGGTGTATCAATCCAAATAATATTGTTATATTTATATTCTGTATTTTTAATAGTTTCTCGTTTATCAGCAGCTTTAAAAATTTCCTGACCGACAAGAGCATTAAGTAATGTACTTTTGCCATGATTATATTTACCAAAAACAGCAATACGCACTTCTTTAGCTTCTTCTTTAAGAAACTTTAATCGCTTAATCTTTACTTCTATATCTTGATTGGGTATTAATTTAATAAATTTCTGTGTATCTATTTTGGATTGAAAATGACCTAAATTAGAAAATAAGTTATGCATCATAATTTCACCCTAAATTCTTCACTAACATCATGAAATAGCTGTAACTGATTACAAACTTTGGCATTATGTTGATAATATTCTTCATGTGATAATATACCCGCAAAAAACAATTCATAGCCCTTATCGATTTGGCAGACAGTCGGTCTACTTTCATAAATCTGGCAGCCATAAGCATTTGAATAATATCGACAACATCCATTGCCAATGTCATATTCAGCAAGCTCAGTAATGCTATCAATATGCTGACAACAGAGCCCACAGCGAGTGCAAGGGAACGGCTTTAGAGAAGCACGATAGTCTGGAGAAGACGACACCATATAAGCCCACTTACTTATCATTAAAAGAAAGTAATAGTTATTATGGATATAAGTTGTTATAAAAATCAACAAACATATAGATTTTATTAATTTTTTGATTAACGCTATAGGCCATTAGCAACAGTAAAAAACTTTGTACCCTTTTTGGGAGTAGGAAAACGAGATTATGCGCTATATCACTCTTCCTGTTACGGCTTTCGCACAGAATTGCAGCCTTATCTGGTGTGAGGCCACGCGTGAATGCGCGTTTGTTGACCCCGGTGGCGATGCGGAGACTCTAAAAGCAGCGGTCAAACAACACCAACTTACTCCAACCGGCATTTTTCTCACCCACGCGCATCTGGATCATGTGGGTGCTACGCGCGCATTGGCCGACCATTACCAGATTCCGGTATCCGGCCCACACGAAGCCGATAAATTTTGGCTGGATGCTTTACCGATTCAGGCGCAACGCTTTGGTTTGCCGCATTGTGAGGCTTTTATACCAGATCAGTGGCTTAAGGAGGGGGACACTCTCACAGTAGGAGAAGAATCCTTGCAAGTATTACACACACCCGGCCATACCCCAGGCCATATTGTCCTGTTACAACCGCAAAGCGAGCTATTATGGGTAGGGGATGTCCTGTTTAATGGTTCCATTGGCCGTACGGATTTTCCGGGTGGGAACCATCAACAACTGATGGACTCTATAAAGAATAAATTGTGGCCACTTGGCGACAATATTACCGTTGTACCGGGACATGGCCCTAATACCACCCTTGGACAGGAGCGCCGTTACAACCCTTATGTGCGCTAATCTGTGAGACATTGTGGTGCGAAATCTGCTCATTATCGGCGTTAGCCTGCTTTGTACGGCTTGTATGCCTGCCGAACGTTCCTCAACTGACAGTGCGGATTTGCCTAATAGCAATACCAGCGCTGCTATTGACGTCCCGACCAGCCCAGCACCCGAACCGGCGAATATGCAAGGAATGCTAGATACGCATAATGCAGTACGCGCCGTGGTAGGGGTTCCGCCTTTAACTTGGTCTGGCCGCATGAGCGACTATGCACAGGAATGGGCTACGCATTTGGCCAATAACCATCATTGCCAAATGCAGCATCGCACCGCAGCCGGTATAGCACC
>CAZCJE010000062.1:18088-19312 GCA_964498805.1 uncultured Thiothrix sp.
AACTGGAACGGTGAAAAACCGTATTAGGCATTAAATACCCGACTTTTTCCCGCTACAATACCCGGCTCAATTGGGAAAAGGGAAATCAACATGTCACAGGTCGATGTTGCTGCGGTCAAACAGTACTTGCTAAGCCTTCAGGATGCCATTTGCCAACAATTGGAAGCCGAAGATGGGGTAGCAACCTTTGTGGAAGACAATTGGCAACGGGATGGTGGTGGCGGTGGACGTACCCGTGTACTTACCGATGGCGCAGTATTTGAACAAGGGGGCGTCAACTTTTCCCATGTGTTTGGCGATAAATTGCCACCTTCTGCGACAGCGCAACGCCCCGAATTGGCCGGACGCAGTTTTCAGGCGATGGGCGTTTCGCTGGTCATTCATCCACACAATCCCATGATTCCCACTTCCCACGCCAATGTACGCTTCTTTATTGCTGACAAAGAAGGCGCTGAACCGGTGTGGTGGTTTGGTGGCGGGTTTGATTTAACCCCTTATTACGGGTTTGAAGACGATTGCGTGGCATGGCATAACACGGCTAAAACCGCGTGTGAACCCTTTGGTGAAGGGGTTTATGAGCGTTACAAACAATGGTGTGATGATTATTTCTTCCTCAAACACCGTCATGAACCGCGTGGTGTGGGTGGTTTGTTCTTTGATGACTTACATGAATGGGGCTTTGATAAGTGCTTTGCCTTTATGCGTAGCGTAGGCGATCACTACATTCAGGCATATCGTCCGATTGTGAGTCGACGCAAAGACTTAGCTTTTACGCAGGCACAGCGCGATTTTCAGCTGTATCGACGCGGACGCTATGTAGAATTCAATCTGGTGTATGACCGGGGCACTTTGTTTGGCCTGCAATCGGGGGGGCGTACTGAATCCATCCTCATGTCGCTGCCACCGCTAGTCAAATGGCGCTATAACTGGCAACCTGAAGAAGGCACCGAGGAAGCCCGCCTGTATCGTGACTTCCTACGCCCACGTGACTGGGTCAATGGTGGTTAAACCTTGCAAGCGACCCGGTTGAATTACCAAACTTTTTCGCCGGGTTCAGGCTTATGGCTGGACAATTTATAGAATTTCCAGCCCAGATAACCCATAAAACCTAGAATAAACAGAATGGTGAAAATAGACATAAACATAATGCCAGCAGCACTGGTAAAGAAACTCATGGCTGATACTCCTATAAACAGACTATGCCTGTAGAATAAGAGCCGCTGT
>CAZCJE010000063.1:0-4765 GCA_964498805.1 uncultured Thiothrix sp.
CCCGATCCATTTCGTTACCGCAGTCGCAAGACAACCACCGTGTTGATAACGGCATAGGATGGAGTTGTCCTTAAGAAATGTTAAAAAATTATCCTTTATGGCGCTGCCAATTTTGCCTTTTTCCCGCCCCTAATTCCCTGTAATAGCTAGTAGCGAAGTGTCAGCCTTTGGCCTATCTTGTTAGCAACTCATCAATGCCTACAGGAGTCTGGTATGCCCTCGCTTTCCAAGCTGGTTATATATAGTTGGCTATGTACGCTCTGCCTATTGGTTCCTGTTAAAAACGGATTCGCCGCCTTACCTTCGCTACAGACAGTCAGTCAGGGTTTGACTATTGAACCGCGTGAAGTTTCCGTATCGGGTTTTTCCTCGGGAGCTTTCATGGCCTTGCAATTGCAGGTTAGCTATTCGAGTGTGTTTAAGGGAGCCGGTATTATTGCCGGTGGGCCTTATCGTTGTGCGGAAGGGCGTTATCCAGCAGGGCGTCTGGATTTTACCGGCTTATATGCGCCTTCTAATGTGTGTACTAAGGTCAGCCCGATCGCGTGGATGGCAGGCCCGCCTAATGTGGATTTTTCCATTGCTGAAACCGAACGTTTGGCGGCGGCCCGTTTGATTGATAATCCAAAGTATCTGTCGCATAGCAAAATATGGCTATTCTCTGGCGGTAAAGACACCACGGTGACCAGCCCAGTCATGGATTCGGTGTATACCTACTTAGAACATTATGTGCCGCGTCAAAATATTGATTATGTGCAAGATCCTAATGCTGGGCACGCCATGATTACTGCGGAGGAGGGCAGTAGTTGTAGTACCAATTGGTTACCGTATATTAATGACTGTAATTTTGATGCAGCGGGTGCCTTATTGACGCAGATTTATGGCCCTTTAAAGCCCAAAGTGCTCAAGTTACCTACTAATGCCTTACAACCCTTCGATCAGCAGCCATTTACCAAAGCCGTGGATAGCAGTGTCAGCATGAGCAATCGAGGGCATATCTATATACCCGCTAGTTGTAAACAGGGTATGCGCTGCCGTTTGCATATTGCCCTGCATGGTTGCCAGCAATCCGAAGACTTTGTTGGTGATGGGTTTTATACCCGTAGTCAATATAACGAATGGGCGGAAGCGAATCGATTGGTGATACTGTATCCACAGGCACGGATTTGGTTAGGGATTGGTGGTTTAACCACTAATCCACAGGGTTGTTGGGATTGGTGGGGGTATAGCGGCGATGATTATGCCGACCATCATGGTAAGCAGATTATGGCGATCAAGGCTATGCTGGATGTGCTGTTGAATCCGTCTTAACCAACCTTTAGCCAACCCGTTCAGCCTTACGTTTAGCGTCTACCAATCATGTATGAAGAGGAGCATCATGATGCGTAATGCGTCTATCAGTATTACAACCGCGCTAGCAGCGGTGTGTCTGTTTGCCAGTTCAGCGGTGTTAGCCAAAGGTACCGGCTATGTGTTTGTCAGCAGCGAAAATGACGACATAGTCACGGTATTGGATGGTAAGACCTTTACTAAAGTCAAAGACATTAAAACCGCCAAACGCCCGCGTCACCTGCAATTTAATCCCGATAAAACGTTGCTCTATGCTGCCTGCGGAGATGGGGAGAGTATTGATATTATCGATGTCAGCAAGCTGGAGGTTGTTGATAAGATTGCTGATATTGAAGATCCGGAAGCATTTGATTTAAGCCCGGATGGTAAAAGTTTATATATCTCGCTAGAAGATGATGGCCAGCTCGGCATTATTGATTTAGCCAGTAAGAAAATGGTTAAAACCATTGAGGTCGGCGCGGAACCAGAAGGCGTGCTTGCTAATCCAGATGGCAAAACCGTGTATGTGACCTCGGAAGTGGCCAATATGGTGCACGTCATTGACCCGACAGCTACTGAGCCGACTGCCAATATCGTGGTAGGAAATCGCCCACGCCGTTTTGCCTTGACGCCTGATAGCAAAGAATTATGGGTAACCAGCGAGCTGGATGCTTCGGTCAGCATTATTGACCCTGCGACCAATAGCGTTAAAGAAAAGCTTACCTTTGCCCCAGAAGGCTTCCGCAAAGAAGACATTACCCCAGTGGGTTTGAGTATGACCAAAGATGGCAAAACTGCCTTTGTCACCATAGGTCGTGCTAACCGGGTAGCGGTGGTGGATGTGTCTTCCCGTAAGATTGAAACCTATATTCTGGTGGGGAATCGGGCGTGGAATGCGGCCTTAAACGCGGATGAATCCTTGCTGTTTGTCGCTAACGGTTTAAGCGATGATGTATCGATTATTAATGTTGCCGACCGTAAGGTAATCAAATCGGTGCCAGTGGGACGTGTACCCTATATGGTTTTAGTGGATAACTAAACGGGAGGATTTATGATGCGTTCCTGGTTGTTTTCGCTACTATTTTGCTGTTTGCTGGGTACGCTAGTGTGGGCACAAGATGCCGTACCACCAGCACCCACTGCTAATAGTGTCAATGCCGTAACGGTGCCGCCACCACCGGTTATACCAGCTCCAGCCACAGCGCCGACGGTTACGACTCCTTCGATTCCCATTCCGCCACCCGCACCTGTAACGGCTAGCCCTGCGCCTGTCACGTCAGCGCCCGCTGCAACTGCCCCCACTCCGGCCGCCGCTGCGACGCCTGTTCCGGCTGCGGCTAATCCGACAGTGTCTGCACCGCCTGCGGCGGCTACACCTGAGTTGGCGACATTTACCATTGGCTATGTGCAATTAACCAATGATGCCCGTTATGACGACAAGCGCATGACCGCCCAATTTTTAGGCCAACCCTTGGGTAGACCGTTTGCTGCTACTGAATCAGCCTTGAAGGAAGTGAAGTTTCATGGTCAAGCGGCCGGGGTGAAATTTGCTATCCAGCCAGTCGAAGGCGCAAACAGTGCGGAGCTGATCAAGCAAGTTCAAGCCTTACAAGCGCAAGGTGTGCAATTTGTCTTAGCGGATTTGCCTGCGGCGAGCTTGCTTGAAGTAGCAACGGCCTTCAAAGGGCAGAAACTGGCATTTTTTAATCTATCCGCGCCGGAAGATAATCTGCGACAGGCTCAGTGTCAGGCCAATGTATTCCATACTTTGCCTAATCATGCCATGCAGGCGGATGCGCTAGTGCAATATTTAGTCGCGCATAAATGGCGTGAAGCATTGCAGCTGGAAGGCCCAGCACCAGACGATAAATTGCTCAGTGCAGCGTTTGAACGCGCGGCTAAGCGTTATGGCGTGAAAATCGTGGAAAAGCGTTCCTTTGTCTTGGGGAATGACCCACGTGAACGTGACAAAAACAATATCGCCTTATTAACTGGCGGTGATTATGACGTTGTGTATATTGCGGATAGTTCTGGAGAATTTGCGCGTGGCGCTAATTACCAGACCCTGTTGCCGCGTCCAGTGGTGGGTTCAGAAGGCATGAATGCGCTGGCCTGGAATTGGGCTTGGGAACGCCACGGTGCCCCGCAAGTGGAAAAGCGTTTTGAAAAACAGGCTGGTCGGCATATGAGCGATGTGGATTGGGCTAGCTGGATGGCGATTAAAGCCATTGCCACGGCGGTTCAACAAACCAAAACCACCGATTTTGCTCAATTGCAGACTTACTTATTGGCGGATAACACCACTCTCGACGGCGCTAAGGGGAATGCCAGCAGTTTCCGCCCGTGGGATCATCAATTGCGCCAACCGTTATTGCTGTCCACCCATAACTGGGTGGTGGATCGCGCGCCATTGCAAGGTTTCCTGCATCAAATCAATAATCTCGACACGCTTGGTTTTGATCAGCGCGATAGCCAATGCAAGTTTTAGACTGAATAGTATCAAGCCATTATCTCCAATAGTTCGTCTTATCGGGGCACTATTGGGGAGGATTTTGCTACTGACTTGGGATTTTTTCCTGTTGCCTTTTTAACCCTCTTTAATGCGTGGTGTCGTATAGACCTTAGAGTGCCACGAAAAGGGGTGAATCTATGGCTAATGTTCAGTTGTCTGCCGATTATTGTCGGCTTTACCAAGCTATTCAAAATGTTAACTTGGATAAAGGTGGCCATTTAGGTCATTTTAATTCACAACTGGCACAAGAAAATACCTGGTCAGGGACTTATGCAGCGGCGGTCATTGTTGAATATCGCCGTTTTTTATTGTTGTCTTGTTTAGATGAGCAGCCGATTAGAGCATCCGATGCGGTTAACCAAGCTTGGTTTTTACACATGCGTTTTTCACATTCTTATTGGGATGATTTGTGTGGCAAAGTGCTAAGAAGGCCTTTATATCATGAGCCATTAACGGCAGCCGATAAAAATCAGCAATTGAGAACCCAGTATCAGCGTGCCTTAGAACGATATAAAGAGGTATTTGAGGTAGACCCACCTGAGGATATATGGCCGAATATTGGTGAGTTTTTGGAGCTGGAGCAGACAGCAACTTTTCAACGTGTAGATACTCGCTTTTATGTCTGGAAGCCAGCAAACAATCTAAAGGCTAGTAATATAACCATTGGCATTTTGATATGGAGTGCCTTGAGTTTTTACGGGCAATTTTCTTTACTGGGCTGGCTATTATTGGGAGCTGCTATTTTGAGTTGGGTGGCCGCTCAACCTGCCCCCAACCTGATTATGGGAGACGCAAGCCGCTATAGAAATTCCGACTCCTCTAGACTTGGCCCTGGAGCGGGTGGCGGCGGCGGCGGTGGAGGAGGCGGTGGCGGTGGAGGAGGCGGTGGCGGTGGAGGAGGCGGTGGCGGGTGTGGCGGTGGTG
>CAZCJE010000063.1:4865-19286 GCA_964498805.1 uncultured Thiothrix sp.
GGCGGTGGAGGAGGCGGTGGCGGTGGAGGAGGCGGTGGCGGGTGTGGCGGTGGTGGATGCGGTGGTTGAGTGTTGGTTTAAACTAATCACTAGCCACCGGTTGTGGTTCTAGGGTGATGATTGGCAAACCGGCTTCCTTCCAGCCATCCACGCCGGTTCGATACCAGTACACGCGCTTATAACCATAATCATGGGCGCGTTGTACGGCATTCCATGACATCCAGCAATCCGCAACGCAATAAAATACCAGCGGATAGTTTTTATCATCTGCGGTTAGACGTTGCAGTTCACGCTGGAAATAGGCTTCTATATCGGCTTCTATGGTGCCGTAACCGACATTAGGTAGCCAGATAGCAGCGGGCAAGCTCTCATGCGCTTTATTGGGTAACCAAACACTGCCAAAACCTTCATTAACGCTGCGTTGCAAGGCATAAACATCCACCAATACCGGCTTTTCAGCGGTGATAAGTTTTTGCAACCCAGCGGTATCGAGGGTTTCAGCATTCGGTACACAAGCCGGAGTAGGGCTACGGTAATGCTCCATTTTCAAGGCAGGTGGCATATCAGCCGTGCGAGCACACGCTGGTATGCCATATTCCTGCTGGCAGGCCGTTAGTACGCTTACAATGGCTAATAACCATAGCGGCGCTTTCGCTTTCATTAGTCTTGCTTGGTGGGTTTAAGCGTGGCGGTTTCCATAGCCGGATACAAGTGCGAGACCGAACGGCGCAATTCATTCCGCACCAGTGCAATTTCCTTAAACGCCGGTGAAATCGGCGCTTGCATGACTTCGTTCATATCCAAACCATTATCAGCAGCGGTTTTGAGGGTGATTTGCAACCATTGCAAATACTCGCGGGTTTGGGCAATCGGGGCCGGGTCTTTCGTCACATCGCCATGTCCGGGGACTAATACCTTGAACGGCAATTTCATTAAGGCATCCAGTGATTGTATCCATTGGGCAATATTGGCATGGGGTGTGGTAGCTGCACGGTTATTAAAAACCAAATCACCACTAAACAATACCCCGGTAGTATGGTCAAAAATAGCCATATCCCCCGGCGTATGCCCCTGTAAGGCAATGATTTCTAACTCATGTCCACCGACGGTTTCGGTACCGGGTTTGGCTTCGTGATTGGGTGGGGTAATACGGGTATCGCGCATCCAGTCACCAACCATGCGGTACATATTGTCGCTGAAAGCTTCACCTTCGCGCTGAATGCCTTGGGTAGTAGCGGGTAAGGCATAAATCGGTACATCCGCATAAGCCTGATTCCCCAAGAAATGATCGGGATGGTGATGGGTAATATACACACGCAAGACTGGTTTGCCGGTTTCTTTTTCAATCAGGGTGCGTTGTTGTTCACCAAAGCGTTTGGAAGGGCCAGTATCAATGACAATCGCACCTTGCGGGGTAGAAATATAGGCGGTATTGACAATATAACCACCATTTTGACGGCTGAAATCTTCGGTTTTGCCTTCCAGCACAGCCGTATTCGGGGCGACTTGTTGAGGTTTAAGCGGGTAAGAAAAGTCATCCGCTTGTGCTGGCAGTATCAGTAACCCTAACAGCATAGCCAGCCAATAGCTCATGATTTTACCTCGGCTTCAATGTTGTTACCGTTATTGTCACGACCTTCTAAGCGGAAGGTTTTGTACTGACCGACATCCAGACTCAGCATGGGGTTTTCACTAACCGGTTCAAATAAATCCAGTTCAGCCAATACATTGCCCTGCTCATCCAACACATTGAGGTTTTCAATGTGAAAAGCGGGAATGCCAGAAGCCAAGCCGGTATCCATTGGATGCATAACGCGGATACGTAGGCGGTTATTCTCCGGGTGTGACCACAGATTAGCGGTTACTTTGCCCAAGGTTTTCGTCCAGTCTCCACTAGACGTGCCGACACTAGGTAAGGTGCAACCACCGCCAGCGGCATCCACCCAGACGCCACCGACATGCCAGGTACCGGCTTTATCCTTAGCGGCAACATGAATGGGCGTGCCTTGTTGCAGTTTTAGGCGGAAAGATAGATTCGGGGCAATGGTTTTAGGGCGAAAGCGTAGGATTTGTGGGATGGGATTCAAATCTGCCATCACCACCACTTCCTGTACATCAGGCAGTTCTTTGATTTGAAAGGCAATCGGCACATTCAGGGAGTCTTCCGCATTCGGTGGTGCTTGCACTTTGACTTTATCATCAAAGATAACCGCTTCCCCCTTGAGGAAGCGGCTATGCATAGTTTCCCATTGCGGTGACTTAAGAGGATCAGCGGTATCTGCCCAGCTCGAGGTGCTGAGCAAACCGAACAGCAACACAACCAAGCGCATACGCATAATCGTTCCTCCTATTGTCCTTTAGGGGCCTCGGTAGGGACTGGAGTTACCGGGGTCGCGGCAGGTGCGGAGGAGGAGGCATCTGCCGGTACCGGCGTTGCTAGGGGAGGTGTAGTCGGTGCCAAAGCAGCTGGTGGCGCTGGTGTCGGAGTGGTTGCAGGTGCAGAAGTTGTAGCGGCTGCAGCTGTTGGTGTCTGTGGTGGTGCTGCCGGTGGGTTGTAACCAACCCTATAGCGGGCGAAAATATCCTTGATAGCTCCGCTATTGACCAAATCAGCCATGGCAGTATTCACTGCATTCACCAATTCTTCATTATCCGCCTTGACCGCAACCCCCATTGCCCAGCTATTACGTGCCAAGCCAGGTGTGATCAAGCCTTGAATCTGGATGGAATCCGGGCGATTAGATAAGACGCCTTCAAGTTCACCGCGTGGGCCCATAATTCCGGCGATTTCGCCATTTTTAAGAGCAACAGCGGCTTTGCTAAGGTTTTCGTAGTGGCGAATATTCTTGCTAATTTGGCCTTGCATGGCTTGCAGCAGATACAAATCGCTGAGGGTATCGATTTCCACCCCAATGGGTTCAGACATGAAATTGGCTAAGGTAGGCTGTTTGCCAACGCGATTGGTATTAAACGCAAACGCGACCGTTTCCATTTGGTAAGGAGCTATGAATTTGACCTTATCGACTTTTTCTGCGAAGGCATTATCCACCGGCATATGCAACATAATGTCAGTCACACCGCCACCGAGATAATGACCTTTCCAGACATTATTACGCAGGTCGTCTTCGACGTTTTCATCCGCAGCAACTAAACGGATTTGGCTTTCCAGCCCTAATTTTTGCGCAATAGCCTTGGCAATATCAACATCAATACCAATCGGCTGGCCATTGGTAATAGCGGAATAGGGTGGAAAATCTTTGTACAATGAGATGCTTAAGGCACCTTTTGCTTTGACATCATTTAAAGTGGCTGCAGACAGTGGAGTTGCCAACAAGAAGGCAGCAGCCAGTAGGCTCCAGCGTGCTAACAGGTTAAACCTCATATAACGATCTCCTCTCCTCGTTTTGGTTTCAACCCCTACCCTAGGGCAGGGGTTGATAGCCTGTCAATTACTTACTTGCAGTCGCAGATGTCGAGGTAGAACTAGCCGGTGTGCTGGAAGTAGACGTACTAGCACTGCTAGTGTCGGCTGGTTTAGCAGCATCGCTGGTTGTGGTAGTTGAGGTGGTTGTGGTCGTGGAACTGGAGGTGGTGCTGCTGGAAGAAGCAGAGCTATCAGCCGGTTTGGCAGCATCCGCTTGTTTAGGCGCATCAACAGACACGGTTTCCAACCAGGAACGGATTGCCCATAGGCCTTCCTGTTTGACCACACCTTCGAATTTGGGCATATAAGTTACGCCATTACGTACCGCGCCATTCACCATACGTTCGCGGAAGATTTCATCGCCTTCATCGCCAAGTGGTAATTTTTCGCGCAGGTCAGGCGCAATACCGCCGGATACAGCGTCAATCCCGTGACAACGCGCGCAGTTTTGACCAAAGGCATGTTTACCGATTTCAATGGCCTTTGGATTGCCAGAGTACGGGTTTTTTTCCAAGAAAGTTGTCTCAGAGTCCTTGATAGGCTCCAGACCGGTGGTATCAATCGGTTGCGGGGTCACATCACCGTGTGCCCAGACGTGGGTGGCAGCAGCCAATGCTAAGACTGCAAGTACGCCAGAAAATGTATGTTTAAGCATTTGCATGTTACCTACCTTGAATACACTAAAACATTTGCTAGCAGCAGAATGGCGTTTAGGGGTTAAACCTTCTCAAACGCCATCCTGCAGCAAGCCTGATTACGAATGATTAAGCCGTGGTTTTAGGCAGTTTGAATACCCACAAGCTGCCGCCTTGATTGAGATGTTTGACACTTTTTGCCACTTCGCCACCCCACAGTGGAACCGCACCACCCCAACCGGATGGAACGGCTACGAACTGTTCGCCATCCTGTTCCCAGGTGATTGGGCAGCCAACCACACCGGAGCCGGTTTGGAATTTCCACAATTCTTTACCGGTTTTAGCGTCAAACGCTTTCAAATAGCCCTCTGGTGTACCGGTGAATACCAAGTTGCCCGCTGTAGTCAGCACACCGCCCCACAGAGGCGCTTTGTTTTTGGCTTCCCAGACGATTTTGCCGGTTTTCGGATCCATCGCGCGTAAGGAGCCAATGTAATCTTCGTTCAGCGGTTTGATCGTGAAGCCAGCCCCTAAGTAAGCCGCACCTTTTTTGTAGCTGATAGGCTCATTCCACATATCCATGCCCCATTCATTGGAAGGAACATAGAACAAGTCGGTGTTGGGGTTGTATGCCATTGGCATCCAGTTTTTGCCGCCGAGGAAGGAAGGAACCGCGAAGACGGATTTACCTTTGCCTTCACCTTCTGGTACGCCTGGACGGTTGGCATCGATATACACGGGACGACCGGTATTCAGATCGATTTTTTCCGCCCAGGTAATTTTATTTACAAAGGGAGAAGCATTAAGTAACTTGCCGTTAGTCCGATCTAACACATAGAAGAAGCCATTACGGTCAGCATGTGCACCGGCTTTAACCACAGAACCATCGTCTTTTTTCAGATCGAAGGAGACAAACTCGTTAACCCCGTCAAAGTCCCAACCATCGTGTGGTGTCCATTGATAGTGCCACTTAATTTTGCCGGTATCAGGATCAATCGCGAGGATAGAGGAAGAGTACAGGTTATCGCCTGGACGCAAGTGAGAGTTCCACGGTGAGGGGTTACCAGTACCAAAGAACAGGGAGTTGGTTTCAGCGTCGTAAGTACCGCCTAACCAAGTGGCTGCACCACCGGTTTTCCACAAATCACCCGGCCAAGATTTACCTTGTTCGCCGGTAATACCATTGTCCTGACCATTCAAAGTACCCATATGGCCTTCAACCGTCGGACGTGACCAAACCAATTTGCCGGTCTTGGCATCACGAGCTTCTACTTTACCAACGATACCGAATTCACCACCGGATACGCCGGTAATGACTTTGCCTTTGACAATGATGGGGGCGGCGGTGTTGGAGTAACCGGCTTTATAGTCCTCCATTTTTTCTTTCCACACGACTTTACCGGTATCCTGGTCCAAAGCGACCAGTTGGGCATCGAGGGTAGAGAAAATGAACAGATTATCGTACAGCGCACCACCACGGTTAACCACATCGCAGCAAGGCAGAATGCCATCTGGCAGGCGGTGGTCATATTGCCACAGCTCTTCACCGGTTTTAGCGTCTACCGCAAAAGCACGCGAATAAGAGGCAGTGACAAAAATTTTGCCATTCGCAACCAGCGGTTGAGCTTCTTGGCCGCGTTGTTTTTCGTCACCGTATGACAGTACATAAGCTGGAATCAGGTTTTTAACCGTGTCCGCATTCAGTTTATCCAGCGGGCTATAACGTTGCCCTTGCAAGCCGATACCGTAACTCACCACGTCAGCGGTGGTTTTGGCATCGTTCATAATATCTTGATCAGTGACCGCAGCCATCAGGCTGGTAGTGCTCAACGCGCAACCAACGGCGCACGCTAACAACAATTGACGGAATGAACGCGCGTGTTTCATGAACGGATTCTCCTCTCCAGCTTCAAACAATATGCAGGGTATGTTCCGCAACGGCCTCCCATGCTCATTGCGGTGAGTGGAAATGAGCTTATCTAACATCAGGTTGGCAAAAGGTTGGCTAATATTGACTTTTATCAGCATTAAATGGTGCGTGCTGGTTTACAGCCGACTTAAATTATTATTGGCAGTAACCGAGGCATTAAATCGAACCCTTAATGCTGGCAAACTTGTCGAAAACAGGTGCTGGGAAGAGGCTGCAAAAACAGTGTGTTACGGCTGTTAAATCCTTTGGAAAGAGTGGAAATCCCTGTGTTTAGGCAGGCATTCGCGTCTGTGTTAGATTAAGAGTGGCCTATCAAGGCTCGTCACATTCATGATTGCGCTGGGGTTTATGAGATGAAATTTGCGCTTGCCAGTTTATTATTTAGTCTTTCTATCATGGTGTGGGCGCAAACGCCTGCATCTACCCCTATTCCTGCGGGTCAGACCAGCCCATTGCTGCTAGCAGACAATTCCACGCCCACAATGGCACGTAAACCAGTGGCTAAAAGTCGCACGGTTTCCCGCCACAGCACAGGTAAAAAAGTTAAGAGCAAACCCAAGGCTAAAGGGAAGACAAGCGCTAATAAGAAAAAATCAGTTAGCAAACGCAAGGCTGTAGCGCGTAAAAAGCCTGTTACCAAAGCCCGGCCTAAACCCGCGCGTACTACCCGCCTGATTTTAGAGCGTGAGCGCCCACGCCAGCTTATTCGGGTCGAACCTTCTGTGCGGCCACGTCCACCACGTCCGTATCCGCCGGTAAAACCCTATGTGCCGCCCGTACCTTCTACAGTGATTGATGCGCGTACCGGGCGACCTTTGACCACAGTACCCGGTGGCGCGGTTGACCCGGCCACGGGGGCGTTTTCAGTGGATGTGGGTAGCGGTTACCTCAATCCACAAACCGGCCAATTTAATCCCAAATAACGTTAGTTAGCGTGGGTAGCGGCTTTACGCTTACGGAATACCATCGGTTTGGTCGGGGTAATGCCTAAGGCACTGGTATCAATCGCGCGTTCAATCAAATGATGATGCGGCGATTTGGAACAGGTTGGATCGGCATTATGCGGGTCGCCGGTGAGCTTAAAGGCTTGGCAATGGCAACCACCAAAGTCTTTTTCGCGCTCATCGCAAGTCCGACACGGTTCTTTCATCCAGCTTTCACCACGGAAATGATTAAAGCTGGGCGATTCGTACCAAATCCACTCAATGCTGCGATCCCGCACATTATGCAGTTCCAGCCCCGGCAAACTACGCGCAGAATGGCAGGGCAAAGCCAAACCATCCGGTGCTACGGCTAGAAATACCCGCCCCCAGCCACCGACACAGGCTTTGGGGCGATTTTCGTAGTAATCCGGCACCACATAATAAATGCGCATTTTACCTTTGAGCTTTTCCTGATACTGATGGGCAATGCGTTCGGCTTCCTGTACCTGCGCTTGGGTTGGCAATAGGTGATCACGATTTAACAAAGCCCAACCTTCGTATTGGGCAGTGGCCAGTTCGACATAATCAGCCTGTAATTCCACTGCCAAATCCAGCATTTGACTCACGCGGCCAATATTTTGCCGATGCACAACAAAACACAGCACCATCGGGTAACCATTAGCCTTAACCGCGCGTGCCATCTCCAGTTTATGCTCAAATGAGTGAGTGCCAGCCAGATAGTCATTCAAGACGGCATCATCGGCCTGAAAGCTGACTTGAATATGATCCAAACCCAATTCACGCAAACGCGCCACCCGTTCGGCATCCATACCAATACCGGAGGTAATCAGATTGCTGTAATAACCGAGTTTGCGCGCTTCACCGACCAGAATTTCCAAGTCTTTGCGTACCAAAGGTTCGCCACCGGAAAACCCCAATTGCGCTGCTCCAATCTGGCGGGCTTCGTGCAATACTCGTAACCAGCCTTCGGTATCCAGTTCAGCCTTTTTCGGCACCAGTTCCAGCGGATTGCTGCAATAGGGGCATTGTAATGGGCAGGAGTGGGTCACTTCTGCCAAGAGCCATAAGGGAGGGGGTATTTTAGCCATAACGTATCCAGCCGCGTTCTACGGCCTCCTGCAAAAAGGCGATGACGTCATCGCGCAGATCTTCGGCTTCGTATTCGTTTTCCAAATCCGTAACCACGCTGCTAATAGAACGATGCCCATCGCAAAAACGTAAAATAGCAGCGGCGGTATCATTCAATTGCACCATACCTTCAGGGTAAAGCAGCACATGATTTTCCTGGACGGGTTCCCATTGCAAGCGATAGCCGGGCGCAATAGCCGGTTTACTATCCAAAGTTGGTGAATCAGGCATGATCAGGCTCCTCAACATTGAAATAAGGCGGCATATTCTGGATGTAAGCCATATACATGGCATCCAGCATACTCCACAGCACATCCAGCTTGAATTTGAGGATCTGCAAAGCGCGTTGCTGTTGCTCGACGGTAGTAAAGTGTTGCAAGGTTAAAGCCAGCCCATGATCGACATCGCGATGCGCTTCGGTGAGGCGATTACGGAAATATTGCAAGCCTGTATTATCAATCCACGGGTAATGGTCCGGCCAGCTTTGCAGGCGCTGGCGATGCGCGGTCGGGGCAAACAGTTCGGTCAAAGACGAACAGACGCCTTCGCGCCAGTCAGCCTGATGGACAAAGTTAATATACGCATCAACGGCAAAACGCACGCCGGGTAGCACATGACGTTGATCCAGTAATTCTTCACGCGGTACGCCACACGCTTCACCCAAACGTAACCAGGCTTCAATACCGCCGTCTGATATATGACCGGCTGATGGGCCGCCGTCATGATCAAGAATGCGTTGGATCCAGATACGCCTTACTTCGCGATCCGGGCAATTAAACAGCAAGGCGGCGTCTTTACGCGGGATAGTGACTTGATAATAAAAGCGATTGGCAACCCAACCTTGTAATTGCGCGGCATTTAACTTGCCTTCATACATCAGTTGCTGGAAGGGGTGGTGGATATGGTAATACCGCCCCAAGGCGCGCAGTTGTTGTTCAAATTCAGCAGGTGTCCACGGCATAGTCATCTGGTCTCTCTCCTCTCCCAAAATAACTTCCATAGTATGAATAGTAGGGGTTGGCGAAAGGTTGGGATAGGGAATTAAGCGCCTTGGGTAATAATTAATATCTGCACTCTACTGCTGTCATTTACCTATAAACATAAGTATCTACATAAATCACGCTAACGGGTAAGTTTCATGAGTTTTAGCAAGGATAATAACGCCCACGATTTGTGTACGCAGAGGCGGGTGTACTCATAAGCCCCTTCATGAAATTGGGAAGGGGCAGCGGTCACTTTAAGGTTGAGGTTAACTATTTCAATCAGCTAGTTCTGCATGGATATAACGCAACCAAAGCGCTATTTCAGAAGTCTGATCATAGCTGCTGAAAACGCCTAATTCGGGTAGGAACTGACCATTTGCTTGTTGGATGGAAACTAAGTAGTCAGCGATTTGGCGGGCGAATTGGGCATAGTCAGGATTGCCGGTATTTTTGGCGCAGATGGCAGCACCCCAACCGACCTTATGAGCGAAGAAGAAAGAACGGATATTGCCGCTGATAGACATGGCGTAGTCCAAATAGGCATTTGCACCCTCTTGGTAGCGTTGATCACCCGTCGCCCGATACAATAAACCTAAATAGGCAATCGGATAACCGACGAAGAAATAGGCTTGGTTATCTTCTTTGCTACTGATCAAATAGAAGACCGCGGAATCTTTAGGGAAGGTTTTGATAGGTTTACCTTGGCTGTCGATACGCAGATAAAAGCCAGTATCTAGGTCATCCTGAGCAGCATATAGGTCTAATAACAAGTCACCGGCTGCTTTGGCTTTTTCCATATCACCAAAGTACAGCGCCATTAACCCACCATGAGAGATGGATAGGGTATCCGTAACGCTACTATCAGCCTGGTTGGCATTATAAGGAGCATTGGTATTGAAGCCGCCTTGCTGTGGATTGTAAAAATCCAGCAGATAATGGTGAGTAGGAACCGCTACATCAAAGCGCCCGAGGCGTTGTGCACCCATGGCTACCCAAGCATTAGTGTAGTGATAGTACTCAGTGTAAGCAGGATCGCCACTTTTAAAACCGGTGGAGGTCAGCAGATTGCCATCCGCTTGCAAAAATCGATTCTTGATGAAATTCACAACTCGGTTTGCTTCTTCCACCCGGCCAGCAGCATACAAAGTGGTAGGCGATTTGTAGGAAGCGGCAAGATCATCCGTACCCGCATAAGAGCCATCGGCTTGCAACTGGGATACTAAATAATCTACCGCCTTGTTTGATGCTGTTAGGTAAGCATCATCATTTGCACAGGCTACCGAACTAAAGAAAGATAGTGTTGCCATCATCAGTAACCATCGTATCCAGTTAAAGAGGGAATATTGGTTTATTTTCATTACCGTCAATCATCCTTGTTGTTTTCGAAACTCGTCTAAAGCCACGCCAGAGAATGAGCACATGACGCTGTATAGCTTTTTAACCGGGCTATGCAAACTAACGCTTGGTTACAAGGGATGGCGGAAAGTACGTGAAACCGTAGGTGGTAGTGGTATCCCTGTCAATGAGCGGATTAGCTTGTTCGTCTTCCATGATGGGCATGATTATAGCAAACAATTAACAAGACCAATGCTATACCAACTTATAAGGCAGTTTGTCTGAGGGAAGCTGGCAAATACGAGACTGAATTAGGGGAAAAATGCTTAAGTGGAGATAAAACAAATCAGCCGTTAGTTTAGTATCGTGCTAACGGCTGTGTAAGGAGAACCAGCAAAATCATGACTCGGCTTAAAGTTCTAATAATAAGCCGTCGTGAGAAACTTCAATTCCCGCTTCTGTGAGCAGGCCACGTTCGACCGAGGTGTCTTCCAGAATCGGGTTAGTATTATTGATATGAATGAGAATTTTGCGCTGATGCGGAAACTGGCTTAGCCATTCCATCATGCCACCTTCGCCGGATTGTGGTAGGTGACCCATTTCACGGGCTTTTTTCACCCCAACCTGACGGCGCTGCATTTCATCATCGGTCCAGCACGTACCATCCACCAAGACACAATCAGCATTGGCAAAAAACGCTTGCAAGTGAGGTTCAATTTCGCCTAAGCCGGGGGCGTAAAATAATTTGCCGCCGGTATGAGTATCTTCAAACCAAAAGCCGACATTATCCCCCGGTGTAGGGTTTTCGCGGTGCGGAGAGTAGGGTGGTGCTTTGCTGTGCAAGCCGACAGCGGTAATGCACAGATTCTCTAATCCCGGAATACTAATACTGCTGCCATCAAGCGGCAGATTATGGCGGTTAACCCCACAATAATGCTGCAACATATTTAAAATGGGGAAACCAGTGGTGAGATCTTCGTACACGCTATCAGTGCAATACAGCTCCAGCGGTTGTTTGCTTTCGCGCAGAATCAACAAGCCAGTGGTGTGATCAATCTGGCTATCCGCTAGCATAACCGCGCTAATACCTGTGTCGCGTAACTGTCGGGCAGGTTGCAATAATTCATGGTTGCTATTGAGCTGAGTGCGAATGTCAGGTGAGGCATTCACCAGCAACCAATGAACCTTATCGGTGGATACCGCGATAGAAGACTGGGTACGTGCATAAGCTTGAATGGAACCCTTACGCACCCCGGCACACATCGGGCAGTTACAGTTCCACTGCGGGAATCCACCGCCCGCAGCAGAACCGAGAACCAGTACGAACAAGAGATTACCGGTTCATGATGTACAGATTGATTTCAAATCCGTAACGCATTTCTTTGAAGGCAGGTTTTGACCATTTCAGTGACTTTTTCATGCAATGCTCCTAGTTAAGGATTGATAGGAGCTTGTAGTATAAATAACGCTAGGTTGGCTAAAGGTTGGTTGGAATGAGCTTTTTTTAAGCTTATACCTCCTAGGAAAAACAGAAGTACACTGCTTGCTAATAATATTTAAAAAATTAATGTGTTATGCAATGAGTTTAAGGTTTGGTTTTAACCAGTGGGTTAAACGACTTTTAATTGCTCAAACTCATTTTGCGACTAAATGAATAAAAATAAGGCGTTTGTTTTTATAAATGTCTAGATGATTTATATATCAATAAAAGCATTGAAATTTTATAGTAAATTTTAAATTTTCATTGGGTTTTTTTAAAAAAATTAAACTTGTATTCTATAATCAGGCTAAGCAAAAAAAGTAGAACGATTTTATATAAAAACCATATAAATTTTTGGAGGAAACCGACGGCAAGGCTTAGAAATTTTTAAGCCTTGCTTATTTTTAAACAATTGATTATTAAATAATTTGTAAAAATTATAATTAAAGTTTGTCCGGCATTTTTATTATCAAAAGTAAAGGTGAAGGCTAAGGGGTTGACCCATTAAAAAACTGGGGAAAACCCGCAAAAGCGAGGAGAATTAATATGGAAGTTAATAAAACAGTATTTGCCAAATATGAATCAGAAGTACGCGGCTATTGTCGCCATTTTGATTCTATATTTGTATCCGCTAAAGGCAGTATTATAAAAGACATCGATAATAATGAGTATATTGACTTTTTAGCTGCCTGTGGGGCGATGAATTATGGCCATAATGACCCTGATATGAGCACTGCTCTGATTGATCATATTCAAAGCAATGGCCTCACCGCAGGTCTGGATTTGTTCAGTGTTGCCAAGGGCCGGTTTCTGGAAACGTTTTATCAACTTATTTTGGCACCACGTAAGTTGGATTATCGTCTTCAGTTTTCCGGCCCTACTGGCACTAATGCGGTAGAAGCGGCTTTGAAACTAGCGCGCAAGGTCACAGGCCGCACCAATGTGGTGGCTTTTACCAACGGTTTTCATGGCGTCACGTTAGGAGCATTGGCCGCAACTGGTAATAAATACAACCGCATGGGAGCGGTATTGGGTTTGCCAGGAGTCACGCGCGCGCCCTTTGATGGTTATTTCGGCTCTGGTTTGGAAACTGCTTATTATCTGGAAAAACTGTTATCCGACCCCTCTAGCGGCATTGAACCCCCCGCCGCTATTTTGCTGGAAACCGTACAAGGTGAAGGTGGCTTAAATGCCGCTTCAGCTCCTTGGTTACAAACCATAGCAGCGATTGCTAAAAAGCACGGTGCTTTGCTGATTGTGGATGATGTACAGGCCGGTTGTGGCCGTACTGGTACTTTTTTCAGTTTTGAGCACATGGGCATTGAACCGGATTTGGTTGTGTTATCCAAATCTATTTCTGGTTTTGGCCTACCTATGGCGCTGCTTCTCATTAAGCCTGAATACGATCAATGGCGTCCAGCCGAACATAATGGCACTTTCCGTGGCAATACCCATGCCTTTGTCACTGCACAAGTGGCTTTGCAGAAATTCTGGGCGGATACCAGTTTCAGTCAGGAAATTTTTGCCAAGGCGCGCCATGTCACCACTCGTTTGCAGGGTATGGCCGAATGGATTCCCGGTGCTACCCTCAAAGGCCGTGGCATGATGCAGGGGCTTAATACCCATAATGGTCCATTGGCTGCCCAAATTGGCAAATTGGCTTTCCGTCAAGGTCTGATTATTGAAACAGCCGGGCCGTATGATGAAGTCCTCAAAATTCTTGCTCCTCTAACGATTCCGCTGGCTTTGCTGGATCAAGGGCTGGATATTCTGGAAAACGCTGTGCATAAAGCGCTGGAATCGGGTGAATTAGCCCCGCGTCCTACTTTACAGCGTCGTTTTCCGGATATTCCGGCTGAGCTGTTAATGACGACTCACCCCGCTGATTGGTATGTCATGGATGACAACCGCAGCGGTTTGGCAGGTTAACAAGGAAGTAGTGAATTCATGACCGTTTTTAATAAACAGAATTTGCGGGGACAAACGCGCAAGGATGGCGCTGTCTCCGCTCTGGAGCAGCCATTTAGTCAATGGCCAATTATTTTGCCGGAATATGTCCTGATGTGCACCGATGCGGATAACACAGTGCGTTGGCAACCCGGTGAACGCTTACACCATCTATTTGAGCAGCGTTGCGAGCAGTTAATAGCAACGGGGGATGCTGAGCATATAGCGGTGGTTGGCGCTGACCAGTCATGGACTTATGTGCAGTTGAATGAATGTGCCAATCAATGTGCGCGTTATTTGCTGCAACTTGGTTTCAAAGCCGGTGATTGTATTGGATTGCTGTTTGATAAAAGTGTGCATAGTTATATTGCTATGCTGGCGGTATTAAAGATTCAGGCTGCGTATGTACCGCTTGACCCCGCCTTTCCGCCTGAACGTATTGCCTATATGGCTGCTGATGCGAAGATGCGCGGTATTGTTACCTTAGAGCGTTATGCTGCTTTAACCCAGGCGGTACCTGTGAAAGTGGTGTATGTGGATACTGCTGCCACGGCCATTAGCGCTCAAGCTAAATCCTGTTTGACAGTCGAGGAAACGGGAAAGCCGGTCAGCGAG
>CAZCJE010000064.1:0-19195 GCA_964498805.1 uncultured Thiothrix sp.
TAAAAAATAGCAGCAGATTATAAATACCCAGTACCGTCATGCCTGCAAATAAGGCTGCAAAAATCACCGCTTGTTGATTACTGGTGGTAATCAATTGTTCTGCACTCATCAGTTTAAGCGGTAAGCTTAATAATGCCCCCGCATTAGTCACGCGCACATAAATCGTTATAGTCTCCTGCGGGGCTAGTAACAGGCGATAAGCCGGTAACCGATAATTCTCCAGTGGCGTCAAAGTACTTTTGGTGGGGTATGGCAGGCTAAACATTTGGATTGAGCCACCAATAGGCTGGTCGAGTAGCAAAAACCAATCTTGGGCTTCGTTAGCATACAGTTGAAAACGTACCCACCAAGCCGAATGGGTATGGCCAATATAAGGCGTCTCCTCACCAGCTGCTTTAAACTGCTGGTCATACTCCGCTTGTATAACTTGCTGTAAATTTAATTGCTGTGAAGCGTCTTCCAGCAATTCCATGTAAGGGGTTAATTCAATCGGTGCGCTTGGTTGCGAAGGCGGCGTTAATAGCGGTAGTGCGGCGTAGAGGGACGAAGAAAAAATCAATACTGATAGCAATACCAGCCATTTAAGCCAGCAAGTGCTTATTCCTAAGGAGCTATTGCGATTTGCTAATGAACAATGGGCCATAACATGCTTGGTAAATGGCCATTAAGGGGGCGTGCAAAATAGGGTAAATAAAAACAATGTAAAATCCTGACTAAGTTTATTAGAAAATCATTATATAGTGCGCTTACTATTAAACAATATTGTCTGAGTATAAGCTTACACTCTAGTAAATACCATTAACAAAATACATTAGAGAGAGATTAAAATGTTTCTATTTTGTCACAAGCGGTTAAAGGTAAACAGTAGTATTCAGACAAAATGACTTTATGGTCTGTTTTAGCCGACAAAATAGTCTTATGCGGTAAAAAGAAGGGTTAAAAATCAAAATAAACAGGAGTAATATGCTTAGTCTGGAAAAATATACGTTAGAACTTCAACCAGTAGTTAGCTATTTAGTGGTATACCCACAGCAACGGGACTATGTTTATCCTATTAAAGATATTCTAGCCGCACCTGAAAACGGTTGTAATCATCATATTATTAAAATGGGTGCGTCTATAATAGGTTTTTTTAGTATTGATACTGCCTATAGTACGCGCTATTCATTCGCCTCTCCGGCGGCATTAGGTTTAAGAAACTTTTTTCTTGACTGTCATTATCAGGGTAAAGGTTTAGGTGCTATGAGCTTGGCCGAATTACCTAGTTATCTTGCAGCGCAATATACCGCTTGGCAATGGATTTATTTAACGGTTAATTGTAAAAATACCTGCGCTTATAAGCTTTATCAACGCGCTGGTTTTAAAGATAGTGGTGAACTTTATTATGGCGGCAGTTCTGGGCCTCAATATATTATGTGTCGATCATTTTAAGCACTGTACAACAGTTTTGGTATGGCGAGCAGGATTGGAATGTTAAGAATTGTTAACGCCTGGTAGAGTATTTGAGCAGTTGTGTGTTAGTTTTGCTCATAAATCAGCGTTGTAGCCGTCCAATAAGCTCTTTGTCAGTAGCCTTCTGTGAATCATGCGGCCTCATTCCCGTTTTCTTGCACGGCAGTAGCCTGCCTATGAGTGGTATAAGGTTGGAAATATACCCGCATTTGTTACGCTGATTAGCCTAAAACCCTAGTCATAACTGGCTTAGAAGCGAGCCGGGAGTAAGCATGTCCAATTTTGAACTTTCTGTGTTGTTCTTTTTGCAGCTAACCGTAATTCTCGCGGTGTGCCGTGGGGTTGGCTGGTTAGCACGCTGGTTGGGTCAACCGCAAGTAGTGGCGGAAATGATCGCCGGAGTTATGCTAGGGCCATCGCTATTTGGCTGGTTATGGCCTGAAGCGCAAGCGTGGTTATTTCCTCCTGACTCCAAAGGAATTCTGTATGCGGTTAGCCAAGTCGGTTTGGTATTGTATATGTTTTTGGTCGGGTTGGAATTTGATATTGACCTGATTCGTAACCGTTGGCGCAGCGCTGCTAGTGTATCCCTTTCTGGTATTTTGGTGCCGTTTGTATTGGGGTGTGGCTTGGGCTTTTTGTTACTGGATAATGCCGGTAGTAGCTTTTTTGCCCCTAGCGTGGTGAGTTGGGAAGCGATGTTCTTTGTGGGCGCGGCTATGTCGATTACCGCATTCCCGATGTTGGCGCGCATTATTTATGAACGCGGCTTATCCAATACTTCCCTTGGCACCTTGGCATTGGCTGCAGGTTCTATTGATGATGCGGCGGCTTGGTGTGTCTTAGCATTGGTATTGGCGAGTTTCAAAAGTGATCCTATGATTGCGATTGCCGCCATAGGCGGTGGTTTAGTGTATGCGCTGGGAATGCTGAGTCTTGGCAGACGTGCGTTAAATCCGTTAGGGGCATGGGCAGAACGGGAAAATGGCGTTAGTTCCACTTTATTAGCGATGACCTTAAGCTGTGTCATGCTTGGTGCATGGTTTACCGACCGTATTGGTATTTACGCGGTATTCGGGGCGTTCATTATGGGGGCTGCTATGCCGCGCGGTCGCTTTGCGCATGACGTCCAACAGCAGATTCAGCCTTTAACCACGACTTTTTTATTGCCCTTATTCTTTGTCTACTCAGGTTTGAATACCCGTATTACCTTAGTGGATAGCGCCTGGTTATGGGGAATTGCATTGGCAGTATTGCTGGTGGCTTGTTTGGGTAAAGGGGTGGCGTGTTGGGCAGCAGCGCGTTTAAGCGGGGAGGATAATCGTAGCGCCCTAGGCATTGGCACTTTAATGAATGCGCGTGGGTTAATGGAGCTGATTATTTTAAATATCGGCCTGGAACGAGGCATTATTACCCCGTTGCTCTTTACCGTGATGGTGATTATGGCCATTGTCACCACCTTAATGGCGACACCGATTTTTGAATGGGTTTACCGTCGCTATCCGGCAGCTTCCGCTGTAGTAGACCCAGCTATAGCTTAAACATTAAGCATTAGCTCAGAATCTTTAGGGTACGGGTATTAAATACGTGCCCTAAATCGCTAACAGCCTGGCGAATCACTTCAAGCTGTGCGGCTTGAGCTTGACCGGCTAGCATAAAGCCAGCACAAGTACCGCTGTGGGTGGCTAATACACCCATTACCTCCAGTTGCGCGGCGCGTTGCAACACAGCGGCCAAAAAAGCATTGCCAGTACGTTCCACATGCAGCCGGGCTGATTGGGTAGCACAGCGGGCAATGGCGGCATCATCGCGCTGGGCAAAGGCGGTGGCTAATTGTTGGTAAAGCGCATCATAGGCTTGCAGCCAATGTGGGCTAAAACACAGGTTTTTATTGTATTCCAGCGTGGATAATTCCCCACCGACATCAACCGCGACAATCTGAAAATCGGGAATATAATGAAACGCTTGCAGCAATTTACCTTGCCGATGGTTGTAAGCCACACTGCTGGCGTAATGCAAACCATCATGCGGTTCAATTTGGGTGAAGAGGCGGGAAATAAAGCTTTCACTAATCATCACCCCAAAGGTGTCTTGAAAAGCGCGTACCACCGCTAACATATCAGCGGTACTGGAACTTAAACCTTTGCCAATCGGTATTTCACTCTGCAACTGTAGGCGAATATGCCAGCCGGTTTCTAAACCTAGGGCGGTCAGTAACTGTTCTGCCACTGCTTTGGATTTGGCAAACTCGCTTTGAATAAGGGAATCCCCTGCAAGTGCTTCACACTCGAGCGTACAGGTACTCCACAGATTAACCGGCAGCGTGACCAGAAAATCTTCGCCATTAGATAAACGCCCCTGCACAATCTCGCCGAAACTGGCAAAGGATTTGCCATAACCACGCACTAGCGGCTGTGCGGTAACGGTTGGGTGCGGCATTGGCGTTATGCTGTTATCAGAAGAGGCCCATGTGTGCGAGTCGCTAAACGAATGAGTGGGGTAAAGCATAGGGCGGATCTCCTGATAACAGTGAATAAAGGATTAGCGTGAAACCGGCGGATGACCAAGCACTTGCTGATAACTGCGCCGCTGCCAAGGGAAATATTCCCAGTCCCGTCGTACCGCCGTGGGGCTAGCGACAGCTACAGGTGCAGCCCAGTCACGCTGCAATTCACTCGCGCGTGCACTTAACCATTGCGGGTCAAAGACGGTTTGCATGTAACGTATGCCGTGATCCGGGAAGATGGTCAGAACGTTTTTACCAGGGTTATTCTGCGCTACCCATTGGGCTACCGCATAAGCCGCGCCTGCCGTCGGTCCAAGCAGTAAGCCTTGTTGCTGATGCAGGTGGTGGATGGCATTAATCATTTTTGCGACCGGTAGCCAATGCACTTCATCGCATTCGGTATGATCTAGATTGGCAATCACAATATCAGAACCCATGCCTAACAGCGGGACATAGCATTCCTGACACAGCGGATACGCCTCGCCTGTGGTGGGGCCAAACAGCACGGAAAGATTATGATCCACCCCAATGACGCGCAAATCCGGGTTAGTCTGACGCAATATGCGTGACATACCGCACATGGAACCACCACTACCAACCGAAGCCACCAAATAATCCACGTTCCCCAAGGATTCCCCGAGGCTACGGGCAATCGCGGCATAAGCGGCTGGATGCAAGGGGTTGGTGTATTGTTGTGGCCAGAACGCTCCCGGATTGTCGGCCATGACCTGTTGCAGCCGATTCAAGCGCGCCTGTTGAATACCGCCGAGGGTATTGCCCGCACTGGGTACGACATCAATTTCCGCCCCTAAATGTTCCAAACGCCAGCGCACAGAAGGTTCCAGCGGCCCGGTTACTAGGGATAGGCGCAAGCCAATATTGGCGCAGACCAAAGCCAGACCCAAAGCAAAGGTACCGGAACTGCTTTCCACCACCAAGCCGCCGGGTTGTAGGTCGCCATTGGCTAACGCAGTTTCCAGAATGTAGCGCGCGGGCACAATCTTCATTAAGTCAAACTTCACCGCATACAAATGCGGTTGTAACTGGATTAGCGCAGGGTCACATAAATGATCCAGTGCAGAACCCATCGGTAGTTCAGGCTTGGTAAAATTCATCGCAATACCTTGGTAAAAACGGGGTAGAACACAAGTTTTTGTGCGCAGATAGATTCACGCTGCACACACAGCCATGCCATCAAGCCTGTACTCGTGCTGGCATCAGGGAAACCTGTTTAACCGGCGTTAAATAGGTGTCTAGTTTATCCAGCAAGTGGTTAGGTTGAGAGCTGCTAGGCTGTTGCGTGTCAGGGGTTGCCTTAGCACGGGTTTGGGCAATAAATTCGCATAAGGTCGCAGCAAATTGCTCCAAAAACGCCATATTGTGTTCAACTTCTTCGAGGGTTTTACGCTCGGTCACGGTAGCACGCAGTTTGGTAATATCTGTGACCCCGCCAAAATTATAAAAGCCCGATTTCATAGCACTTTCTAAACTGCCATCCGCAGCAGAGCGTAAGGCGGTTTGAACTTGGGCATTAATCACTTCCAAACGATTCGCTAATGCCAATAACCTCGGCAGCAATTCCGGCTGGTATAAGAAGTCCTGAATGGTCAGTTGGGAGAAGAAACCCCAATAGCAGCCGATGTCCCACATGATCTTAAGAATCACCACATCATCGGTATCAAAAGTGGGATACATATGGGTAAACAATAAAGCGGCTACATCCACCACCTTCAAATACAGCTGGTTATACAGCGCAACCGTGTCTTCCGACAGCTGTCCGGCTTGCTCCAGCTCTATCATGCGCGTGGTAATCCGATTACCTACGGCAATCAAATCCGTACCCATACTGTAAAGCGGGTCTGTAAAGGCCGCTGCTTCGCCAATACACGTCCAGCGTTCGCTCGAAAAGGCTTGCGTGGTGGTATAGGCAAAATTCTTCATCATCCGAAAATCGAGTGGCTTTTCGTCCTTGATGAAGTGATAAAGGTCTGGTTCGTATTTGGCCAGCCATGCCAGAGATTTTTCCATGGTGTGGCGCTCGCGTACTGGGTGCATATCCTCATCGGCCACAATGCCAATACTGGTCATATTGGAACACAACGGGATAATCCAGATGAAATAGCCGGGGCCAAACAAGTGATTGGTTGAATACCAGCGGCGTGGCACCACGCGATCATGCCAAGCGGTTTCTTGAGTATCCACCATTTTGGCGACATCAAAATCGCCTTGCAAACGCCACCAACTGGAACTGGCATTGTGAGTCAGGGCTTTTTTCTTGCCCAATTTGGTTTGCAAGAAGCGCCGTCTGCCGGATGCATCCACCACCCAGCGACATTGCACGCTAGCCACGGTTTCCGTATTGGCATCAGTGAAAGACACGGTATGCAAGTCTTCGGCAAAGCTAACATCCTTGACCGTCACACCTTCTGCAATAGTGACACCGGCTTCCCGGCAAAAAGTACGCAAATCATTTTCCAGAATGCCGCGATCCACCTGATAAGAGGTATTGCGCGCAAATAGGGTATCACCAATTTCAAAGCGTTTGGCAAAGCCATCTTGGCGATGACCCGAACCAAAAAAGCGCAAGCCTAGCTTTTTGATATGCGTGGATTCGACATACTCCTTCAAGCCCGCTAATTCGCGTAGCAAATAAGTACCGCCTTCGGTGGTAGACTCGCCCACCTTATGTGTACCCGCCGGTAAAGGGCCGCTCTGTCTTTCCAGAATCAGAATACTGCTTGCTGGTAGGTGCTTTTTCAGCTGTAACGCTAAGGTCAAACCGGCTAAACCAGCCCCACAAATCACAATGTCGTAATTATTCAACAGCATGGCATCACACTTCTGTTAGGGAGTTTTGCTAGTAACAAAGGCCGCTAAAGCCCGAATCGATTTGAAGTGTTTAGGCACTAAGTCATTCATGCCAAATTCCACTTGATGTTGCTGTTCCAGATAAGTCACCAGATTCAGCATAAAAAGCGAATCAATAATGCCCGAATCAATCAGGTCATAATCATCATCAAAGCCAGCGGGAACCTTACCTTGAAGGCCGTGGGTGACTATGTAATCGTGTAATGCTGCCTGTATGTCCATGCGGGTTCTCGGTGCTTAGGTTAGAGGTAAGGGGATGGGCATTTGCTGCCTTAAAGGATTTAAACGCAGGGCGTTCAGCTAGGTTTGCGCCCGCTGTTAGTAGGGTTAAAGCGGTGTAACGGATGACGGCATGCTTGATCATAGCTGCTTCCCGGCTAGGTAGGTGCCAAGGGCTTCGCCCATAGCCCAACAGGTACCTACGACCCTAGCAGAGGCTTGCGCCCGTGGTTCGGCACTTAAGCATTTACCCGCTGCCCACAGATTGCTAAAACCGGCTACTTTGAGACTGCGCAAGGGAATTTCATAAGTATGGCCTGCAGGCAAATACTCCAGCTGTAAGCCTTGTTCGGGGTGCCAGTGTTCAATCGGCCAACATGCCTGACAAGCTGCATCGGTAAAGCGTTGGCCGCTACGAATATCCGTTTCGCTTAGGCAATATTCACCTTTGATGCGTCCGCCATCCCGAATACCGGTGTGGCCAATAGCGGCTAGATAAGCTTGGGCAAAGCCGGGACGCGTCTGCAAATAAGCCAGCAATTGTGCGCCAATCGCTTGCCAAGACGCGCTAGGCTGATGATCACCTTGTAGGGTAAATTTGGCGTATACCTCATCGGTATAAACGCCACTATCCAACCACACTGTGGCACATTCTGCCGGTAACTGCTGTTGGGCACTGGCCGCCCGCAGGTCACGCAAGAGCGCCACACCTTTGGGAAATTGCAGGGTATTTGCCTCAACTCCACGTATTTGCACAATCATACCGCTGAGTGCTCTACCGGCTTGCACGCGACTCTCATCCACTTGGCGCACAATTGCGGCATGACCGGTCGTATCCACTAAAGCGGATAGGGTAACGCTACGTGACCCCGCGGGCGTTTGGAAACGTACCTGATGGATACGCCCCTCGTTATGCAGAATGTGCTCGATACGGCTGTGGTAATACACCTGAATCAAGGTGGTTGCTGCCAGCCAATCGCTGACAACCTTGGTGTAGATGGCCGGGTCGACATTGACGACCCAAGTTTTGCCAATCCGGCGTTTCTGGGTATACGGACAGGCTTTACTTAAACGTGCCAATAAAGCGGTGGGTAAACCGTCGTATAACAAGTTGCCTTGATCATCCAGTAAGCCACCTAAAGTATGAATCAAAGCCTGACTGACAGTGCCACCGGCGCTAGCGGCTTGTTCCAGCAGAATCACTGGCTGTCCATGCCCAGCGGCGGCCAAGGCACAACTAAGCCCAGCGGCGCCAGCCCCGGCAATAACCACCGGGGCAGCAGCGGGTGGCAGATGTTGCTGGCGTAAGGCTGTCATCAGGCAGCCTCTTTAGGCATATCAATCTGGTAAATCTGATATGCAAACACCGGCTTAAAGCCAAAGCGGATTAACCAGGGCACGGAGGTTTCTTCCCTGCCATGTCCGGTTGCCCACTGAATGCCTAGTTCCTGCAGGACCTGTAAGCGTTTAGCAATTAATGACTGAAACAGACCACGCGCCTGAAAAGCGGGAGCGACATAATCCCCGGTAAGCCATGCTGAATTATCCTTGATATAAACGGCTCCACAGCCGCCTACCGTGCCTTGGTAACGCGCTAGAAATAAATGCATGGTAGGGTTAGGGCCGCTAATCAATTCACGATAACGTTGACGCCGGAAGTTGACCTCATCTTCGGGCAATGTTTTACCCGCAGACATAATACCGCCTGCCATAAAGTTAATGTAGGTGTCATAGTCTTGATCAGATTGCGGGTCAACCCGTTCAATATCAGCGCCTTCTACACTCTGCAATGGCATGGACGTTTCCCCCACCAAAGCTCGTACTCGCGATTGAGTCGCTCCTCTAGCCAGCAAGCGTTCGCCCAGATTAGCCGGTTGCGTCCACGGATACACACACCAGCGCATAGGCCGACCCAACTGCTGATAGTCTGCAATTAGACGATCAATCTGCCCGTCGATATCGTCGGGCTGGAGATTGGAAAACAGAATTTCATTGTCATCAGCCGCCCACGGTGATGACGGCGTTAAAGTGCGAAACCAGCCATTGTCCTCGGTGAGTATGACATCGTCGCGCAGCAATCGGCGGCAAATAGGGGCGTGTAAGGCTAACTGAAATACCGGGTCATCGTAGGCTAAGGTCATGAATAGTCCTTGTCAGGCGGTGGTATAAGCCGGTTAGTGGCTAGCGGTTTTGGCCTGAGCCAGCAAATTCTGCCACCAAATAGTCATAGCTTCGATCGCCAAGTCAGCGCCTTGCAAGGCTTGATGGGTGCGAATAGTGGGGCGAATGCCGTCTTTTTCCGCGACTTCCAGTTCCACTGGCCAACCACGCAGGAAAATCCCCAGTTCATCACGATGGCTTTGTTCTACGCCATCCAAATGCATATCGTGGAACCATACCAGTGGGCCGCCTTGTGCTTCAAGACTACGGCGTTTAAGCACTTCCACGGAAATATCCCGGAAGACTTCATGCTCGAAAATGGCGGCTGTTTCGGTAGCAAATAAGGTACCTAATACTGCAGATGGCTCCGCATCAACCAGGTTGCCAATAGTATTCAGAAAGTGGGTAGTAGCCGGAAATTCTTCCCGGGTTTCAACATCGACGCCGATTTTTTTCAGTGCGGCTTTATACATAGCCGCATGGCCGTTTTCTTCTTCAAAGTTGCGCCATAATTCTTTCTGGACGGCATCGGTATCAAATGCACCGGTCAATTTAGCCGCATCCGATAAGAACACGGTATTGCGGAAGGAAAACTGATAATGCTCCATCATCAGCCATTCAAGAGCTTCGGTGGAATAGGCGCTTAGGTCTTTTAATTGCGCTTTTGCATGATTAATGAATAACTGGTTACGTTGGTCAATCAGGGTTGCTACATCAAGGCTAGCCGTTGGTAGAGTAGTGGTTTGTGTCTGCATGTTTGCCTCAGGGTGCTTAAAAATATGACCGAAATTGTCAGTTATCATTGACGTAGCATCAAGCAAACCACCCCAAAAGAATTGTAAACTTTTGTTAAGTAGGTAGATTTACCAGACGAGTAAGCCAATAGCTATAAACGAAGTGAGCACGCCTGCCCACTGCTTTTTTTCCAGTTGTTCCTTAATAATTAGCCAGGCAAGCAATACCGTTACCGCCGGGTAAAGCGATGCAAACAGCGTGACCATGTCCAAACGTCCTGCATGCGAAGCCATTACAAAACAATAGCTACCCAATACGTCGAATAAACCGGCCAAAGCTATCAGCGGTAATAACGGACGCGAGGGCATTACCCAATAACCGCGCGTGAAAGTATAAATGCCTACCGTAACCATTGAGGTCGCACGGGCGGTAAACACCGGCCAGAGGCGGGTTTCACCGCTGACACTGTGTAAACAAATAAACACACCAGCAAAACATAACCCACTAATCAAGGCATAGCGCAGTTCCATAGCACTTGCCTTCAGTTTGCTATCGGGATTGGATAATAGCCAAACGGCTAGCAAAGCCAGGGCAAAGCCACCGAGTTGCAAGGGACTAGGTAAGCCTTGCGTCCACATACCGAGCATTACCGGAATGACACAGGCAATAATTGCCGCTACCGGAGCCACCACACTCATGCGTCCTTTAGCTAAACCAATATAAAAATGCATTAAGGCCAGCATGACAAATATACCTGTCAACATGCCTAGCAAAACATCTTGCTGGCTTGGCAAAAATGGCTCAAACCATAGGATCAAAGCGATAAGTGGCAACAGGCTAATGGCCTGCGAGGTTAGCAGAACGCTATAGGCATTATGGCGCTTGACCGCCAAGCCGCCACTAAAATCCCCGCTACCCCATGCAATAGCGGCTGCTAGCGAAAACAGTGTCGCTAATAGCTCTTGTTCTAACACGTTGTTTCAACCCGCTTGGTGGTAATTAGGCATGACTTAATGTAGCCACAGTCGACGCTTTGGTGTCCTGATGACGTAGCAAAGGATAAACCGTATTAGCCAATCCCGTGGTAGTACCGGCGTAAAAAAGTCCCATGCTGGTGGCAATACCAAAATGCAGCAGGTAAACCCCACCGATATTCAATACACCCGGCGCAATACTCAAAAGCAGATTATTGCGCATGGTTTGTTCGAATTCATCCGTTAGCTGTAACAGTTTAGTCAGCGGGGTTAGGGTCCCGTCCATGAAAATGATTTGCGCGGTATCGGTAGCGGCACTAGACGCGCCTTTCAACGAGATGGAAACTTGTGCCGATTTTAGGGCAATGGCGTCATTGATGCCATCGCCGATGAAGCACACAAACTTGCCTTGAGCGCGTAGCTGATTAATCAACGCTGCCTTATTTTCCGGTAAGGTTTCCGCAAAATAGTGATCCACGCCTAGCTCGCGGGCAATGGCGCGAGTGGGTTGTTCATGGTCGCCAGAAATAATGTAAGTGGTTAAACCGCGCGCTTGCAGGCTTTGAATCAAGCTGCGCGCTTCCGGGCGAATACTGGGTTGCATTTCCAGTACACCAGCGACGGTTTGATCAATACCCACAAAAATCAGCGAATGACCTTGGGCTTCGGCCTGTTGCTGTAAGGTTTCTAGGGTGTCGGGCAAGCTTAAACCTTCCTGCTGCATAAAACGCGCACTGCCAACATACACATTAGTCTGTTGGAGTTGCACCTTGATGCCATAACCAACCTGATAACTAATATCATCGGGGATAGCTGGGGTAAGGTCTTGTGCGGTTGCTTTTTCGAGTATGGCTTTAGCCACCGGATGCGGTTGGCGATATTCGGCACTAGCGGCGTAATACAGCACTTGTTCTGGGGTATAGCCATTTAGGGCGTGAATTTGGCCAATAGTGGGTTGTTCCAGCGTTAAGGTGCCGGTTTTATCAAACACCACGGTATCAATCTGGCGTACCGATTCCAGCACCCGGCCATCTTTGATGAGAATGCCTTGGCGGGCAAGGATTTGCAGGTAGTTCAAGACACTAATTGGCCCGTACATAATCATACGATAACCCAAACCGGACCAAAGAATAGCCAAAGCAGGCACCGGCCCCAATATCCCGAGAGTAATAGCACTGATGGCCATTTCCACGGGTAATAAGGTATCGGCAATCTTCTTACCACGCAGCATCAGGTTATCTTTGTAGCTTTGGGTATTATTAAGAACATGACCAATATTGGCGGCTACTGTTTCTTCCCCGGCAGTTTCCACTTGAATGCGGATACGCCCAGCCAATACCAAAGTGGCCGCAAACACTTTATCACCAACTGTTTTATCGACTGGCTGGCTTTCGCCGGTTAAAAGGTGTTGGTCAATACTCGCGGCACCGCTTTGAATAATGCCATCTACCGGAATAACTTCACCGGCATTAACCACCACAATATCCTGCGGTTTGAGGCTTGCAAACGGGACTTGAATTTCCACCCCTTCGGCTTCTAGCCATACTTGACGCGGGTGCCCGCCAAACACATTGATTAATTGCTGTTGGGAACTGTCTTCGGCTTTGCGTATTAGTTTGACCAGTAACCCGCCGGTTAGCCCGGCTAATGCGGATAAAAACAATTGCCCATTGGCAATCATGCCCAACATTAGCGTCACCGAAACCATTTGCACGCTGATATAGTGTTTGCGCTTGAAATCTTGCCAGATACTTTGAAACAGATGCCGTCCTAAATAAATGACTGCCACACTACCAACCCCATAGAATAGCGGGGATAGGGTACCGAGTAAGGCTAAAGCGGTAGCACCACTGGCTAATCGTAATTTGCGGTTTTCCTCGCGCTTACGAGTGGCTAGTTTGGCTTGGCGTTCGGCGTCAAGGCTCATTTGTAATTGTTGGCGTTCATCGCCAAGAATTGCGCTTTTAATATCCCGCCACAGCCTCAGACCCGCCGATGGAGCGGGCACGGGTTCGGGCTTATTGGTGAGCTTGTGGATCAAAGGGCGTGCTGATGGCGCAGGTTGGCCTTTTACCTTGCGCCAAAGGGTTGTACTGCCACCGAGTAGCGCCATTTCAATCAACATGGAAGATTCCTCGTAATACCCGCTTCAAGCCTTAGTTTGTCAAAATTATGGTCTAGGATATGACCATAAAATTTTGTTTTAGCATGAACACCTTAGCATGACCTCAGTAAAAACTGGCAGAAATTTAACATTTGTTAACATTGATCAGGGTGATTAAGCAGCCGTTGTGTTAACTAGTGCATCCCCTCGCCATAGTGATACCTGCACAGCTTATAATGGCGGGAATTTGGCTAGTGTGAGTGTTATGCCCACTAATGGGTTTAGGGCGATGGTTGTAAAGATGGCTTAAAAGGCGGGTAGAGGGGGAACTGGCTCATGCATATCCGTTTACGGTGTCATGGCTCTGATCAGGGACGATACGGATGGTGGTTAATCGGGTTAATGGTATTGGTTTTGATGGCCAGGCCCATCCATGCGAATGCAAGCCAAGCCGCTTTGGTACTGACTGCCAAAGGTGGCACCTTATCGGCAGCCCCTGCGTTGCAGATTCTGGAAGATCCTAGCCAGCAATTGACCTTGCCACAGCTGTTTGAGCCCGTTATGGCTGACCGTTTTGTAGCCAATAGCACGGCTACCCCGAGTTTTGGTCGCAGTGCCTCAGCTTTTTGGGTGCGTTTTACCCTGATTGATCAGTCTGATTTGCAATGGTATATATTTTCCGACTCGCTATTAGGGGCGGATTACGATCTGTATTTGGTGAGTGGTCAGCAGGTCGTTACCGCGCAATATGCGCAAAAACTGGCTTGGTATCGACGCCCGGCGTGGGCATTGCACTTACCGGCTAAGCAAGCCATACAAGTTTATATACGCGCTACCAATGGCAATTCAGCCTTTAATCTGCCAGTGGAACTGGTGGAATCGAGTGTATTCCTCGAGCGCAGCAGCCTGAATTACCGTCTATACGCCAGTATCTATGCCGCTGGATTGGTATTGGCACTGTATAACCTGTTTTTGTTTTTTACTGTGCGGGATAAGAGCTATTTGTTTTTAGTCGTGCATATCCTCGCCATTGTTATGATTGCGCATATCTCTAATCCGGTTTCTACCACCCTTTCGCAGCTGCAAAAGACGGATTCATACTTTTTCACCACCCCGTTTTATGTGGCGACGGTGTCCTTTTTCCTCCTGACCCGTCAGTTATTACAGACTCAAGCCCGTTTGCCGCGTCTGGATACGATTTTGCTAGGAGGTAGTTGGCTCGGGGTGCTGCTGATACCCATAACGGGCTGGCTTCCATCGCCTACGTTAGTAGCGAATAATGTGTCAGCTATTGCGATTCTAATTCTCTTTGGGGTGAGTGCAGTAGCGGCTAGAAAAGGCGATTGGATTGCGCGTTACTTTTTCGGCATTTTTCTGTTGGTTATGCTGTTTGTCTTACCGAATGTATTGACGCTGGTGTTTCGGGTTAAAGCCTGGAATCTGAATGCCTTTTATGTAACTTTCATGCCACTTGGGCACATTATCTTCAGCTTATTGTTATCGATGGTGCAAACCCAGCGCGTCCGGCAGATGCGTGAAGCCATGCATCGCGCCGAAGCTGCTAGCCAAGCTAAAAGCAGTTTTCTGGCGGTTATGAGCCATGAATTGCGCACGCCCATTAATGCCATCACTGGTTTGGGCACCTTATTACGCCTGACCTCGCTGAACCCACAACAACAGGATTACGTGGATAAGCTGGACTATTCTTCCCAACATATTTCCCGTTTGGTTGGGAATGTGTTGGATATGGCCAAAATCGAAAGCCAGAGTTTTCAGCTGGATAACAAGCTGTTTCAGTTGCGTACCATAATTCGGCATCTGCATGACCTATTAGCTGATAAAGCGCAGCAAAAAGGCCTGCAATTGAGATTCGAGGAAAGCGGTGAGATCACTGAAACCTTGCTAGGTGATCGGGTGCGCCTAATGCAGGTATTGGTTAATTTGTTGACGAATGCCATTAAATACACCTCTACCGGGCAAGTGCAACTGGCCGTAAAAAAAGTTTCTAGTCCTGACCCGGCTTGGGTGGGGGTGTATTTTGAAGTTAGCGATACCGGCATGGGTATTCCGGCAGATAAGTTAGCGCATATTTTTGAAGCGTTTTGCCAATTGGAAACCACCCCTTCGACCACCCGTGAAGGCGTTGGCTTAGGCTTGGCGATTTGTCAGCGTTTAGTAGGTCTAATGGGGGGGCGTTTATTAGTAGAAAGTGTCCCCGGTAAAGGTAGCCGCTTTTTCTTTACCTTATGCTTACAACAGGTGCAAGCGCATGAACAAGCGGTTTCGCCAAAGGTATTTGCTACGCGTCTACCTGAAAATATGCGGATTTTGCTGGTGGATGATGATGATATTAATCGTTTTGTTGGCCAAAAGCTGTTGCAGCAACTAGGGGCACAGGTGGTATTGGCCATAGACGGGCAAAGTACCTTGATGCAATTACGTCAGCAAACGTTTGATTTGGTGTTGTTGGATTTAAGTATGCCGGATATGAGCGGTTTTGAAGTCTTACATTGGATACGTCACCAGGCCGCTAATCCGCATGTGGTAGTGATCGTGCTAACAGCCCATGCCACTAGTGAGGCAGAACAATTGAGCCTCCAAGCCGGAGCCGATGCTTTTATGACTAAGCCTTTTAATTATCAGGATCTGCTGGCCTTAATTCAGCGTTTGCACCTTTATCCAGTGCAAAGCCGCAAAAGTGTCTGCGTCTGAACAGGAAGGTTATTCCTGTTCAGAACTACAGTCACACACGCTAGGGTAGGTAGGGAAACTGAAACCTGTTTAGAAGCCAACCACTAGATTGACATGGGTAGAGGTATCTTTTTTCTCAACGCCTTCAAAGACTTTGGTATTGTTCTGTACTTCGTAATTGACTTTAAGGGCGGTATTCTTGCTCATGCCGACTTGGATGCCAGTGCGTGAAGTGGTATGGGAATTATCTGTACCCGGATGCAATACTAAATCTTGGGTAAATTTGGTGTTTTCCGTAAGTTGCTGGGCGTATTTAAGACTGACATGCGCAATGGCTTCATTATCTTTACCTAGGTCATTGGTATAGGTGGTTTGACGTGCACCAAGACCGATTTCACCCTCAAGCGTTTTAGTGGGTGAATTTAATAAATGTGCTCCATAGCCAAAAGCTTCTACAAAGCGTTTGTCGATAGCAGCTAATTCATTGGCATCATAACCGGCATAACCAAACCAATAATTTTTACTAGGCAGGATATATTCGGCCTTATAATCAGTCATATAGCGTTCGGATAAGGTGGTGGTTTTACTTTCCAGCTTGTCGCCTTTAATAGCGGCTGTTTGACGCCACTGTGCGGTTTGTTTATCCAGCGTCAGGCCAAAATTAGCATCGGTTGTTTCTACATTGCCAGTGGATTTGCTAAAACCCAGTTCTACGGAACCTTTCCAATCATTACTAGCCGGAGCAGCTGCTTCTGTTTTCGCCTCAGCTGCAAGTGTATTCACCGAGATAAAAGTAAGGAGGACAAGCAATAAACTGCTCGCATAAATACTAGTAGGAACAATAGTCTTTTCAGTAAGGTTGGCACGAGTAAGCATGGAGTATCTGGCCTTGGCAATCAATCAAGTGCGCAAATAGTGGCATGAACGGGTTTGGTTTTGAATCGAACTTAACATTTCTTAACATTTTGCCTATTGGTTTTTACCGTTAATGCCTTTATTGAGAAAGGGCTGATTTAATGGTAATTAATAATCTTGATTTAAATCATAATTTGACCATTGACTAGAAAATTGCTTTAACTCAGTCAAACCTATTATTGGAGAGTTTTAAAGAAAAATAATTTGCACTGTAAAAACGATTTTACAGAAATTCTGTATAGATAAACAGTCATTGACTGTTTTAGGCAATTTCTATGACTTGTTGGCCTTTTAAAAGGCTCTAGCTTATTCAAGAATATAAGGAAAAAACATGCTGGTAGTGCCGGTATTAATGATAGTAGGGGTTTTATATACCGGGCATAAGACCCATCGCCAATGGCGGGTTGCTAAAAAGGCGCAGTCTGAACCGTTTATGCCTGAAACCAGTCCCGAGGCGGAACATCCGTGTTTACAACAGGCCAAACAGCAAATGATCCTATCGGCAGGTTCATTAGGCTTGGCGTCGGCTGGCAATGTGCTGCATTGGGCAATACTGGGTTGGATGAGTTTGCCGATTACTCTGTATATTTTTATGCCAGTGTGCAAACAAGCATTTGTCACGGTGCGTCAGCATCAGCGTCTAAATGAACAGGTCCTGACGGCTGCACGTCTGACAGTATGCAGTGTTATGGGTTATACCGTGATTGCCGCGTTGGATGCCAATTTATATAGCTTGAGTCATTGGTTAGTAATCCAGGATCAGCAAACGGTGCATCGCCGTTTGCGTCATCGCTTCAAGAAAAATGCGCAGCCTTTACTGGCATTACTCGAACAAGCGGCACAACAGCCTACTACCAGCCAACAGTATGGGGAAAAAAGTGGCTTGATCGTAGCACCGTGGATGCTGGCTATTTTTGGCGGCAGTACGCCTTTATTAGGGGTAAATCGTGGCGCTGCTTTTCTGACTACCTTTTTCGGCGCGCATATGCGCCATTTGGGGCCCTATACCACGCGCCGGTTAGTGTATGAAAGTTTGCAGCAACAAGTCTTGGTTACACATCCGCAAACATTTGAGCGTATGACTCGGGTGGATACCTTGGTGCTAGATTGCCGTATGGCCGAATCAAGTATCCAGACCGACAACCTAGGCTCGACTCTTAATGCTTTACGGCAGTGGGCGCAGGAGCAACAACGGCCTTTACAGATTCATGTTTGGGGTCAAGCCGTTGCTGAACACCAGCCGTTATTACCCTTGGTAGAGACGTGGTGTGAACCTGCATCGGGCTTAGACCACGAATGGATTACCCAGCAACAGCAGGCTGGGCATACGGTTTGTTATCTATCACTAACAGAGGCTGAGCCGGTGAAGTTCAAGGGTGCTGATTTAACGGTGCAGTTCATGCCGCAGGCCATACCAGTAATCATCCAACCTTGTGCGGGTGAGATTTGGCTCCTGCAGACCGATATGCAGGCCTTGCCAGCAGTCTTTAGGTTAGCGGATCGTTTTGTTAATCGGCAATGGCTGAATTTAGTGGTGCCTATTGGGGTAGATGTCATTGATATTTCAACCACCTTATTGCTGGATTTTGGCTTGGTCTATTCGGTAGGTTTTACCTATAGTGGCTTGTTATTAGGCATGATAATGACGCAACGCACTTAACATTTCTTAACATTACGGGTACATTTTAAGCGGTATACTGATATTATTTTTAACAAGTTTTAACAGGGAGAAGGTATATGATTCCATTCAATTTTGTAGTCGGTGCAGCTGTGGGCGTAGCCAGTACTTATGTGTATAAAGATGAAAAAGCTAAGCAATGGTTGACTGATACCACCACTAAAATTAAACAAGGGGTTTCCTCTTTTGTTGCTACTGTCACTAAAAAAGCGGACGCACCTGCTGCTGAAGTAACAGCAACTGTGACCCCAGAAGCACCAGCGGCTGAACCGATTGCAGAAGTGGTCGTTGCTAAGGTTGAAGAACCTACCAATACCTGATTAAGGCTACAGTTGATGGGGTATTAATCACTTTGCCCCGTCAGATTTTGTTATTGTGGTTTATTAGACGCTAGTTCCGTCATTAAAGTAGTTTTAGCCTGTTGGGGGTTAAAGTTTTCCAATGTCCCGCCCTGTTTAAAATGTTGCTGAAAGACTTTGCCTATGGCATAAGTTGAAGCACCGCCTAACGTAGCAGTTGTCATCCCCCCTGCTACGGTTCCTATCCCTGGCACCATTTTTATCAAGCTACCAATCGTTGGGGCCGCAGCTTTAGGGGCTAAGCCCGTCATCAAGGTACTTAACCAAGCTTTAGCCAAATGTTTGGAGAAAGGTACGCCATACAGTTTGGCCAACTGCATGAGCATAAGACGCTGTACTCCCATCAAACCCATGGTGTCCAGTAATGGCACTGGAATGAGGCCAGTCAGGCTGGAGCCAAAGGCATAGTCTTTAATGATTTTCTCGGCCTGTAAGTCTTTTTGTGTATCCATGACCTGTGTACTCGTTAATATTTTGCATTGACATCCTCGCCGCCCTGAAGGATGGCGATTCCTACGGCGCTCAGGCGGCTAT
>CAZCJE010000065.1:0-18945 GCA_964498805.1 uncultured Thiothrix sp.
GGGGTTTTGGCGCGTGTTGTTATGATTGGTGTTGCTTGAGTGGATATTGTAGGAAGGACGAATTGACCAAAACACTAGCATACTGATTGGCCAAAACCTGTGTTTATCGTCACAATTGTAAATATTTATTTACAGCTGGCAGCGGTGTTAGAATAATACGGGTTGTTACCCACTAATGTGTTGGTAATGCCTTGATAATTAAAATTATTTACCTACTAGATAGTTGTTGGGTTTAAAGCGAGTCCAAGCTTCTGCTTAACCACCCCGACATGGCCTTACCGCGCGTTCTTAGCGTGGGTTGAGGGTGACGGCAAGCAGTTAGATTTTCGCTTGAATTTTAATCAATCACTCTATGCTTTTAGTCAAGAAACCGGTGGTTGGTTTTTTTCTGCTGTCGACACAGCTGCTAAAATGATGGCGCAAACAAAAATAATCAGATCAACAGATCATGTGTACGCTGCTACCCCGTCTGGGGCCACATCATGGACAACCGCTATCTTGGAGCGAACTCATTACTTATGCCTTAACTTGCGAGGGCATAAAAGGAATTATCATATGAATCTAGTCATTCCATCGGAGGGTCAACCGGACGAGGCACCTTTGCGCCCGTTGGATGATCATCTTTTGCATCGTCTGCATGCGTTGCAGACCCATTACCGGTATATTCCCGCCGAAGCGATTGTGCCGCTGGCCCATGAACTGGCCTTACCTGTCAGTCAGGTGGAAGCGGTGATCGACTTCTATTCGTTTTTCCACCGCACTCCACGCGGCCATTTTGATTTGCTATTCAGCAATTGCACCAGTTGTGGCGATTTAAGCCTGATGCAGTCGTTATGTGAATTGCTGCAAGTTACACCGGGGCAAACCCGTGACGATGGTTTGGTGAGTATTGATCAAACGTCTTGTATTGGTATGTGTGATCACGGTGCATCCTTGTTGGTGAATGGCCGGGTGATGACCGGCTTAACCGCTGAGCGTATCCCGCAAATTGCCGAACGTATTCTGACGGAAACCGATCTGGATGAATGGCCAGAGCCTTGGTTTGGGGTGGAAGATCATATTCAGCACGCCGGTTTATTACTGCAAGCGCCTTTGCCGCCGGGTTTGGGTATTCAGGCAGTGCGTGCACAAGGCGTAGAAGCGTTTTTGCAGCAATTAAAGCTTTCCGCTTTACGCGGTCGGGGTGGCGCTGGCTTTAATACCTCCTTGAAGTGGGAATTGTGTCGGGCGGCTGCAGCGGAGCAGCGTTATGTGGTGTGCAATGCCGATGAAGGTGAACCGGGTACCTTTAAAGATCGGGTGTTGCTGAATAGTTATGCGCACGAATTGTTTGAAGGCATGACCATTTGCGCTTATGCCATTGGTGCTGAGCATGGTTATGTGTATTTGCGTGGCGAATATCGTTACTTGGTGAATCCGTTACAAACCGTGCTGGCAGAACGGCGTACTCGGCGTTTGTTGGGTCAGGCGATTCAAGGTGAAGCGGGTTTTGATTTTGATATCAGCATTGTGGTTGGTGCGGGTGCGTATATTTGCGGGGAAGAATCCGCATTGCTCGAATCATTGGAGCAAAAACGTGGGGTGCCGCGTGTGCGTCCGCCTTTCCCGGTGACGCATGGTTATTTAGGCAAGCCAACCGTGGTTGATAATGTCGAAACCCTAGTAGCCGCTGCGCATATTGCCGTACAAGGGGGGCAATGGTTCCGTGATCACGGTACTGCCGCCTCAGCCGGGACTAAAGTGCTGAGTATTAGCGGTGATTGTGCGCGCCCGGGGGTGTATGAATACCCGTTTGGTATTAGCGTGCAACAAATGCTGGCAGCGTGTGGGGCAACCGATGCGCAAGCCGTGCAGATTGGCGGGCCTTCCGGCAATTTGGTGGGCAGGGCTGAATTTAACCGCTTGTTGGCGTTTGAAGATTTGCCTACTGGTGGGTCAATTATGATTTATGGCCCACAGCGTGATTTGTTAGCGGTGGTGCATAATTTTATTCACTTCTTCACTCATGAAAGCTGCGGCTTTTGCACGCCTTGTCGGGTGGGAACCTCGTTATTGCGCAAATACGTGGACAAAATCTATTCCGGTCATGGTACTTCGTATGATCAGGAGGAAATGGCGCGGTTGGCAACAGTGGTTAAACGTCGTTCGCATTGTGGCTTAGGGCAAACCGCTGCGAATCCGATTCTGGATGCCTTGGCGCGTTTCCCGCAAGTGTTTAACCAACGCCTGTTGCATCAGGATTATGAACCGTTCTTCAATTTGGATGCCGCCTTGGCAACCACCCGCAAACTGGCGCATCGCGACGATGCAGAGGCGCATTTATCATGACAACCCCGCAAAGCTTATTTATTGATGGTCAGGAAGTGGCATTTGAAGCTGGCCAAACCATTATGGATGCTGCCTTAGCGGCAGGGATTTATATCCCGCATTTGTGCCACAAACCCGGTTTAAAACCGCATGGCAGTTGTAAGTTGTGTACGGTAGAAGCCGATGGCCGTAGCGTATCCGCGTGTACCTTTCCTGCCGCTGCCGGTATGCAGGTGGAAAACAATACCCCAGCCTTGAATGAGGTGCGTAAAACCATTACGCAAATGCTGTTTGTGGAAGGTAATCATTTGTGCCCAACGTGCAATAAAACCGGCGATTGCACTTTGCAGGCACTTGGTTATCACTTTGGTATGCTCGATGGCCATTTCCCACCGTTTTACCCCCGGCGTGAAGTCGATGCCTCGCATCCGGCGGTCATGCTTGATCGCGACCGCTGTATTTTGTGTGAATTGTGTGTGCGTGCCAGTCGGGATGTGGATGGCAAACAGGTGTTTGCCATTAGCGGACGCGGTGCTGCGGCACGCCTGATTGTGAATACACCTAGTGGCAAGCTCGGCGATAGTGATTTAGAGGTGACCGATTTAGCTGCGCATATTTGCCCAGTTGGGGCGATTTTGCACAAAGGCCAGGGTAATGAAATTCCCATTGGGCGGCGTACTTTTGATGTGCATTCGGTCGCTGAAGCCGATGTGGCGCATGTCAACCTGAAAAAAACGGAGCATCACGATGTCTAAAATCCGTATTGCGACCACTTCATTAGCGGGGTGTTTTGGCTGCCACATGTCGTTTTTGGATATGGATGAACGCTTGGTTGGGCTACTGGAACACGTTGAATTTGACCGTTCGCCTTTAACCGATATTAAGCATTGCGAGCCATGTGATATTGGTTTGATCGAAGGCGGTTTGTGTAATGCTGAAAATGTGCATGTGCTGCGTGAATTCCGCCAGAATTGCAAAATCCTGATTGCGGTCGGGGCGTGTGCCATTAATGGCGGGGTTCCGGCTATGCGTAATCATTACACGGTACAGGAATGTTTGGAGGAGGCGTATTTGCATGGGGTCGGGGTGGATAACCCGATGATTCCGGATGACCCCGAATTGCCGCTGCTGTTATCCAAAGTGCATCCGCTGCATGAAGTGGTACGCATTGATTATTACCTGCCGGGTTGCCCGCCACCGGGTGATGCCTTCTTTGCCATCCTAAGCGATTTGCTGGCCGGGCGCGAACCTGCCTTGCCTAAAGCTATGCTGCATTACGATTGAGGTTTTCCCCATGCAAGCAACACAACCATCGTTACGTCGGGTCGCTATTGACCCTATTTCGCGGGTAGAAGGCCACGGCAAGATTACCCTTTTGCTGGATGACGCCAATCATGTGCAGGAAGCGCGTTTGCACATTGTTGAATTTCGTGGCTTTGAAAAATTCATTCAGGGGCGACCGTATACCGAAGTGCCGTATTTTGTCCAACGCCTGTGTGGCATTTGCCCAGTATCGCATCATTTAGCGGCGGCCAAAGCGGTAGACCAGTTAGTCGGTGTGGATGAAACCACCCCTACTGCGACCAAATTACGCCGTTTGCTGCATTTTGCCCAAGTGCTGCAATCGCATGCGCTGCACTTTTTCCATTTGTCCTCGCCGGATTTTCTGTTTGGGTTTGGCTCCAATCTGGCGCATCGCAATATTGTCGGTGTGTTAGAGGCTTACCCGGATATTGGCTTAAAAGGCGTGAAATTGCGCAAATACGGCCAACAAGTGATTGCGGCGATTGCCGGTAAACGTATTCACGGCGCGGCCACTGTTCCCGGTGGTATGAATAAGCCTTTGGGTGAAGAAGCGCGTAAAGCCTTGTTGGTGGACATTAAAGACATTATTGCCTGGTCACAGGATGCAGTGACCTTGAATGAAACCATTCATGTTGGTCATCCGGAAAATCACGGCTTTGCTACCTTGAAAACCAATTACTTGGGCATGGTCGGTACTTATGGCGAGCTGGAGTTGTATCACGGTGGCTTGCGTGCCCGTCAGGCGGATGGTGGGCCGATCTTTGATCAATTTGACTACAGTGGTTATATGCATGTGCTGCGCGAAGAAGTGCGTAGCTGGTCGTATATGAAATTTCCCTATCTGATTGCGTTAGGCCGTGAGCAAGGCTGGTATCGGGTGGGGCCATTAGCGCGGGTGAATCTGTGCGAGCGCATTAATACGCCCTTGGCCGAAGCGGCACGCCAGCGTTTTCGCGCATTTGGCAAAGGTGGCTATGTGCATGACACACTGGCTTATCATTGGGCGCGTATGATTGAAATGCTGCATTGTGCCGAATCGATTGAAGCATTATTGCATGACCCTGATATTACCGGCACGGATCTGATTACCCGTGGGGAAATGCGCCGCTATGGGATTGGCGTGATTGAAGCGCCGCGCGGTACCTTATTCCACCATTACCAGATTGATGAGCAAGGCTTGATTGAAAAAGCTAACCTGATTGTTTCCACCACCAGCAATAATCAGGCTATGAATGAATCGGTGCGTTCGGTTGCTAATGAATATCTGGATGGCAACGAACTCACCGAAGGTTTGCTCAATCATTTGGAAGTGGCGATTCGCGCCTATGACCCGTGTTTATCCTGTGCCACGCATGCTTTAGGCAAAATGCCGCTGCAAGTGGAATTGTATGCGCCGGATGGGGCTTTGCTGAGCCGCATGAGTAAAGACTCGGATGGCACTTTGGAGTGTGGTCTTGACTAAGCCAGCGCCTTTATTGTTGTTTGCGTATGGTAATCCGGGGCGTGGGGATGATGCCCTTGGCCCCTTGTTATTGGAGGCGCTTGAAGCCGAAGGCTGGCCGCAAATCGAATGCCAAACCGATATGCAGTTACAAGTCGAACATGTTACCGACCTGTTAGGGCGCGAAGCGGTGCTCTTTATTGATGCGGATGTCAGTTGTCAGGCCCCGTATGTGTGGCAAAGCCTAAATGCGCAGCACGATGGCAGTTACACCAGTCATGCCATGACACCTGCAGCGTTATTGCAAGCCTTTCAGCAGGTGTATGGGCAAACGCCACCACCTGCTGAATTAGTGCGTATTCGTGGGCTTAGCTTTGAATTGGGTGATGAACTCAGTCCACAGGCGGCTAGCCATTTGGTCGCCGCCATTGCGCAGGTAAAAGTGTGGTGTCAACAGCGCGCGTACATCCCTTAACCATTCAGCAGGATAACCACCAATTCCTTAGGGCCGTGTACGCCATAGGCTAGGGTCTGTTCAATATCGGCGGATTTGGACGGGCCCGAAATCAGCAAGGCATTAGTGGGCATACCTTCGGCTACCCAATCTTCCGCCTGTATGGCTTCGGCAAAAGTGGTGTAAAGCTTATCGGTATCCAGCAAGGCAATATGCACAGGCGGGACTAACGACATCTGGCGGGGTTCATACGCATCAGGCCATACGATCAGTGTGCCAGTTTCGGCAATGCCACCACGGGTACTGGTTAAGGCCGCATCAATGCCTTGGAACATTTCATCTTTCCAATCTTCAATCAGACGGTCGTAATACTTTAGCGGCGGAAAACAACTGGCTTGGGCGCTAATAGCTTGCCCGGCGGCGGTTTCGCGCGCAATCAGCAGATTGTGTAGGCCCTTATCCCGACAAATACCCGATACCACCGCCAGCCAAGTGGTATGCGTGGCCATATGCACTTCGGCGCGCACCGCTTGCATACGTTCGGTAAAGCGGCGCATACGTTCAGGCTTTTCCCAGGTGTAACGGCTGATAGCGTGGCGTTCTGCGACTGGTAAGGGTGGGCGTTGCGGTTCACGCAGGCGTTGCAAAATGTTGTTACGCGCATTACTCATCCGCGACCCCCAAGGTTTTCAAGTGTTCATGTAAGGTTTTAGCTGCCGGTTTGGGAGCGCTGCGTACAGTCGTCCATGCCCCAAGGTTGGCAGGCATCAAGTGACGCAAGCGGGTAGCGGTACTGGCACCGAGGCGGTAAAAGCGTGGATGGGTAGCCGCCCATGTCCAGACTTGCCAAGCACGCGCTTCTTGCGGGTAACGCCCTGAACCAGCCCCTAAAGTAGGAGTCTGGCTGGTATCTGCCCGTACCCCTTCATAACGCAAGCGGTTAATCAGGCTTGGAATTGGAATGCGTACCGGACACACTTCCGCGCACGCGCCGCATAAGGTTGAGGCTTGGGTTAATTCGCCGTGCACATCCAACCCGGCTTTTTGCGGTTCCAGAATCGTACCAATCGGGCCGGGGTAAACCGTGCCGTAGCTATGCCCACCAATGCGCACATACACCGGGCAATGGTTAATACAGGCACCGCAGCGAATACAGCGTAAGGTCGCCAACAATTCCGGGTCGCTGTAAATACGCGAGCGGCCATTATCCAGCAATACCAAATGCACTTCTTTTGGCCCGTCTTTTTCACCCGGTTTACGCGGGCTGCTAATCATATTGAAGTAGGTGGTAATCGGTTGGCCAGTAGCGGAACGGGTGAGAATGCTTAAGAGCGGTGGTACATCGCTGAGCGATTCGACCACTTTTTCAATGCCGGTAACCGCAATATGCACGGGTGGAACCGTGGTGGACATACGCCCATTACCCTCATTTTCCACCAAACACAGCGTGCCGGTTTCCGCCACCATGAAATTGACCCCGGATAAACCCACGGGTGCGGCATAGAACTTTTCCCGCAGAATACGCCGTGCGCTTTGGGTCAGTTCATCCACATCTTCGGTGTAGGGAATATCGGGAAATTTGGCATGAAACAGCTTGGCAATTTGCACGCGGTTTTTGTGGATCGCAGGCATGATGATATGCGACGGGGTTTCACCATCAAGCTGAATAATGAATTCGCCTAAATCTGACTCCAGCGCTTCAATGCCATTTGCTTCCAGAAAATGGTTTAAGCCCATTTCCTCAGAAACCATGGATTTGCCTTTAATAATCGATTTAGCCCCATGCCGTTGCATAATGCCAAGCACTATCTGGTTGGCTTCTTCAGGCGTTTGTGCCCAATGCACCTGAATACCATTGCGGATGAGATTGGCTTCGAGCTTTTCCAGTAACTCAGGCAATTTGCTTAAGGCATTAGCCCGAATTGCCATGCTTTGGGTGCGCAGGCGTTCTAATTCGGCCTTATCGGGGAATTGATCGAGGCGGCGGGTCATTAACCCATCCATAGCGCGGTAAAAGTTAGCGCGGATTTCAGCTTTGCCAAGGGCTTCTTCGACGCGAATACGGAAAGCACTGCTCATAAGCCATTCTCCTCTTGCTTAGGGTTAGGCGCATTGCTGCGTTCCCACAGGAATTCAGCAATATGCTGACCCGCTAAGCTATAACCTTGCTTATCAAACGCGCCACTAATATTCAGCATGCAGCCGCAATCTTGGGTAATAAAGCGTTCTGCCCCGGTATTGCGAATATGCCGGGTTTTATCTTCAACCATGGCCGCCGAAATTTCCGGTTCCTTAATGGCAAAGGTGCCGCCAAACCCGCAGCATTCGGCTTTACGCAATTGTTCCAAGCGTTCTACACGGGTCAACTGCCCTAGCAAACTTTCAATGTGATCCGCTACCCCCATTTCGCGCCGTGCTGAACACGATGTATGCACCGCGACCTTAATCGGTTCGCCCCAATCTTGCAGACGGATGTGCAGAACATCGACCAGAAATTCGGTTAATTCATACACGCGCCCGGCAATTGCAAGGGCTTGAGCCTCATCGGCTTGACCGGCAAATAATTCGGGGTAATGAACTTTCATCATACCGGCACACGAACCAGACGGCACAACAATGGGAATGGGTTTGGGGAATAAGGCTAACTGGGTACGGGCAACTTCACGGGCTTGGTCGCGGTAGCCGGAATTCCAAGCCGGTTGACCGCAACAGGTTTGCGCTTGCGGGTAAATAACCTTAATGCCTTCGCGTTGCAGTAGTTGCACCGCCGAAACGCCTGCCTGTGGGTAAAACAGGTCTATGAGGCAGGTGCCAAACAAATAAACCGTATCGGGGCGATTAACCATGGGTGCATTCTTCCTTATCGTCCTACTAGCGTTAAATGCCGCAAGGCCCGTGCTTTGCGGGCCTCATCAGCGTCAATGGATTTGAGGGAGTCTTCAACAAAGGCCAGATGCTCTTCTGCCGCGCGGCGCGCTTGTTCAGGTTTGCCTGCTACCACCGCTTCCATTAAGGCGCGATGTTGTTCTTTTAACGGGTCAAACACACGCGGCATGCTATACAGCTTATCCAGATTATGCGAAATGCTGTTTTGCAGTAGCTCAAATAAGCCGCGCATGACATACAGCAGCACCAGATTATGCGAGGCTTCGACAATCGAGAGATGGAAGGCGGCATCGGCACGCGCTTCATCCATAGGGTCATCGCTGCCATGCTGAGCCAACATGTGTTCAAAACACTGGCGGATATACTGCTTATCCTCATCAGTAGCGCGTAAGGCCGCATACCAAGCGGCATTGCCTTCCAGTGCATGGCGGATTTCCAGCACATCAAAACGGTATTCGGGATTTTCCCGGAATAGCACTACCAATGGATCAATAAAGGCCGCTTTGGGGATTTCCTGTACATAAGTCCCCCCACCGCGCCGACTCACCAGCAAGCCTTTGCTAATCAGTTTCTGGATAGCCTCGCGTAGCGAAGGTCTCGACACTTGCAATTGTTCGGCTAGCTGGCGTTCTGCGGGTAAACGGTCGCCAGGTTTTAGCCCCTGTTCGACAATCATGGCTTCCAGTTGTTCGGCGAGTTGGTCGGAAAGGCGGGTCTTATACATACTCTGGTCTTACCAATTTTGATAAGACCGAGTGTAGGGAGTTTTAACTAATCAATCAAGGGATCATCCATGGAAATACATAGGCTTGCAGCGCGGTAATAATGCCGATGATGGTGGCAAACAGCAGGCTGTGTTTGAGCGTAAAGCGGAATAGGTCGGATTCATGCCCTACCAATCCGGTTGCCGCACACGCTACCGCAATGGATTGAGGTGAAATCATCTTGCCTGTAACGCCGCCAGTGGTATTAGCCGCGACCAATAGAGTGTCCTGTACGCCAATTTGGTGTGCGGTATTGGCCTGTAAACTACAGAACAGCGCATTGGAAGAGGTATCGGAACCGGTCAGAAATACCCCAAGCCAGCCGAGGAATGGTGAGAAAAAGACAAATAAAGTACCCGTTCCCGCCAGTAATAAGGCCAGGGTTGCAGACAGACCTGAGTAGTTAGCAATAAACGCAAATGCCAGCACCATACCAATGGTGTAAATCGGCCGTTTGAGTTCTTGTAAGGTTTCAGCGAAGGCTTTCACGCCTTCCAGCGGTTTCATTTTCAGCACGAAAATAGTGATGATGGCAGCAATGAAAATGGCGGTGCCCGTGGCGGAAAACCAGTCAAATTTGTAGATCGCTTCATAGGGTTTGGGTTCGGTCACAATCGGCGGCATCTTGGTAACCAGCTTATCCAGATACGGGACGGAAAACTTGATGACCCAACTTTCTAGCGCTCCATCTTTACCAAACAGGGCTTTGAACGGTTTCAAACTCCACAGCGTTACCATCGCGGTCAAAATAATAAAGGGGGACCAAGCTTTGAAGATTTGCCCACCAGTATAGGTAAGGGTATTCGAGCGTTCGTGTTGTTTGCCATCAAAGCGGAAAATGTTTTGCGGGTGCCACACTTTCAGGAACAAGGTTAAAGCCACCAAACTGACCAATGCTGAGGTAATATCAGGCAATTCTGGGCCAATAAAGTTAGCAGTCAGGAACTGGGTAATGGCAAATGAGACCCCGGTTACCAAAGCAGCAGGCCAGATTTCCTTAACCCCGCGCCAGCCATCCATAATCACCACCAACCAAAATGGCACCATCAGGGATAACAATGGCAATTGGCGACCGGCCATTTGTCCAACATGAAACGGGTCAACGCCGGAGACTTGGCCAGCAACAGTAATCGGAATACCCATAGCTCCGAAGGCCACCGGTGCGGTATTGGCAATCAAACACAAACCGGCGGCATACAAGGGATTAAAGCCTAAGCCCACCAACAAGGCGGCTGTAATCGCCACAGGTGCACCAAAACCGGCCGCCCCTTCTAGGAAAGCCCCAAAGGCAAAACCGACCAATAACATCTGCAAACGCTGGTCTTCGGTAATCGATAGGATAGAACTGCGAATAATATCAAACTGGCCGGTTTTGACGGTAATTTTGTACAAAAAAACCGCTGCCACAATAATCCACGCAATTGGCCACAAGCCATACAGGAAACCATAACCCGCCGAGGCTAGCGCCATCGGTACTGGCATCTGATAGAACAAAATGGCTACAGCTAATGCCAGTAACACGGTAATCGTACCGGCCACATGCCCTTTCATGCGTAAGACCGCAAGGGCAATGAAGAAAAAGGCAATCGGGATTAAGGCAATCAGGGACGATAGCCACAGATTACCGATTGGGTCATACACTTGTGCCCAAGTCTGCATGGGAAACCTCCTCCTCAACAGGGGTTTGCAATATTTCCTCCAAAAAGTGGTAATTTGGTAATACCAAATACCACATTTTTTCGATAGTATTGACTAAGTACGTAACTTGTCAATCAATTTTCTGACCATTTTTGCCCGTTATTTAAAAAATTGGTAAGACCATTGGCATCGATTATTAGGAGGAGAGCACTATGACCCCAGCCCAGGCTAAGTTTTGTGAGGAGTTGGCGCAGTTTTTACCCAAAGAACGTATTTTCCGCGATGAGATGTACCGGCTGACCTATGGCACTGATGCGAGTTTTTACCGCTTGATTCCAGCGTTGGTGGTTAAGGTGGCGAATGAGCAAGAGGTGATTGGCTTATTGCAATTGGCTAATCGGCATCAAGTCCCGGTAACGTTTAGGGCTGCGGGAACCAGTTTGTCTGGGCAAGCGGTGACCGATTCCGTACTGGTGGTCTTGGAGGGGACTAGCTGGCGCGGTTATGAGATTTTGCAGCAGGGTGCTGAAATCCGCTTACAGCCGGGCATTATTGGTGCTCATGCCAATCAGTATCTGGCACCTTTAGGGCGTAAGATTGGCCCTGATCCGGCTTCAATCAATACCTGCAAAATCGGTGGGATTGCGGCTAATAATGCCAGTGGTATGTGTTGCGGTACCGCGCAAAACAGTTACCACACGTTGGCAGGGATGCGCTTAATTCTGGCGGATGGCACGGTGTTGGATACACGTGATGCCGATAGTTGCACAACATTTCAGCAAACGCATGCGCATTTGATCAATGGCTTGTTGGCATTAGCGGCAAAAGTACGCGCTAATCCACCCTTGCGTGAGCGTATCCAGCATAAGTTTCGCCTCAAAAATACCACCGGCTACAGCCTGAATGCCTTGGTGGATTACACAGACCCGATTGATATCTTGCAGCATTTGCTAATTGGTTCGGAAGGCACTTTGGGTTTCATTGCCGAAATCAATTACCACACTGTGCCTGAACATCCGCATAAAGCCACCGCGCTGGTATTGTTCCCGACTATTGAAGCGGCGTGTTTAGCCGTCACCGCCTTAAAGCCGCAGCCGGTGGATGCGGTAGAACTGATTGATCGCGCTGGCTTGCGTTCGGTGCAAGACAAACCCGGTATGCCGGATTTCCTGCGGGATTTGGGCGAGGATGCGGCTGCTTTGTTGATTGATGTGCGTGCGGCTACGCTGGAAGCGTTAAGCCAGAAAGTCGCGCAAATCACAGACGTACTGGCAAATCAGCAGTTGCTATTTGCGCCCGAATTTACCGTTGACCCGCAGCAATACGCACGTTTGTGGAATATTCGCAAAGGCTTATTCCCCGCGGTAGGGGCGGTTCGGCCTGTTGGTACTACGGTGATTATTGAGGATGTGGCGTTCCCGATTGAACGCTTAGCGCAAGGCACGCGCGACTTGCAGGCGTTATTTGGGCAATACGGCTATCACGAAGCGATTATTTTTGGTCATGCGCTGGAAGGTAATCTGCATTTTGTGTTTACCCAGGATTTCAGCACACAAGCGGAAGTGGATCGTTATGCCGGTTTCATGCACGCGGTGTCGGCACTGGTAGCCTTGAAATACGGCGGTTCGCTTAAGGCCGAACACGGTACCGGGCGCAATATGGCCCCGTTTGTGGAAATGGAATGGGGTAGCGATGCCTACCAATTAATGTGGGAAATCAAGCGTTTATTTGACCCGCATAATCTGCTTAATCCGGGCGTGATTCTCAATCAAGACCCACAAGTGCATCTGCAAAACCTCAAACCCATGCCAGCAGCTAACTCTTTGGTAGACCGTTGTATTGAATGCGGTTTTTGTGAGCCTGTGTGCCCTTCGCGCAATCTGACTTTTACGCCGCGTCAACGCATTGTCGCTACCCGTGAACAGGCGCGTTTGCAAGCAGCGGGTGAAACCACAGCGGCGCAACGCTTTGCCCAGCAGGTGCATTATGCGTTGGAAGATACCTGCGCACTGGATGGTTTGTGTTCGACTCGTTGCCCGGTGGGGATTAATACCGGTGAATTGGTGCGTACTTTACGCACTGCTGAAAGCTCATCTCTAGGCCGTAGCATTGCAAAGCAGGTCAGTAGCCATATGCAAGCCACTACCACCATGGTGCGGGCAGGGTTACAAACCGCTCATTTAACGCAGAAAGTGGTCGGCGATAAAACCTTAAGCTCAGTGAGTCGTGGTCTGACCAAAATTAGCGCAGGTGTTATCCCTACATGGCACGCTTATTTTCCGCGTAAAGCTAGTCATAGCGAGGCAAGCCAGCCGGATAGGAATGGCAAAGTGGTCTATTTCCCTGCGTGTGTCAGCCGCAGTATGGGCCCGGCAAGCAATGACAGTGAAAGCCGCGATTTAATGACCGTAATGAATGGCTTACTAGCCAAAGCGGGCTTTGCTGCCATTATTCCCCCTCAAGTGGATGGCTTGTGTTGTGGGATGCCGTTTGCCAGCAAAGGCTATCCTGAGGCGGCTAATACCTCGGTGCAACAGTTGGAAGCGGCATTATGGGCAGCCAGTGAACAGGGCAAATACCCGATTCTGTGTGATACCAGCCCGTGTACTTTGCGTATGCTGGAGCAGTTTAAACAACCCTTGAAGGTGTATGAAACCGCCGGTTTTATTGCTGAATATTTATTGCCGCATTTGCGGATACAGCGTCAGGATGAGCGTGTGGCTTTGCATATTACCTGTAGTGCGCGGCGTATGGGCTTAGACGGGGCTTTGCGCAAATTGGCACGTTTATGTGCAACTGAGGTGATTGAACCGGAAGAAGAGGGCTGCTGCGGGTTTGCCGGGGATAAAGGTTTTACCACCCCGGAATTGAATGCCTCAGCATTGCAGCGTTTGCGCCAACAATTGCCTGCTGATTGCACAGAAGGCTTTAGCAATAGCCGAACCTGTGAAATTGGTTTATCACTGCATTCTGGGCGGCAATACCGTTCCATTGCCTATTTGGTGGAGCGGTGCTGCTAAATCGCACTTAAACCAATTTTAAGGCTAAAGCCTGCGCTTTTTGCTGGGTTGCTGTACTGAGTCCACGACGCGTTTTTTGGCTAGCCATACCATTAAATAACGTACCAACAGGTTTGGCACCAATGGTTTTGGCGGTTTGTTTGAGTTGGGAAACGGTACCAAAAGCCCAGCGCCCTAACCAACCCGGTGCCCCGGATGAGGAAATAATAATGGCCTTTTTCGGGGGTAAAGTGGCTTTGCGGTATTGGGGGGCGTGTGCTTCCCACGGCCAGTAGGCGTAGACAACCAAACGTTCCATAAAGCGTTTGTATAAAGCGGTAACGGTGCCGAAATTGGTAGGTGAAGCGAGAATATAAGCATCAGCTGCTTCGATTTTGCTGATCAAGGCCTGCATATCATCGCTTTGTATACAGTGCCCTGGTTCTTTACCCGGTTGTTGCGTGCATTCCCGACAGTTAATACAGAATTTCAGCGGATAATCGCGCAATTGAATGGTTTCATGGCGGATATTGTGAGCATGTAAGGTTGCTGCCATCAGTTGCAGGGTTTGGTCGGTAATACCATTAGCACGGTAGGAACCATTAATAATCAGAACTTTGCGGGACATATTGCATTATTTTTGTCAGAAGATTTAGGAGTATAAGTGGCTTTAGACGTTTAAACGCTGACAAAAAACAAACATTTAGCTAATCAACTGGCTAGCAGGCTCTTTTCCGACAAAATGCGCTAACAGCGGATTGACACTGCCTCTCAATAGGCAGTGTCAAATAGATTCAGCTCTTTAAGTATTGGTTGAAAAACTCGATCGTGCGTGACCAAGCTAATTCTGCTGCTTTTTCATCATAACGGGCAGTGGAATCATTATGAAAGCCGTGGTTGGTATTGGGGTAAATATAGGCTTTGTACTTAACCTTATGCGCCTTTAACACGGCTTCATAATCAGGCCAAGTGGCATTTACGCGTTCATCTAAACCGGCAAAATGCAGCAATAAGGGCGCTTTGATCTCAGCAGCTTGTTCGGCACTTGGGGCAGTACCGTAAAAAGGCACCGCTGCATTGACTACATCCGGCAAGGTAGCTGCCAGTAAATTAGTGATATAGCCGCCAAAACAGAAGCCGACCACCCCGAGTTTGCCATTGCTACGTTCATGCTTTTTAAGCACTTGCGCCGCTGCTTTGAAATCTTCAGCAATTTTGCCTTGGTTTAGCTTTTCCTGCATTTTGCGCCCTTCATCATCATTGCCGGGATACCCGCCAAGGGTAAATAGCGCATCCGGGGCAAAGGCAATAAAACCTGCTTTACCCAAACGGCGCGCCACATCCATGATGTAAGGATTCAGGCCACGATTTTCATGCACGACCAATACCACCGGGCCTTTGCCTTGCAATTGACTGGGGATGACTAAATAACCACGTCCTTGGCCATTACCGTTAGGGGAAGCAAACTCTAGATAGCTGGTTTTAATAGCCTCATCATTGGGGGCGACTTGTTCAGCGAGTGCATAATTCGGTAACAGAGCACCCATTAAAGTTCCTAGGTTCAAACCAACCACAGTCAGGGTCGCTAGCCGTGTCATAAAAGTACGCCGGTCTATACCGCCGTGAGCGTATTCGTCATACCAGTCAAAAGCTTGTTGGGGAATAGCGATAGTGGATGTATTTTGCATGTTTAAATTCCTCGACTCGCTGTTAATGGGTTAACCCATAGCGCAGCCTAACTAACTTTGCCTAGTACCCTTGGCAACTGTGTGACTTTCGGGCAATTATGTTAAGACCCAAGCGTTCAATCCTAGCGGGTGTATCGACAGATGGCGGAGTTCCTGCTATATCGTGACCTTTGGATAATTGGTATTACCCCCGGTAAAAGCTGGCGTTCACAGCAGGCCTTTATCCAACAGTCCGCTAGATGGTGCGCTTGTAAAAAAGATGGTATTGACAGGGTTTATATTTATTTATTTTGGTCTAACCTTGTTTTTACTTTTTCCCCCAAAAAATAGCTGTTAGACAAACCCTATGACCCTGAAATTGCATGATAAGTATACGGTACGTGAACGTCTAAGCCAGTTTGGTTCCGCTGTTGCCACCCGTTTGGTACCTCATTTTCAGCAAGCGGGTACGCCTTTCCCGCCTAAAGCCATTACCTTGCTCGCGTTTAAAGACAGTAAGCAAATGGAATTGTATGTGCGTGGTAACCAGCATGGCTGGCACAAGGTGCGTGATTACCCTATTGAGGGGGCTAGTGGGGGAATGGGGCCTAAGCTCTGTCAAGGCGATCATCAAGTCCCCGAAGGTGTCTATACCATTGAACTGTTAAATCCTAATAGCCAATTTCATGTTGCCCTGCGCCTGAATTACCCCAATGGCTTTGACCAAAAAATGGCCAAAAATGACGGTCGTCAGGATCTTGGGGGCGACATTATGATTCACGGTAAAAACCAATCCGTCGGTTGTTTAGCCATGGGTGATGAAGCGGCCGAAGACTTGTTTGCCCTGACAGCGTGGGTTGGTAAAGACAATGTCAAAGTGGTTATTGCCCCGACCGATTTCCGCCGCAATGCGCTTCCTGTCGCTTTACCTGCCTCATTGCCCGCCTGGGTTTACTTGCTGTATCAGACCCTACGTCTAGAGCTAACTCAATACCCGTTATAACCGTAGGGATGATCGGCATGGATGCCGATTCAGCAATTTTCTTCTAAGTCTATGATCTGCATCACTCCATTTTAAAAAATAATGATCAAGATTTTATTCCAATAGATTTTTTTGATTGATGTATATGTTATACAATTAATCAGTCGATCAATTCTTGAACTAATCTTTACTTCAACCGCCAGCTTATGAAAAAAGGAGCCAAATGGAACCTATAGCCCCTGCTTTGCGTAATATGGAGTCATCGTCTGTAAACGCTTTATCTGTCTCGCCTGCAACCCGTGCAGCCTTTCGTGAACATAGTGAACAATGCCCCCATTGTGACAGTGGCAAATGGGTGAGATTGCATCGTTCTTGGTGGCAAAAAATTACTCATAAACATCAAAATCTTTGTATTTGTTTGCACTGTAATAAAGAATTTTGGAAGGGCCGTTAACTAGCCTTGGCAGGCAAGCAGTCGGTCTTGCCTGCCTTTTCCTCAAGATCGGCTTTCAGAGAATTTCCTGTGGGGTTTGTGACTCCGTGGTTTTGAAGCGGTAGAATGCGCCTTTGCATCTATTTGTTTTCAGGAGTCGATCATGCCCGCATACCGTTCCCGTACTTCTACCGCAGGCCGCAATATGGCTGGGGCGCGCGCCTTGTGGCGTGCTACTGGGATGAAGGATGAGGATTTTCAAAAACCTATTATTGCCATTGCCAATTCCTTTACCCAATTTGTACCGGGTCATGTGCATTTAAAGGATCTCGGTCAGCTAGTGGCGCGTGAAATCGAAGCCGCTGGTGGGGTTGCCAAGGAATTCAATACCATTGCGATTGATGACGGTATTGCCATGGGGCATAGTGGCATGCTGTATTCTTTGCCATCCCGCGAAATCATTTCTGATGCGGTTGAATACATGGTGAATGCGCACTGTGCGGATGCTTTGGTGTGTATTTCTAACTGCGATAAAATCACTCCCGGCATGCTCAATGCTGCCTTGCGTTTGAATATTCCCACTATTTTTGTGTCTGGCGGCCCTATGGAGTCCGGCAAAGCGGTTATTTCCGGCAAGCCAGTCAAACTGGATCTGATTGATGCCATGGTAGCAGCGGCTAATCCTAACCAGACCGATACAGATGTTGCGAGCATGGAACGTTCTGCGTGTCCTACCTGCGGTTCTTGTTCAGGTATGTTTACTGCTAACTCCATGAACTGTTTGACCGAAGCCTTAGGGTTAAGCTTGCCGGGCAATGGTTCTGCCTTAGCCACCCACGCGGATCGGGAGCAATTATTTTTACGTGCGGGACGTTTAGCTGTGGAACTCGCTAAGCGCTATTACGAGCAAGACGATGCTTCGGTATTACCACGTTCGATTGCCACCTTTGAAGCATTTGAAAATGCCATGTGTTTAGATATTGCTATGGGTGGTTCCACTAATACCATCTTGCATCTGCTCGCCGCCGCAGAAGAAGGTGGGGTGAATTTCACCATGAGCGATATTGATCGCCTCAGTCGCAAAGTGCCGCAATTGTGTAAAGTTGCGCCTTCCACTCAGCTGTATCACATGGAAGATGTGCATCGTGCAGGTGGCGTGATGGGTATTTTGGGTGAATTGGATCGTGCAGATTTGCTAAATCGCGAAGTCGGTATGGTTCACAGCCCCACCCTAGCAGCAGCCTTGCAGCAATGGGATGTCATGCAAACCCACGATGAAGCCGTACATACTTTCTATCGCGCTGCTCCGGGCAATGTACCTACTCAAGTGGCATTCAGCCAAAGCAAACGCTGGGATGAACTGGATACGAATCGCGAAAGTGGCTGTATCCGTGATCTTAAGCATGCTTTCAGTACTGAAGGCGGTTTGGCGGTGTTGTTTGGCAATATCGCCCTGGATGGTTGTGTGGTTAAAACTGCGGGTGTGGATGAAAGTATTCTCAAATTTTCAGGTCCTGCGCGTATTTTTGAATCACAGGATGCCGCTGTTGAAGGTATTTTAGGTGATAAAATTCAGGCAGGTGACATTGTCCTGATTCGCTACGAAGGCCCGCGCGGTGGCCCGGGTATGCAGGAGATGTTATACCCGACTTCTTATATTAAATCGAAAGGTTTGGGCAAAGCCTGCGCTTTAATCACTGACGGCCGATTCTCCGGCGGTACTTCCGGCTTGTCTATCGGCCATGTTTCCCCTGAAGCTGCTGAAGGTGGTGCGATTGGTTTAGTGGAAGAAGGCGATATTATTGACATTGACATTCCTAATCGTAGCATCAATGTACGGCTTAGCGATGAAGCTTTAACGGCGCGTCGTGTAGCTATGGATGCCAAAGGCAAAGCTGCTTGGAAGCCAGTCAAGCGTGAACGTCAGGTGAGTGCCGCCTTGAAAGCTTACGCTGCTATGACCACCTCAGCTGCTCGCGGCGCAGTCCGGGACGTTTCTCAGCTTGAAAAATAAGCAATATTGAGCGAAGAACTCGCTTAGGGGCTGACCTCTAAGCGGGTTGACGAGG
>CAZCJE010000066.1:0-1176 GCA_964498805.1 uncultured Thiothrix sp.
TGCATCCGCTGCCGTCGGGGTAAACAGGTAAGCTTTACCCGCTTCAATGCTAGTAGTCGGTGTTCCGGTAATCGTCGGTGCGGCCGCAAACGCCGTGTTTTGAAACACGAATAGCAGGCTAAAGAAGATCAGGGTTATTAATGTTTTTAGAGACGGCCTGAACAAACAACCGGCACGAACACACTTACCCTCAGTAAAGTACTGATGTTTCATTTTACCCCTCGCAAGGATTGCTGATTAAATCAGCATTTGACACATAAGCACTTTAGCTTAAAGCATAAATTCATTCAATTGAATTGAGGGTATATTCCTGCTTGTTGATACATAAAATCTTATAATATATGACCCATGCGGAGAAAAAAGGTAACCAAGCCGACCATAAAACGTCAGATAGGAAATGCCCACCTGCTGCCATACGGGTTAAGCCGATGGTAATCCCAAATAATAAGGTCAGGATTAAGGCAGCCAAAGCCCATTGTGGTTTGCGTTCACGCCATAAAAACCAAAAAGCAATAAAGGCAAAACCGACTGAACTATGTCCACTAGGAAACGAACGCCCGTCACCGTTAGCAACGTAATAAAGCGGTGGGGTATACATTTGGGTACCACCTAGTTGTGCTACCTGCACCGGCCTTGCCCGCCCCCAATGATCCTTAAACAGACTATTCACCAATAAACCCGGCCCCAACAAAAATACCAGCACAATATAGCCCGCATACAAACGCCAGCGGTAATAACGTTTGCGCACAGTACTGACTAAAATAATCAATAAACAACTGACAATGACTACACCTGCTAAATACGGCACGCCATCATAAAACAAGGCTTTCCACAACGGATAATCATCCAGCAACCAAGGTTTAGCCCCCTTAGCCGGAGTATAAAAGAATCGTGCCACCCACAAATCCAAATCCGTCAGCCAAAACACCAATGTGGATAAACTGACCAATACTAGCCACCAACCCATAGGCCGATACTGTTTCCATGCGCTCATGACCCGGCCTGCTCCTTAAAGCCTTGTAATAGGTAAACCTTGAAATGAATATCATGGCGTGCGTGTACTTGCTGATACAAATCCGGCAATGGCGTGATCGTAGCGAAATAGTTCGGTATTTCCGGCGGCAATTGCGTTTCAGTGACAAATAAAAAATCCTGACCTTGTCTACCATCCATACT
>CAZCJE010000066.1:1276-18578 GCA_964498805.1 uncultured Thiothrix sp.
AATAAAGTCGCGGATACATAAGTCGGCGCAGCCCAATTAGCATTTGCCCGCCCCAACCAGGCTTGCAAGCTAATAATCAGTAAAAACGGCAACGCAAAACTGAGCAGCAAACGCTTATGCGCCACTTGCCCTTTGATCATCACCCAAATAAACAGCGGAAATAAAACCAGCCCAAACACCCCAAACTGACCGCCGATAAATTCGCCCAATTCATCCCAATGCACTAAACCCTGTTTGCTAGCCACCGCAATTTCGGCAGTATGCTGGAAAGTCGGAAAATGATATTGCCAGTTCCACACCAGGTTGGGCATAAACAGCAGCATGGAAAACCCAACTGCTGCCCAAGCACGCGGATTACGCAATACCTGCCATTGTTTTTCCCACAGCAAATACAGTAAGGCGGACACAAAGAAAATGCCCATGGTGTATTTACTAAGCATACCCAACCCTAAGGCTGCCCCCAATAGCCACCAATCCGCCCACGCATTGCTCGCCAACGCACGCACAAATGCATACAGGGCTAAGGTCCAAAACAGGAATAACGCAACATCGGTGGAGATCAATAATGAAGACAAACTAACCGCAGGCAAAGTGAGAAAGACCAATGCCGCCAGCAAGGCCGTGCGAGTATCAAATAAACGCTGGGCTAACAGATACAAAATGCCGGTACTCAATGGATACAGCAGCAGGCTACCGGCACGTACACAACTTTCACCATCACCGCATACACTGGTGGTCAGCGCAATAATGGCAGCAATCACCGGCGGCTTGGAATAATAGCCCCACGCCAAATGCTGCGCCCAATACCAATACTGCGCTTCATCCACATACAGATTTAAACCATTAGTGGTTACCACCCACAGCCGATACAATGTAATAATCATGATCATGGTCAATAACAGGCCAAGTGGCCCTAGCCTTGTGAGCAAGGCATTACCCCAAGTTCTTAGCATAATAATTTATCTTTTCAGTCCACGGGTTTGGTTTGCAACGGAATCAACCAACCCAACAAGCCCCCCAGCATGGATGAGCCTAATACAAACAAATGCAAATTAACCGCCCCAGTTGCCGCTACTTTTGCATCAATAATGCGCGACAATGGCAACAGAATACCGGCCTCATACGTGCCAAAGCCGCCTGGTGCATGCACCGGCAACACACTGGTCAATTCGCCACCAATCACACTAGTCATTAACAGATTCCAGCTCGCACCGGGTACAAATTGCCCCAAAAGCCACGCTAGGGTTAACAATTTCACCAGCCAGTTAGCCCAAGTCATCAGCCAACTGCGCCAAAACTCGCCCCAGTTATCCGGTAAACCGTACATAGCCTGCTGAGCAATCATACTGAGCTTGCCATCCTTGCCCGCTAACCAAACCTCAAGGCGGTTATGCAGCATATAAACCCCCATCGGTAGCAGCATCCACAACAGCATAATCGGCATAGCCAAGCGTTTCAGGGGAGTGACGACTAACAAGGGGTAAAGGGCAAATACCAAAATGGCATGCAAATCGAGCAAACGAAACCACAATAGTGCCGAAACCGCGTGCGCATAACTGACACCGAAGTAACGTTTCATCAACAAAGGAAAACTGGCTTCGCCGGTGCGTGCAGGTAAAAGATTATTCAGCACATTGTGAATTAGCATCAGCCGCCAAGTAGCAAACCACTGTCCGGTTAAGTATTGCGGGAAATAATCATACATACGCCAAGCGCGTAAAGCATAACTCAATACCAGTAATGCCAGCGCTAGCAAGCATTGCGCCCAACTAAAGGTCGTCCAGGGCTGCAAAATGGTTTGCCAGCCAATCCAGTATTGCACCCCAACCACAAATAAGATCAGGATTAGCCATGACAGCACAACTTTCCAGTACTGGCGGGTCGGTGATGGCAGTGCTTCGGTCATTCAATCACCCATTGATAAGAGCAAGCGCGCATTCTAACCGAAGCCGCCGGAGATTGCGCTGAACTATCCTGTATCAGGCACTTATACGCCGACGTAACCACGCCATTAGGGTTTTCAGGATCGGTACTTTGGCATACACATGTTCGGCGGGGTCCCAATAATCGACGTGTTCCTGTACCTTACCATCGGCATTGAAATACACCACGCTAGTACCGGGAATAATACCCGCTAGCTTGCTATCACGCGCTTTAAACTCATAGTGCCATAGGATGAGCAAACAATTATCGTGCGTGGCGTACTGAATAATGTCAAAGCGCGATAGCTCGGTGATGGCAAACATATGCTCAAATACATGCCGAATTGCTTCAATGCCGCGCACATCGTTGAATGGGTCTTTAAAACGGGCATCAGCGGCAAATAGCGGCGCTATTTCTGCCAAACTTGCCGGGGTTAATTGACGAAAAAATTGCACATAGCGTTCAGCGGGTGTCATGTCACCATCCTACGGGTTATCCAGAAATACCACCGATACGGCAACAGGCGTAATAGCTTCATAAGCAAGGCAAAGCGTTTAGGAAAGGTAATTTCAAAATGACTGCCATCCAGTTCACGCATAATGACCGCTGCCGCCTCCTCCGCATCCATTAAAAAGGGCATGGCAAAGGGATTCTTATCCGTTAAAGCAGAACGCACGAACCCCGGATTAATCACCCGCAGGAGAATTCCTTTGATTTTAAGTTCAGGGTGTAAAGCTTCCGCAAGATTCAGGACAGCAGCTTTACTAGCGCTATAAGGGGCCGCGCGTGGCAACCCCCGATAGGCTGACAAGCTGGCCGTTAACAGTATTTGCCCACGCCCCCGTTCTAGCATGAGCGGTAATACTGCATTCAGACCATTCACCATACCGAGGTAATTGACCGCTGTCAGCTTGCGGAACAATTCAAGATCAAAGGCTTCCACCGGCATCGGTTCGTAGTCACCCGCATTAAACAAACAAATATCCGGTACACCGTGTTGGCTGCAAATCGTCGCAAATACCTGTTGTACAGCCCCTGCATCCGTGACATCCAGCGTATAAGGATACAAGGCTGGAAACTGAGCTTGCATAGCTTGTAATGGTGCAAGCCGCCGCGCACTAATCGCCACCTGCCAACCAGCGTTAGCCATTTGCATCGCAAGCGCCTTGCCAATACCGGAACTTGCTCCGACCAGCCAAACCAAACGGGGCAGCTTATCCATACTATATCCTGTATAAGTTTATGCGACGTGAACACAGGTTTTACTTTTACATATTGCCATATAGGTGGCAATAGTTTCTATCCACCTAGAAATATAGGTGAATTTTGCAAAATCCCGTCAAAATACTTAATAGTCTGTACATTTAAAGTATAAGTCTTGCATAAGGATGAGGGAATGCAACCTAAACATATCGCCATTATTGGTGGAGGCATCACCGGGTTAGGAGCCGCTTGGTTATTACACAAGTCTCATCAAGTAACCTTATTTGAAAAAAACGCTTATATAGGTGGACATACTCACACTATTGAGGTCGAAACTCCTGACGGGGCTACGCTAGCGGTTGATACCGGCTTTATTGTCTATAACGAACGCAATTATCCGAATCTGGTGGGCTTATTTAATGAACTAGACATCCCCACGCGCGCAACGGATATGTCCTTTGCCTTTTCCCTCAACGGCGGCGAATTGGAATATGCCGGGTCTAGCCTCAATACCCTGTTCGCCCAACGTAGCAACCTGTTTAGCTTGCGTCATTGGCGGCTTATACAAGAAATCCTGCGCTTCAATCATACGGCTCATCAGACGTTAGCTACGCTAGAGGCTGGTACTAACCCTAGCATGAGCTTAGAGGATTTTTTGGACAAACACCATTTCTCTACCGATTTGCGCGAACACTATTTATTGCCAATGGGGGCAGCTATCTGGTCTTGTCCGGTGGAAACCATGTTGAAGTTTCCGGCCACCAGTTTTCTACGCTTTTTTGCTAATCATGGCTTGATTGACCTACAGAATCGTCCTCAATGGCGTAGCGTGTGCGGTGGCAGTTCTGCTTATGTGGAACGGCTGTTACAACTGATGGGAAAACGTCTTGCCCATCAACCGGCGGCAGTACGGGTTGAACGCCATCCACAGGGGGTAACAGTATTTACCCAACAAGAAGCATTGCCGTTTGATGCTGTGATTCTAGCCTGTCATGCCGATGAAGCCTTAGCCCTACTCGCTGACCCCTCGCCTGATGAACAACACATCTTGGGCAGTTTTCATTATCAACCCAACCAAACTTACCTACATACCGATACGCGTTTAATGCCCAAACGCTCGCTGGTCTGGTCATCGTGGAATTATCTGGCCACCAGTCAGCCACAATCCCGCCAGCAAATGACCGCTACCTACTGGATGAATCACTTACAAGGTTTACCCAAACAGACACCGTATCTGGTCACATTGAATCCTTACGAGTTACCGCTTGATGAACACATTATTGCGCACATGACTTACCACCACCCGATTTTTGACCAGGCAGCTATACAGGCACAGACGCAGTTATCCCGCTTACAAGGCCAGCGTCATAGTTGGTTTTGTGGCAGTTATAGCCGTTATGGTTTCCATGAAGATGCCTTAATGTCAGCGGTAGCAGTAGGTGAGGACTTTGGTATCCTCCCTTTGTGGAAGCAGACACAGACCATGACTTCTGGCACTGTGTCACCGTTGGCGGTGGCTGGAGCGACAGCCTCATGAACGAGCAAGCGCCAGCGTTCATTTATTTGTCTACCGTTATGCATTCGCGGCGCTTTCCGGTGAACTATCGTTTCAGTTACCGCGTTTTTAGTTTATGCGTGGATATTGATCGCCTCGCAGAATTAGACGCTCAGCCTTGGTTTTCGCGTAATCGCTTTAATTTGGTCAGTTTGTATGAGCGTGATCATGGCCGTCGTGATGGCAGCCCATGGCGTGCATGGGTGGAAAACGTCCTGCAAACCCAAGGGATTAGTGCCGATGGGCGTATTCAGTTAGTGTGTTTCCCGCGAATTCTTGGCTATGGCTTTAATCCCTTAAGTCTGTGGTTTTGCCATAATGCAGGTGGGGAAGTGATGGCGGTGATTTGTGAAGTGCGCAATACCTTTGGCGAACATCATCATTATGTTTTGCATCAGCATAATCAGCCCTTTAGCGGACAAATTACCGGCAGTAAGGACAAAATCTTTCATGTTTCGCCCTTTGTCGATATGCAAGCCCGCTACGACTTTTTTATTAGCCCACCCGGCGAACAACTCAATATCCTGATTCATGAATTCGAAAACCAGCAATTAATGCTGATTGCCAGTCAGCGCGGGCAACGTTTGCCATTTACTACCGCTGTATTGCTGCGTTGTTGTGCCCGCATTCCTTTGCTCGGAGCCAAAATCATGGCGCTGATTCATTGGCAGGCGCTGAAAATCTGGCTTAAGGGCGGCACCTTTTACCCCAAACCGGCACCCCCTACGGAGGAGATTAGTTAATGTCCCTAGAACAAACCCTCACGCCTTCACTTGTGCCTGATTTCGGGCATCTACCAACCGTTAAACGCTGGCTCATGTCATTGCTAGCCCGCATTCAGCAAGGCCGCCTGCTGATTCACTTAGAGGGTGAAACCTTTATGGTTGGGCATAGCGATGAGTTACACGCCGATATCACCATTCATCGGCCCTTAGCATTAATGTGGCATTGCTTGAGCCAAGGTGACTTAGGGTTTGGTCAAGCCTATCTAAGCGGTGCCTGGAGCAGTACGCAACCGGCCAAACTATTAACCTTACTCTTGCGCAACTGGCCACATATTGGCCCTTCACTGGATGACCGTAGCCAATGGTTACGCTTACAAACCAATGTCTTACACTGGTTACGCCGCAATACACTGAGCAATAGTCGTAAAAATATTGCTCACCATTACGATATGGGTAATGACTTTTATCAGGCATGGCTGGATAACAGCATGACTTATTCCGCCGCGTTATACCGACACGCGGATATGACGCTTGAACAGGCGCAACAGGCGAAGTACCAGCGCATTTTGGATGAATTAAACGTTCAGGCGGGGCAAACCATTTTAGAAATCGGCTGCGGTTGGGGTGGCTTTGCGGAATTAGCGGCTAAAGCCGGTTGTCGGGTACATGGCATTACCCTTTCCCAAGCCCAACTCAATTATGCCCAAGCCCGTTTGGCTCCGTTTGGTGAACAGGTCAAACTGGAATTACGCGATTATCGCCATTTAACCGACACCTATGATCATATTGTCTCGATTGAAATGTTTGAGGCGGTTGGCGAGCAATACTGGCCTACCTATTTTGAAGGGTTGGAACGTAGCCTGAAACCCGGCGGTAAGGCAGTGTTACAGATTATTACCATTGATGATCCGTGGTTTGAGACTTACTGCGCGCGCCCGGATTTCATCCAGCGCTATATATTCCCCGGCGGTATGTTGCCATGTCCGTCACGATTAGCGGCCTTGATCGCTAACGCTCATTTGCAGAATGTTAATTGCCTGCACTTTGGTCAAGACTACGCCCGCACTTTGAATGAATGGGATCAACGTTTTGTCGCTGCCTTGCCTGCTTTGCACCCGTTGGGTTATGACCAACGTTTTGAGCGGTTATGGCGTTACTATCTGGCTTATTGTGAAGCCGGTTTTGTAGAAGGGCGTATTGATGTTATCCAGTTAACATTAGCGAAACCGTTGTCATGAATGGGCGCTGGTATCACCAAGTGATTTTGTACGGCTTACCGGGCCTACCGTTGGCGATGCTAGGTTTACCTTTATACGTGTATTTGCCCACCTTCTATACCAATGAGTTGGGACTACCTCTAAGCGTGGTGGGGGCAGCATTGCTAGCGGCACGTTTACTGGATGTACTGACCGACCCCTTAATCGGTTGGTTGAATGATCGCCTACAAATCGGCTGGGGGCGGCGTAAGGTATTCATAACCTTGGGAACGCCGCTATTATTGCTGGGCGTGGAATTTTTGCTACGCCCCAGTACGCCGGTAAGTGGTTGGTATTTGTTTTTCTGGTCGCTGTTTGCCTATCTAGGCTGGACTTGTATCAATATTCCCTGGCAAGCGTGGGGCGCTGAAATCAGCAATGATTACCACGATAAAACTACCCTCGCTGCCAGTCGTGAAGGCTTTACCTTACTTGGCACAATAGTAGTGGTGATATTACCGCTAATGATTTTAAAGCAACCAAGTCAGGCAGATATTCTCAGCTTCATGACTGGCTTGCTGTGGTGGTTATTGCCGCTGTGTATCTTGCCAGCCTTACTAGGCTTGGTAGAACGCCGTCCGTTACGCCGCTTTAACCCTTTGCTACAGGTGGGTAAGATTTTTTCGGTGCATCCTGCCTTACATTATCTGTTACCAGCGTATTTCCTCAATAGTGTGGCGAATGCGTTACCTGCTACGCTGTTTTTATTGTTTGTTAGCCATGTCTTACAAACCTCGCAATACAGCGGTTTGTTGCTCATGGTGTATTTCCTCAGCGGGGTAATCGGTTTGCCCTGGTGGTTATGGTTAGCGCGCCGACTGGATAAAAGCCGTAGCTGGACACTCGCCTTGCTGCTGTCGATTGCGGGTTTTGTTTGGGTACCGTTGCTAGGCTCTGGCGATATAGGCTGGTTTATTGCCATTTGTGCCGTTAGCGGCTTTGCCCTAGGAGCGGATATGGCCTTGCCCGCATCCATTCAGGCCGATATTGCCCAGCATATGCAACAACAGGGCAACCCTCATACCGGCTTACTGTTTGGCTTTTGGGGCTTATTGACCAAACTAGCACTGGCTTTGGCGGTGGGTATTGCCTTTCCATTATTGGACTGGGCTGGCTTTGAGCAGAATGCCTCTACCCAAACCACCGCTGCATGGATGACCTTACTGGTACTGTACGCCGGTTTGCCCGTGCTATTAAAAGGTTGGGTCATTTGGCGTATGTGGCGGTTTCCCTTCAGTGCTATTGATTTCCGCGATTATTGGGAGAGAAGTTATGTATCGGCGCTTTATCCTGTTTCTTCTACTCAGCGTTCTTCTGGGGTGCAGCAGCATGAAGATTGAAGATTATGCAACACTAAGTCCACGCTTTGATCTGTTTAATTATTTTCAAGGCAAAACCCGGGGTTGGGGTATGTTCCAAGACCGTGGTGGTTCGCTGAAACGTCAGTTTGTGGTCGATATTAATGGCGTGGTCGATAGCAATGGCGAACTGGTGATGACCGAAGATTTTGTGTGGAGCGATGGCGAAAAATCCCAGCGCGTTTGGCGCATCCGCAAACAGGATGAACACCATTATAGCGGTCGCGCCGGTGACGTGGTGGGTGAGGCGACTGGCAAAGCCTATGGCAATGCGCTGAATTGGGCCTATGATCTGAATTTGGTGGTTGATGGTAAAACCTGGCAAGTCAGCTTTGATGACTGGATGTTTCTACAACCGGATGGGGTATTGCTTAACCGCGCTACCATGAGCAAATTCGGTTTCCGCCTTGGGGAAGTCACTATTGCCTTCCAGAAACAGTCCTAACCTAAATCCTAAGGAGAGGTGTCATGCGCTATTTATGCACTCCTGGCTTATTAGGTTTATGCTTGCTAACAACTACGGCGCTTGCGGATATTCCACAAGGCTTAAAATTAGCCGGGCAAGGTGACGGTTTGTATAAAGGCATAATCAAAGTGTATCGTGCCGAACTCACCAGTAGCCCACAGGCAAAGCGCGCCACTATTCTCAATCCTGAAGTCTCGCGCTGTTTAAAATTGCAGTATGCAGTGGATTTAGGTGCGGATAAATTCGTCCTCGCTGCGAATACTGTGCTTAAACGCCAGCAGGATGCACAAACCTTACAACGCTTACAGCCGCAGTTAGAGCAATTACACAGCAGTTATCAGAATGTCAAAGCGGGCGATGTGTACCGCCTGTGCTATAACGCAGCTAATCAAACCCTGCTGTTACAGCTGAATGACAAAACCCTAACCCGTCTGCAAGCCCCGGAACTAGCCAGTGCTTATTTTGGTATCTGGTTAAGTGAGCACAAACCCCTTGCCCAAGCCTTGCAAGAGGATTTGCTGCAACATTTGTAAGTGGCTAATGGCGTTGACGTTTAAAAAACGACCGTTTATGAGCTTGTATAAACCAGTAGGAGTATAGAGCTGGTTCTGTTCTGTCAACATTCACCCGCTTTACCGTATAATCCGGCTGCACTGTAATTCAACCGGACCTTGATTTAATGACAAATTCTGTTGATACCGTCAGCATCATCGTGCCCTTTTATAATGAAGAAGGTAACGTCCTGCCCTTAGTGGCACGAGTCAATGAAGCTTTGGCGAATTTTAACCACTCGTGGGAACTGGTATTGGTCGATGATGGTAGTTCCGACCAAACCTTACGCCGTTTGCATGAAGCTGCCAAACAATACGGCAGCCATATTCATATTGTTGAACTACAACGCAATTTCGGCCAAACCGCTGCTATGCAAGCCGGTATTGACCAATCCCGGGGTAGCTTGCTGGTCACATTAGATGGTGATTTGCAAAATGACCCAGCAGATATTCCTGCCATGATCAAGGAATTGCAGGAACGTGATCTGGATTTGCTGGTCGGCTGGCGCAAAAACCGTAAGGACAAATTGGTTCTGCGACGTATTCCTTCGCGCATTGCTAACCGCCTGATTCGTAAAGTCACCGGCGTTTACCTGCATGACTACGGTTGCAGCCTGAAAGTGTATCGTGCCTCAGTGATGGAACGCGTGCGCCTGTACGGTGAAATGCATCGCTTTATTCCCGCTTGGGTGGCCACGACTGTCCCGCCGTCGCGGATTGGCGAAATGGTGGTGAATCATCATGAACGTACCAGTGGTGAATCCAAGTACGGCATTTCCCGTACCTTCCGCGTGATTATTGACCTGCTGTTTATGTGGTTCTTCCTGCGCTTTCGGGCACGTCCGGGTCATTTATTCGGTAGTATCGGGTTGGCCTTTGCGTTATTGGGTTCGCTTATCCTCAGCTGGTTGGGTATCGACAAGTTTGTCATGGGTCATGATATTGGCGGCCGCCCTTTATTATTAGTGGGGGTAGTGCTGGTGGTAACCTCCATTCAGTTTTTGACCACCGGCATTTTGGCGGAACTGTTATCGCGTATTTATTTTGAATCTTCCAGCCGTAATTCTTATGTCATCCGCCCTAACCGAGAGGAAGATGATTCACGCGGCTGGCATAAGGCACCCTGATGCGCTTGGCAGCAGGTTTGCGTCATTGGCTGATTAAAAGCGGGGATGGTTTTTTATTGCCGCTGGTGATACTGGCATTTTTCTGGCAACTGGGCCGACCCGCCCTGTTTGATCTGGATGAAGGTGCGTTTAGTGCAGCAACATGGGAAATGTTGCAGCGTGGAGATTACATTACCACTTTCCTTAATGGCCAACCGCGCTTTGATAAACCCATTCTGATTTACTGGTTGCAAGCCATGAGTGTGAGCTTATTCGGCTTGCAGGAATGGGCATTGCGTCTACCGTCGGCATTGGCAGCTAGCAGTTGGGTAATAGCGACTTATTATTTTGCCAAGGCCTATTTACCCCAACGTAGCGCACAACTAGCCGCTGTGATGGTTGCCAGTTCCGCTATGATTGTACTGATTGGTCGTGCCGCCACGGCCGATGCTTTACTGAACCTGCTGATTACCTTAAGCCTGTTTGATATTTGGCGCTATTGGCAACAACCGTCTAAAGCGTTGTTATGGCGGGTGTTTGTGTGGTTAGGCTTAGGATTTTTAACCAAAGGCCCGGTAGCGGTGGCAATCCCGTTAGTGGTTAGTGCTTTTCTATACATAAGCCAAGGTCAATGGCGACCTTGGTTGCAAACCGTCTTTAATCCACAAGGTTTGGGCATCTTTCTGCTGATCGTATTGCCCTGGTATCTACTGGAATACGCTGCCCAAGGTCAGGCATTTATTGATGGTTTTTTCTTCAAGCATAATCTCAACCGCTTTGCCGATACCATGGAAGGGCATGGCGGCAGTGTTTGGTATTATCTAATAGCCCTGCCCTTTATCATTATGCCGTTTGGTGGCTTATTGGTGCAGTTGTTATGGCCACAACGCTTTAGGGCGGCAAACACGTCCGCGCCTGTTTTGGCTAAAACCTTCAAGCGCTTTTTGTGGTTCTGGTTTTTGGCGGTCTTGGCGTTCTTTTCCTTTTCCAATACTCAATTGCCGCATTATGTATTGTATGGCATTACCCCCCTATTGGTTTTGCTGGCCCACGCTTGTGGTGAACAGCCTAATCGCTGGTTGGCGGTCATCCCCGCGCTGTTAGTGGCGCTGTTATTGCTGGCCTTACCGGAATTATTGCAATTGGCAGCGGGTTCTAACCCTGACCCTTATTGGCAAGGTTTACTCGCGCAAGCGTCTAAAACCACTGGCCTTGCTTATCGATTAGCGGCTGTGTTGTATGTAATGGCGCTGGCTTTATTGCTGTGGTGGCCAAAACTAACTAATTTTTGGCGTCTTATCGGCGTAGCACTTATGCAGACGCTGTTTTTTGGCAGTATCCTGATTCCTGTGATCGCCTATATTCAGCAAAGCCCGGTGAAAGAAGCTGCACGTTTTGCCCGCCATCAGTTGCCCGAAGCTACCATTGTGATGGATGGTGTGGATATGCCGAGCTTTACCGTGTATCGGCAAACGGTTACGCCTAAACGAGCTCCACAAGTCGGTGACTATGTTTTTTCCCAAATTGGCGCTATGCAACCGGCTGAATACTATGAAGTGGTCTTTCAACAAGGTGGCATTATGTTAGCGAGGCGTCTGCAATGAAAGCCTTTGACCCCTATTACATGATGGGTGTGCCAGCCGTATTACTGTTAATGATGGCACTAACCATTAGTTTATCCGGTTTAAATGTGCCGCTATTTTTGGCCTTACAACACCTATTTAGCTATTTGCCTGATGCTTTTTGGGCGAATATGACCGTGCTAGGGGACGCTTTGGTAACACTGACGTTGCTCAGTTTGCTGGCTTGGCGTTATCCAAATATATTGGTCGCCGGTTTAAGCGGAGGCTTATTAACGACGTTAGTGGTACGGCTGTTTAAACCACTGATTGGGGCAGAACGCCCCTTGGCAGTGCTGCAAGACCAAGTCTATGTCTTAGGCCCGGATTTGCATACCTCCAGTTTTCCTTCCGGGCATACCACCGCAATTTTTCTGGCTATGGGTATTTATGCCATGACGTTGAAAAATCCGCGTCTAACCGTGTTGCTATTTTTAGTGGCGGTGGTGGTAGGCAGTAGCCGGATTGCTGTCGGTGCACATTGGCCTGTGGATGTTTGTGCAGGGGCGGCCTTAGGTTGGAGTTGTGCGTGGGCGGGTTATTATCTGGCACCCCGTTGGCGCTGGGGTCATTCTGCCCAAGGTCAACGCGTGCTGGCTGGGCTATTTTTGCTGTTTGCCTTGGTATTATTTGTTCTCAATACCGGCTATCCTCAAGCTTTCGGCTTACAAATGACCCTAGCTACATTGGCAACCGTCGCTGCCCTGTTCAATGTCTGGAAACATTGGTTAAATCCATAACGTTATGATTATTAATCGTTACCTGGTCAAGGAAATTGCCAGCAGCTTTCTGGCAACCTTGCTGGTACTGACCTTAATTATTGTTGGCAATACGTTTGTACGCCTGTTAGCAGATGCTAGTACCGGGAACTTGCCAACCGATCTCGTCGGCAATTTGCTGTGGTATAGCTCACTTAAGCAATTAATCCGCCTGATTCCGGTAGCCTTGCTGATTGGCATGATGCTAGCTTTTAGCCGCCTGTATCGCGATTCGGAAATGGCCGCCTTACAAGCAGCCGGTCTTGCCCCACGTCATTTTTACAAAGCCATTTTCAGTTTTGTGCTGCCTTTAACCCTATTACTGGCTATTCTGGTGATTTTTGTTTCCCCGTGGCTGGAAGAACATGACACCGCCTTGCGTCGTGAGATTAAACAGCGCCCGGAAGCTGCCGGTATTCCTGCCGGTGAATTTGTTAGCTCCGGGAACGCGAAACGTAATTACACGGCCTTAGCTGAAAGCATTGACCCTACTCATACCGTGATGGAACGCTTTTTCATCCGTGTGATGGATGGCAATAAGGAAATTGTGATTTGGGCGCGGTCGGCGGTGTTATTCATTGATTCCGGCAGTGGTGAACGCCTGTTGCAGATTCGCGACGGCTATCGTTACGAGTCTGACCCGCAACAAGGTGGCATGACAGTGATTCGTTTTGGCGAACACAGTATCCGCATTCCGTTACGTACATCTTCGGATAACAGCCGTTTACCGGCTATTCCCTTTATGCAGTTATGGCAGCAAAACGACAATAGCTCACAAGCTGAATGGCAATGGCGTGTAGCAGTCATCCTATCCGCGCCCTTACTGGCTTTGCTGGCATTTCCTTTAAGTCATACCGCACCGCGCCAAGGTCGCTATAGCAAAATTGCTTTGGCTATTTTGATCTATGCCTTGTATGCCAGCTTATTAAGTACCATCCGTGGCCTGATTGAACGCGGCGATTTTCCTGCTATCCCTGGTCTATGGTGGATTCATCTGCTGTTAGCAGGCTTAAGTTTCTGGTTATTGCGTAAATATTACGGCAAACCCGCATGAATATTCTGGAACGTTATATCTGGAAAAGCGTGTTATTCAGCATTGTGACAACATGGTTGTCACTGACTTTGCTGGATACGTTTTTCGTGTTTCTCAGCGAACTCAGTGATGTGAACCCGGATACGCATTACGGCAATCTGCAGGCGTTAATGTATATTCTCATGGGTACACCCAAACGTTTGTATGACTACTTTCCGACCGCCACCTTGATTGGCAGTTTGTTAGGCTTAGGCAATCTATCTGCTAATAGCGAATTAACCGCTATGCGCGCCGCTGGTATTGCTATTCGCCAGATTGTATTCATGACCCTGAAACTGGGTTTGGTATTGGCTATCGCGGTATTTGTACTCGGCGAATGGATTGCCCCACAAACCGAACAGGCCGCCAATAGCTTTAAGGTGCAAATGCTGCAAAAACAACTGACGGTAAACAATCAGGGTTTGTGGTTAAAAGATGGCAATCGCATTATCAATATTGCCAAGCTGTGGTCGGAAAAGCGCATGGAAGGCATTGCCATTTACCAACTCAACCCACAAGCCGGGCGCATTGAAAGCATTACCCATGCCGCGAGTGCTGAACGGGATCAAACCGGCTGGGTATTGCATGATCTAAGACAACAACGCATTTCCGAACAGGGTATTAGCGAAACCCAACAAAAACAGGTACATGAATCGCATTTGTTGCCCGAGCAAGTGATGGCAATTGCGTCGGTTAAACCTAATCAGCTCGCTGCCCGTGAACTGGCTGAATTCATCCAGCATCAACGCGCTAATGACCTCAATAGTGACCGCTTTGAACAAGCGTTTTGGCAACATTTCACCACACCCCTATCCACACTGGTTATGCTGATTATTGCCGCGCCGTTTGTGTTTAGTTTCCAACGCAATGCCGGGGCGGGCCAACGTATTTTTATTGGTATTTTGATTGGTATCAGCTTCTTCCTGTTTAACCGTATTTTAGGCAATGTAGGTATTGTTTACGGTATCCCCCCTTTGCTATCAGCCACCCTGCCATTGCTAATTTTCCTGATGGGCGGCTTGTGGATGTTGCGTAAAGTGCGCTAATCCACAGGCTACCTGCCTTTCCCCCTGCTGCTCACCCCTATGAGAATAAAAATATGCCTTATGATTTTTACAAACCGCCCCAGTCTGATTTGCTGTTGCTGGATGCTGAACCAGATTTTTATATTGTCTCCGCACGTAAATTCCTGATTTTAGCGGTTAGTACCTTGGGAATTTATTATCTATACTGGTTTTACCAACACTGGAAACATCAAAAAATCAAACGCAGTGAAAAGATTTGGCCGTTACCGCGTGCCATTTTTACGGTTTTTTTCACCCATTCACTGTTTAGCCGTATTCAGCATAACTTAAAGATTCAACAGCAACCTTTTGTGTGGGCACCTTCCTTTTTAGCCACGGTTTATGTGTTTTTTTCTGTTACCGGTTCATTAGCCGATCGCCTATCCGGACGTATGGAAATGCCTATGATTATGATGCTGTATGGTTTTCTAACCCTGATTCCTACCACCTATGCTACTTACAAAGCCCAACAAGCCGCTAACTTAGCCTGCGAGGATGCTCATGGTAGCCACAATAACCGCATTACCCCGGTCAATCTGCTGTGGATTAGCTTGGGTATGATTCTGTGGGCTTTGTCATTATTAGGCTTGTATATACAGTTGTTTGGCTTGCCTAGCCTATTGCTACCCAATCACGCCTAAACATAGGCCTAGCAAAAAAGCTTTTCACCCCTGATGGTTATGTTATAACGAGCTGATTTCTCTATTGGCTTTGCGGAAACCCCTATGCAATATTCGATTTTTCCCCTGACGCTCAGTTTGCTGTTAAGCACTTCCCTAGCACAGGCAGAAGTGACTTTTCCCCAGCCGCGTGCTTTCCAGCTTGATCAAGCATGCAGTGCGTATACCTCACTGAAAAAGCAAAATAATCCTGAAGCACTCACAGTTGGGCAAAGTTATACGGCTGTCAGTGAAAACAAACAACCGGGCGCTACCCATACCCTGTTGCAACTCCAAGGGCAACGTAAATGGGTGGAATTGCGTTGCGGTCACTATACAGATGCTGCCCCTGCTGCTAACCCGGCCCCAATAGCACGCGGGGAGACGGAAGCCTGCTTACCGTTTTTTGATAACATCAATAACCCGGTCAAACTCAAGATTGGTGGGCCTGTGGATATTACCCCACCTGCTCCAACCTTAAATGCTTTTGACCAAGCGGTGGATACAGTTTGCGGTCAACCGGGCAAATCGGTCTCACCTGCTGAGTTCAAAGCGTTAATGCAACAACACCCCGATGTCTTACAACGTATTCAAGCCTTTACTGAAAATCGTGTGTTTGCTGAGCGCCCCGCTAAAACATCAAGTGCAGATTATCTGAATGATCTGACGGAAGCTTGGTTTGCGGTTAAAGCGTTTGATCACATTATGTGTGGCGAACCAGAAGCCGGTGGGCCTATTGGCGGGATGCATTTCATTGGTCGTTATCTGCAATTGCAACAAAGCGGCCAAGCGTGTCGTATGGCCAACTATCGCCAGAATGAAGTGGTGGATGGCGTACTGTATTCCATGGGTGCGATTATGAAATTAGCCAATGGCGGAGTTGCTCGTTCCTCCATCAAGGGTTATGGCTTAACCCTCAATGCCGAAGACATTCTCAAAGCCGCAACGCGTGCTTTTACTGAAAATCCAACCCCCAATACCGATAGTACCGCGTGCTTATTGCCCGTTAGTGACGGTGGCCACCGCTTTACCAGTGTGTTTGTGCGCCGCGCCAATGGTATTCGCACTTTCTACCCGGATGGTTCACCCAATCCGCGTGAAAAGGTGTGTACACAGGCGATAAGAGTCTCTTGAATGCCTTTTTATACCTAAAAACCCCATTTTTACTACCCTTTTAGCTGTTATTAGGGTAGTAATGGCACAAAAACCTGCCTTTATTTGCTATTTTCCACCTATAACAGGTCAATTTTGCTCGTTTTGTACCGCTTGTAAGCCACTTCGCCACACTCATCCCGTGTTAACTCCCAATAAGCCTCGGTTGTTTCATACTCCTGAACATGACCTAACATGTTGTAATTAAAAAATTATTTACATATCAATAATTTTATAGCCAAGTTATTGAGGCATTAGGAGCATTTTTGCTTCACAGCCTCATTTCTACCCAAGCCTTGGCATAAAAATGGGGTTGAAAGGATTTCAGCCAATACATATCAATTAGAGGAGTAACAGGAATGACTAATTCTATTAGTGGTCAACACACATCTTCTTATAGCACTCATAACACCAATTCAGCTTATACGGGCGGTTCTAATGCTAATAGCTTAAATTCCTTGAGTAACCAGTTTGGTGACTTGAGCAATAAGGATCAAAGCGGTGCCCTGACTAATCTGCTGAACATGATTCTGCAATTATTACAACAACTGCAAGGGGGGCAGGAAGGTGGCACTGGCGGTTCTCATGGTTCTGAAGGCACTTCCGGTAAAGGTGGTTCTCACGGTGCTGGTGGCTCTCAAGGCTCCGAAGGTTCCTCTGGCAGGGGTGGTTCGCACGGCTCTGAAGGCTCTTATGGTTCCGACGGCAGTAATGGTTCTGGCTGGGGCAATGGGTGGAGCAATGACTGGGGTAATGGTGGCCATTTAGGTAATGATTGGCACAATCATGGCGGCTATGACCATATTGGTCCTCAAGGTCCTAAAGGCGACAAAGG
>CAZCJE010000067.1:0-12337 GCA_964498805.1 uncultured Thiothrix sp.
CCCTCTGCTGCCTTAGCTAAGTCGTCTAGCAAGGGCCACCAGCGTTTATCCAGTAGCGTATGCGCGGGCACAAAGCGATCATTAATGATGGTCAGGTCAATATTAAATAACTTATGCGCTTGATCCGCTGTGAAACACACCATACCGCTACGCCCTGGGTGAGTTGTCCAACTGGTAAAAGGGCGGGACTGGCTTCCAGAGAGCTGTATCCTACCTTCAAAGGGTTGCCATGCTGTCCCCTGTGCAGAAGAGGTAACCAAACCTAAATCACAATCATGAAACCACGATAGGCTTACCAAAGGCGTAGTTGGAAAATGCGATAAACGTTGAGCAGGGCTTAGATTTAAGCCATGGGTATCCCGCCAAACCACTGCCGTGACTAGGTTTTGTAAAGCGGTAGGGTACAGATACAGGCTAGCAAGCTCAGTCTGGCTAGTAGTACACACTCGAGGAGCACGAGCGCAAGGATCAGGACAAGTGATTGCCTGCATGGTTTAGCATCAGGCTTGTGGTAATAACAGCAGGATCAGCAAGCCTGTTAGCAAGTAATAGGCAGCAAACTGGATAGACAAGGGTTTTTTGAAATTTTCTGGAAAAAATTGATCCACTGAAGGAAAAAAGTGACGGATTACGCCAATAATTAGGGTGGTAACGCCAATTAATACCAATACAAAGGCAATCGCAGCCAATAAATTCATCATAGCAACTTTCCTTGCAGATTTAGGACTTAACATCACAGTATCGACAGACAGGTAAACCTTTGCAACTGTCGGGTCGCCGTGCAGCGCGGGCAAATATTGCTATCATCAGAGGGTAGTGTTCAAGGGGGTTGCACACTGACTATGTAACACCAGACACTTGCGTTTCTTCGCCCGCGACTAAGGAGATATTGATGAGAACCATACCAAAAACCGCCTGGATGCTGGGTTATGCAGGTTTGATCCCGTTTGCTATTTTGACTTTGGCCTTGCTGTTTGGTTTTGACTTGCCGTTTTTACCCGGTGCACGTCTGGATTGGTGGCTGGCTACTTATGCCGCTATTGTCCTGAGTTTTCTAGGGGCTGTTTATTGGGGCATTGTGCTGGTAACGCCGCGTTTATCTGAGCGTGAGACTACTATCGCGTTGTTGTATGGGGTGGCTCCGGGTGTGATTGCTTGGTTTGCTTTTATGTTGCCGGTGCGGGGCGCATTGGTGGTCATGGGTATTTTGATTATGCTGACCTATGTCGCAGATGCGTTTTTGCTGTTTCCGCGTCTGGATTCCGAATATGCAAAATTACGCTTGCATTTATCCGTAGCGGTATTGGTGATGCTATTTGCGGTTGCTGTAGGGGGGACTTAGACCTGATATAACCTACAGGAGCAGATCAGGGGATAAACTTTTCCCCTGATAGACCTATTGCTATTTACCCAAAAGCGCAGGGAAATGCGACAATAACTGTTCTTTTTCCATCAGGATAAATAGCCATGTTGAAACAATTGTTCGGACTGTGCCTGAGCTTTTTTGCCTCTACTCATGTAATGGCTGAACCTGTGAAAGGGCCTGCTACCGATAATGGATGTCCAGCAGCACTTAATTTCACTTTGCGTCAATTAGGGGCCAAGCAGGAAGTCAATCTGTGTCAGGAATACAAGGGCAAGGTTGTATTAATTGTGAATACCGCTAGCAAGTGCGGGTTTACCCCTCAATTTGAAGGGTTGGAAAAACTGTATAGTGATTACAAAGACCGTGGTTTGGTAGTATTGGGTTTTCCATCCAATGACTTTGCTAATCAGGACCCCGGTACCGAACAAGAAATTCAAAGCTTTTGCCGCCTGACTTACGGGGTGAAATTCCCTATGTTTGAAAAAGTGCACGCTGCTAAGGACAATGCTTCCCCGCTTTACCAAACCCTAGGCAATATGGCTGGTGAATATCCGCAGTGGAATTTCCATAAATACGTGTTAAATCCCAAAGGTGAGCTGATTGGTAGTTTTACCAGCTTTGTAAAGCCAGAAAGTGAACAGCTTGTCAAACTGATTGAGGCGAATTTACCGCAATGATCATGATAGTCCGTGAAAAAATAAACATTGGTATCAGTAGCTGCTTGATCGGGCATCAAGTGCGTTACGATGGCAGTCACAAGAAAGACGCATGGATTACCCAAACCCTTGGGCAGTACTTTGAATTTGTGCCTATTTGCCCGGAAGTAGGGGTAGGGTTGGGCGTACCGCGTCCAACTATGCATCTGATTAGACGTGATAATCAGCTTCGGGCAGTCAATATCAAAAATGAAGCGATTGATCATACCGATGTGCTAGCGAGTTACATTGACAAAGTCACTCCGCAGTTGCAGCAGATTTACGGCTATATCCTGAAAAAGAACTCACCTAGTTGTGGTATGGAAAGGGTCAAGGTTTATAACCCAGACAAACCTAATGTTCCGCCAGAACGCTATGGTATGGGCATTTTTGCTCAGCATTTACGCCAGCGATTTCCCTTATTGCCACTAGAAGAAGAAGGGCGCTTATGTGATCCGGTTTTGCGTGAAAACTTTATTGAAAGGGTGATTATTTATCATCGTTGGTGTCAGTTAAGTCATAATCATATGACGCCAATGGCTTTGGTGGATTTTCACGCTGATCATAAATACATTCTGATGGCGCATGATCAGGAAAACGCCCGGCAACTCGGGCAAATGGTTGCCAATGCGGGTGCGACCGAGGATTTTTCTCAATTAGTGACCACTTACGGTCAACTGCTCATGACTACCCTAGAAAAACGGGTATCACGTGGTCAGCATACTAATGTGTTGATGCATCTAATGGGTTATCTAAAGCAATCTATTGATGCAATGGATCGGGAAGAATTATTGGAAACAATTCATCAATATCGTTGCGGCTATGTACCGCTGGTTGTGCCTCTGACGTTGCTTAAGCATCATTTTCGCCACTATCCGCAACCTTATATCCAAAGACAACATTATCTTAATCCGCATCCGAATGAATTGATGCTACGAAACTTGCTCTAGAGATTTTTAAACTAGATAAGCGCGTGTCATAACTTTTGGTACGCGCTCCAGATTCCAGTGCGCAATTGCCCAGTCCCAGCATTCATGTAGATGGGTAAAAGCTTCAGCGGGCGGGCAATCTTGACCCAAAAACCTCAAAGCATTAACCAAATTCTGTAGGATTTTATTCGTAGGCAATGCAGGCGCTAAATTCTGTTTACTAAGCTTTTGCCCATTGTTATCCACGGCTAATGGCACATGCGCATAGCTAGGAGAGGCATAACCAAGCAGACTTTGTAAATATAACTGTCGTGGGGTGTTATCCAGTAAATCAGCACCACGCACAATTTGGTTTACACCCTGAAAGGTATCATCTACGACGACCGCCAGTTGATAAGCGAAGATACCATCAGCCCGCTTAATCACAAAGTCACCGAGTTCACTGGCTAAGTATTGGCAATGCCAGCCTTGAATTTGGTCAGTAAATTCAATGGGTTCATTAAAAGTACGCAGGCGGGTGGCATATTGCCGTGTGCCAGTAAAAGGCCACTGATGGGTACGACAAGTGCCAGCATAAACCAGGCCGCGAGAACCCATGTACCCCTGTTGCTGCACATCCTTGCGCGAACACGTACAGGGGTAACAATGGGGGTGCAATTGCTGCAATATGTCCTGATAGGCTGTCAGGCGCTGGCTTTGAAAGAGGATTTCACCATCCCATTCAAATCCATAAGCCTGCAAGGTTTGAATGATATGCTCAGCAGCACCCGGCTGCTCGCGTGGTTTGTCAAGGTCTTCCATGCGGAGCAGCCATCGTCCTCCAGGGTGCCGTGCAGCTAGATAACTAGCGGTGGCTGCAACTAGCGAACCAAAATGCAAAGGCCCGGTAGGTGAAGGTGCAAATCTGCCAATCGTAGGCACAGTTTTGTTTAAACGGCCATTTGCTTTTCTTTGATTTCCTGAGTGGTCTTACAGTCAATGCAAAGTTCAGCAGTAGGACGAACTTCCAGCCGTTGTAGGCCGATTTCAATTCCACAAGCATCACAATAACCGTAATCATCATTATCTAGCCGCGTAATCGTTTTTTCGATTTTACGGATCAATTTACGTTCACGGTCACGCGCACGCAGTTCCAAAGCAAATTCTTCTTCTTGCGTAGCACGGTCAGCAGGATCAGAAAAGTTAGTTGCATCTTCTTTCATGTGGTCAACCGTACGGTCAACCTCTTCCATCAAGGATTGCTTCCAAGCGACAAGAATATTGCGAAAATGCTGTAACTGCTTTTCGTTCATGTATTCTTCACCGGGTTCCGGTATATAGGGGTTAATCCCTTCAACTGGTAACGCCGACTTCCGTGTCATGTAAGTTACATTGTCAGTTGCCATTTTTTTCTCCAACAAGCTAAAGGATTAGTATGCTCACCCGAAAAGTGCCCATACCTCTCTTGGTTATGGCTAACACACGTGGCTCTGTAAAAGAGCGCGCGCGATTATAGCCGAATTATTCAGATGAAACATGTTTTTTGCAGAGCTTGGGTGTATTTGCATCCTTGAAAACAGGGGTTTTGTTCACCTATAAAAAACGAAACTGGAACCTTACCGCTTCTGTACCTGGGTCAGCTATATTTAGTACCAGTTCCCGTGGAACGCCAACAGGCATTAACTGATGGTTAAAGTCTTTGACATATTCTTCCGGGGTAAATCTCCGTAATGCAACAATTTTATTATTCTTGTTAAGAAAACTAATTTCTATCAAAGGATAAGGCTGGTCAAAGTGGCCGTCATTTTGGATAGAAAGGCTAATGGTCAAGACATTGGGGGTATTAGGATGTGAATAGACATTGCGGCTAAGCAATTTCAGCTCGGTCAGATCGCGGGGGATAGCAATCTCACAACCTAGTTGATCGCAGATATCTCGGGTTAGCGCTGCTGTTTGTGGTTGTAAGGCTAGCCAGTTGCGGCTGAAGTATAACGCCTGTAAAACCAATAATAATACCAAGGTAATGGTACCAATTATCAGAAAAGGCCGTGAGCCTGCAATTTGTTGGTTGGGTTTTTGTCTAAGCTTGCGTGAACGTGCAGCGGATGAAGTAGTCTTGGCAGCTGTGGTGGCAGGTTTAGTGGAAAAGATTTTTTTAAAAAAAGATATATGCGTGGATTCAGGTTTTTTTATTGATGAATAATCGGGCACATCATGCGCTTGAGCAAAACGGCGTTCTTCCGGCAATGTGGTACTCAGAGATTTCATTGCATCGAAGATGGCATCGCACTCACCGCAACGCAGCAGCCCTTGGGCTGCTGTAAGTTCTTTCATCGTAACGCGAAAAATCGCTTTGCAGTGATTACACTGTGTATACATGATTCCACGCCAAGTTTAATTACTGTGTTATTTTAGTCGTTATATTTGGGAATACACAAAGGATGCTGAGCAAATTAACATCGCCTATTGTGCTTTTCCATAAAATACAGATTAATGGCGGATTCCGGCTACTCGAAGCCACTCTTCCTGTTGGGTCAGGGTGAAATTTACCAAAGCACTACTATAAGCCTTCTGAATGGCAGAGGCTTGTTCTGCTAGAATGCCTGACAGAACCAATTGTCCACCGGGGCGCAAAGCAGCTAGCAAAGTAGGAGCCAATTCGACCAGCGGGCCTGCCAAAATATTGGCCATGACCACATCATAAGTGCGTTCAGGTAAATCTTCCGGCAAACAAGTATGCAATTGTGCGGATGGAATAGTATTGCGTTCAGCATTATCAACGGTTGCTTGCAGAGCTTGAGGGTCAATATCGGTTGCCACCGCGTAGTTTGCCCCTAATTTGAGTGCTGCAATCGCTAGAATGCCAGAACCGCAACCAAAATCGAGCACATCCTTGCCCGTCAAATCTTGTCCATCTAACCATTCCAAACACAAGGCGGTAGTCGGATGCGTACCTGTACCAAAAGCCAGACCGGGGTCAAGCAGTAGCTTAACGCTATTATCTTGCGGTAATTCATGCCAACTGGGATAAATCCACAGTCGCTGACCAAAACACATCGGCTTGAAGCTATCCATCCACGCGCGTTCCCACGGCTGGTCTTCAACCGTTTCCAGTACTAATGACTGGATTTGCCAGTCAGTTTTATGGCTTTCCAGTTGTAGTAACAGCGCGGTTAGATCGGTGGATTCTTCATACAAGGCGGTAATAACCAAATTGTCCCACAAGCGCATTTCACCGGGACGAGGTTCCAAAATAGGGTCGTCTTCGGCATCCTGCCAAGTAATGGAAACCGCTGAGGCGGTTTCCAAAGTATGGACAATAATGTCTTGATAAACCGAGGTGGTTTGGCAAACTAATTGTTGCCAGCTCATTTCATGCCCAACATTTTTTCAAGGTAGTGGATATCCGCGCCACCGGCTTGGAAAGCGTTATCTTCCATAATGCGGCGTTGGAGCGGAATATTGGTTTTAATACCTTCAATAACCATCTCGCTTAAGGCCCCGTGCATACGGTTGATAGCGGTAGCGCGATCTTCTGCATGCACAATCAGTTTGCCAATCATCGAGTCGTAATAAGGCGGTACGGTATAGTCGGCATAGATATGCGAATCAACCCGTATACCTAAACCACCGGGGGCATGATAGCGCGTAATCTTGCCTGGAGAGGGAGCGAAGGTGTCCGGATTTTCCGCATTGATACGGCATTCAATCGCATGGCCATGGGGGATAATGTCTTCTTGCTTGATGGCAAGTTTTTCGCCTGCTGCGACCAGTAATTGTTGTTTAACCAAATCAATGCCGGTAATTAATTCCGTTACCGGATGTTCCACCTGTAGGCGGGTGTTCATCTCAATAAAGTAGAACTCGCCGTTTTCATACAAGAATTCAAAGGTACCCGCACCACGATAGCCAATCTTGCGACAAGCTTCAGCCACACGGTTGCCAATACGGCTACGTTGTTCGATCGTAATACCCGGAGCGGGCGCTTCCTCAACCACCTTTTGATGGCGGCGTTGCATGGAACAGTCGCGTTCACACAGATGAATGGCATTGCCATAGGAGTCAGCCAATACTTGGAATTCGATATGGCGTGGATGTTCGAGGAACTTCTCCATATAGACCACATCATTGCCAAAAGCGGTTTTGGCTTCGGCACGGGTCATGGCAATGGAGTCGATTAAGTCAATAGCTTGGTTGACAACGCGCATACCGCGCCCGCCACCACCGCCAGTGGCTTTGATGATTACTGGATAACCGATTTTTTCTGCCATTTGCAGGCATTCGCTTGGATCTTCCGGAACCGCGCCATCCGAGCCGGGTACGCAAGGCACACCAGCGGCTACCATGGCTTCTTTGGCAGAGATTTTGTCGCCCATCAAACGGATGGTTTCTGCGCGTGGGCCAATGAAAATAAAGCCGCTCGATTCTACGCGTTCAGCAAAATCGGCGTTTTCGGATAAAAAGCCGTAGCCGGGGTGAATAGCATCTGCCCCGGTCACTTCCGCCGCACTAATAATCGCGGGGATATTCAGGTAACTGTCAATGGAACGCGGTGGCCCAATACAAACGGATTCATCCGCGAGTCTGACATGCTTGAGGTCACGGTCTGCTGTGGAGTGAACCGCTACTGTCTTGATGCCCAGTTCCCGGCACGCACGCAAAATACGCAAGGCGATTTCACCCCGGTTTGCGATCAGTACTTTTTTTAACATGTTGTCACCTCGAAGGTGGTGTGAACCAAGCACAACAATTATTCAACGATAAACAGCGGTTGACCGAATTCAACGGGCTGTTCATTTTCCACCAAAATGGCTTTGATAACGCCAGTTTTGTCAGACTGAATCTGATTGAGCATTTTCATGGCTTCAATAATGCACAAGGTATCACCGACCTTGACAGATTGGCCGACCTCGGCAAAAGGTTTCGCGCCTGGGGAGGAAGAACGGTAGAACGTCCCTACCATAGGCGATTCCACCACATGGCCAGTAGGCAGTGCTGCACTAGCAGTTTCTACCGCCGCAGGGGCAGCTGCTGCAGGGGCTGGTGCTGCTGCAGCCATCGGTGGTGCATAGAAATGTTGTGGCTGTTGCATAACGGTAGGCATTACCATGCCAGAGTTTAGGCGGCTGATACGAACGGAATCCTCGCCCTCTTTAATCTCAATTTCTGCAACATCGCTGCCTTCCAGCAGGCTAATTAATTTTTGTATTTTACGAACGTCCATCATGGGTCATTACCCTATCTTGTTTGTTTAATTTCTGTATGGCTGCATACAGTGCAAGTTCATAGCCCAATGCGCCAAGCCCTAAAATGACACCCTCAGCTATATCCGACAGATAGGAGTGGTGTCGGAAAGGTTCCCGACGGTGTACATTGGACAGATGTATTTCGATAAACGGGATAGCAACCCCGAGTAAGGCATCCCGTATGGCAATACTGGTGTGGGTATAAGCACCTGGATTTATCAAAATAAAGTCGATTTTTTCATCCATGGCTTGATGGATGCGATCGACTAACAGGCCCTCTACATTGTTCTGATAACACAGTAAGGTGTGATGTTGTTGGTTGGCCAGTGTTGTCAGTCGGGACTCAATGTCTGGTAGGGTTAGATTCCCATAATGTCCCGGTTCACGCTTACCCAAAAGGTTAAGATTTGGCCCATTAAGCAAAAGGATGCTTGCCATTTGAACGATGCCTTGTTGTTGCAGAACTCCACGAAGATGCAGGATTTTACACAGAATAGTCGCGATATGCAGCAATTCCGCGTAAAAACGCTGAATTCTGTTAATTGTTTTGATGTAACCGGGTAAGACTACCATAGGGTTGTTGTCTACCTGATGAATATCTGACAGAAGTATAAACACTCACTAAAACCATTCTGCATAAGCTTTGATCAAACGCTTCCTGAAGGGTTTAGAATCTTGCAGGAAGCGTCTTGGCATCAATCTAAAAAGAGCCGCTAGCTGCTAAGCTAGCGTAGATGGTTAGAGATTGTTCATTCAACGGGTGCACAATGATCAGTATTTTTTAATAGGTATAGTTGCACAACAGTGTAGCGGAAATAGAGCAACAGGTTAGTGAATGCCCAATTTTTGCAAGGTTTGCAAGGTTAGTGCGCCTGTAGCTAGACCTTGGCTTTCCTGAAAATCTAACAGGGCTGTACGAGTGTTGGTATCCAGTTGTCCGTGTAAGGAGCCTTGGTAATAACCTAGCTGCTGCAGACGTTGTTGCACTAATTGGAGATTTTCTGCCTGAAGATTGTCTTCACACCATGCCGCCATAGTTTGCAGGCGTTCCGGGCGAAGCTGTTGATAAGCCGGTATGCTGATATAACGCGAATCCTGTTTGCTGGTCATGACGACTGGCGAATGGCTAATGTAGTTTAACGCCACATTGGTGTATTGCGGATAAACGTTCTTAACCACGATTTTGGCCGGTTCAACCAACACTTTACGGGTAATGGTTTTGGTTTGAGCAGGAACAATTTTTTTCACCGTACGGGCGGGCATATCGACAATTTCCTGTTTAACCTCTTGGTATTCGGCAGGTATTTTGATTAAACAGTGAGCCGGTATGCTGTTTTCCGTGGTGTCATTGACTGCTCCACAAGCAGGGTTCCAACGCTGAGTGGCTTCGCGAATTTTGACTTGGCGATTTAGCGTTTTGTATGTGGCTGGAATGGTCTCAATTTCCACGCGCTCCCTTGCAATCTCCACGGTTTCGGTTACGTCTTTGAACACGGGTGGAAGGATTTCGTAATCGGTATAACCATCTGCCACTTTTATCTTGCGTTCCCCGGTAGAGGTTTGTGCAGCCGTAGTGGTATAGGTAGTAGCACCTTCATAAACTTGGACTTTTTCATCCCGTTTTTGATAAACCGCTGGTACTAGTACCTGGGTTTGGCAAATGCGCGGACGTACAACAGTTTTGGCAACGGTGGGGTTGTTAACCTTCAAGTCACGCCCGTCATCCGCTATTGCTATACCACTGCTCGCAAAGGTTCCTGCCGCAATTGTACTTACAGCTACCATTAGTTTCGCTTTCATCGACTATCTTGTTTGACACTGACATTAAGAAGATACGTGGGGATTCTAAACAAAAACAACTTAAAAAACTTGATGTGATAGTATTTTTTGTTTCTCCTTTGACTGAGTCTTGGCATGCAAGTACGGCCTGAACAGATTGATGAACACTTAAAACATAACCTTGCGCCCGTGTATTTGATTACTGGTGATGAGCCTTTGCAGGTAATGGAAACAGCGGATGCTGTGCGCCGAGCCGCTGCAAAACAAGGGTTTAGCGAACGCGATGTCTTAAGTGTTGACCCACAATTTGATTGGAGCAGCTTGTATGACGCTGCGGGTGCCTTGTCATTGTTTGCTGAACGCAAACTGTTGGATGTTCGTATGCCTACTTGCAAAGTCGGGGTAACAGGTGCCAAAGCCTTGCAGCATTATTTGGATTGCTTGCCTTCAGACAAAATTTTGCTCTTGCAAACCAGCAAACTGGATAAGACCTGTAAAAGTGCTGCGTGGGTTAAGACGTTGGAACAGGTTGGGGTTCTGGTGCAAATCTGGGATTTATCGCCCCCACAAACCCGTGCTTGGGTAGCAAGACGTATGCAAGCTGCCGGTTTAAAACCGACTGATGAAGCGATTTACTATCTGACCGAACGGGTTGAAGGCAATTTGCTGGCCGCACAGCAGGAAATTGGCAAATTGGTCTTACTGTATGGCAATCGACCTTTGACCGCTGACGATATTATGGCGGTAGTAGCAGATAGTTCGCGTTATAGTGTGTTTGATCTGAACGATGCCATTTTAGGGGCAGATATGGCGCGTATCCGCCATATTATGCAGGTGTTACAGGAAGAGGATACTGCAACACCGTTATTGGTGTGGGCACTCACCGACTTGCTGCGGCAGTTGTATAGCGGTTGTGAAAATGAGCGGGTTAATCTTTCCAACCAACACCTAATGGCACGGATGCCTAAAAATCGCCAAATGCTATTTCAAAAAGCGTTGCGACGCATGGCGCGTGCTCAGTGGCCTTTATTATTTCAACGCGCGGCGTGGTTAGACCAGCATAGCAAAGGGGTAGGTAAGGATGTTTCCCGCTACCCGCAACGTTTGTGGGATGAAATGCTGGAAATGGCCTTATTGTTGGCGGGTAAAGCTATTTGGCCTACCCACCCAACTTGACTAAGGTACAATCAGGCCATGATTGGCATACCAGTCGCGATCAATTTCCCATTGCGTATCCTTGATACCGGGTTGGGCACGAATCAGCTTGGCAGATTTTTCCTGAATATGTGCTAACTGTTTCTGGGCAGCAATCATACTAGGGGAATCTGGATTGCTGGTATCTAACTGGGGAAAAGCAATTTGCAAGAATTGCAGTACTGAGACTTCGGCAGAGCGTGGACTGCTGAGGGTAACCACGCCATCTTCGATTTTCATAATATGCACATGATAAGGATAAGCCTGCAATTCGCTATCGTTTTGTAATACGGCTTTAAGCTGATTCAGCTGTGGGTCTTGTTTAAGAAGCCATAACACCATTAGCCCAGCGAATAAGGCCAGTACGACTAACAATTGCTGCTTATTGTTCATTGAAAATCCCTTGTATAAGGTTAGCGCCGCTGTGTGGCATTAACGGGCAGGCGCTGGTGTAACCAATCTAGCCACGCTTCCATACCTGCACCACTGGTCGCCGAGAGTTGCAAAATCTGAATATTAGGATTAACACGACGCGCGTATTGCTCGCATTGGGATACATCAAAACGTAAATAGGGTAGCAGGTCGATTTTGTTGAGGATCATCAAATCAGCGGCATGGAACATATCCGGATACTTCAGCGGTTTATCTTCACCCTCAGTCACCGACAGAATAACAACTTTATGGGCTTCGCCTAAATCGAACGCAGCTGGGCATACTAGGTTGCCAACATTTTCAATAAAGACTATACCACCGTCAGCTAAGGTTAATGCTTGCAGCGCATGCCCGACCATATGCGCATCCAGATGACAGCCTTTGCCAGTATTGATTTGCAGGGCTTGCACGCCGGTTGCACGAATACGTTCTGCATCGTGATTAGTTTGTTGGTCGCCTTCAATGACTGCTAACGGTAATTGCCCTTGCAAGCGGTGCAAGGTTTCGGTCAACAAGGTAGTTTTGCCAGAACCGGGGCTGGAAACCAGATTCAGGGCTAGGGTTGTGTGCTCACTAAACCAGTGCCGGTTATGGTTGGCGTATTGATTATTCTTGCCCAAAATATCTTGTTCGATTTGCACCATACGCGCTTGACTCAGGCCGGGGGCGTGCGCATGTGCTGGGCCTTGTCCGTAATCATGCGTATGCGCATCAGCC
>CAZCJE010000067.1:12437-18024 GCA_964498805.1 uncultured Thiothrix sp.
GGGGGCGTGCGCATGTGCTGGGCCTTGTCCGTAATCATGCGTATGCGCATCAGCCTCGATAGGAGCGTGGTCATGGGTATGATCATGGTGATGCACAGGCTGGTTACCGCGTATAAAGACATGTGAATGACTATTGAGCAAATGATAAGGGCCTAGACCCTCGATTTGGACTTCGCCTTCACCACAGCCACACACAGTGCACATTATTCTACCTCCAGTTCCTTGATGCGCAGTTGTTCCCCGCCCGTTACCTGCAATTGGTGGCTGCCACAGAGCGGACAAGCATCATAGCGCTGAGTAACCGTTACTGTCTGTGAGCAATTCAGGCACCACGCTTGCGCGGGGCTTTCAATAATTTCCAGTTTGGCACCATCCGCCAGCGTATGACGTGTGACTACATCGAAGCAAAAACGCATGGCTTCAGTTTCTACCCCTGCCAGTGTACCGATTTCCAGCCACACGGTCTTGATTTTAGTGAACTGTTGTTTAGCCGCTTCGGTTTCCAAAACCTGTAATACGCTTTCACACAATGACATTTCATGCATCGTGGATAATCTCCAATTGATAAGTCACACACGGGTCTAACGCGGTGATCAAGGCCCGTGCTTGTGCAGGTAATGTCATCTTGTCATGCACAGGTAAACCAGTCAGCATAGGATATAACGATCCATAAGGGTGAAAATTCCACTCAGTTGGAGCCACTATCTGATAGTGTTGAATCAAACCATCCTGCTGAACGACCCGATGTACCAGTAAACCACGCGCTGTTTCTATGCAAGCAATACCTTCATTTGCTAGCAATAGGTCACGTACTGGCGTTGTCTCAACACTGGAGAGATTGACTGCTGTATCCCACCTTACCAACAAATCTACCACTCTCGCCAGTAAACGCGTTAATAAACCGTAGCCATATTGCTTGATACAAGTTTGTAAGGCGGGGTGTTGGGATTGGCGGGTTAACGTTGAGGTCTCACAGGTTTGTCCTGCAAACGTTGGCGTAGCCATAAATGGTTCAGCATCGGCCATCTGTAAACGTTCAGACCACCATTGCAAACTCACAGCGGGTAAGGCTGGTACAGGCTGATTACCCAAGCGTTGCCAACCGTTTTTTACAATAGCACTGATTAATTGACCAATATGACCGTGTTGACTAAGCGTCTCCCAATCACCTTGTTCAAGGTAAAAAAGCCAAGCCTGCATGGGTAGACCCAGCAGAATTTGTTCCAACCAAGCCTGCATAGCTTGCTGCGCGTTGGCGGTCTGACCTAATAATTCTCGTTTAAGTTGGAATACCTGTTGTAGGCTGGTAGCGGCTAATGGCGGGCAATGGACAGCCTGGCTCCAAGCTTGTGACAAACGCAACACATGTTCAAACAGGCTTTCAAGCGTTACCTGCCAATCTTGCTGGGCGAATTTTTTAGCGTCTATGGGTTGACCAAGGGCTTGTGCGCAGGCGCGTTGGGATGCAATAGTCTGTGCTGTACCACACAGACTAAAGAGCATGCCAACTAGTGTCGGAGCGGCTTCAACGGGCTTTTGTGCCAAAAATTGGGTTGGCAGACGCGGGCGATTGCAAGCAATTTGCACTGTCTGTACAGCTTGCTGTTGAAGGTGTAAATAAATCGTCAGTTGCCCGCCAAGAGCACTGTTGGTGTTCATATAAAGCTTGCTACCGGTGACTGTCAAATCTACAGACCTGCTAATGTAGCAAGCTTTATACCAGTGACTAAAGCAACTGTTTTTCCAAAGCCGCTAAACGCTTTTCCAATTCATTGATACGTGCTTCCAGGTGCGCATAGGTATCAGGTTGAGATGGCAGGGTAGGTGAGTCCGACGTGGTAAGGTCTTGTTGCAAAGTAGCCACATTTTCAGTACCTAAGTGATGAAAATAACGATCTTCACGGCGTCCTGCACTGGCTGGTAAGCGTATGACCAATGGCGGCTCAAGTTGCATCCAGTCCTCAAGGATCGCACGAATATCGTCAGTATTGGCAAAATCTGCCATGCGTTCGGTACGGATTTTTAACTCATTAAGGGTTTGTGGCTGACGTAATAACAACACAGCCAGAATAGCCTGTTGTTGCGCTGAGAGCTTGATATGACGCTGGACACGATGTTCCACCCGCTGAGCGCGTTCGGTATTTTGAATAGTAGCCCAACCCATTTCTACCAAATCTTTGGCAATGCTGGCCACTTGCTGTTCGCTCAAATTTAAAACCGGCTCGCGGCTGCTTTTTTGATTACACGCTAATGTTAGCGAATTAAACGTTAAGGGATAGGTGTTAGGAGTTGTCAGTTGTTTTTCCAATAAACAGCCGAGGATACGTAGTTCCTCGGCACTAAAAGGCGGTTTAGGTATGGTGTCATCATACATAAGAGGATATCCGAAAGTTTTATTGTTGCTATTGTATGATCTGTCAATGCGTTAGTTAACGCGGTTCCCACGTAGAGAGGTCGAAAGCTTCATCGACCTCCCAACGGACGGGCGGCTTGTGCAAATTGGCCTGCAACAAGTCCAGATAATCACGACGTGGAATGTTTTCAGCACCCATGCTTAACAAATGAGGATTGGCAATCTGGCAATCAATGACCGTGAAACCCCATTTTTGCAAATGGTAGGCCATAGCCACCATAGCCATTTTGGAAGAATCGGCTTCACGGCTAAACATAGATTCGCCGTTGAAAACGCCGCCGGTCACAACCCCATATAAGCCGCCTACTAACTCCCCGGCTGGATTCCACACTTCAATAGAATGAGCAATATCCCGGGCATGCAGCAGGCAATACGCCGTATGCATTTCGTGGGTAATCCAGGTGCCGTTAGTATAAGTACGTGGAGCGGCACATGCATCCACCACATCCGCAAAGCAGGTATCAAAAGTCACTCGATACCCCTTATTACGCATGGATTTGCGCAGGCTACGGGTAATGCGGATTTTTTCTGGGAATAGCACCGCACGGGGGTCAGGTGACCACCAATAAATCGGTTCGCGCGGGCCAAACCACGGGAAAATTCCCGCCTTGTAGGCATTCAACAGACGTGGGGTACTTAAATCCCCACCGACTGCTAGCAAACCGTTTGGTTCATCCCAAGCCACTTCCACCGGAGGAAAAGGCTCTTCCGGCCAGTTGGCATCCAGTAATGTTAAGCTAAGTGTGCGTGGTAACAATCAAACTCCTTTCTTCGCCAAAAGGTCGAGATATTTTTCAGCGTCCAATGCTGCCATACAGCCAGTGCCTGCGGACGTAATAGCTTGACGGTAAACATGATCCATAACATCGCCTGCCGCAAAAACGCCATCGACACTAGTAGCAGTTGCATTCCCATCGAGGCCGCTTTTGACTTTGATATAACCACCGTGCATTTCTAGTTGCCCCTCGAAAATGCCGGTATTAGGTTTATGTCCAATGGCTATGAAAACACCGTGGACGGCGATGTCCTGTTTCTCTTGCGTTAAGACGTTGCGTAAACGCATTCCGTTCACGCCCGCATTATCGCCTAATACTTCATCAAGTACATAATGCCACATTACCTTGATTTTGCCTTGTTCAACTTTATCAAAAAGTTGTTGTTGAAGAATTTTTTCGGCACGTAATTCTTCACGGCGATGCACCAAAATGACTTCTGATGCAATGTGAGAAAGGTAAAGTGCTTCCTCTACAGCTGTATTGCCCCCACCGATTACTGCTACGCGTTGGTTGCGATAAAAGAAGCCATCACAGGTCGCACAGGCCGACACGCCTTTACCTTTGAACTTTTCTTCTGATTCCAGACCCAGATACATGGCAGATGCGCCAGTAGCAATAATCAGTGCATCACAAGTATAGGTGCTGTTGTCACCCGTAAGTGTAAATGGGCGATTTTGCAGATCAACGGTATGGATATAATCGAAAATAATCTGCGTGTCGAAGCGCTCGGCATGTTTTTGCATGCGCTCCATCAGCTCGGGACCCATGACGCCAGCATGATCACCTGGCCAGTTATCTACCTCCGTGGTGGTCATCAATTGTCCGCCTTGCAACATGCCAGTAATTAATACTGGTTTGAGGTTGGCACGGGCTGCATACACAGCAGCTGTGTAGCCAGCAGGGCCAGAACCTAAGATGAGCAAGGGACAATGTTGTGGTTGATTCATGTATAATTCTCCTGTTAGGGCGGATCCTAGGATTATCCGCATTGAGATTGAATTGCCCAATCCTATGTGACCGACACCATGGGGTAAAGTAGTAAACAGAAAAACAATCCCTATAATGAGGGGATTAAGCGACAGGGATATAAGTTTGGCTAAGGTTATTCTCAATCAGAAAAAACGCCTGAGTTTACAACAGGCCAGCGTGATCATTTTCCTTGGCATTGCTGCCGTGATCCTATTGGCACTACTCTCTTACAACGATATGGACCCAGGGCCTTTTCGTCACGATAGTCGCATAGGAGCCTGTGCAAATCTGGCCGGTTGTAATGGCGCTTGGTTGGCTAATTTTCTGATAGGCCTGTTAGGTTATCTGGCCTATGCTTTGCCTGTGGTTTTGGTTGTACTTGGTCTGACCGCATTTCGTGTTGGCCCCCATATGAAAAACCCGAATAATCCTGTCGGCGGCATCAATGATATAATAACCGGCTTTGGTGCATTATTAACCTTATTATCGGGTGCAGGATTGGCCCACCTATTGCTTGAACCGTATCCCACCGGCATGGGAGGCGGTTTACTCGGGCAGGTAGTCGGCAACTTTTTCATGCGCACCTTTCTAGGCTACTTTGGTTCGGTATTATTTTTGCTGTCGCTGTTTTTAGGCAGTATTACCATTGTTGGGGATATTTCTTGGGCTAGAGTCACGGAAAAACTGGGCGACTGGATTCTATTACTGTTTGAACGTTTGCAAACCTCGCCTGCTACCGCCCCTAACAAATCCAAAAATAGCAAAACCCTCGCCTTACCTAATGCCAATAAGGTCACTACACCAGCACCGGACACGGCTAATGCATCCAAGGATTTAGCGCGCGATGGGCAAAACTCCGTGGATAAAGCCCTCGATTGGTTGCAACGCACTACCGGTATTAATGCTGGTAAACACGCAATTCCGGTACGGGAAGGGGTGGATGTAACTGAACTTAAATCCTTGCCACGATCAAGTAATCGCGGGCGTCAGGAACCAGTGCTAGATATTCCGGATTTTTCTGGTAGGAATCAGTTGCAAGTTCAATCTCAAGCCCAAGACAGCAAAATACCTGAGCCTGAGAATAAAACGCCTGCCAATGGGAATGGTAATAGCAATGGTAATGGCAAAAAGTCCAAAACGGCTGCGACCGCCAAAAGCCGCTTGGAAGAAATTCTGCCGAATCCTGAGCGCCCCGGTTTAATGATTTTGCCACGTTTAGGTTTACTGCATCCTCCACCAGCGGAACGGGTTACGCAATCACAGGAACGTTTGCGTGAACTGGCTAAAAAACTGGTTGAGGCATTGGGTCATTATGGTATTCGCGATGTTAAAGTAGTCGCGCAAGACCCTGGCCCGGTGATTACCCGCTTTGAGCTGGAATTGCCAGATGGTACCAAAGCGTCGAAGATTTCCGGTTTGGCATCAGATT
>CAZCJE010000068.1:0-17401 GCA_964498805.1 uncultured Thiothrix sp.
AAGGTGAAAAAATCGGCATCGAAAAAGGTGAAAAAATCGGCATCGAAAAAGGTGAGAAAATTGGCATGACAAAAGTCGTCACTGCAATGGCAGCCAAAGGTTTAGACATCGCCACCATTGCCGACATGACGGGCCTACCCGTGGCCACTGTGCAAACGTTATTAGCCCAAAACGCCGCCTAATCGGCCCCTTCCTCATCTGTGGGAGAAAGGTTGGAGGAGATATATAGCTTATTCTTGATCAAGGACCAGTCGGAAGCCTGTGTCGGAGGAATAGCCATCAGGGGGAAGGCTACCTCGGCTAGCCAAGCGCAAGTCCAGCTCAATTGATTCCCATGTGCCACCACGCAATACCCGTTCAGGGGCATTTCCCTTGACCCATGCACTGCCATCGTTGGGTGCACCTTGGTAATGGTTGTGATACTGGTCTTGACACCATTCCGCCACATTGCCCTCTATGTCGTATAAACCATAAGCATTAGCCGCAAAACTTCCTACTGGTGAGAGGGTTTCAAAAGCATCCTGACAGAAAGCGTTATGGCAATTGGCCTTATTCTTACCCATAACATTGCCCCATGGATGAGCAGTATTGCCGCCGCCGCGCGCTGCATATTCCCATTCGGCTTCTGTTGGTAAACGATAGTGTTTGCCAGTACGCTTGTTCAGCCATGCGAGGTAGATTTGGCTGGCATCCCAGCTAATATGGGTAACGGGATGTCTGCCCTGATTCCAGTTTTCATCGATATATTTTGGGTCTGAACAGGCCCCAGCTGCTACGCATACAGCCCATTCGGCAACGGTGACTTCGTATTTACCCATTTGAAAGGCTTTTACTGTGACCTTGTGTGCAGGTAGTTCATCAGCTATTTCAGTACATTTGTCAAACAGATACACATTATCACGCCCATCCACACAGCCCATGGTGAATTGGCCAGCGGGAATATCCACCATTTGGGGTTCAATAGGGGGCACATTGGGCGCGGGTGTTGGCGCGTCTGCCCCTGCTGCTATGGACCACAAATATAGGCTGGCGATAGTCAGTCTTGATAAGGCAGGTAATGCAGGTGAGGAATACGGTAACACGCGGCAGATTCCTAAACGTGAAGGGTTAATAAAGGTTATAACTCCGTTCTGATTCACAGGGCTATACGGAAAAGGCTCGTCTATAGGGTTAAACGTGCTTACGGGCCATTTATCGCTTATATAGATATTCATATCGAAATATATCGTTTTTTTCGCTTTGTGTTTTTCACGATACTACCGGGAATTCAGTCTATCTTGCAGGAGTAGCAGCATGTTGCTGACCCCCGAACAATTACAACAGGTTTCTAAAGCAGTGCATGGTCTTACCCCTGCGCAATTAGCGTGGGTAAGCGGGTATCTGTCCGGGTTAAGCAGCGGCATGGATCAGCAATTTACCCCGTTTGCTCACGGTACTGCGGTTGCCGCACCGCTCGCTGCTAATGCCCTGAAAACCACTATTGTCTACGGTAGCCAAACCGGTAATAGCAAAAAAATTGCCGAACAATTACACGCACGCTTGCAATCGCATGGCGCTGAAGCTGTCGTGCTGAATCTGAAAGATTACCGCCCGCAGCAATTAAAGAAAGAACAACGCCTGATTGCAGTCATCAGTACGCATGGCAATGGCGAACCCCCCGATGATGCACGCGCCTTTTTCAGCTTTTTGCTCAGTGAGCGTGCCCCGCGTCTGGAAGCTCTCGAATACGCGGTTCTGGCTTTGGGGGATTCGAGTTATGAAGAATTTTGCCAAACCGGGTTGGTGTTGGATCAACGTTTAGCCGAACTCGGTGCTAAGCCATTGTTAGCGCGAGTGGATTGCGATGTCGATTTCGCCACCCCATCCGCTGAATGGCAGCAGCAAATTGTGCAGAAAACCCCGAATAATAAGGTGGATACCAGCATTCAATGCGCACCTGCCCATACCGCTGCAGCCACCCAAGGGCGCGAATACACCGCTGAAAATCCGTTTCAATCTGAATTACTCAGCTCCATTAATCTGACCGATAGCGGCTCTTCTAAAGATGTGCTGCATCTGGAATTTTCCTTGGAAGATTCAGGCTTGCAATACGAGCCGGGCGATATTTTGGCAGTAGCAGTGGCCAATGATCTGACTTTGGTTGAAGAGGTATTAAGCCTCAGTGGGTTAGATCGCCACACGCCAGTCAATATTAATGGGCAAGTGACGGATTTATATAATGCGTTAGTTAACCAGCGCGAGCTTTCTACCCTGACGCGTCGGCAGATGAAAATGTATGCCGAATACATTGGCCATGCCGAATTGCTCGCAGCTGCTAATGACAAGAACAACCTCAAGGAATGGCTGTATGCCGCCGATTGGGCGGACGTATTCCGTCAATTCCCCGGCAAAGTAGAAGCGCAAGCCTTAGTTGATATCTTGCGTCCGTTGCAACCGCGTCAATATTCGATTGCCTCCAGCCCCAATGCGCACCCGGATGAAGTCCACTTACTGGTCAAACGAGTGGAATATGATTTCAATGGCCGTACGCATTTGGGAGCTGCTTCTAACTGGTTGGCACGCTTGCAAGCCGGTGATAAAGCCGCCGTGCATATTAAACCGAATGCGCATTTCAAACTGCCTGCCAGCGCGGAATCCAAAATCATTATGATTGGGGCAGGCACCGGCGTGGCACCGTTTCGTAGCTTCTTATTTGAACGCGAAGCGCAAGGTATTAGCGGTAATAGCTGGCTGTTCTTTGGTGAACAACGCTTCCGTACTGATTTCCTGTATCAGACCGAATGGCAACAGTTCTTGGCCAATGGCACGCTGGAACGTATGAGTGTGGCGTTTTCGCGGGATCAGGCGCGCAAGGTGTATGTACAGCATCGCTTGCTGGAAGAAGCTGCCGAAGTCTATCAATGGTTACAGGAAGGCGCGTATTTGTATGTCTGCGGCGATATGAATGGTATGGCTAAAGATGTGCATAATGCGTTGATCGAGATTGTTGCTTCTCAACGCAATATTAATGCCGTCGATGCCGCTGCTTGGTTAGAACAGCTTATGGGTGAACATCGTTATCAGCGCGATGTTTACTAACTCTCTCTCCGTTTAATGGGTGAGCGCGCAAAGGCTCCTGCTGTTTGGTAGGAGCCTTTTGTTTGTTAGCGCAGCTCGCGGATACCTTGAAAAATAGCCTGATGGGTATCTTCAGCGGGTGCATCAGCACATAAACGTTGGCGGTGATCCAGAATAATGTTCAGATTCTCCTCGCTAGCATTTGCAGCTGCTACTATTCTTGAGTCATGCAGATAAGCGACTGGAAAATTACACAGTTTGCGGATTTCTTGCTGATAAGCGCGATAAGTCTGGGTGTAGTTCTCGGCAAACGTAGTAAGTTCAGCGTGTTGTTGCTGCAGTTCTTGCAAGGCTTGCTTATTTTTACTGCTGGTCTTGCTTTGCTGTAAGGTTTGGATCTCGCTATTCAGTTGCTCCATAGTGGTTTGGGCTTGTGCAAATGTGGGCAAATCCCCTTGTAATTGCTTGGCATAACGCAAGATTTGCTGAACTGTATCGGTAGCAATCGTCATATCTTCCTGTGAAGGTGCTGCCAGTTGATTTTGACCGCTGGTGGTTGAGTCTTGAACCGAGGTTTGCTGGGAACGATTCTTGACATAGGCCAACCAATTGCCGACCTGATAAGCACCTATCCCCAATACACCCAATATGCCGAGCACTAATGCGACAATAACATAAGGATTGGCTTGTCCAGGTTTTGGCGCAGTCGTTGGTGGTGGCGGTAATGATGCCTGCGTAGTGGCTTTGGTTGGCAATAATTTTTGCCGCCATTCACTGACAGATTGCGGGCGTTTAGCCACTGATACCTGCAAGCCCCAATCAATGGCTGCTAGTAATGCCGGGCTGTATTTCCCTTTAATTTGTTCGCGGGTCAGCAAGGCCGGGGCCTCAATCGCCATGCGATCGGTTGCGGTTGGGGGAACTTTACCGGTGACACAACGGTATAATACCGCTGAAAGGGCATAAATATCCGTCCATGGCCCTTGTTTACCAGTGTTGGTGTATTGTTCAAACGGTGAATAGCCATGGGTTACCAATGAGGTTAAGGTCATGGTACGTTCACCAAAGGCATGGCGCGCTGAGCCAAAATCAATTAATACCGGCTGCCCTTCCGCATTAATAATAATATTGCCCGGTTTAATATCGCGGTGAATCAATTGCGCAGCATGGATACGGTCTAAGGCCTGCAGCAAAGGCAATAAAATAGCCATGACCTGTTCTTCGCTGAGGATCTGATGCTCATCCAGATAATCCTGCAGGCTCATAGGGCCTGCGTATTCCATGACCATGTAGCCGGTATTATTGGCCTTAAAGAAGCTTAATACGGACACAATATTGGGATAACGGCGAAAATTTGCCAGGGTGCGGGCTTCGCTTAGAAAGCGTTCCAATCCCCATTGGAATTGTTCTTCATCCTTAGCGGAAGTTGCCACCACGGTATTGCCGGATAATCTAACCGCCCAACCACCCGGTAGGTATTCTTTAATCACTACCGCCTGATTAAGGTGATGGTCATACGCTAGATACGCAATGCCGAAGCCGCCACTGCCGAGTACTTCCTGTAACTCGTATTCTTGCAAGTGAGTGCCTTTGGGTAATGCTTGACGATGCATAGGTATGACTCCTAGGAAGGGGGCGGTGAAAAAAACTTAGGTTTTATGTAGTACCAAGCGCACTCGGCCAAGTTGCAAAATATCATTGGGTAACAGGTTGCGTACTTCGTGCGCTTTGAGTTCTACCCCATTGATGCTGGTGCCATTAACCGTATCACGACCAATTGCTACCCAACCGTTGGCCTCTTTACGTAGATTCAGGTGCTGACGGGAGACTGAATCATCATCAATACTGTAATCATTGCCGTTATGCATACGACCAAGCTGGATAGCGTTGTCATGCAAGGGAAAATACAGATCATGGTAATGATCCAGTCCTTGCAGGTAATATTGACTGGTGGTTCCGTTCGCAAGTTTTGGCGTAGCGGTTAATGGCAAGCTAACGGCTTCGGCTTGTAAATTGACCGGAAGACGGCGTTTATTCAGTATCCACCAACCGCTTAATAGCGTGAGTGTCAATAAAGCCAAGCCACCGATATACCAGCCATTTAAGCCCGCTGAGTCAGTCTTACTGACTGAGGTAGTTGTCGAAACGGGTGCCGGTTTAGTCGCAGCAATAGGCGTACAAATACCCGAGGTTTTATGATAGTTAGCGCCGTTTTTATCCAGAAAGGCCACCAAATCTATCGCACTTAGGGCTTTATTAATGGTATTAACATCGCGGTTATCGACTAGCGTATTGACACCCACAACCATGCCGCAATCATTAACCAAAGGGCCACCGCTATTGCCATGATTGACATCGGCTGAATGGTGCAAAATATTGATTGCCGAGGTTTGACTGGTTAGACCATTAGTTTGCTCACCCCAAGTGCGTGTTTGCGTTACTTTTTTAATAATGCCTTTATCTAAGGTAGGGGTAAGAATATCTTTTTCCATGCTGGCAAAATCTTCTTTTTTAAGTTGATTATTTTGATCCAGCTTATAGGCGGTTGTGAGACTCCATTCTTGGCTAATGCTAGGAAAACCAATCGACCAGACATCCTGACCTTCAATAATACTATTATCCGTTGCCTTAGAATCGACAATGCTTAATGCTGGACGCTCTTTTAGAGCGGGTACTTGTAATAAAGCTAAATCCAATTGAGGTGAGCTGGCGATGACAGTGGCGCTTTTGAAATCATCATTTTTAAGGCCACCATCAGCAATGAAAATTTTTCCTTGCCCAAGCGAGGTCTCAATAACATGGAAATTGGTTACCACTAGTTTTTTATCATTGTCAATTAAAAAGCCAGTGCCAGTGCCACCAATCTCCTTACCTTTTTCATCAACGCCTGAACTAACAATATAGATAACCCCTTGCTGAGTTTTGGTAATGCTTTCATTAATATCAGCGTATAAACTAAAAGACATAACCATTAAAAGTATGCCTAACAAAGATTGTTTAATCATGGCTATCAAATCTCCATTCTAATAGCGAGTAATCTTGGTTTAATCTAATAAGTGATTAAAAAAATATTTGGCGCGATGCCATAAATCATGCTCAGTCGTGGCTGTTTTCAAGGGTTCAGGCGTTTTAATGCTTGAATGGTTAGTAGGCGTTATAACAGGGTTTTCTATTGATTGAGTCTTAGGTGGGTTCTCAACATTAGGTAAAACCGGTGTTGGTGGCGTGGCTGTAGGTGTGGGTTTAACGGGCTCATGTAATAGCTCCTTATGCTCGGCTGTGGAAGGTGGCGTAGGTGGTGATTGAGTCAGTGGTGGGGGCGCGCCCGCTGGAGTCGCACGCGTAAGAGCCGGAGTAAGTGGCACTGGCGTAGTGGCTGATGATTGATTATTAAGAGTATTGCGCTGATCCTTAAGATTAAAAAACCAATAGGCCCCGCTAAAAATACATAAGAAAAGACTACCTAATGCTATGATGCGTTTGAATGTGAAAAATGCTGCTTTTTTGTGTACAGGCTTTCGAATCACAATCAAACTGGTATTATCTTGGTGTTTAGCATTTTGGTCTAAAACCGCTTGTAAAATAGTCTCTGCTAAGGTTTGCGCAGGTAAATCTAGATTAAGTAATGGCATTAGGTTATTGGTATTCAGCGTCAATAAACCATCGCTAGCAATAATTAATAAATCCTGATTCTGTAAATGCAATGTGCCACTATCGATTTCGTGCAATTTATCAGGGCCTAATGCACTGGTAAGCGCATGCGGTTTATCAACAGCTTTATAATCATCGAGAGTAATACTGCCATTTTCTAGCAATAAGCGGAAACGTTCACCTAAGGTATGAGCGGTATTCAGTTTATCTAGCTGACCCCGTCTAAAGTGATATAACAAAGAATCACCGACACTAATCCAGCTAACTTCATAACCTTGCGCATACAAGGCAATTAAGGTGGCTCCCATGGTTTGCAAATCTTTATTGCCACGCGCCTTATTTGCCAGTGCCTGATCAGTTTTATGTAGGGTTTTATCCAGCCGGATTAAAGGTGTGCCGTCAGTTTTTGGAAAATAATCGCCAAATGTCCGTACTGCCAGTTCACTGGCAATTTCACCACCGGCATGGCCACCCATACCGTCGGATAATACTGCCAATAAACCACTGTCCGTGTAAATTTTAACACCAAGATTATCTTCCTGATTCGGACGTTTACCCGCATGAGAGGCATAACCTACATCAAACGGCAGTACAGGCTGACTAGCATATTTCATGGACCCACTCCTTTAGGCGCTGAAATCATTCCAGTCAAAATCTGTGCCGCACAAGGCCATGAATTTCAAAGTTGTCTGACCAACCTGAATAAATTGCCCATTTTCTAGCATTACCGGCATTAATACAGGAATGCAATCTTCGCCATAACCTAGATAGGTCAGATTAACGCTATTGCCATTTTGCAGGTAAAACAGGCGTTTTTTCGGTTCGTAGATAATAATGCAGTGGCATTCACGCGAAATTTGTTGATCACCAAAATCTAAGACCACGCGCTGGTTTTTATTGCGACCTAAAGTATTAGCGCCATAACCAAGGGGTAGTGATAAGCCTTTACCAGGCCCTGCCACAATAACAACCCAACCGACCACGGCATTAGTCATGAAAGATTGTTTAGGGTCAGTTTTAGACTCTTCTGCTAAGGGTTGATATAAAACGGTTTTGCCATCATCTGCATCCTGACTGTAATCCGTGGTAGCAATCATGGCAGTCTCGCCAGCATGAGATGGTTTTTTGCTCATATCAAATAGATTATTGCCTTTACTGGCTTTGCCATAAGCCACGGTTGGGGTGTTGGAGGAAGAGCTCATTAAAGTCTCCTAAATCAGTGCTAAAAGGGTAGGAGCAATCACAGGGGGTTCTATTGGCTGCTTCTATAACTCTATAACTGAATACGGAAACTGGGAGAAAAAGGGTTAAAAATTAAAAAAAGCCTGCTAAAAAGCAGGCTAGTCTCTCGTGGGTATTAAGAGTAGTTGATTAATTTTTTTATTAATTAAATTTTTACCCATTCATAGAGATCTGAACTGTCGTAAACACCATCGCCATTTTCATCAACATTGATAACAACGCTTTTATCGGTCTGGAAAAGCACTTGCACGGTAGTACCTTGATTACCAATGAATACCAACTCACCGTAGTAAGGCAGGCCATTATTAAAATATAGTGTTTGCGGAGTTATTAGACGCACATAACCGTATTGAGAGTTATACATGCGCCCTTCGATTAGGCTTGCTAGGTCGGTTTGATTGAGATAGGCATACAGTTCCTGGAAGTTTTCCACCATGATTTGTTCACCCGTTGCAGGTGAATAGGAGAATAAATTGCTAGTAAATTGAACTTGGGAATTCGTTAAGTCTATTAATTTGTCAATTTTGCCACTTAAGATTAAATTGCCAGTACTGTCGGTAGCGGTTAGATTGGTGAAGTAAAAAGTTCCTTGGAGAACCTCACTGGTCGTTGTACTAAATGCCTTAGCATTAATATCGACTAACCCATTGAGGGTTAAACTGGAGCTAGTTTTGCACTGATTAAATTGTATGGAGAAGCTACCGCTGCCATCAGAGTCATTAACATCACCCTTTAAGCTTGAAGTACCACCGTATTCACAGGCAGTAGTTGAGTTGACAGCACGTTGTTGATAGCGCTGAGTATTATCAAGGCTGTATTTGATAGCCTTATCCAGACTAGATGTCAAAGGTAGGGGCGTATCGGTCGTGGCATTTACACTTTTATAACTGGCTGTATTAGCTGCAGTATTTTGAGATTGCTTAAAATTACGAATAAAGGCAAGACTATTGTTGCGCGTAATGCGTGCTTCCTGTTTGGAACCGCCATAAGCACTGGTTGAGGTTGTATTCGTTGTCGTGCTATTGGTTCCTGTACTACTGCTGCCACCACCGCCACCGCAAGCACTGAGTGCACAAGCTAAAAATACGCTGCCTACAAGTGTGTTGGAGTTCATGGCCATGTTTATTTCCCTATAGAAGGCTTGTGGTTGGTTAAATACCATCTTGTACAGGGCTATACGTGGAATAATGGGAATCAGGGTTAAACGTGTTATATAAAAATCCGTATTTTTCTCTCATTTTTTGCTTATAGGCATAAACTCTATAGCAACACGGGTCAAACAAGGATTATGGATATGACAGCAGTCGAACACCGGATTTACACGGCTGCCCAAGTCAGGGAACTGGATCGGTTAGCGATTCAAGAAGCAGGTATTCCTGCTTACACCTTGATGTCACGGGCAGGCCAAGCCACTTTTGAACACATTCGGTATGCATGGCCAGCTGCCACATCTGTAACGATTTTATGCGGCGGTGGGAATAATGGCGGTGATGGTTATGTGATTGGTCGGCTAGCGTTACAGGCAGGTTGGCAAGTCACCCTGTTATCATTAGGTGATGTTCTGCGCCTAGGGGAAACTGCGCAACAGGCTTACACCGATTTTCTGGCAATAGGCGGGCGGGTATTGCCGTTTGATGGCGAACTCCCTAAAGCCGATGTAATGGTGGATGCTATGCTCGGTACCGGGCTGGATCGTATAGTCGAAGGAGCCTATGCGCAGGCTATTACCCTGCTCAATGAGCAATCAGCGCCGGTGGTAGCGGTGGATATTCCTTCGGGTCTACATGCCGATACTGGGCAAGCGTGTGGGCAGGCAGTAGAAGCGGATATGACCGTTACCTTTATTGGTCTGAAAGCGGGTTTGCTGACTGGTAAAGCCTGTGATTATTGCGGCACATTGCAGTTTACCCGTTTAGAAGTGCCGGATAGCGTCTATACACAAATGTCCACCGATATGTATCTGTTGGGGGCGCATACGTTACATACCTATTTACCCCGGCGGCGGCGTTCGTCTCACAAGGGTAATTGCGGTCATACCTTATTAGTAGGTGGCGCACCCGGTATGAGTGGGGCGATTAAACTGGCGGGGGAAGCGGCGTTAAGAGTCGGCAGTGGTTTGGTATCGCTGGCCACCCATGCTGATCATGCCCCTTTCATAAATTTACTTCGCCCGGAACTAATGGTGCATGCAGTCGAATCGCCGGTGAATTTGCGTCCATTATTGCAACGCATGACGGTCATCGGTATTGGCCCCGGTATGGGACAAACCGCTTGGTCGCGTGGCTTATTGACCATGATTCAAACAGCCCCTCAACCTAAGGTGCTGGATGCCGATGCTCTGAATTTACTAGCACAAGTACCTGCTAAGCGCGAAGATTGGGTATTAACTCCGCACCCGGGGGAAGCGGCGCGTTTATTAGCCACTGAAGTCTGGCAAATTGAACAAGACAGGGTGCAAACTATTCGACAATTACAGAAACAATATGGCGGCGTGGTGGTCTTAAAGGGTGCAGGCACGCTAGTCGCATCCGCTGGCGGAATAGCTTTTTGTCCTGCGGGTAATCCGGGAATGGCATCTGGGGGTATGGGTGACACGCTCACGGGGGCTATCGCGGGGTTATTAGCGCAAGGACTATCCTTAGCGGCGGCGGCAGAAGTAGGGGTCTGGGTACATGCAGTAGCGGCTGATCTGGCAGCGCGTAAAGGGGAAAGGGGTATGTTGGCGAGTGATCTGATTGCACATTTGCAACAGGCGGTGAACGCATGAGTGAGTGGCAGCGCGTAGAAGGTGATGCTGCCATGCAAGCATTAGGCGCAATCATTGCCCAACGATTGCCGATCGGAGGGCTGGTAACCCTGCACGGCGATTTAGGGGCAGGTAAAACCACATTGGTACGTGGATTATTACGTTCTTTGGGCTATACAGGTACGGTTAAAAGCCCGACTTATACGCTAGTTGAACCTTATCAGGTTAATGGGCGTGACATTTTTCATTTTGATCTTTATCGGTTAGCAGACCCGGATGAGCTGGAATATATGGGGATACGCGATTATTTACGCGCCGATGCCCTATGTCTGGTGGAATGGCCGGAAAAAGCCGGACACTTGTTACCACCTCCCGATCTTTGCATATATATTGAACATGATGGGTTTGCCAGACGCGTGCTTTTCAAGAGTGTATGTTCATAAAAATCAGTAAATTATAAGCATAAGGTGAAAAACTACTTGAAAAACAAAACAGCGTAGATTAATACTTGTAAAAGCATATTCCCTTGTTGGTCTATTCCTATATATATAGCGTTTGCACATTCTGGTGCAGCCGAGTGTCTTTGAGATTTAATCCATGAATAGCGATTACCTGACCCGCAGAGGTTTTATAGTGAAGTTGGGTGCATTGGCTGGTACCTTGGCTGCCGGTGGCTTCACAGCGTCTGGCGTTTGGGCCGAAGCTCGCACTAACTCACTGATTGGTGCCAGTTTGGAAGGGGGAAATGGTAGCATGACCTTTTCATTGCTACTGGAAGAACCGGTTAAATACAAAGTATTTACCCTAGAAGCTCCTGACCGGATTGTGATTGACCTTCTGAACACTGAGCTGAAAGGGAAACTGAAGCAAGGTGCTCATGACCGCCCGCCTATTCAGGCTATCCGTTATGCCACCCGCGAGGATGGCCGTTTGCGTGTGGTGCTAGAAACATCGCAGTCTGTCAAAGTAACCACAGCACAAAAAGCCAAAGGTAGCCAGAATATTCTAAGCGTTACCTTATCACCGCTGGGCAAAAGTACTAAAACTCCGGAAAACAACGCTAAGCCACGTTCGACTTCAACCAATAAAACACCGCAAAAAGCCAGTGCTTCAGAGCGTGATAAGCCGGTTACCCGTTCACCCGCGCGCGATAAATTCATTGTGGTGATTGACCCAGGTCACGGTGGTAAAGACCCAGGTGCGATCGGCCCTAATGGCACGCAGGAAAAAGACGTGGTGCTGGAAGTAGCGCGCAAACTTAAAACCCGCATTGAACGCGAACAGGGTATGCGTGCCATTTTGACGCGCGATGCTGATGTCTTTATTCCGTTGCGCACCCGCATGGATATTGCGCATCAACATAAAGCGGATTTGTTTATCTCTATCCACGCGGACGCTAATCCGAGTGCCAAAATCGGTGGTTCATCGGTTTACATCCTGTCGCAAACCGGGGCCTCCAGTGAGGCAGCGCGTTTGCTGGCAGAAAGTGAAAACTCGTATGAATTGCGCTTTGGCGATCGTAGCTTGACAGATACCAATAGTCGTATTGCTTCCGTGCTATTGGATTTAAGCCAAAATGCCATGATGGATCGGAGTTTAAATTTGGCTAATGGGGTATTGCATGAATTGGCCAAGATTGATAGCCCCTTGCGCCGTCAGGTAGAAAGCGCCCAGTTTGTGGTGCTGCGTTCGCCTGATATTCCGTCTATGTTGGTAGAAACAGCGTTTATCAGTAATCCATTGGAAGAAAAACGTCTACGTACCGCCCAATACCAACAGAAATTAGCCAGTGCGATGTTCAAAGGGGTCAAGCGTTATCAGATTGCATACGCGGAAAATGGTCGGCAAACTACCTGATCACCTGTTAAAGGCTGATCACTCGCTAGCCGGAGTCACCTGCTCCGGCTTTTTTTATGCAGCAGGCAACCGATAAGGCGAATGTTCCTGAATGGCTTGCATATAATCTGCCACTCCGCGCTGTTCCAGTAAGGTATGGCGGCGAATCGCTGGGCGGAAACGTTCATCGGTCAGCCAGTGACTGGAACGGGTTAAGGTTGGGATAAAGCCGCGTGCGACTTTATGTTCACCCTGCGCCCCCGGTTCAAATACCTGCAAGCCCTGTTGAATGCAATACTCTATGCCCTGGTAGTAACAAGCTTCAAAATGCAGGCTGTCAAAATACTCCGTGCAGCCCCAATGCCGACCAAACAAGCGGGTTTGACTGCGAAACATTAATGACCCAGCAATACAATCGTGCTGGTTATCTACCATTACTAGCACGACTTGATCGGGCAAACGCTGCGCGACTTCGCGGAAAAAGCCATAGTTTAGGGTAGGAATACCCCATTTGCTTTCAAACGTATGCTCATAGAAAAAGGCAAAGCGCTGCCAGTCTTGATCAGTGGCCGTATGTCCATCCAATAAACGCAATTGAACGCCCGTTTCTGCGACTTTGCGCCGTTCCTGTTTGACGTTTTTACGTTTTTTGGCGCTAAAAGTGGCAAGGAAATCCTCAAACGTCGCATAACCCCGGTTATGCCAATGAAACTGGCAATCATGGCGCACAATTAAATGTTGCTGTTCCAGCCAGTCTTGTTGCTCTGCGAGTGGAAACAGACAATGAAAACCGCTGGCCTTCAATTCCTGCGCCATCTGTAGAGCACTTTGCAACAAGAGGGGATAAAGCTCTGCTTCACGCCCGGCTTGCACCAAAAAGCGTTGACCACTAGCCGGTGTGTAGGGAATAGCGGCAACCAGTTTGGGGTAATAAGCCATACCGTGTTGGTGATAAGCCTGTGCCCAGCTTTGGTCAAATACGAATTCGCCATAAGAATTGTATTTTTCATACAAAGGCAAGGCAGCAACCAATTGTTGTTGCTCGTAAATGGCAATATGACACGGTAGCCAACCGAATTTCTTGCCCACACACTGATGATGTTCAAGGGCGGCAAGGAATTCATGGCGCAAGAATGGATTATTGTCCTGAACCAGGGCATTCCATTGTTCAGGAGCAACGGCGTCTAAAGTAGCAAGGATTTCAATACGCATGGCCGCGATTGTTCACAGCCTCCAGCAAAAGTGCAAGTAAGCCTGTCAAGCAGGGCGGATAATATCACCTGTACGTGCATCCCGGATTTCGGTTGGCTGTGCTTGTACGCCTAAAGGCCCATCCAGAATGTAATCGAGTTGGTCAGCAAATTGCTCGCGTACCGTTTGGGCAGAACGCGCTGGCGGTTGATCGCTTAGATTAGCACTGGTGGAAATGAGCGCATGGCCGCTTAGGCGACACAATTGCTGGCATAAGGGATGTGCTGTTATCCGCACGGCTAAGGTATCGTGATCGCCGCGAATCAGCGTCGAAACTTCCGGCTTAACCGGTAAAAGCCATGTTACTGGCCCCGGCCACGTAGCCATTACTCGCTGTTCAGTCGCCTGATCCAATGGTAATAGCCACGGCTGAAGTTGGCCGAAATCGGCTGCAATCAGAATCAGGCCCTTGTGTGCCGGGCGTTGTTTCAGCTGCAAAATGCGTTGTACGGCGTTCAAGTCTTGCGGATTACAACCCAATCCATACACAGCCTCAGTGGGGTAGGCAATAACCCCACTCTTACGTAAAGCGATGATGGCTCTATGCAACGCATTGGTCATACCGGTTTAACCTGCTGATTTTTTGCGCCCTGTGGTTTTCGGGGCTGTCGCTTTTTTGGCGGTAGCGGTTTTTTTCTCCTTTAACGGCGTCGCAGCAGACGTTTCTGCAGACGCGCTACCATCATCATTGGCGGCTTTTTTAGCGGTTTTTTTGCTAGGTTTGACAGGGGTGGCCGCGGTGATCAAGGCTTGTGCTTCTTCCAAGGTCAGGCTGTCAATGTCCCGGTCTTTAGGCAGTTTAGCATTGATTTTGCCTTGCTTGAGGAAAGGCCCCCAACGGCCTTTAATGACCTGCAAGCCATTACCGAAATCACGCAGCAGCTTATCCGCATCCTTTTGCTGCTTTTCAGCAATCAGTTCCAGCGCACGTTCCAATGTAATGGTGTAAGGATCATCATCTTTTTTCAGCGAGGCATATTCGCTGCCGTATTTCACATACGGACCAAAACGCCCGACATTGGTGCTAATGGCTTTGCCTTCAGCAGTTTCACCCAAATGACGCGGCAATTTGAACAGTTCCAGTGCTTCTTCCAGCGTGACACTATCCATTTTCATGCCGGGACGTAGGCTGGCAAAGATGGGTTTTTCCTCATCTTCTTTGGTACCAATCTGCACAAAAGGACCAAAGCGACCCATACGTACCGAAACGGGTTTGCCGGTAGTGGGGTCATTACCGAGTTCGCGTGATTGCAGAATATCGCTACGGTTAACGCTCCCCATTTTGTCATCCACCAATTGGTGGAACGGTTGCCAGAACGCATCCATGACCGGTACCCAAGCCTTTTCGCCACGGGAAATTTCATCCAGCTGATCTTCCAGATTAGCGGTGAAGTCGTAATCCACGTATTGGTTAAAATGCTCGGTCAAAAAGCGATTCACAATGCGGCCAATATCGGTGGGTATAAAGCGGCGGTTATCCAGTTCCACGTACTCGCGGGCTAGCAAAGTGGAAATAATGCTCGCGTAGGTAGACGGGCGGCCAATACCGTATTCTTCCAGCGCCTTAACAATAGAGGCTTCTGAATAGCGTGGTGGCGGTTCGGTAAAGTGTTGTTCGGCCTTGATATCGTGCAACGTAACCACATCGCCTTCCACTAATGGTGGCAAAGGGCTTTCCTTTTCATTTTCGCGATCATCCAAGCCTTCTTCATACACACTCAAAAAGCCGGGTTCACGAATGGTAGAGCCAGAGGCACGGAAAAAACAGCCCGCTTCAGCATTCAAATCAGCCGAAACTGTATCCAACGTGGCATAAATCATCTGACAAGCCACGGTTCGTTTCCAAATCAGCTCATACAGGCGGAATTGTTCTTCATTCAGGTAAGCTTTGACCGTTTCCGGCGTACGCGTGGCAGAAGTGGGGCGAATGGCTTCGTGGGCTTCCTGCGCATTTTTGGATTTGGTTTTGTAAAAGTTAGGCGTATCCGGCAGTTTGGTAGCACCATAACGTTGCACAATCAGTTCACGCAGTTCACCAATGGCTTCATTAGCCAGATTCACCGAGTCAGTACGCATATAGGTAATCAGGCCAACCGGGCCATTGCCAAGGTCAATCCCTTCATATAATTGCTGAGCGGCACGCATGGTTCGTTGGGTAGAAAAACGCAATTTGCGCACAGCTTCTTGCTGCAAGGTAGAGGTGGTGAACGGAGGCGCGGGGTGACGCTTGCGCTGTTTCTTTTCCACCTTACTAATACGCAATTGACCGTTGGCCGCCGTTAAAAGACGGTCACGCAAATCGGTCGCTTGGGCTTCAGTGGTTACATCAAACTGTTCTAGCTTGCGATTATCCACGGTATGCAAACGCGCCATGAACGGTTGCCGGGCTTTTTCGACTTGCGCGGTTAGCGTCCAGTATTCTTGCGTAACGAAGCTTTCAATGTCTTCTTCACGTTCGACAATCAGGCGTAAGGCGGGGCTTTGTACGCGTCCAGCCGATAACCCTTGCTTAATCTTACGCCATAACAGTGGCGACAGATTGAAACCCACCAAATAATCCAAGGCACGACGGGCTTGTTGCGCATCAATCAGATCACCTGCCAAATCGCGCGGATGCTGAATCGCTTCTTGAATAGCGCGCTTGGTAATCTCATGGAATACCACCCGATGGACTTTTTTGTCCTTAAGCGCACCGCGTTCCTTCAACAGTTCGTATAGATGCCAGGAAATGGCTTCTCCTTCGCGGTCTGGGTCAGTAGCCAGATATAAGGTGTGGGCTTTTTTCAGGGCGCGTGCAATGGCATCGACATGTTTTTGGTTACGGTCAATGATTTCATAGCGCATGGCATAGCCATTGGCAGGGTCAACTGCCCCCTCCTTGGGTACCAGATCACGAACATGCCCATAGGAAGCCAGTACCTCGTAGTCCTTGCCCAAATACTTTTGAATGGTTTTACCCTTAGCCGGAGATTCGACAATAACCAGATTTTCGCTCATTCTTTATACGTACAAGTGTGTTGACTTGTATCCAGATTTATAACAGACCCGCATTTTATCCCCGGAAATACAAAAAAAGTAAAGCTTTGTCACCAAGAAAGAGGAAATCCCCCCCCTAGCTTGGGTGCAGGGTGAGCGCAGACTGTTAGTCATATCATCAAATCCGTGGTACTTAAGTATTTATACTTATCATGATTAGTACCAACCCCAAAAACAAACGGGGCACACGGCCCCGTTAAACAATACCTGTTTGTAGAGAAATTTAAACGTTGTCCTGCAAATCATTGGCTGCGTGGCGCGCATCCTGTGCCAGTTTGTCAGCTTTAGCCTCAGCGGAGTCAGCAGCATCCGCAGCAGCTTGTTTGGCATCTTCTGCTACTTCAGCTGTTTTATCGGCCAAGTCGGCAGCGGCTTGTTTGGTGGCATCAACCGCATCAGCGGTCGCTTCTTTAGCATCCTGAGCCAGTTCATCTGCTTTATCGGCTAAATCGCTAGCGCCTTCTTTAGTCGCATCGACTGCATCGGCAGCAGCTTGTTTGGTGGCGTCAACTGCATCAGCGGTGGCATCTTTAGCATCCTGAGCCAGTTCATCTGCTTTATCGGCTAAATCGCTAGCAGCTT
>CAZCJE010000069.1:0-4301 GCA_964498805.1 uncultured Thiothrix sp.
GCCTGATTTAAATTCTCATAACAAGCAAAATCCAGCGGGCTTACAGAGGCTGCATTCCAACCTGCTTCACATTCGCAAGGATGAGTTTGTATGGCTCCTTGCTAACTGATTTTAAGGTTAGGCGGCAAGCTTACAGACCTGCCTATGGTTGTCCTCGTATCTTATCTAGAAGCTAAACGGCTCTCGATCCTCTGCCTACTTGTAATTAAGCCCTTTTAATGGGCTTTTTTAACCTAAATTTATCTTATGGCTATGGTAAATTAATGATCATAATAATAAAATATTTTAATGAATAAGACTACATTATGTGCGGGTGATGAAGTTATGGACTCTCAGACGGTATGGCGACGTGTTGTCTTACATGGGTTGTTTTCGGTTTTTTTGTTTATTAATGGGGTAACGGCGAGTCTTGCTGCTGAAGATTTTTCCAGTCATGCGTATGCACTTTACCCCACTGACCCTACCCTAGACAAAATTAGTCCGTTATATCGTATTTCCTTACAACAACTGACTAATCAAGCCAGTATCAGCCAAGCCGTCACCACGGCCCTTGCTGCTACTAAAACCATGCCAATAGGCCACCGCGCCTTCCTTAACCTTGATCTCGATTTTCTGCAAATTGCCAAAACCGCCAATTTACTGACAGGTGCCAATGGTAAGCCGCTTTTGGTGACAGCGACTGATGGCTCTACGTTACCCGATCACGGCATTTGGCTGGATAAGGGCATAACAGCCGTTGCGGCCCGAGTTAGCGAGTTTTTTCGCCAATACAAGGCAGCAGGTGGGCTAGCAGATTTCGTTAGTTTGGATTACCGCGCCCTAGCCTTAACTGCGGATGACATTAAAGCAGCAGGCGAAGCTTCAGGGAATCTAGCGGCTTATTTACAGTCTATCCAAACCGATACACGCTTTACTGTTATCAAAAACCAATTGGGATTTTCTGACCTGATCACTATGTACGCTGGCGATGCCCAAGCGATTCAGCGCCAACAGACATGGAATGCGGTCATGAAAGCGCGCATGGCAAGTTACTTGAATCAAGCTTTTTATACCCCGCTACAAGCGCAGTTCAAGTCAGTGCAGGTAATGGCGCGCGACCAAGCCTATTATGCAGGCAGCCTCGCCATCCCAGGAGAAAATACCAAAGCCAATGGTGTGATAGGCAATGGGCAAAGCAAAACCTTAAGTGGGCAAATGCCAACCAATGGTTTAGCCATCAACCAAACCACTTACGCCGCCAATGCCTTTAATGCATTTCGTTATGAAGTCAATCGCTTACGAAGTTCAGCTTTAGCCTCGTCACTGCCACTTCACCCTTATTTGACGGATAAAAGCCAAGCCGCTACCACTCAGGGTTATACCGCTTTGCTGGTAAATTCGGATTTGTATCAGGAAATGCTCTTGCACGCTGGCTTAACCGGAGCACGGAAATTCGTCTACTTCAATGGCGCAAGTACTCCTAAAGAGGATGCACTGGTCAATAAAGTCTTCCGTGAATTTGACCAACAAGTAGGTACAACCGCTGCTGTAGGGCGCTTAATCGATAACGGGGTGGATTGGACACAGCCTTTTGTGCTGACACCTGCTAACACAGCGACTGGCAAGATTTGGCGCTTTACCCCCAAATTGGCGGTCGGAACCGATATCGCTAGCATCACGGAAAATACTTACCCGGCTAAGTTTGCTCTAGAAGGTGGCTTACGTGTGACCGTACCTGGTGCGCGTCTACAAACGGTTAATAATGCTGTGTCTAACCAAGGTGTTTGGTTGCGTGAGGATACAACGGCGGCATTGGTTGCCTGTCCAGCACCTGTTTTGGGTCAGTCTTGTGTGGCTTATTACAAGGGTACGGCAACAACTACCCAACCGGCTTTACTAGTAGAGCAATCCGTCATTGCCGATGACAGCGGCAATAGTTCGCCCTTATTTGTCAAAAACTGGAATGCCGGTGGGCCAGATGCAGGCGTTGGCGTTGATGGTTTTACTGCCCAATACAATGCCTCGCTAAATTTACTAGGGGGAGATTATCGCTTCACCTTAAAAGCGGATGATAGCGTGCGTTTGTGGGTTGACGGGGCATTGGTGTTGGATGGAAATGCTACCACAGCGATAGCTACTCGTACCTTAAACGTAGACTTATCCTTGGCAGCCGGAGCGCATACTGTGCGCCTACAATACACCGATATCAACTCTAATGCGGCGGTGGATTTGTCATTCAAACGCCTAGCTTGCGGTTTATCCAGTGGCAAGATGTGCCTGACATTTGTTGATAAAACCAGCAAAACGCTGGTTCATGATACGACTGTGACCCAAACAACGAATGGTATCCAATTCGATTTCAGCAAATTTAGCTTTCCGCAGGGAATTGACCTTTCCACGGGGTTACTGATGCGTTGGGATGGCCTCTTCAACATTGCCAAGGCCGGGGATTATGCCTTTGAAATCCGCCACGGGTTGGGTGCCTTGAATATCTGGGTGGATGGTATCTTGCTCTATAGCAATACAGGTTATAGCGCCAATGTCATTACCCAAGCGTTACAAAAGTTATCTGCAGGCGATCACCGTATCCGCGTGGAATTAAAAGCGGTTACAGGCAGCTATCTGGACATTCGCAGGCTTATGGCATTGAGCGATTGCAAGGTCGTACCCCAGGATTCGTTTTGCGGGGAATTTTTCGACAATATGACCCTTGCTGGGGGGGCAAAACGCTTCCAAGCCACCGATACCCTTAACTTTGACTGGGGTAATTCGGCACCTGTGACAGGTGGTAATTTCCCTGTAGACAAGTTTTCAGCCCGCTGGGTGGGGGATTTCACGTTTGAAGACGGCAATTATACCTTCACTACCACCACGGATGACGGTGTGAGGGTATGGCTGGATGATCGCTTAGTCATTGATTCTTGGAAAGATCAGTGGAACGGTGTCAATAAACAGGGGATACCGGTCAGTGCTGGTAAGCACCGCGTAAAAATGGAATATTACGAAAATGGTGGGGGAGCCGTAGCCAAGCTGGGTTGGGTAAAAACCGCTGGTGGTTGTACCACCCTTCCAGATAATAAGTTTTGTGCAGAGTATTACGCCAATAACGGTTTGGCGGATAGTCCCGCAAAACTAAGTGAAGACATTAAAGTGGATTTCGCGTGGAAAGATGCTTCACCTATGCCTGATGTACTGCCAGTAGATAAGTTTTCGGTGCGCTGGCAAGGCAATTTTGACTTTGTAGGCGATAAGTACCGTTTCATTGCGCAAGCGGATGATGGCATACGAGTGTGGATAGATGGCAATTTGGTCATCAACCAATGGCAAGCCAATATTAATACTGAATACACCTATGATGTGCCACTGACTGCGGGTAAACATCTAATTAAAGTCGAATACCATGAAGAAACGGGCTCGGCAGCGGTGCGTTTGTCATGGGAACAAATGAAGGAATGTAGCGGCACGCCTGTGGGTAGTTTCTGTGGTTCATTCTTTGATGGGCATACCTTAACAGGCACAGCAATACGCACCCAAGCTACCCCATTGATTGATTTTGACTGGGGAACCAACCGCCCCATGCACGGCTTAAAGCCTGATTTATTTTCAGCACGCTGGTTAGGACAGTTTGATTTCAAAGTGGGTTATTACCGCTTTATAGCAGAGGCGGATGATGGTATCCGTGTCTGGGTGGACGATGTACTGGTTATTGACCATTGGTCAATGGACAGTCAATGGCAGGGTAAAGTACAAGCCGTGCCGTATATAGCTGCGGGGAAACACAGTATTAAGGTGGAATACCGCGAAAGTTACAATAGCGCCAAAGTCAAATTGGATTGGCAAGCAGTTAGCGACTGTACCACCACTCCAGAAAATGCCTTCTGCATGGAACTGTATAATAACAAGGATTTGACTGGGTTTGCGCGCCAAGTGCTCAAAACCGATACAGTGAATTTTGATTGGGCAGAAGGACAACCTGATCCTATGGTGGCCAAAGATAATTTCTCGGCACGTTGGACAGGTAAACAGGCATTTGGTGATGGTTACTACCGTTTCGTTACCGATACTGATCAAGGGGTACGCCTGTGGGTAGACAATACCTTGGTTATCGATAAATGGGCGCAGCAAAACAGTAAACAACAAAAAGTCCTCAAACTCGCAGCTGGCTTACATACTCTAAAAATGGAGTATTTCGATTCATGGTCAGTAGCCAAAGCAAAGCTAAACTGGGAGAAGCTACCTACCTGCAACAATTTGCCGGAAAACCAATTCTGTGGTGAGTTTTATGCAACCCCTGATTTCAGCGGGGATCTCGCTGATCTGGT
>CAZCJE010000069.1:4401-5732 GCA_964498805.1 uncultured Thiothrix sp.
GTTAGAACTGACGATGGTTTTCGCTTGTGGGTTGATGACAAAATACTCATAGATGCGTGGAAGCTACAAGGCGCGACCACTTATACCAAGCGGATTTTCCTTACCGGTGGAACCCACACCGTTAAGGCCGAGTATTATGAGGCCACTGGCCAAGCGGTCGCACAAATGAGCTGGAAAGCCGAGCAGTTAAGCGAGCCGCAAATCCCAACCAACTTACGCACGACCACCTTAGTTCAAGATAAGGTTACGTTAGTGTGGGACAATCAACCGATTGTCAATCAATACAAGGTGTATAAAGGCGGTGAACTGTTAACTACTGTTTCTACCCCTACCGCGACGGATACAGCAGTCGCGGCTACCAAAATATACAATTATGCTGTCTCTGCGCTGTGGCCTAATGGTAAAGAATCCCGTCAGACTAAGCTGACTGTCACCGTACCTGATACTCAAGCACCCACTATCCCGGTCAAATTGGCCGTACAAGCCTTAACCCCTACATCCGTAACACTGGTATGGGCAGCGGCTACCGATAATATCGCTATCAAAGGTTATCAAGTCTGGCGGGATAACCTACTCATAGGCGAAACCAGTACTGCTGGATTTGTGGACAATACCCTGCAAAGTGCAGGCAAATATTCCTACAAAGTCACGGCTATCGATACAGCTGGTAATATTTCTGCCGCCTCTGTGGCCTTAAGTGTAACCACCAAGGACGGGACAGGGCCTACCACACCGACAGGACTAACCGCTACGGTCTTAAGTGCTACCCAAATTGCGCTGGCATGGGAAGCATCATCAGATAACGTAGGAGTTGCCAGCTACCGTATTTTGCGTAATGGCGTACAAATAGGGACGAGCACGCTGACGCGCTTTACCGATACCAAAGCCGCCCAAGATACCCTTTACCGTTATCAAGTGGTGGCATTAGATGCAGCCGGTAATATGTCTGCTGCTTCTGCGGCGGTAGAAGCCATTAGTGGCGATGGCACGCCGCCTAGTGCCCCTTCTAATCTAACCGCCCAAGTGGATACCGCTCAGCATATACGTTTGGAATGGAATGCAGCCACCGATAATAAAGCTGTAACCAAATACCGCATTATGCGGGATGGGCGCTTGTTGGGTATGACTGCCCTATTGACCTACACCGATACCTCTGTGCAGGTTGGGCACAGTTATTCCTATACGATCAAGGCATTGGATGCAGCGGGCAATGTTTCACTGGATAGCAATATGGTCACGGTTAATCCGGATGGTATTTGTGAAACCACCCAGTTGTATTACCAACAGCATGTGGAAAGCTCTCTTAATAACTGTATTACGTGCCACGTAGC
>CAZCJE010000069.1:5832-16685 GCA_964498805.1 uncultured Thiothrix sp.
ATTACCAACAGCATGTGGAAAGCTCTCTTAATAACTGTATTACGTGCCACGTAGCGGGGGGAATGGGCCAAAATACCCGCTTTATTCTGTCCACCGCGCTAGATGCCAGTACCCGTAATCTTGGCGCTATCAACAGTATCACACATGCCTTGGGTAAACAGGCGGTGCTGGCTAAGGCTAGCGGCAAAATAACCCATGGCGGTGGCGCGGTATTCGCCAGCACTTCCACTGAATATGCCAAGTTGGCCACTTTATTAGGGCAATTGGAAACTCCGGGACAATGCAACAATGTGGCAGATGCCAATGAACCGGTTATGACGGCCTCATTGGTGGCAAACTGCGCTAGTTGCCACGGTACCGGAGGGATTAGCAGTGGCCCGGCGACGCCTGCCCTAGGGGGTATGGGTAAGCAATATTTAGGCAAAGTCTTGGCGGATTATCGCAGCGGTGCGCGTGCCTCTACCGTTATGGGACGTATTGCCAAAGGGTACTCAGCCGATGAACTGAACCGTTTGGTGGAGTTTTTTGCCCAGCAACCCTTTGTGGCTGCCAACCAAGCCACTGATGCCGCGCAAGTCGCTCGTGGTAGAGAGTTACACAACCAATATTGCGCTTCTTGTCACAATGCAGAAGGGAAAGACGTCAGCTTAACGGGTACCCGTTTGGCAGGACAGTGGAAGCCTTACATGCAGCACACGCTGAAAGATTACGCCACAGGCCGCAGCCAGACTAACACCAAAATGGCGGATGCAATGAATTTGCTGTACAAGGCTGCCGGTGATAATGGGATTCTCGCCTTAACGGAATTCTATGCGAGTAATGCTCAAGATAAACAACCGCCAGATAAACCTTCCGCCTTAGAAGCCGTTTCTTATACCCCGACCAGCACCACCTTGACCTGGAAAGAGTCTAATGATGACTGGGGTATTCTCTATTATGAGATTTATCGGGATGGTATATGGATTGGCAAAACCCGCGCTAATACCTTCACCGATCCTGGCTTATCAGCAGGTAATTACCGTTATACCGTGGTGGCTGTGGATATTTTTGCCAATCGTTCAGTAACCAGTGATGCCGTCACGTCTTTCATTACCAGTGATGAAGTCGCTCCAGACGGCGTAGTTTTGCTGAATTATCCTGATACTTTACGCAAAGCTTCCCTGTTGTTACTTAACCGTTTGCCCACTCCAGCGGAAACTGATGCGGCCAAAACAGAGGAAAGCTTCCGCGTAACCCTACGCCAAATGATGGATGTTAAAGGGGCTATGGATCCGTTCGTTTACCGGGCTGGACATGAAGCATTCCTCAGCAGTGGCGCGGCTACCATCGGTAGCAACTCAGGACTTTCCGAAAATGATTTCCCCGCCATTACAACCCTCACAGGAGAGGAGAGAAATGCTGCAAGTGATGCCGAGCGTAAAGAGCCGGTGTTTTTGCTGCAATATCTGGTGGGTAATGATAAACCGTGGACAGAGGTGCTAACCGCCGATTACACCGTTACCAATCCACAATTAGCCAAAGCTTTCGGAGCAATTCCGGTTAGCGGTGGTTTTACGAATGCAGCAGATGCTAAAGAATTACGTCCTGTACGTATCCCGCAGGTATCCGCACGCTATCCGGGTAAAGCCTTTGCCCATGCTGGTGTACTCAGTACCAATGCGTGGCTATCCCGCTTCCCCACTACCGACACCAACCGTAATCGCCACCGTGCCGCTAAGGTGTACAAGCAGTTCATGGCGCTGGATATTGAAGCCTTGGCACAGCGGCCGCTAGATGACAGTAAAAACGGCGATTACCGCGTACCTACCATGCAAAACCCTAACTGTATGGTTTGCCATACCATTATGGAACCGGTGGCCGGGGCATTTCGCGATTGGGGAAATAATGCGCGTTACTTGCAAAACTTCGATGGCAAAAACGGCATCAAGGATTCCCTGTCTGGCGTCTATAAATCCGACAGCTACCCACTCGATATGAACGGGCAGCCGTGGTACCACGCTGGGGATACCTGGTATCGGGATATGTTCCCCACCGGTTTTAATACCAGTACTGCACCGGGAGGTTATGGCAGTTATGCGGGAGCGAGCTGGACAAGTTCCGCAAACTTATTGCAAAACCCATCCGCTGAAAATGGTGTGTCCGGTTGGACAGTCAATAAAGGTGTGCTGGAAGCTAGCAATACTACCAAGTGTTCGCGCATCCCCAATGCACCTAAAACCGGGGTTTATTTATATCAAGTAGGCTCTTGTAACACGCTCGTCGATGAAACATTAGCTTGGCAGACTCTAGATATCAGTTTATCCGCTCTGGTAGTCGATCAAGGTAAAGCTGAAATAGATTTCGGTGCTTACTTTAGCTCTCTGAAGAGCCAAGACACTCCATCCGTGTGGGTGGAATACTTTGATAAGGCTGATAAGAGTCTGGGTAAAAGCCAAGTATTAACCGATAAGCCTGCAGGGAAATGGACGACTAAGACAGCAACGGAGAAAGTCCCCAAGACCACCCGTAAGTTACGTTTCACTATACAAGGACTGCGTTCCACACAGGTATCGACGGAAAAATACACTGACGCTTATTTAGATGATCTGTTCCTCATTCTGAGAACACCGGATAGCAATGCACTGACCATAACCGGTGCACAGGACAATCTGCAATGGCTAGGTAAACAGTTAATCCAAGACCCACGCTTTGCTAAAGGTGGGGTGTATTTCTGGTATAAGCCGTTATTCAAGCGCGAACCGCTGAAAGCGCCGGTTGACCCGAATGCCGCTAATTACGCTACACAAATGGCTGCCTACAATGCTCAGGACGAAATCCTGACACAAATGGCAAGTCGGTTTGCTTACGACCAAGGACATGGCGCATGGAACGTTAAGGATTTACTGATTAACCTGACCGCAAGCCCGCTATTCCGCGCCAAAGGAGGGGAATTGTCAGCCGCCCAACAGCAGGCATTGCCGGATACCGGGCTAGCGCGGTTGCTCACTCCAGAGGAGCTGAATGCTAAGGTTAAATCCCTTATGAACACGGATTGGTATTCCTTCCGCCCCGAAAATGTCTGGAACAGCAGCATGGGCCAATTCTACGGTGGCTTTGACGGTGGCAGGATACAAGTTAAGCCAAATACCGATATGAATAGCCTGATGAGTAATATTCCCGAGCGCATGGCGATCGAACTTAGTTGTAATGCAGTAGCCGATGATTTCCGCCTCGCTGCCAATAACCGTAAGCTCTTCCCCTTTGTTGAGGCAACAGATACGCCCGTATTTGAGATTGTGGATACCGGTATTCTCAATCTATTGGTGAATTCAGGCGCAGAGAATGGGTTAAACGGCTGGAGCATAGAACAAGGCACGGCACGGGTATTGTCCGGTAAGGAAGGCACCTGTGATGGCGGCCCTTCGATTAAAAGTGGCAAGGCGATTTTTAATCCTGGCAGTATTTGCACTAACCCCACCCCTGTCGGACGCCTCTATCAGGAAGTGGATGCCACCGCTTGGGACGATAGTATTGATACAGGCCAGGCCAGAGTGCTATTCGGTGCGGCTTTACGTGGCTGGAGTGTGAACAATGATGAAGCTAGTGTGTACCTGAGTTTCCGCGATGCTGCTGATAATGAACTAGGCGTTAGTCAGGTATTATCAGGCAAGGAAGGCTACTGGAAAACCGAACAGGCTTACGCACCTATTCCACCGCGTACCCGTAGTATCCGCTTTTACATGCAGGGTAAGCGTATTGACACCAGTACTAATCCGAATAATGACTCGTTTGTCGACGATACTTACTTACGGGTGTTGACACCGGACAGTGGCTATATGCCAGTAGGGGAAAAACGGGTGCGTGCCAACTTGCAGTATCTGTACCGACAATTCCTCAATGAAAAACTGGCGCTGGATGATCCAGAAATTACCCGTAGTTTCAACTTGTTCAGCGAAGTCTGGGCAAAACGTAACGACAGTAGTGATGCTACGTGCCGCCTGTATGCTAGTTGGGAAGACCCTAACTATACCAAGCGGGCATGGGGTGTGGTTCTGATGTACTTAATGAACGATGCTCGTTTCTTGTATGAATAATCGCCGTACAGGAAGAAAGGATAGACCATGAATCGACGTAACTTTCTAAAGCTAGCAGGTGCTACAGGGCTTACGGGTGTATTTGGCGGTGTTGGGCGTCGTGCTTATGCTGCTAACTTACACACTGGCAAGGTATTGTTAACCCTCCACCTAGGCGGTGGGTGGGATCACGGTTCCTTTTCCGACCCACGCGAGAATCCGACTATCAACCATTGGGCAAGCACCACCAAAGCCGGAGGCGTAGGCAATTTACGTTATGCGCCTTTGGCAGAGAATGCGGCCTTTTTCAATAAGTATTACAAATCCATTTTGCTGATTAATGGGATTGATATACAAACCAATGGGCATGATGCAGCTGGCCGTACCCGCAATACTGGTAACTTAATGGATGGTTTTCCGTCTACTAATGAACTGTATGCCGCAGCGGTAGGGGCGGCTTTACCCATGCCCTTTGTACGCCAAGGCGGGTTTGACGGTACGGTTGGTATTATGCCATTTACCGCCTTACCCGATGAAAACTTATTGCGTACGCTGGCAAATCCCAATTTTAACGGTACTCAAAGCTATTACGCGCCCTCTCACTTAGACCTGCTACACCGTTATGAACAAGAACGGCTGACAGATCAACGGCAACAAACGGATAATTTGCCACGCTGGCAGCGCAAACTGGATGAATTAAACCGCGCCCGCACCGGTACTGCCGATATCTCGGCGCTAGCAACGGTATTGCCCGCTACCTTAGATACCAAAGACTTGCAAGGGCAACAACGCAATGGTATTCGCGAATTACACATGTTCTTAGTGTTGGCTGCCGCAGGGCTGACAGCGACCGGGAGCTTTGAAACAGGCGGGTGGGATTCCCACGGTAACCTCGATGCTATCTACGTCAATAATCTAACCAACCTGACGCGTTGGTTGGATTACTTATGGACCAAAGCTGAGAGCATGGGAGTAGCGGATCGCCTGATTGTGCATGTCACCTCGGACGTAGGCCGTACCCCTGGCTATAATTCCACCAACGGCAAAGATCACTGGTCGTTAGGCAGTGATTTTATTATGGCGAAAAACGCACCGTGGGCAAATCGTATTGTCGGCATCAGCGGCCCGACCCATGATCGGCTTAAGATCAGCCCGACTACCTTATCAGTCAATACCAATGGTATTTACCTGCAGACTAAACACGTCCATAACGAGCTGCGTAAATTATTGGGCATTGATAATCATGCCTTGGCGCAGCGGTATAACCTTAAAGCGGAATCCATGGCACTGTTTAACCCCGCTGTCTCTAGTGGCATCAAGGTTTAGGGAGAATAAGCATGATGAGGCAAGTCAACCGTCGAGACTTTCTTAAAGCCTTAGGCACCGGCGGTTTGGTGTTGATGTCGGGCATTCCGGCACGCAGCTGGGGGGCAAACGCTAATGTGGTAATTGTTGGTGGCGGTACCGGTGGAGCAACAGCCGCTAAATACCTGAAGTTAGCCGACCCGACTATTAATGTCACCTTGATCGAAAGAAACCCCACCTATTACACCTGCTACATGAGTAATGAGGTGCTAAGCGGTGAACGCACGCTAGGTTCCCTGCAATTTGGGTATGAGGGCTTACAAAAGCGTGGTATCAAGGTGGTACAAGCCGAAGTAACCGCCATTAATGCCACTACCAAAGTAGTCCAAACCAGCGTAGGTAATTTCAACTACGACCGTTGTATTATTTCGCCCGGTATTGATTACCGCTACGAAACCGTTAATGGCTACAGTGCGGCTGTCGCTGAGACAATTCCCCATGCATGGAAAGCCGGTGAACAAACCACTTTGCTACGTGCTCAGCTAGAGGCTATGCCTAACGGAGGTACCTTCGTATTAGTTGCGCCACCAAACCCTTACCGTTGTCCGCCAGCCCCCTATGAACGCGCCAGTCAGGTGGCGAATTACTTCAAAAAACGCAAACCCAACAGCAAAGTATTGATCCTCGACCCCAAAACCAGCTTTACCAAACAGCTCTTATTTGAAGAGGCGTGGATGAAGTTATACGGTTATGGCACCAATAATGCCTTAATCGAATGGATTTCCGGCGTGGATAAGAGTGTGGTTAGCCTGAATCCCACCACGAAAGCGGTTACCACTGCAGGCGGGCAAACCGTCAACGCTGATGTTCTTAATCTGATTCCGGCGCAAAAAGCAGGCACGTTAGCCTTTGACGCCGGTTTGACTGATGCGACGGGTTGGTGTCCGGTGGATTTTGCCAGCTTCGAGTCAACGCTACATGAAAATATTCATGTGATTGGCGATGCCTGTATTGCTGCCCCCTTGCCAAAATCAGGCTTTGCGGCAAATTCTGAAGCAAAAGCGTGTGCATTAGCGATTGCAGCTTTATTGAATGGTCGTGAACCAGGCCGCACAGCGTTTAGTAACGGCTGCTACAGTATTGTTGGGGATAATTACGCCATTTCCGTTGTAGGGTTATATCGGTTGGCGGCAGATAGACAAAGCATTGAAACCATACCCAACTCCGGGGGAACCTCACCGTTGGCTGGCTCGGACGAAGACCATCTCATTGATGTTCAGTACGCTTATAGTTGGTACAACAATTTTACCCGCGACGTATTTATTTGAAAACAGAAGGGTCTTCAGATGAATTATAGGTATTGGCCACTACCTTATAGCCCATCTGAAGCCTTCTGACTCCTCCTCTAACAACTGCTATCGCAACACGTACTTGGCGTGCTACTGGCATAATGCTCGTGAATCAGTTCGTCCCGATTTATACCATGGGTAGCGGCCACTTCGGCGACTTTTTCAATCAGCCCCGGCGAACCACAAATATAAATATCCGGCTTATTACCAGCCGCTTGCAGCGCCTCCTCCAACGCATTTGCTGCCGAACCGCGATAACCTTGCCAAGCATCCGAGCTTGCCGTTACACAAATCTGGTACTGAAAATTCGGGTATTCAGCGGCTAAATCCGCCAATTCTTGCTGGTAAAACACCTCATCCTCACGCCAAATGCCAAAGAATAAGCGCACCTCGTGCGGTTCTTGCCATTCTGCCATACGCCGTAACATGGACATTACCGACGCCAAACCGCAGCCACCGGCAACAAAGTAACGCGCACGCAAACCGCGATCGGCCAATACAAACGTACCTTGCGCACCGTTCAAAGTCAGTTCCGTACCAACTTCTGCCACGTCTTTAAGGTAGGTAGAAAACTGTCCGTGTGCACGCAATTTAATCAGCAATTCCAGCGTACCGTCCCAATTGGGCGCATTGGCTAACGAATAAGCGCGTTTTACTTGTGTTCCCGGAATAAACAGCTCGACAAATTGCCCCGGCTCGAAATCCAGACTCAGATTACCGTCGTCATCTTCCTGCAATTGCAGGTCGAGTTTGAGCGTATCCGGCGTGAGCAAGGTTTTACCTGTAATCACCGCTTGGCGCTGCGGAATCGTGGCAAAACGAATGCGCTCATAATCATATGCCACAGCCAGCGTCATATCACTGCGCGGATAGGTGCAGCACATTAACACCTGATTGGCTTGTTGCGCTGTGGAATCTAACGCATCACCGCTAAAACCTTCTAACTGAAACTCACCGTGTTGGCAGTGCGCAATACACGCCCCACACGAGCCCATGCCGCATTGCGAGGCGAGAAAAATATTCTCACGCGCCGCCGCACTAATGAGATCTTCACCCGTATTACACGCAAACGTCACGGTTTGCGCGTCACGAGTAACCAGCTGAATCTGGAATTCAGGCATGAAACCCTCCTCTTAAGCGGCGCGTTGCAGCGCTTTTTGCAAATCCGCTTCAGCGGTGTCATTCACACGCAAATCAAATCGCTTTTGCAACACTGCTAACAAATTCGGGGTCAGGTAAGCAGGCAAGCTCGGGCCTAAATGAATACCTTTTACACCTACCACTAACAGCGACAACAATACTGCGGTAGCCTTTTGCTCAAACCACGAAATCATCAGCGACAAGGGCAAATCATTCACCCCACAGCCAAACGCATTCGCCAAGGCTCCGGCGATTTTTAAGGCGGAATGGGCATCATTGCATTGCCCTAAATCCAGCAGGCGCGGAATGCCACCAATATCGCCAAACGCTTGCTTATTAAAGCGGTATTTGGCACAACCCAGCGTCAACATCACGGTATTATCCGGGGTTTGGCTGGCTAACTCGGTGTAATAATTACGCCCCAGTTTTGCGCCATCACAACCACCAATGACAAAGAAATGCTGAATCGCCCCCGCTTTTACCGCATCCACGACTTTATCCGCTACACCTAAAACAGTGTGATGACCAAAGCCTGTAGTAATGGTTTTCGCTTGTGCATCTTCCTTAAAGCCGGGTAAGGCTTTAGCCGCCTGAATCACGAAACGAAAATCGCCATTATCAATATGGCGTACCCCCGCCCAACCCACCGGCCCTGTGGTAAAAATGCGTTGACGGTAGCTTCTATCCGGCTCAATTAAGCAGTTAGAGGTCATTAGAATCGCACCGGGGAAAGCGGCAAATTCGGCTTGCTGGTCTTGCCATGCGCCACCGTAGTTACCGACCAAATGCGGATACTTTTTCAAACCCGGATAAGCGTGTGCGGGCAACATTTCACCGTGGGTATACACATTCACGCCCGTACCAGCAGTTTGTTGCAGCAATTGATCTAAATCGTGCAAATCGTGACCGCTGATCAAAATCGCTTTACCCGCTACCGGCGTTACCCGCACTTGGCTAATTTCCTGATGTCCAAAGGTTTCATTATTGGCACGATCCAGCAACTCCATCACTTGCAGATTCACTTGCCCTACCGCTAACGATTGCGCGAGTAATGCCTCCATATCCGCCGGATCAGTGGCTAAATACGCCAAAATGCGCTCAATTTCTGCATCAACGCCATCATCATAGAAACCTAATACGCGCGCATGATGCGAATACGCACACACCCCTTTCATGCCATACAAAATCAACATGCGCAGGCCAATCACATCTACGCCCACAATGGCTTGATCATGATTGACTGCTGCGACGGCTTTTTGCTGCAAAATCGCATCCATGGTCGCAGCGGGCTGGAACTGCGCCGCACCTGCGGGTTGCTGCACTGTAACGCCACGGGCTGCCGCGGCAGCTTCATACTGAGCTTTAACCTCATTGCGCACATTAGCCGCTTGCTGAATCATGTTCACAAAGCGCGTGGCATTGAAATTCACATTGGTCAAGGTGGTGAAAAAGCCATACTGAATAAAGTCATCTACCTTTTTATCCACCGCCGCGCCCACACCGCGGGCGAGTTGCGCGTATTGGGCAATGCCTTGGATTTGGTAAATCAGAATATCTTGCAAGTCAGAGGTAACGGCATCCTTGCCGCATGCGCCACGTTCAGAAGCGCAACCTGCGAATGAGGGGGTACGTTGAGTTTGTTCGCATTGGTAGCAAAGCATCGTTGTCTCCAGTCAGTTAACCGATAGCCCCGAAAGGGTAAGCCATCAAGCGCGCTACCTTAAGCCAGCCACCGCCTTCTTAGCCTTGACCTGAGTCAAGCGCCTACCCGCCTTTGCCTTCTTCTGACAAAGCGTTGTATTTCTATTGGGTTCCAAAACCTGAAAAATTTGTTCAATTTTTAAAAAATACTGTAAATTGTATTTTACAAGCTGTATAATTTTTATTGATGAATTAATGGGCAAAAAAGTTTTCTTGCTGATACTTTAACTCAAGCTATTGTTTATAAAATAGTTTGCATATTTTTGCCCAATAAAAATTTAAAAAATTTTTATGATTTTGCTCTATAACAGCAGAGTCAAGCTGATATTTTTGTGTTTACTGACTTTAATAAGCCATTTGATAACTAATGGAGAAAAAAATGAGTGAAATAGATCAAACGTCTTTAACACCTTCGCAACTTGATCCAAAAGAGTCTCCATTTAAATACATTCAGGAACATCCTGATCGTTATCTATGGGCTTTGTGTATAGCACCGATAGTTTGTGCCCTAATTGAGTTATATGTTGGAATTTCGCCTGCTTATAGCTTTATTATTTATATAGTACCAAATATCTTTTTATCATTTCTTGATGAAAAAGAATTGAAGAAAACTAATAGAGTTTCACCAGCACACTGGATGGTTTTATTAGTACCGATATATATTTGGCAAAGACTTAAGTTAAATAGACAATCTAAAAAAGCTTTTATGGTTTGGCTAGCAGCATTTATTATATCTCTATTTATAGGAAATACGATTAACGACGGGATAGTAGAAGATGAGGCTTGTAAATTAGTTACCAATATCGTTCATAATCAATTATACGAGAAATCAACAGATTGCGTCGGAGTAACGCTTGATAAAGAAATCAAAGATGGTTTTTACAAGGCGACAGCAACATTGACAAATGGTAACGATCTCAATATTACAATTGATATAAGAAAAGATGGAAAAATATATGTTCAAGTTCCTAATCAATAATCATATATTTTTTAGAGCAATTTTCTAAAAATCAAAAACGAAAAATAGGGGTTGAAAAGTATATTTTTATTTTGACATTCCAAAAAAATCTAATAGTTGATTGGCATGTGGATTTGGTTTTAATACTGCAGATCACTGGATTTAATTTTTACCTTGTCCGTCAAAGATAAATCTTAAACCTACATGAGGGATCTTAATCTTACATGTAGGTTTTTTCTATATGAATTTCTTTAACGCTTATTATACATCTTTTGGTGTCTGCAATATTTCTCCGCACAGGCTTGCGCGGTTTGAGGCGGTGGCCTATGCTTTTTGGCATGGCTGGCA
>CAZCJE010000070.1:0-16567 GCA_964498805.1 uncultured Thiothrix sp.
GCCGCTTTAATGGTAAATGGTGGTTTGGCCCACCAAATAACTAATACCAACGACAGCATCATTAAACCGCTTAGCAACATAATGTCATTAGTAGCTAACAAATACGCTTGTGGCTGCAGTGTACTATTAATCCATGCTAGTCCAGCCGTTTGCGACAAACCTAAACTACTATTAAGCGTATCCAAGGTTTGCTGAGTGGTCGGGCTATAGCGGGTAATGTGTTCCACTAATTGTGATTGATGCAAGGTGGCACGGTCGCTCCACAATGTCACCATAACCGCAGTGCCAAAGCTTGATCCCAAATTGCGCATAAAACTGGATAAGCCAGAAGCAGCAGCGATTTGCCTGCCTTCCAACCCAGACAAATTAATCGTAACCAGCGGTAAAAAGAAACAACTAATTCCCAAGCCCATAGCCAAGCGCGTTAAAGCCACCGACCAAAAATCCACATCCGGGGTAAAACGGGTACTCCAAAAAGACACCAAGGCGGAAACCACAAAGCCAAAGGTCGCTATGGCGCGGGCATCAATACGATGAATATTCCCCCCCACAATCGGCCCCATCATGAGCGCAAGCACGCCACCAAAGGCCACCACTTTCCCCGCCCAAAAGGGTGTATACCCCTGAAAACTTTGCAGCCACAATGGCAAGGTGACGACAATGCCAAAAAACGCCATAGAACCGACCATTAGGCAGACAGCTCCGACCAAAAAATTACGCCGTGCAAATAAACGCAAATCCACAATCGGGTGTTCATCCGTCAGTTCCCAAATCACAAACAGCGTCAGCGCTATGACAGAAATCGCTGTCAGCGTGGCAATAAAGCCCGATTCAAACCAGTCCAGCTCATGGCCTTTATCCAACACAATCTGCATGGCACCCACGCCAAACGCCAGCAATACCAAGCCGACATAATCCACGGGTACTTTGCGCTTAGGGGTTTCATACGATTTGACCAAGATATTAGCCAGGGAGGCTACTGCAATACCTACCGGCAGATTAATTAAAAATACCCAATGCCATGTCAAATTTTCCGTCAGCCAGCCACCGGCTAATGGCCCAATGACCGGGGCTAATACCGTGGTTATTGACCACATACCCAAGGCAAAACCGCGTTTCTGCGGCGGATAAATCGCGGTCAACAATGTTTGGGATAACGGAATCATGGAGGCTCCGACGATTCCTTGCAAAACGCGTGCAAACACCAGAAATTCAAATGATGGGGCTACCCCACACAATAAAGACGCCAAGGTAAATAGTAAGGTGGCCATCACAAACATACGCACCTGACCAAAACGTTGCACCAACCAACCCGTCATGGGCAACATGACTGCTTCCGATACAGCGTAAGAAGTAATCACCCATGTGCCTTGCGTATAACCGACTGCCAAATCACCCGCAATTGAGGGTACGGATACATTGGCAATCGACAAATCTAAGATATTCATGAATGAACCTAACCCCAATACAAACGTGGTTAGGGCGAGCTTACCCGTGGGCATGGAAGGGATAGGAGCAGCTACCACACTCATGGCGCTGCCTTACCACTATTGGCAGCAATAATATCGGCAATCACCGTATCAGCCTTTTGCGCCTGTTCAGCAAACACATCGGTATGACTAAGCGTTAATTTATCAGTACCGCTACCTGCCGATACCACCACTCCAGTGCGATCATGGGTATCCACCTCTACACGCATGGAAAGACCAATGCGCAATGGATTTTTTTGTAATTGTTCAGGTTGCAGCTCAATCCGTACTGGCACACGCTGCACAATCTTAATCCAGTTACCTGAAGCATTTTGCGCAGGCAATAATGCAAAAGCACTGCCTGTACCGGCGGAGAAACCAGCAATCTTGCCTTGATACACCACGTCCTTGCCATACAGATCCGAGGTTAAGGTCACGGGTTGACCAATACGCAAATGATCCAGCTGGGTTTCCTTGAAATTAGCATCTACCCACATTTGTTCAGGCGGAATAATCGCCATCAAGGCTGTACCCGGCACTACACGCGCCCCCACTTGCACATTGCGTTGCGCAATATCACCTCCCACGGGGGATACAATCCGAGTCCGTTCGACCGCCAAATAAGCCTGTCTTACTTGCGCAGCGGCGGCTTGGACTTTGGGATGATCCGCAATCGAGGTATTTTCGGTTTGACTTGCTGAACCAATGCGTTGAGCTTGAGCGCGGTCTACCGCCGCTTGAGCAGAATTAACCGCCGATTGCGCCGCTGCTAAGGTAGCTTCAGCCGCCTCCAGCGTGGTTTTAGCCTGATTAAGCGATTCGACTGAGACAAACTTTTGTTGGCGCAAATTGGCTAAACGATTGTATTCATCTTCGGCATTACGGCGTTGAGCAGCGGCTTGTTCAACTTGATGCTGAGCTTTTTTGAATTCAGCGCGGGTTTGCTCCACACTGGCATTACTTTGACTGGTGGTGGCATACAAACCCCGTACACTGCGCACGGCATCCGCTAGGGCCGCTTCAGCCGCTTGTAAACTCACTTGGGCATCGGTTTCATCTAGCTGAACCAATACCTGACCCGCCTTAACGCGGTCAGTATTATTCACCTCCACTGCTTTAACCGTGCCGGTCGTTTGTGGCGTTACCTGCACAATATTACCGGCCACATAGGCATTGTCGGTATCCACCTCGTATTGACCGACTGTAGACCACCATCCATACCATACCAGCCCTGCCGTGCCAAACATCAACACCGCAATCAATAGCGCTTTGAAACGTCCCTTGCGTTTAGGAGCCGTTTCAATCGGTTTCACACTAGGAGGATTAGCTTGTCCAGCTTGACTCATAATAATTCATTTCCTTATTCAGCAAGACCGCGAAAGGCATGCCGTATCCGGCACGTTATCAGCCGGTGCAATTACCAAAGGTAAAAACAGGATGGAATTGCCAAATGGTAATCTGGCATCACTTATTCAGCTTGCCAGCCATGCCAGCAATAAATAACGCCCACCTTTAGCCAAAGTCACTAAACCTAAAAATACCCAAAATGGGACGCGTAGAAGGCCAGCCACTACCGTTAATGGGTCACCAATAATCGGCACCCAACTGAGCAATAAAGACCATAGACCATAACGCTGGAAATGCATTTGGGCGCGTTGCAAACCTGCTGCACTCACCGGAAACCAGCGTTTATGCTGAAAATGCTGCAAATAACGTCCTAGCCACCAATTAATCACCGACCCGAGGGTATTGCCAAGTGTGGCAACCGCAATCAGCCCCCAAAAGGCATAATGCTGGCTTAGCACCAAACCCACCAATACACTTTCGGATTGGGCCGGAATCAAGGTTGCCGCTAATAAAGCCGCTATAAACAAACCGCTATACGCTGTTAAATCTGTCACAGTTTTCTTCCATCACGAGTATGCTGGTGGCTTTTTCTCAAGGGTTAAGCCTGCATGTTGCACGATCTAAGCTATTGGTTTAAAGGATGGCGTTGGCACAGCGTCCTATGGTTATTGCTGTTAACGCCATTAATGAGTATGGCCGATGAAACCCGCCCAACTGCTTGGGCACGGCCTATTGTGGATAAGCATTTAGAGAATTTCTATCAGGTTAGCCCGTGGTTATACCGCGCGGCCCAGCCGTATAAACCCGGCTTTCAGGCATTACCAGTGCACGGGATTGGTGAAGTGCTGGATTTACGCCTATACCATCGGGATGTACCAGCGGTTGATGCACCTTTGAATTTGCATCAAGCGCCATTATTCGCCAGCCTACTGAATCAACAGCAAGTGATTAAGGCCCTAAATGTGATTGCCAATGCCCGTAAACCGATTTTAGTCCATTGCCTACATGGTTCCGACCGCACCGGCTTAGTCGTTGCCATGTACCGTGTCGTGTGTCAAAACTGGAGCAAACAACAAGCACTGGATGAACTGCAACACGGCAATTTTGGCTTTCATAGCGTTTTTAGCAATATTCCTGCTTTCATTGAAAACGCTGATATTCAGCAATGGCGTCAATGGGTACAAGGGCCTGCATGTCGACCTTAACTAGCAATCGCTGCCAGCAAATCACCACAAGGGGCTTTAAGTTTCAAATCAGCCAGTTCATCAGCGCGTGTCCACCCCGGATTTAGTAAGGCAATGGGCTTGCCCCATTCCTTGGCACGCACACAAAAGCGATACCCTGAATAGACTTTTAGCGAACTGCCAATAACCAATAAAGCATCGGCTTGTTGCAAAGTATCCAAACAAAATTGCACCCGCCCCGCTGGAATCATGCCACCGAAAAAAATCACATCCGGCATTAACACGCCCCCGCAACACAAACAATGCGGAATCCGCAATTGCTCAAGGCGGGTTTCGTCTAAGTCGGCATCACCATCCGGGCGTACTTCCGCACTTAAGCCCAGCAAATGGGGATTCTCATCCGCCAAACGGGTTTGCAATTCAGTACGGGTAGTCAATGCACCACAATCCAGACAAATTACCTGGGTTAAATTGCCATGCAAATCCACCACCTGTTGACTACCCGCGCGCTGGTGCAAGTTATCAACATTTTGGGTAATCAGCAGTTTAATCAAACCCTGTTGTTCCAAACGACTCAAGGCTTGATGAGCTTGGTTCGGTTTGACTTCGGCTAAATGCGGCCAGCCAATAAAGGAGCGCGACCAATAACGCCGCCGCGTAGCTTCAAATTTAATGAAATCATTGTGTTGAATCGGTTGACTGCGTTGCCATACCCCGTTTTCATCGCGATAGGTCGGAATCCCAGAAGCCAGACTCACGCCTGCCCCGGTTAACACCACCAAGCGCGGGTGTTGCTGTATGAATTGCTGAAGACGTTTCGTTTGGTCTTGATAGTCTGTCTGCATGGCTACTCCTGTGGAACACTACTAAAAGCAAGCCTCATCTTACCTGCGTTTGTTTAAAATCGGTTTACATCAAGTGATAGGCTTTGAGCATCACAATGCCAAGACTGGTAGTCAATAGTGACCCTAAGGTAGTCAAAGCAATGGTATTCGCCGCCAAAGTCGCATTGCCGCCCATCGCGCGGGCCATCACATAACTGGCGGCGGCGGTTGGTGCTGAAGACATCAGCAGCAAAATACCCAGATCAATACCGCGAAATCCCGCCCAAATACCCCCTAAGGTAAATAACAGCGGAATCGCCAACAATTTGCCGCCGGTTGCCAACAAGGTATTACGCATTTCCAAACGCAAGCTATGAAAATCCAGCGACGCCCCGGTACACAATAACGCTAATGGCAAGGTCATATCCGCCAGCGTCTCACCTGCCTTAAGTAGTACGTCTGGCAATTGAATATTCAACCATGCGAAGGGTAATGCCAACACAATGGCAATAATTAAGGGGTTGGTAACAATGCCACGCACAATTCCGCCAATGCCCCGATGCTGATGCAAGGAACGACTCAGGGTAATAACGGCATAGATATTGAACAATATGGTCATCAGGCCTAGATACAAGGAGGAAGCCGCTAACGCTTTTGGCCCATAAGCATTGATGCAATAGGCCAAACCAATAATGCCCATATTGGAACGAAACGCCCCTTGTACAACCACACCGCGATCTTCCGGCGGATTAACCAACCCCTGCGCGACCCACTCACTGAGGATATAAATCAGCGTCATAGCCATGACGGCATAGCCGATTAAGTTCAAATTAGCAGCAGTACTGACCGGCGTTTTGGCAATACTGACAAACAATAAGGCAGGCAGCGACAGGGTAAAAACCAACCGAGAACCAACCTCTATGAAGGCATCATTCAGTATCTGCCGCCGCCTTAACCAGATACCCAGTGCTAACAGGATAAAAATGGGGCCAGTAACGGATAGGGAAAAAACAATCGTATGCCAAAACTCCAGCATGGCCACACCTGTTTGCAAATAATGAAGGCGAATCACTGTAGTGAAGTGTTTGCTTTAATGCAAAAAGGCGATAAGTAAACTTGGATATCCTTTGCGGCATAAAGGCATTTCTGAACAACAACATTATTCATAACCGCTTATAAAAAAAGCGATTTCCCTAAAAACCCTACTAAAAGAAGGAAATTTAAATTGATAAAGCACAAAGAGTGTGACAATTTAATAGTTTGCTTCCTATACATTGGGTACTTACCGCTTCTATGGCCGGTAACGCTTCTAGATGCCCATCGCCCTGACAATCCTCAAGGTGGAGAGAACCATGCCTGAACTAGAAACATTCTACGATGTGATGCGCCGACAGGGCATTACACGTCGTAGCTTCCTGAAATTTTGTAGCCTGACCGCTGCTGCTTTAGGGTTAGGTCCATCGTTTGCACCCAAGATTGCCGAGGCGATGGAAACCAAACCGCGCACGCCGGTATTATGGCTGCATGGTTTGGAATGCACTTGTTGTTCAGAATCCTTTATTCGTTCTGCTCATCCTTTAGCCAAGGATGTGGTATTGTCCATGATCTCGCTGGATTATGACGACACCTTAATGGCCTCTGCGGGGCATCAGGCCGAAGCGATTCTGGAAGAAATCATTACCAAGTATAAAGGCAACTACATTCTGGCGGTGGAAGGCAACCCACCGCTGAATCAGGATGGTATGTCCTGCATTATTGGCGGCAAACCGTTTGTAGAACAGCTCAAATACGCTGCCAAAGATTGCAAAGCAATTATTTCCTGGGGTTCCTGTGCCTCTTGGGGTTGTGTACAAGCCGCCGCACCCAATCCCACTCGCGCTACTCCTGTCCACAAAGTCATTACCGACAAACCCATTATTAAAGTACCCGGTTGCCCACCGATTGCTGAGGTTATGACCGGTGTGATTGCCTATATGCTTACTTTTGACCGTATCCCTGAACTGGATCGTCAAGGTCGGCCCAAAATGTTCTACGGTCAGCGCATTCATGACAAATGCTATCGCCGCCCCCACTTCGATGCCGGTCAGTTCGTCGAACAATGGGACGATGAATCCGCGCGTAAAGGCTATTGCTTATATAAAGTTGGTTGCAAAGGCCCAACTACTTATAACGCCTGTTCTACTACCCGCTGGAATGGCGGGGTTTCCTTCCCTATCCAGTCTGGTCACGGCTGTATTGGCTGCTCCGAGGATGGCTTCTGGGATAAAGGCAGCTTCTATGATCGCCTGACGGATATTAAACAGTTCGGGGTGGAAGCGAATGCCGATGAAATCGGTATGACCGCCGCTGGTGTGGTTGGGGCAGCGGTTGCAGCACATGCTGCGGTTAGTGTGGTGAAACATTTGCAGCGCAAGTCAGGGGATGAATAATGACGACGATTAATACACCTAACGGTTTTAGTCTGGACAATAGTGGCCGCCGCGTGGTGGTCGACCCAGTGACACGCATCGAAGGTCATATGCGCTGCGAAGTCAATCTGGATGAAAACAACATGATCCGCAATGCCGTTTCCACTGGTACAATGTGGCGCGGTCTGGAAGTCATCCTGCGGGGTCGTGACCCGCGTGATGCATGGGCGTTTACTGAACGGATTTGCGGGGTTTGTACCGGCACTCATGCCCTCACTTCGGTTCGGGCGGTGGAAGATGCGCTGAATATTAAGATTCCTGAAAACGCCAATTCCATCCGCAATATCATGCAATTGACCCTGCAAGTGCATGACCATTTGGTGCATTTCTATCACCTGCATGCACTGGACTGGGTGGATGTGGTTTCAGCTCTCAATGCGGACCCGAAAAAGACTTCAGAATTGGCACAAACCATTTCAGACTGGCCTAAATCTTCGCCCGGCTATTTCCGCGATATCCAAAACCGTGTAAAGAAGTTTGTCGAATCGGGTCAGCTTGGCCCATTCATGAATGGTTATTGGGGTAATCCGGCGTATAAGTTACCACCCGAAGCCAATCTAATGGCGCTAACCCATTACCTTGAAGCCCTGGATTTCCAGAAAGAAATCGTCAAGATCCACACCATTTACGGTGGCAAAAACCCGCACCCGAACTGGCTGGTAGGCGGTATGCCCTGTGCTATCAATGTACATGACACCGGGGCGGTCGGGGCGATTAATATAGAACGCCTCAACCTGATTTCCAGCATTATTGATCAGATGATTGAGTTTATTGATCGTGTTTACATCCCGGATGTAGTAGCGATTGGTTCGTTCTACAAAGGCTGGTTGTATGGCGGTGGCTTATCGTCTAAGTCGGTTATGTCTTATGGCGATATTCCTGACAAAGCTAATGATTACACTGCTAGCAACCTATTATTGCCACGCGGGGCCATTATCAATGGCAATCTCAAGGAAGTGCACGAAATTGATCTGCGCAATCCGGATGAAATTCAGGAATTCGTGACCCACTCTTGGTATCAATACCCGGATGAGCAAAAAGGTCTGCATCCATGGGATGGCGTCACTGAACCTAACTATGCGCTTGGTAGCAATACCAAAGGTTCCCGCACTCATATTCAGGAACTGGATGAAGCGGCCAAGTACTCCTGGATTAAAGCCCCGCGCTGGAAAGGCCATGCTATGGAAGTCGGCCCGCTGTCGCGCTATATCATTGGTTATGCGCAGGGCAATCCAGAATTCAAAGAACCCGTCGACAAGCTGTTAAGTACCTTAGGTCTACCGTTTGATGCCCTATTCTCTACCTTAGGCCGTACCGCTGCGCGTGCCTTGGAAGCCTCTTGGGCGGCGCACAAACTGCGTTACTTCCAAGATAAGCTGATGGCTAATATCAAAGCCGGTGATGAATCCACCGCCAATATTGACAAGTGGGATCCAGCGACTTGGCCAAAATCCACCAAAGGGGTGGGTTTTACCGAAGCCCCGCGTGGTGCCCTGGGTCACTGGATTGTGATTGAAAATACCAAAATCAAGAACTACCAGTGCGTGGTACCGACGACTTGGAATGGTTCACCACGTGATCCCGCCGGTAATATCGGTGCCTTTGAAGCCGCGCTCATGAATACCAAAGTGGAAGTGGCTGACCAGCCGGTAGAAATTTTGCGTACTTTGCATAGTTTCGATCCATGCTTGGCCTGTTCCACTCACGTCATGAGTGCAGATGGTCAGGAAATGGCCAATATTAAAGTTCGCTAGGCGTGCCATTAAGGAGGGTTTTTCTATGCAACCGCAAACCCAACATCAAGACGCAGTCTACGTCTATGAAGCGCCAGTGCGCATTTGGCACTGGGTGAATGCCTTTTCGATTCTGGTATTGGCGGTAACTGGCTACTTTATCGGTAGCCCGTTGCCAACTATGCCGGGTGAAGCAAGTGCTAACTTTCTGATGGGATATATCCGCTTTGCTCATTTCGCGGCTGCGTATATTTTTGCCATTGGTTTTCTAGCGCGCTTTTATTGGTCCTTTGTAGGCAATCATCATTCCCAACAATTATTCCGCTTGCCCTTTTTTAAAGCGCATTTCTGGAAAGAAGCTTGGTTTGAATTGCGCTGGTATTTCTTTTTAGAAAAAGAGCCGCGCAAATACGTCGGTCATAACCCGTTAGCCCAGGCGGTTATGTTCCTTATGCTGACATGGGGCACCATCTTTATGATCTTTACTGGCTTTGCGCTTTATAGCGAGGGGGAAGGTAAAGGTAGCTGGGCTGATACTTTGTTTGGCTGGGTAATTCCACTGTTTGGCCAAAGTCAGGATGTGCATACCTGGCATCATTTAGGCATGTGGTACATTTTGGTATTCGTGATCACGCATATTTATGTAGCGATTCGCGAAGACATTATGTCGCGTCAAAGTCTAGTCAGTACCATGATTAGCGGCTGGCGTATGTTCAAGGATGATCGCCCATGAGTGCAGCGAATGTCCTGATTTTGGGCATTGGCAATCTGTTATGGGCAGATGAAGGTTTTGGGGTGCGAGCAGTGGAATATCTGCTTGCCCACTATACTTTCCCCTCGCAGGTTCAACTGCTCGACGGCGGTACCCAGGGCATTTATCTGGTTCAGCATGTGGAAGAAGCCGATATTCTGGTGGTATTTGATGCTATCGATTACGGCTTGCCACCGGGTACCCTGAAAGTGGTTAAAGATGAGGAAGTACCGTGTTTTATGGGGGCGAAAAAAATGAGCCTGCATCAAACCGGCTTTCAGGAAGTGCTGGCAATGGCGCAATTGCTAGGTCGTTACCCCAAGCATTTGCTATTAATTGGGGTACAGCCGGTGGAATTGGAAGATTTCGGCGGTAGTTTGCGCCCAGCCGTAAAAGCCCAGATTGAACCGGCTATCGAAATCGCGCTGGATTACCTACAATCTTTTGGTATTACCGCCACCGCACGTAATCCCGAAGTGGAATCCATCAACCTTGATCATCCCGCCCTCGCTATTCAGGTTTATGAAGAACAGCGCCCTAGTGAAACCGAAGCGTGCCGAATTGGTGATGAACGCTTTTTAAGGAGAAGCGGTTCTTAATGTGTATTGGTATTCCTATGCAAGTCCTGAGTGTGCAGGACTACACCGCCTTGTGTAGTACCGCTAATGGTACGGAACAGGTTGATATTACCTTAGTGATGCCTGTGGCTGTCGGGGATTGGTTATTGGTACACATTGGCGTTGCGCGTGAATGGCTGGAACCGGAACGTGCCTTACAAATCACCCAAGCCTTGCAAGCGCTGCAAGCAGTGCAACAAGGCTTAGATTTTGACCATTTTTTTGCTGACTTGATTGGGCGTGAACCTGAATTGCCTGCACATTTAAGGAAACCTTCTGCATGACATTGGTCGATCGTTTAGTCACTGACCTGCATTATCCGCACCTAACGGATGAGCAAAGTTTGCACAGCTTTAGCGCCCAAACCGCTCATACGGTTATTTTTCTGCCTGCCAATCCGCAGCAATACCCGGAAACGCTGGATGTGGCCATTGTGCTACCGGAATTAATGAAAGTATTTGCACTGCAGTTGCAACCTGCGGTTGCTTCACCCGATCTGGCTAAAACGTTAGCTGCCCGTTATGCCATTAGCGAATGGCCTGCTTTGCTGTTTTTGCGCAATGGTGAGTATCTGGGCGTAATAACCCGTATGCGCGATTGGGATGTGTATCTACGCAAGGTACAGGAATTATTGCAAACTCCAACCCCAATCAAAGCACCGGGTATTGGTATTCCCGTGGTTGGTATTTAGACAGGAACAGGCACATGAATCTGAAATTAAGCGATATCCCCATTATTGGTATGGGCCCCGGCTCACAACCGGATGAAGAAGATGGTAGCGCGCTGGATTACATGGCCATGCCGCAGGCTATGTCTTTTTTCCAGCCTATGAGTTTACCGGAACAGGAAGACTTGCAAGCTTATCCGCAAGTCTTGAGCTTATTGGCGCAATTGCAGGATTTACTAGCCGAACAAGCCCAATATCCTGAGCAAGCGTATGAATTATCACTTGCGCAAGTATCAGCAGCAGAAAAGCGTTTGCTGGCACAGATTCTCAGTGAAGGTGAAGTGAGTATCCTGTTTAATACTGCTGATGGTGGTCATCAGGAGATTCAGGAAACCAGCCTACCGGGTGTGTGGTGGCATCGTAGCTTAGATGCTAATCAACAACCTCAAGCGGAAAAGCTGGAAATTAGTGACTTCCCACGCTTTATTCGCCAAGCCACCTTTGCCCAAGCCCAGCCAACCCTAGTTTTACCGGCGAAGGATAGTGATAGCTTGCCCGAAGGCTTGGTTAATGCGCCGTGGCTGCTGGCTGAATTACAGGAACAGCAGCAAAACAATTATCAGGGGCATGTTATTAATCTCACCCTGTTACCGCTGAATGACGCTGATCTGCAATTTCTGGCTACTGAATTGGGCACCGGCAAGACCGCTATTCTCTCGCGTGGGTATGGCAATTGCCGCATTACCGCCACTGCGATTGCCAATATCTGGTGGGTACAGTATTACAACTCCACCGATACTCTGATTTTGAATACGCTGGAAGTGGTGGAAGTGCCTTTGGTGGCATGTGCATCTAGCGAAGATCTAGCCGATAGTGCCTTGCGCTTACAGGAAATCCGTGAGGCTTTAATATGACCTTAAAGACGTTTGAAGGCTCTTATTTAGGTCATGCCGAGCGTATTCCAGCGGATGCACGCATGGAATGCAAAATTTGCTGGCATGTGTATGACCCGGCACAAGGGGATGAAATCGGTCAGATTCCAGCCGGTACCCCCTTTGCCGCCCTACCCGAGCATTGGCGTTGCCCAGAATGTGACGGGGATAAAAACCAATTCATGCTGCTGCCTGATGCAAGCGGATAAACGGGTAAACCTGCTGGAAAACCATTTTCGGCAGGTACAAACGACTAGCATGCAGGATGTACCTATCCTCAATCGGCAATTGCAAGTACAAGCGGTGGATTTTCAGGCCATACCCCAAGGGCAGTTAGGCGTGATGGTTACGCCATGGTTTATGAATCTGATCTGGCTACCGGAGCCTGCTTTAGACACAACTGCTCCAGCGCATACTTGGCTGGAACTCCCTTCCGGTCAATATGAATTTCAACTCACCCAAGCAGCCAACGTCGGGCATTTTTATGCTTGTTCGCTATTTTCCCCTATGCAGCCATTTGCTGATCAGCATACCGCCGTGTTAACCGCGCAACAGGTTATGCATACACTCTTACAACCACCCACGACGCCTATTGCTGCCACCAAACCTAGTCTTTCTCGGCGGGATTTCTTACGCGGCAAATTAACGTAGATAACTTAGACAAGAAAAAGGGCTGCCGCAGGACAGCCCTTAGAACAAAACACCGTGTGCCTTAGGCTGGGCAAGAACGGTATTTGAGGTAGTAAATCAGCCCAGCGTGGGCAACGTCTACCGAGTCAACCGTGGCATCTCCAGCCCCACTGGCTGCCATGGCTGCATTGACGCGCATATTGACGCTATCTCCACAACGGGACCAAACATTAACCATGGTAGAAATGGTATCGCGTTCGGAATAGTTAACTTCACCGACCAAGGTTCTGGTAATAGGTGCAGTGGCCTGACCCGCAAAGAAGTAATCGGTGGTCAATTTCCCGGTGGTTCTAGGAGCCACATAGCCACGGTAATCCATGGTATAGATGGAGACTTGGAAGCCTTGTGGTACCCGCACAGGAATGGTTAATGCACAGTTTTTACGACCTTGTCTGGCGATGAATTTATCAAACAGCACAGACAATTCCTGCCCATCAGGACTAATAGTGGTAGAAGCACTACCAGCCGGACAACCTGAGCCTCCATAGCTAGGCGTACCAAGAGTAACGGTTGGTGCCGCATAACTTGGAGCACTTGCTGCTGCGGCCAATAAAATCGCACTTACAAACAGGGTTTTGGCAAATTTCATAATACAATCCTCACTTTATACAGAACCTACCCTTTGATCCCAAAGGATTTTTCTCTGTAATCGGCACTGTCGGGCAGTGCCTTGTTAACACTCTAAAAATTGCCTACCGGTAAAGCAGGCAGGTCATAGACAAGCCCGTGATGACCTACCTAACTGGGCAGGGTAGGCTCCCCCCTGAAAGCTCAGATCAAACCGGACAAGTCCGATATTGCAGGTGGTAAATCAAACCTGCCGCCGCATCCAGTGAATCCACCGTCGCATCATTAGGACCGGTAGCGGCCATACCGACATTGACCCGCATATTGAGGCTATCGCCACAACGGGACCAAACATTCTGCATGGTCAAAATGCTATCGCGACTAAAGTAGTTAGTTTCGCCCCGGAAGGTTTTAGTGCGGGCGGTGGATTGCTGACCGGCGAAGAAATAATCGGTAGTAAAATTACCGACTGTGCGTGGGCCGACATAACCACGGTAATCCATGGTGTAAATAGCCACCTGAAAACCTTGTGGTACGTTAACTGGGATGCTCAAGGCACACCCTTTACGCCCTTGTCTGGCCACAAATCTATCAAACAGAATGGAAAGCTCTTTTCCATCTGGACTAACGGTGGTGGAAGCTGTCCCGGCTGGACAACCTGAACCCCCATAACTAGGCGTCCCCAATGTAATACTTGCCGCCTGTGCGGATGGTATAGCTGCCAAAGTCAAGACGCTAGCAGCTATGAGAGTGCCCATGATTTTCATGTCCCCTCTCCTGATTACTCATTAAAATGTTTGTTTAACCCTCTAAAACCCCTCACAATTTCCGTAAAACCCTGCTGAGGATTTTCCCAGCGACTGTTCACGTTTCAGGGTTAATACTGCGACTGGTTTTAGCCAGTGCAAGGTCAGCGTATCTGATCAATTTGTCCTCGGGTAGACGCGAGTATATAACCCCCTCAATATTTAACCGGGTCAGGAACTCCTATACGGGCGCATCTTCTAATTAATTGTTTACTAGATCACTCAGCATTAACCAAACGCAAAGGGGAAGCCGGTATGATGCAAGACGATGGTAGTGAGACAGTGGTTAAACAACTCAAAGCGGATTTACAACGACAAGCCAATTGGTCATGGATTATCCCTTTTTTAGAGCAACATTCGCCCGAGGTGAGGAGTAAAAAACAACAATCGCCTGCCACTTATGCCAAATACAAACGTTGGCTATTAAATACGGAACAATTAACGATTGCTCAAGTATTAGCTTTCCGGGAATTTATGCACCAATCTCCCATGTCACAAGGAGAACTGATACGCTTGCTAGGGGGCAACCCACATCGAGAAGGTATCAATGAAGATGAACAAAAAGAAATCCTTGCCTTAAATCGCTATTGGGCCAATCAAATCCGTAATAATCTGCGCCCCATTTTGGCAGATTATTTTGGTTTGATGGAGGTACAGTGGGAAGGCGACAATAAGCCAGGAACTGGCGAATATTCCATACGTGCCAGCCATTTACTGATACGCTTTTTTAGTGAGAAACTGTACGCTACACCTTCAGCAGGTAGGGGCTTATAATGAAATTAAATAAACGGATCTTGAGCAACTTATTCATAGGGCTTGCGTTGCTCACCCAAACAGTCTGGGCAGTAGACTCTGAATCGTTAGGAGATGAACTGAAAAAAATCAGTAACAAGGAAAAACCTATATCGACAGTCACCCAACCGGCTACTACGGCGGATAAAACGACCCCCAAAAAATCTACCACGACCACGTCGGTTAAAGCCAAAACTGTCACTACCTTAGCCAGTGCCAAGTAAAACATTCTGATTTGAAACCATCGGAATGTAACCTTGAGTAGCCATTTTATGGTTGCCATCCATGCTTATTTTAAAATAATCTAGCGTCTGGATAAGGGCATAATCCACGCTAAAATTCACGCTGGACGCACCCATACTATTAACGTCATTTCCAATACGGGCTTGCTTATTAGCCTGCATAAAGTGGCGTGTCGGGCTTGTAATACTATTCAAGGAAATCGCATGTCGCTGAAAAGCTATGTAAAAAGACTACTTTGTGCAAACTCACAGAAAGACATATCACCCAATCCAAACCCTATTATCCAACCGATTACAGAACCACCGCCTGCCATTTCTCCGCTAAGCGCTATATTCCAAACCGTTTATGGCCGTTTGCCCGACAACGCCGAATTAGAATCCCTCACCCATCTAAGCCATGATTTAGCCCCCGAAGATCGGGCTGGCTTATTCCGCGCTACCATTAATGCATTTGATCATCAGAAAACCGCTACCGCATTCACCGTGCGCTTTGGCAAAGACGATATGCGTTACGCAGCTTTTGAAGGCTTTGAACTAGCGATTGACGCCAAAGATATTTCTGTGAGTGTGCCGTTATTCCACGGTCATTATGAACAACATTTAGTTAAGTTTTTCAATGCGACACTAAAGCCGGGCATGGTGTTTATGGATATTGGCGCGAACGTGGGCTTTTACTCCATGCTCGCCGCTAGTAAAGTCGGTAATAGTGGCAAAGTCATTAGTTTTGACCCGAACACCGAAAACTGCCGCCTGATGATGTTGAGCATGTACAAAAATCAATTTCAGAATATTGAGCTTTATCCATTTGCGTTAGGCAACAAAACCGGCTATGCCTTATTTTCCACGCATATTGGTTCGAATGGTGGCTTGATTGCTGATACCGAGGCCTCCTTACTCAATCCTAATTGCACGGTTGTACCTATGACCCAGCTGGATAATCTTATTCAAGAAAAAGTTGATGTAATTAAAATCGATGTGGAAGGAGCAGAAGGTTTAGTCATTAATGGTGGCAAAGCCTTAATTGAACGCCACCGCCCCATTATCACCTCTGAATTTAGTTTGGAAATGCTCTCACGCGTTTCAAAAATGTCAGGCAAGGATTATTTATGTTATTTTCGTGATCAGCACTATAACGTTTATGTGTGTGATCGCTATACCCATGAATTAGTAGCAGTTCCAGACGTGGAAGCCTTTGTCGATAACTATGGCGAACAAACCAGAATTGAAGACTTGGTATTAATTCCAAATTGATACCCCTTCTACGCTAAAGCACAGGGATTCCTTCTGCAAAAAAGTGATGTCCCACCACGAAAATATTCAGGGCTGCATTGATATCTTGGTCATGCAGCCCTTGTATGATCTTTTTTATTGGATATTCAAACATACACTGAACTTTCCCCCTAGAAAACCCTATGCACGAATTTATTCAAATACTCTTCACCTAGGCTTAATACATACCAAATTATTTATTACTAAAT
>CAZCJE010000071.1:0-16451 GCA_964498805.1 uncultured Thiothrix sp.
GCTGTTTATAGGGCGCGCTTAAAAGTGGCTGCTAACTCATAACACGCGCAAAACCTGGGACAATTATTTCTTTATTCAAGGACAAAACAAAAACCGATTAACAACAAAAGTCATGCTGTTTACAAGCAAAAAAATTCGTAGCTCAAAAAAGTTATTTCAACAAGGAGATTTAGTAATATACAAGACTAAAATAGCATGGCGTTGAATGTATTACATCTAACATCGAGTCCAATAATCATTCCGCGCCTAGCACATAGTGACAATACATGAAAATTCTCGCAGCATATAGAGTCTCACTAACACAGACCAACAATTGAAAAAAGGATCATCTTTTGTTCTATGATGATCCTTCCTTTTCTAGCTACACTTACTGTTGTTTGATGTACCAATGAGTTGGATGCCGCTTATCCATCTGTTCAATTTGGAAATCTTTGCTTTGTAAAAACTTGATCTGTTCTTGAATGGATTGGCTGAATGGAAAGTCTGAACGCACATAGCGTTGTACCCCCCAATAGCCAACGCCTTGATCCAAGCGGATAAGCCATCGGGTATTTGCCCAGACCAATTCCAATTCGCGGGCATGGGGCAGTTGCCTATGTTCTCTCTGCAACCATTCAAAATGTGGCAAGTTGGTCTTAAACAAGCGCTCGGCAACTTGGCGGCGTTCCCCATCTTCTTGCCAATCCTGATGCAATAGCTTTGGGTATCCGCCTCTGTTGTCATTCAGTTGCGAGGTTACGACCGAAACACGAGTTACTTTTGCCAAACCGCCCGCATATTTACCCAAACCTTGCAGCAAACCGTTGAGCAACAGCAACATCAAAGGTGAGCGTAAATACCTGTCAGAATAGCGTACCTCCACCAAAGGCGAATTACTGGCAAGCTGTTTTGCCAAAGCGGGGATGTTGTCACAAATTATTTGCCATGCCTGCTTGCCGAACAAGGTGGCTGCACCGTTAAACTGATCAGTAATGACAAGTTCGCTTGTACCAGCAGGCATGGTTGGGTGCAGAGCGTCAGGCTCAATTTTTTGCCAGCTTTGAGGGATGGCGGGTAATGTGCTGGGGAGATGAACCCTTACAAACTGATTGCCTGCGTCACCTGCAACGCCCCATGTAGGAGTAGGAGCAAGTGCATCTGGACTGCTAGCTGCCCAATGGACATTGTCACTTTGGCCAACCGCCTCCATCACAGTAAGGGGTTTGGATGCTCCTCCCACTTCCCCCGCATACACTTCCGCACCAATAAAAGTCACTAACGCATTTAGCTCACTCTTTTGACTTGTCTCCAGTTTTTGGAACATGAGTGGGGTTAACACGAATCGCACGAGCGTCCCAGTTTCTCTGAGGCGGATCAGATCATACTTTAATCGCCAAGCCAAGGGTTCCCATAAGGAAATATCCCCTCCTAGGTAAATCCTGACTTCATTGAAGTCACGTTGTTGCCATTCACGATTTAGGGCTAATGCCAACGGTTCCAGCTCAAATTTCGTTGCTGCACCAAACACTTTTAAGGCTTCCGGTAAAACCATTGAATGAAGCAGGCCACCTTCCAGCAGGGCTTTTGCCACATGACGGTTCAAATGGTCAACATGGTGCTGCGTGTCATAAGTCAGCAGGCAAGCTTGGCAGGCACTGTCACACTCTCGTGGACATGGCAAGACCTTTTCGTAGATTCGTTCAAACAGGGTATCAAGCAAGCCTACTGCTTGGGTGGAATAGCCTGCCCCACCTGTTGCCGTGTCATACAGGTAAATAGAATAGGTGGGTAAATCCGCTATATCCCTGCTTGGGGATGCAAATGCACCGACTTCTGATTCCTCGATACCCAACTCCATGCATAAGGCACGTCTGAACGCTACTGCCAGAGTGTAAGCCATAGTTTTATCAATGCCTTTGCCTTGCTCATCCCGCAATTGCAGTTCAAACACTTCGGTGTGTGTTGATACCCCCAACAGCAGTCCATCTTTTATCGCCCAATCACGGTCATTGCCGGGACAAGCTGTTTCTTTGTCATCGTTTTTCCCTCCCCGTAAGCGGCGGTGGTTTTCCAAACTGGCAGCTCGCTTTACATCCTCGCCTTCAATTGTTACGGAATCAGCCCAGCCGCAGACCAAGCAGACAGAATAACCTTTCCCATGCAGACCATCGGAATGGTGGAACAGATGCCCTTGGTTGCTGCTGCGGTAACGCCCAAATTGCGGATTTGGCAATGACATCCAGTCTGCATGACGTAGGGAAATCAATGGGTCACGCACGGGGATGTATTGTGGAGTAGTGACGTTGTTATGTACTTTGTGCCGTATTCCCACTGCAAACCCGGCAGGTTGTAAGAACTGAGCTGTTGTTATCTTGTTCGTGTTTGTTTCGCCACAATGTGGACAGCAATCAGGCTTGACCGGGCGTATCCCGTTATTGCCGCAAGTGTCACAGCGCCAGATATATTGCAGTGACTGGATTTCAGGCGCAGCTTCTACTTCCGCAGGCACTTGCCAGTTCAAGGTCACGCCTTGGCTACGGTATACACGCCCATCCAGTACTGTATCTGTACCTGGAGCATAGTCGCGGATGGCAACAGCAAGGTTACGGCTTGGGTAACCTGCGCGTTTTGACCGATTATCTTCGCGTTCATCCTTGGTTTTTTTCTTATGCTCCAAATCCTCTTCTGTTGTGGTAATGAAGGGGACAACGTCAGTCGGAAAACCATAACCAGGCAGGAAGCCGAACGTTGCTAATACACCCAGCAAATATTCGCCGCGTAACCGATCCAATTGCAGAGCAATAGCTTGCTCAGGCTTGCTGTCGCCTTTACTAGTTTTGACCAGCTCCCGTTGTCTGATCAAAGCCTTGAGGTCAGCCAACCATCGGGTGGCGGTGTTGTCCAGCATTTCGCAAGAACGTTCCAGCAAATAGCTGGCTTCACGGTCATGCAGTACAGAATTCTTGGTTAAACTGGCCAGACCTACATTAATGGAGGGATTTTTATGCGCTTGCTGTCTGCACCACTCCTTAAATACCTCATATACGGCAGAAACTTCCTCAGATTCGCTTTCAAAAAACCACCCACTTTTCAGAGTCAGTTTGTTTACATCATTATTCGTTCGTTCAGCCAGGAACTTGGATAACACCAAGGAGTTGATATGACGTTGAATAATAGGTTCACTTTGCAGAGCAACCTTGGGCATAGACAACTGTGTATTAAACGGCCAAAGAGGGTTATGGAAAACAGCCTCCCCGTGTGGAGTAGCCTTGCACAAGGTAAAACTGACTGCTGCGGTTTCCCCCCGCCGCCCGGCCCGTCCAGCACGTTGCAAGAAATTGGCGGGATGAGGTGGTACGTTATTCATGGCAACGGCACTCAAGCCACCAATATCAACCCCCATTTCCATGGTTGTAGAGCAACTCAGAAGATTGATTTCTCCTTTTTTGAATCTGTTTTCTCGGCGGGTCAAATCATTGCCTGAAATTTGCGCCGAATGCTCTGCTGCTCGCCAGTAGCGGCTAAATTTAACAATGCGATCATTTACATCAGACCAAACGTCTAGCTGTCTCAACTTGATTATGTCGGGATTATTTTCAAGCCAGTCGTTGATGGATGCCACATCATTCGGGAATGCAGAAGGCACAATGGGAATAGTGACTTTCTGACAGATAACTAATTCCGTATCTTTGGGATTAGATGGCAAGTAAGGTGTAATGCCACGAAAGGCCACAGGGAGTACGCGGCGGGTTACGGGACATAACCAAGCCTCGTTGACTTGGGATAGCTCGGCTTGTTCATCAAGGTCTAGATAATAACCATCAGCAGATTTGCTCAAGATAACAAAAATTCCATTCCAGATATCTGATAGCATTTCATCCAGTCGTGCAACATGCTCTTTCTGCGCAAAGTCCAGTTTAAAAGCATAAGCCAGCAGCCTTGCCAAGCGATTTCTGTGGAATAAATTCTGTTTACTGGATGGCCAATAACGCTGAATATTGGATGATCTTCTTTGTTCACCGGGTTTCAGGATGAACATTGGACGAGCAGGATAACCTAGCCAACGGGCATATTCACGCGTAATATTAACGGTTGGACCCCCAGTTCTTAAGATATAGTCAACAGCTACTTGTAATAATGATTGCCAATCTTCTTTATTAACTTTTAGACTTTTAAATAGATCTGTAGGCTCAGACTTAGATAATTTAGGATATATTAATTGAGCAAGGCCCAACCCCTCTAATGATAACTGTCTTTTAGGCCGTGCAAAAAATTCGCGAATTAAACATAACCTCACATACTCTCTTTCTCTAGTAAACTGTTCAAAAGTTAACTTTTTTAAATCAGGTAACATCCAACGAGTAATATCATCAGCTAGTAGTAACTTTTCTTCCATTTTTTGCCAAGTCAAACACCCCAACTTTGGTTTAATGGCATTTTCATATTCCATTTGCATTTTATCCCGCATGGCTTTCAGAGTAGGATTTGACTTTGCAGGTATTTCTAATGCCTTTATCTGTTCTAGTAATTCATCTCTATTACCTTGAGGTACTGCGTTACTATTATCTATCAAAGAATGATAAATAAGACTTCGTACATAATTTCTCTCACTATCCTGTTGCAATTTAGCGGCAAAACGTGCAGTTTCTTGACGACTATCGGTGAAAGTAATCAGTCTTCTACCATCCAACGGACGTGGCTCATTACCTTTCATGGGGGATAACGGTTCAAGCAGAGTTGGAATTGCTGTGCTTAACATAAATGGTGCACCAACCCTGACAGAGCGGCATAATGGTGTGTCATAGGATTCTTTCTTGGCAGCACAGAACGGACATTGATTGTCATCAGTCACGACATGGACAGTGATATTTTCTCCTTCTTGATTATCAACTTCACCATTTGCTGACAATAACAGTGTCCTTTCTACCAACACGGCACTGGTGAGCAACCGCTTTAGAGAGGCTGATGAATCGAGTTTCTTAGCGGTAGATTCAGTTTCTTCATCATCCAAAATTTCCAATTCTTGCTGAAATTCGTCTTCATCCTGTAATGACGGACGTGGTAGCAGCCACATTTTGTCGTTAACTTTTTTAACGGCAGCCAAATATTCGGAACCACATTCGCTACATTGCACCAGTTCAAAGACAGGACTGTTACAGTGTGAGCAGTGCTGCCGCCTTTCCAGGAAGACAGATCCAAACGGCCATTTTTCACTATCCAGAGGAGAACCTTCTCGCCCTTGGCAGTGACTATTGGCGCAAGCCCAGATACCGTTCAATGTTCTCTGGAAGAAGTGCCCGCGTAACGGTAAAAATGGGGTGGATTCTGTGCCGATTTGTTTGCTGGCTTGGGTGCAACAATCCAATAACGCCAAGGTTGTACGCCAATCATTTTCCGCCTGTTTGTCACCATACAAAGATTGAGTCAAATCACTTAACTTGCTGGCTTCATGTATCAACTGGTCACGCAATTTGCGGGTGATAGGGTCTTTTGCCAAAGCATCGAATCTATCAGCAGCCGACATTTCCCATAGCTTTTGCAAAGGGGGGCGTTGTTCGCGCTGACTTAGTAGGTTTTCAGGCAAAGCAGGTACTTCACGTTTTCCCGTAACCACCGTAACTTGCGACAGTGGAACGCCTGCAATATCAGCTAGAAATTTGGCAAGGTGTTGTTTAGATGCTTCGCTCTTGTCCCCCAATGTGGCGGATGTTGCAACAAAATGTACATCACCCGGCTTGCATCCAAAGGCATGGAGAACCCGACGTAACAACAAGGTTAATTCTGCTGCCTGGGAACCCAGATATGTGTGGGCTTCGTCAATGACAATCCAACGCAATTGCCCTTGTGAATTTTCAATGATAGGCCGGTCTTTATCTCGCACCAGCATATATTCCAGCATGGTGGTATTTGTCACCAGAATAGGGGGTGGATTATTGCGTAAGGTTTCACGTGTAGTAACTTCGCTTTTCCATTCACTCTTTTTATTGTTTTCCGGCGTATCCCCGTTATACAGGCAAAACCTTAGCTTTCCCCCGAATGGCTCTGACCACGCAACTAGGCGGTCTTTCTGGCTTTTGATCAGGGCATTCAGCGGATAAAGGAAGAGTGCCCGGATACCCGTCAATGCGGAGTTTTTCTTTTGTCCGACCTCATTAACCAGATCATTGAGAATAGGCACGAGAAAACACTCCGTCTTCCCGGAACCCGTCCCGCTACTTACCAATACGGAGCGCCGTGGATTTTCCTTTAACAAATTGCCCCATGCTTCCAACTGATGTTGGTAAGGATGCCTTTCCAGCGGAAAAGCGTAATCTTCTGTTGTATGTTTCTTTTCTGGTTTGTCTAACGCCTCCAGCAATTGGGGATTTAAAAGCGTTTCTCCCAAGTCCCGCATTTGTTGTGTGGATTGCTTCCAGCCAAAGGTAGCCTCAAACACAGGGTCAGCTAACAGAGAGCCTCCCATTCCCGGCCTCTGACTAAATTGCTCGTCAAGGTAGTTACGCAGGGCATCATTGCGGAAACCGGTCAGACCTAAAACAGAGCGGCTAGCCCGATTGGTCAGTTGCTCTGCCAAAGTAGCATAAAGGTGTCTGGGGGTAGTCACTCAATGTTTCTCCTTTAGAAAGTTAGCCAGTCCTAGTGCAATGGCAATGCTATAAGTTTTAAAGAACCATTCTGGATCAAAGGCACGTATGAGTCGCAATTCGTAAACCAACAGGGGCGGGGGTTCAATTCCATTGAGGCAGGTGTATGCTGCTACGAAGGGAGCACAGCGGACTGGGCGGAAAGGGTTACTCAGATGCTGATAGCGATAAGCTTCTTCTAAATTATTAGCCAACTTCATTACTTCGTTGCTGATTGGCCATTGCTCATCAGCATTGTGCCGCCCCTGTAAACTTTGCTCATTTTGCCAGATTGTCTCTTTTAATTGGGCATCACCCTTTAACCTTGCCTGCCAGAGTAAACTGTTCCCATTAATGGGAGCTGTGGGAAACAATTGTTCCTGAAGCCAATCTGCCAAGGGTAGCCATGACGGGCGCTGTTCGGTCATCCGCCTATAAAACTGTTTGAATCCATCCATAACAGCCTGCTCACCCCAGTCAAATGCCGCCAACGAATTCCGCAATGTGCCGTAATACAAATGGGCTGCATCTGCCCATGTTTTTGCTGGGATTAAGCTCCATGAGAAAGGCATTTGCTCTGATAGTGACCAAATTTTGTTAAAGTCATCTTCATTGGATTTCAGTAGCAACAAGGCAAGGGTTGCGGGGTGAGCTACCAAATGGGTCAATACATCCAACGTGCTGGGCGGAAATTCGCTGGAAAGCTTTATATAGGTAGCGATCAGCTCCCAGTCTGAATGCTCAGGGTCAGTGCCCAAAGCCCGCATCAACTTATTGAGATGTTGTTTACGTTGCTGTTCATCTGCAATTTTAATGATTGCCTCAAGGGATAATACATCTTCCTCCGCAGGAACATCTGTTCCCACTTCAAGGTCTTTGACAGTCCACAGCAATGGACGGAACCGCGCCCAATTTCCATCCCGCCCAATGACCCACCAAGGCCCCGGTGACAAGCCAGCAGGGACACCCCAAACCGAATCACTTCCTCCAATCTCCGTGAGGGGGGTGGGTTCGCTGCCGGGATTCCATAGAGGAATCATTTCCAAATGGATGCGGGATTGCCAACCATCACCCAGTCGTTGCAGAGATTTATCACCGATGCTTACACGGCATTGCTCCCGATCTGGCTGCATCGCTACGTCGAAGCGAGCAACCATGATGGTTGCAAGGCATATCCCACCAGACATGATCTGGATTTTTACTGATACATCCTTCGTATAAGTGCTTGCCAGCAAAGAGGCAAGCCTGTCACGTTCACTATCCAGCAAAAACTGCAAACTGCCGCGTTGTAACGGTGGCAACTTTTGCCTAAATCCAAGGATGCTTCCTTCCAAGGCGACATCAAGGGTGAACCTGCCGTTATCTGTCTGGTCTTGGATCAACAATTGCAAACCACCCAATCGTCCTAATGGCACAACCGAGTGATCAGGTAGGATTTTTCCGTCAAACGTAAATACTGCACCGCGCTGTGGATAGGGAAGACTTATTTCAAACGCTTGTGCTGCTGACCACATCAAGCGTAGACGAATAGGCTCAAGGTGAGCATTATGAATAGATGGGCAGAGCAACTTGACACTATTTCCACTAGATTGCACCTCGATCACTGGCGTGATAGGTGCCAATACCTGAACCTGGGTAACCCCATAGAGTTGATAGTGACCAGGACCAATATTTGTCCCTATTGTGCGTTCAATTCGAAATGTTCGTGGCACAATCTCTGCTTGCCGACGGATACGTTCTACACCTGATTCAGCATCGACAAAGCGTAACCAAATTTTTCCGTAACAGCCTGTGTCCCCTGTACGCCACGTACTAGCGTCATAAATAGGTCTCCATTGCACCCTACCGTTAGGCTCATATATTTGCCGTGTTTGTGTAGTTGCCATGACGCGGGGCAAACCACGGAATATAGACGGATCATTTAAAACTTCAGTTACAACATCCCCGTATAGCCTGTAACTTTCATCCGAATCTACTTCCGCCTTGCAACGAATAATATACTCATCATTTTTGCCTAAATGAAATTTAGCATCTCCCGTCACTTTGTATAAGGTACGTTTCACAGATGGGAGAAAACCTATTTCTAGAACCTCTCCATTAATAGCTACAGGGGAAAAATCAGCAGTCACTGCCACCAAGGCAACTTCTCGTTTGGTTTTGGCTGAACCTTCAGTTAACCATTCCCATTTTCCCTCTGTTTCTCCACCGATAAACACCCACGGTAAATTTCCCCATGGCTCATCATTGTGCACAGAAACGGAGAAACTACTCTCAGCAGCACTTAAGAGAATTTTGTGAAATTGGCCAACACGATTACCATCAAGTTTTACTTTCCCAACACGATGCAACCACTCACGGCGGTAAAAGGTATGTTCATGTTGCTGGTGCAAGGTCAGTAATGCCACTGTGTCACTGCCTTCTGGCGTTTGTAGCACCATTCTGAAACGTGGTGCAGATGACGATTTCGTAGGTGCTAGCAGGAAAGCCATTTGTTCATCACTAAACCTTTCGGGAAAATCCAGAGTTTTCCAAACCTGCCAACCCTGTAAAGTTTCCTGTAAGCAGCCTCGCCACAACACACGGGTAGAAGCGTTTTTGACAAGTTCACCAGATTGGCGGACTAACCCAGTCAAAAGGGCTTTAGCAGCATCATCTTCCAAACTGAGAGGAAGCTGTTTACGCCACTCCGGAATATGGCTGTCTAATGCAACAACAGGATCAGCTGCCTCTATAACCTGCTGTTGTAATTTTGTTACTTGGGCAACCAGTTCTCCTGCCAAGCGAAAGACAACCTCCTGCCTCAAACTGCTGGACAACAAGGGAGAGCATTGACTAGCAATTTGTTCCGCTACGTCTACCCCGCCAAATCTTTGGGCATGATATTGTTCCAGCACGGAGCGGAAAAACTGAGTTAATTTAGTATTTTGATTATGTAGTAGTTTAAGTGGTAAACCACCTTCACAGGCAATGGTCACCAAAAAGGCCCGATTACCTTGACCAGCCTGATGCCTTATTAACGGTCTTTTCCAATGTTTAAGCCCCTGCGTTACCCATTCTCTCGCCCAACCATCCAGTTTGGAGTACCAACTTACATTAATGGTTAGTGGCTTAAATACGGTCTCCCAAGTCCAAATACCGTCATTGTGTTCACGGCGAAACGTTTCAGCAGCATAGAGACAGAACAGTGTGGGGAAATGTCTAGAGAAGCGAGCAGTTTTGTAAGAGGCTAGAACTTCTTGACGCACTAGAGTTAATAGCTCGTTATATTTTTTTTCTGAACATCGATAAGCATACAGAGGTCTTTGATCTGGCTGTGACAGTCTAGCATGTGACAAAAGGAAACCAGCGAACCATTCTTCTACCCCTCCCATACACAATCCCCCACAAGTAAATAAGGCTTAACATTTTACGCCCGAAACAAGCTAATTTTTGTGCTGGGGAACACATAAATATAAATTTTCTGATGGTATGTTAAGCATAATTTTTTATTACTAACCGGCCACTCGTTTACCTGCAAACGCTGCTCTAAGGCTGTAGAGCAGCAAACTTGGCAGGCGTGCGCTGGTTTTCTAGACAGGCTATGATTTGACTTATTCAAATCACTTATAGACGAGGCGGCGGGCTTATGACGACATCCATCAACTTTGAATTCTTGCGTCCTCATCATTCTGCATTAGCGGATTTAGGCGGTTTAGCAGAAGCCGTGATGTTTCTTGATCCCGGCAGTGCCTTAATTCGTTTGCGCAGTTTTGCCGAAGAAGTCACAAAAGCTATTTACAAAGCAGAACTATTACCGCGTGTGCCACAAGCCAGTTTTTACGAGCTGGTTAAAAACCCGGTGTTTGAAGCCTGTGTCAGTAAGCCGCTTATTTATCAACTTAACTTTTTACGTCTACAGGGGAATGACAGCGCCCACGGCGGCACTGGCGATTTACGCAATGCACAGGTGGCCTTAAGCATAGCGCACCAGTTAGCGATGTATATGGGGCTTAAGTATTACGGCCAGCAGCAAACTGAATTACCAGCGTTTGTCGAAGTTACCAATCCCACCCAGGAACTGCTTAAATTAAAAAAATCGCTGAGTCGTTATCAGCAAGAACTGCAACAACAACAAGAAGCCATGCAGGCGGTGCTGGATCAATTGGATCGCGAACGCCTTAAAAACGCACATGTTCTTGACGAACTCAATGCCAGTGAAAAACGCAGCCGTAAACAGGCCAGTGATAAAGTCGCCGATTCCTTGCAATGGAATGAAGCCAAAACCCGCGCCTTATTAATCGATGCCATGTTGATTCAAGCGGGTTGGGATATGCAAAACCCCGACGCTGTGCGCACCGAATTTGAAGTGGTTTACCCGGATAATATTTCGGGTAAAGGTCGCGCGGATTATGTGTTATGGGGGGATAACGGCCAGCCATTAGCGGTGATTGAAGCCAAACGCACCAGTACGGAGAATATCCAAGCCGGGCGTGAACAGGCGCGTTTGTATGCCGATGCGCTGGAAAATATGGGTTATCAACGCCCGGTGATTTTCTATTCCAATGGTTATGAAACCTTTATCTGGGATGACAAGCAATACAACACTTACCGGCCCATTTATGGCTTTTACAGCAAAGACAGCCTTGAATACCTGATTTATCAGCGCCAATACCGTCACAGCGCCTTAGAACAACATAACCCCCAACTGACTATTGTTGACCGCCCTTATCAGATTGAAGCAATTAAAACCGTTGCCAATCATTTTCAGCGTCAACGCCGCAAAGCCTTGATTATTCAGGCAACGGGCACGGGTAAAACCCGTGTGGCTATTGCCTTAAGCGAATTATTAGTGCGTACCGGCTGGGCTAAACGCATTTTGTTTTTATGTGACCGCAAGGAATTACGCACACAAGCGGATGAAGCCTTTAAACATAACCTGCCGAGTGAACCGCGTTGTGTGATTGGTGAAACCAACCAGATTGACCAAACTGCGCGTATTTACATTGCGACTTACCCCGGCATGATGAATCGCTTTAGCCAATTGGATGTGGGTTTCTTTGATCTGATTATTGCCGATGAATCCCACCGCAGTATTTATAACCGTTACCGCGATCTGTTTGATTATTTCGATGCGCTGCAAGTCGGCTTAACCGCCACCCCGGTTAAATTCATTAGCCGCAATACCTTTGGCATGTTTGATTGTGAAAACGGCGACCCAACCTTTGAATTTGGTCTGGATGCGGCCATTGAGAATAAACCGCCGTATTTAGTACCGTTTAAAGTCAAAGACCTAACCACCGAATTTTTGCGTGAAGGCATTCACTACAAGGATTTGTCAGAGCAACAAAAACGCCAGCTCGAAGAGGATTTAGGCGAAGAAGTCGCGCGTAATACCACCATTCAGGGCAAAGACATTGGCCGCAAGATTTTTAGTGAAAGCACGGATCAGGTGATTCTGGAAAATCTCATTAATAACGGTATTAAGGATGAAACCGGCTCGCTGATTGGCAAAACCATTATTTTTGCCCAACGTCAGGATCACGCCGAACATTTAGAAACCTTATTCTGCAAGCTGTATCCGCAATATGGCAGCAAAGTCTGTAAGGTCATCCACAATAAAATTCCTAAAGTCGATAGCTTAATTCGCGAATTCAAAAAGAAAGGCAATGATTTTCGTATTGCCATTTCCGTGGATATGCTCGATACCGGCATTGATGTACCGGAAGTGGTGAATCTGGTATTTGCCAAAAAAGTCATGTCATGGGTGAAGTTCTGGCAAATGATCGGGCGCGGTACGCGTTTATGCCAGAATCTGTTTGGCAAAGATCAGCATAAAACCGAATTCGTGATTTTTGACCATTACGAAAACTTTGCCTATTTTGACGAGCACTATCAGGAACCGGAAGACAGGGGCAGCCGCTCGCTCTTACAGACCTTATTTGAAACCCGTTTAGCCTTATTGGAAGCGGCTTTAAAAGTGAACCATGCCGCTGGCTTTGATACCGCTGTGGCCTTGATTAAAGCCGATATGAATGACTTGCCGGAAAACAGTATTGCGGTCAAACGCGAACTGCGCACCTTGCATCAACTGCTGCAAGGTCAGGCGCTGAATGAGATGGATGCCGTTACCCGCCATACCCTCACCAGTAAAATTGCCCCGCTAATGGGCGCGCGGGTACTGAGTGATAAATACGCTATTCAGTTTGACAAGCTCATCGCCAGCTTACAGCGTTGTCTGTTGGAAAAGGCCAGTTGCTTTGAGGATGGACGCGCCGAATTACTCGCAGAAGTGAATAAACTGGCGGTGAATATTCAGGCGGTACGCCAACACGATGCGCTAATTGCGGAAGTGCGCAGTGCCGCTTTCTGGCAAAACGTCAGCATTGCCGATCTGGAACGGGTACGCCTGGCCTTGCGCAGCATTATGAAATATCGCCAAACCGGCGGCAGCGTGGCCTATGCCACCCCCACCACGCGCACCGCTGATGGCAATATTTACGAGGCAGTACATGAGGTAAAAATTGCCGGGGCCAATGAAGCCTTGCACTATCGGTTGAGCTTAAAAAAAGCGTTAGATGACATGATTGCCGATAACCCTATCTTGCAAAAATTGCGCGATGGGCAATCGATTGCCAGCCACGAGTTACGCACCCTCACCTCCACCATTCTGACCACGCATCCCGGCGTGAATCTGGAGGTTTTGAATGATTTCTATGGGCGCACCGCCGATGAATTACACCTGACCTTACAAGAACTGATCGGGCTTGACCTGCAAGCGGTGGAAAGGCAATTCACCAGCTTCTTGCATACCCATCCGCAATTAACCGCGCAACAAGTGCGCTTCATGAATCTGCTCAAGCGTTATATCGCCGACAATGGCTGTATTCATGTTGACACCCTCTATGACGCACCGTTTACCAGCGTTGCGTATGACGGCATTGATGGCGTGTTTACCCCGCAACATGCCGATGATTTATTTGCGGTACTAAAACCCTTTTTACGTAAAAAACCCGCGCAAGCCGCCCCCGCTGCCGCGCCCTGAGAGAGAAAAGAATTACTCCCCCATCCCCAGCCCTCCCCCCATCGTGTCGTAGGGCTGGAGATGGCGGCAGCTAATACCTCTGCCGCTTTAAATCGGGTAGGATGAGGCGGCTAATTAACCAAGGATTCGATTAATGCTAACCGGTCAAATACGCAACGATATTGATAAGCTGTGGGAAAAATTCTGGACAGGCGGGATTACTAACCCCTTAACCGTGATTGAGCAAATCAGTTACCTGATGTTTGCGCGCATGTTGGATATGCAAGAAGAAATAGCCGAGCGTAAGGCGGTGCATAGCGGGCAGGCGTTTACGGGAATTTTCCCGCGCACGCCGGAAGGTCAGTTATTGCGCTGGAAGAATTTTAGGAATTTGTCCGGGCAGGCTTTGCACAAGCATTTGAAAACGCAGGTGTATCCGTTTTTCAGCCAATTGGGGCAAGCGTTTGGGCATTTGGGCGAATACATGCAGGATGCCGATCTGGAGATTAAAAACGAGTCGGTATTAGCCAGCGCGGTGGCGGAAGTGGATAAGTTGCCGCTGACGCAAAGCGATGTCAAAGGCGATATTTACGAATATTTGTTGAGTAAATTGACCACGGCGGGCATTAACGGTCAGTTTCGTACCCCTCGGCATATTATTGATTGCATGATTGAGCTGGTTGACCCGCAGCCAACCGAAACCGTGTGTGACCCGGCATGTGGTACGGCTGGCTTTTTGGCGCGTACCCGCGAATACCTGAATCGGTGTTATTCCAGCGCGGACGGGACGTTTAGCGATGAAGATGGCAATATTCATTACAGCGGCGACTTGTTAGCCAAGTATCAGTCTTGGATTAATCGTGACATGTTCTGGGGGTTTGATTTTGATACCACCATGTTGCGGGTATCGAGTATGAATATGCTGCTGCACGGGGTCACGGGGGCGAATATTCTGTATCAGGACACCTTAAACAAGTCGATTAAGGAGCGTTTCCCGGCGCAGGAACAGGATTTCTTTGATGTGATTTTGGCAAACCCGCCGTTTAAAGGCAGTCTGGATGAGAGCAATACCAACCCGGATGTGCTGGCGGTGGTGAAAACCAAGAAAACCGAATTATTGTTTGTGGCGCACATTTTGCGCGCGCTCAAGCTAGGCGGGCGGGCGGCGGTAATTGTGCCGGATGGCGTGTTGTTTGGCTCGAGTAAGGCGCATCAGCAATTGCGTCAAGCCTTGCTGGAAGAGAATCAGTTAGAAGCCGTGATCAGTTTGCCCAGTGGCGTGTTTAAGCCGTATGCGGGCGTATCGACGGCGATTTTAATGTTCACCAAGGGCGGCAGTACTGAACAGGTGTGGTTTTATGATGTGCAGGCGGATGGTTATTCGCTGGATGATAAACGCACACCGATTGCAGCCAATGATTTGCCGAATGTGGTAACGCGCTGGCGTGACTATTGGCGTTTGCTGGAAAACAAGGCGGATGCGGCGAGTATTGCGCAGGCGTTTGGCGATAAAACCCAACAAGCGTTTGTGGTGGATGCGACGGATATTAAAGCCAATAACTTTGATTTGTCGCTGAATCGTTATAAAAAGGTGGAACATCAAGCCGAAACTTACGATTCACCGCACGTTATTTTAGGCAAACTAAAAGACCTCGAAAATGAAATCCTCGCTGATTTAGAAGAATTGGAGGGGATGCTTTAATGAATATACCAATCGTAACTATTGGCAGTATCTCAGAACAAATCCGCGGTGTATCTTATTCAAAGACAGATGCTTCGGATATTAGATTAGAAGGTTATTTGCCTATCCTAAGAGCTGGAAATATAACCGAATCTGGTTTAACTTTTGATGATTTAGTATTTGTACCATCAGGCAAAATATCCAATATTCAGAAAATCAAAAAAAACGATATATTAATTGCTGCATCAAGTGGTAGTTTATCAGTAGTAGGGAAAGCAGCACGAGCCCTTGATGACTTTAATGGTGGTTTTGGTGCGTTCTGTAAAGTATTACGACCCAATGCAAAAGTTGACCCTGCATATTTTGCCAACTATTTTTTTACATCGGAATATAGGAGGAAAATATCAAGTGTTGCAGCGGGAGCCAATATTAACAATCTACGAAATAGTGATATTGATGACCTAGAAATCCCGCTTCCTCCTCTCGCAGAACAAAAACGCATTGCCGCCATTCTCGACAAGGCCGATGCTATCCGCCGCAAACGCCAGCAAGCGATTGAACTAGCGGATGAATTTCTGCGGAGTATTTTTTTGGATATGTTTGGCGACCCGGTGACAAATCCAAAGGGTTGGAATGTATCAAATATTGGTGCATTGTGTAGTGTATTAACAGGATCAACTCCTTCTAGACAGGAAAATTCCTATTTTAGCGGTAACATTCCTTGGGTAAAAACTAACGAAGTTGATGGATATATAATTAAAGAAACAGAAGAATATATTACCGAAGAAGGAATTAGAAACTCAAACTGTAAACTTAATCCTATTGGCTCTATTGTTCTAGCTATGTATGGTCAAGGAAAAACTCGGGGCAAAGTTGGAATTTTAGGTATTGAAGCTGCAACCAATCAAGCCTGTGCTGTAATTCACCCAAGCATCAATATTAACATGGGCTATTTATACAATTATTTAAAACTTTCATATGAAACATTAAGAGCCTTAGGTCAGGGTGCTGGCCAACCAAATCTTAACTTATCAATTGTCAAAAATTTTTCTGTTTTGATGCCGCCGATTGAATTGCAGCATGAATTTGCTAAACAGGTGGAAAAAGTTGAGGCTTTAAAAGCCAAGTTGAAAGCTTCGCAATTGCAGGCGGAGGAACAATTCAAGGC
>CAZCJE010000072.1:0-14256 GCA_964498805.1 uncultured Thiothrix sp.
CCCCCGACGAACGGGGGCAGTCAACACGGGCAAAAGTCATTATTATTGTTATTTATTGTTGTTGTGTTTCACGGTTCCCCAAAGATTGTTACCAGTCTGTGGTGAGAGCCGAACCCCCTGCAATCAGGGGGTGTCGTCGGGCAAGCAGCAATTTATTGTTATTATTTAGTGTGGTTGTGGCTGCTTTCTACCTCTCGGGGCTTGCTGAAACTTTTTGTTTTTATTATTTCATCAGTCAAGTCATAACCCCCTTTTTGTAAGATCCCCTATGACCTACTCACAGGGGATCAGGAGTCGAGATATTGTCAGGCGGTTTATTGTTATTATTTAAGTGATGCCTGCTCTTTACCTCTTGGGGCTTGCTGGTAAATCCTTAACCCTTTCTTGTTATTGTTATTGTCCTTGCAGACCGTTTGTTATTATTGTTGTCGGTCTGTATTAGGACTATTGCAATGGGTATGCCAACTTTGGCATTTATTGCATAACAGCATGTAATATATGGATTATTTAATTTTTGGCAGGCAAGTTGGCAAGAGCAAACTAGCAGGGTGTCATGTCAGAATCTGACAGAATTGACACTCAAGAAGTGACAAGACGAGGTGTCAGGTGACACTGACAGAGGGTAAGTGTCACTTGAGACTGGCACGCAAGGCTTGGCGGATCATTTCTTCTACACTCAAACCTTGGTTTTCATAAGCAGCAATCATTTGGCTGGCCTGAACCGGCTTATAACCCAAGGCTAATAAAGCATTAATCGCTTCATCACTCACCGATACCACCGGTGCTGCTACCACAGTCGGGGTATAGCCTTGTTCAGCAGCAATGGCTTTAGGTAGGCGGTCACGCAGTTCAATCACTAAGCGTTCGGCAGTTTTTTTACCAACACCGGGAATACGGCTTAAGCGTTGAATATCCCCTGCGATCACCACTTGCCGGAATTCTTGTGGATTCATGCCAGAAATAATGGCCAGTGCCATCTTCGGCCCCACCCCATTAACTTTCAGCAGTAAGCGAAAGAGATCACGTTCGACCTGTGAACTAAAGCCGTACAGCGAATGTGCGTCTTCCCGCACCGATAAATGGGTATAGAGCGTCACTTCCTGCTGCAAATCCGGCAAATCATAGAAAGTGGTCATAGACGCTTGGACTTCATAGCCCACGCCATTAACATCCAACATTAAATCTGGTGGCTGCTTAAGCAGCAATTTGCCACGTAATAATCCAATCATCAGCGGGATTTCCTTCCTGAGCGCGTCTTATGCAAAGCCAATAACACGTTATCGCTAGCAGCCAGCCGCTTTTGCAAATAACTGCTATGCGCATGACACAACGCTACCGCTAAAGCATCCGCCGTATCGGCTTGTAATTTGCCATGCAGACCTAACAGGTATTTAACCATATGCTGCACCTGTTCCTTATCCGCCGAGCCTTTACCCACAGTGGCCTGTTTGACTTCACGCGGACTGTATTCAGCAACTGGCAAACCACAGGTAATACCAGCGCAAATAGCTGCCCCTCGCGCTTGCCCCAATTTCAGCGCCGATGCAGCATTGTTGGAGACAAATACATCTTCGATCGCCATTTCATCCGGCTGATATTGGCGAATAATGGCACTGAGTTCAGTAAAAATGACACCTAAACGCTCGACAAATGGCCCATCACCCAAGCGCAGACAGGTGCTAAACACATGCTCATTGCGCTGACCATCGGCTGCAATCAACCCGACTCCCGTCTGGCGGGAACCGGGGTCAATGCCGAGGATAAGGCGGCGGGTCACTTAACCGTGAGCCTCAAGGTCTGCATCAGTGAATTCGGCATTAGTAAAGACTTCTTGTACATCATCAAGGTCTTCCAACATATCAATCATCTTGAGCAATTTAGCCGCGGTATCGCCTTCTACCAAGGTCATATTATCCGCACGCATAGTCACCTCATCATTGTCTGCGGTAAAACCGGCCGCAATCAAAGCTGCTTTAACCTCCGCAAATACCTCAGGTGAGGTAATGACTTCGGCAGAACCGTCTTCTTCCATAACCACATCATCGGCACCGGCTTCCAATGCCGCTTCCAGCAGTTTTTCTTCATCCACACCTGGGGCAAAATTCAGAATGCCCAGCTTTTTGAACTGGAACGCGACTGAACCGCTAGTACCGAGGTTGCCGCCGTGTTTGGTAAAGGCATGACGCACCTCACCGACGGTACGGTTAACGTTATCGGTCATGGTTTCCACAATAACCGCAATCCCGCCCGAGCCATACCCTTCATAACGCACTTCGCTATAATTTTCTGCCCCAGTTTCACCCGCCCCACGCTTACAGGCTTTATCAATGGTGTCTTTCGGCATATTCGCGCCTAAGGCTTTATCCACCGCCAAACGCAGGCGTGGATGCGCATTAGGATCAGAGGTTTTGCCTTCTTTGGCAGCAACGCTAATTTCGCGGATCAGTTTGGTCCAGATCTTACCGCGCTTCTTATCAGTTGCGGCTTTTTTGTGCTTAATATTTGCCCACTTGCTATGGCCAGCCATCTCAAACTCTCGTCATTAGTTCATGAAAAATGGGCCATAGTTTACCACAGCCCCTGCCTGTTTCAGACTTCAAGCAACTCAAAATCTTCCTTACCCACTCCGCATTCCGGGCAATGCCAATCAGCGGGTACATCTTCCCACGCTGTGCCCGGAGCAATACCATCTTCTGGCCAGCCTTTAGCTTCATCATAAACCCAGCCACACACCAGACATACCCAACGTTTGCTTTTCATCTGCTATCCTCCGGTAATAAGAGGCAGGATTATGAGCAATGTCTGACAGTGGCTCAATCCTGACTAGCGACTTTGCGGTTATTGCCTGGTGCCTGGGTGGACAGGTAAAAATCATCAAAATCAGCAAAACAATCCCAGCGGGGAGCCCAATCGGCGGTATTACCGCCGTGAAAAGAACTGAAGATGAAAGAATCAATCATGCCTTTATTGCCATAGCGCCACAGCATATCCTGACGCTGAGTTACTAACTGGCCATTGACCCAAACTTTGTAACTGCCATTGCTTTGACCGGGGGTATTCAAGCGAATGTATTGCGTGATGGTATACCACTTCTCCGGCTGCAACTGGATACCCAAATCCCAGCTTTCCCCCCAATGATTCTCTTTGGGCATACCGACATAATAGATGTAGGGAATCAATTTACCATCTTCCAACCACATTAGGCGCGATGTCCAACCATCCCCATTGACGGGTTTAACGCCATTGGAATATTTACCGTCACCGCTAGCTAGTCCCGGCAATTTGCCACCATGGCGAAAATCAAAGCCTTTTTGGAAACGCACGCGGTAACTGAGGTAATAGCCTTCTGAGGCAGGCAAACGTACCAATGCCTGACTACCACTTTTGGTCGGGCCAAATTGATTAGCCGGGTATTTAATGCGCATAAAGTGATTAGCCGCTGAAGCCGTATCAGCCTCAATACTGGCGCGTCCACGCATACCATCCCACACCAGATTGGCCCAATCCTGTCGAATTAATTCGGTGGTGTAAGGTTGTAACGGGTCTTGATCAAACGAAACTTGTACGGCGTCATCAGCATAAACCAACCCACACCAAGCACTTGCCAGCCATGCCAGCGGCAACAATAAAGCAGTTATCAAACGCATATCAGGGACTCATGAGAATTTTTGTCTTGTTCAAGCTTACGTTTGTAGACTAAAAATTCAGGTAAAGAGAGGATTTTGCTAGACTTTCTGCAAGAATCGCAATTAAAAAAACCAATCGAGGCAATACTATGAGTCTCGTGTTATACAGCATCATCGCAGTGATTATTTTATGGCTAGCTTATCTGACCGGCAGAGCGCAAGGCTGGGCGGCAGGTTTTCAGGCCGGTAAATCCGAAGGCTTTAAAAAAGGTCAGGAAGAAGGCATGAAAGCCGGTATCAAGGAACGCATGATTAGCACACTGGTGGAAACGCCACTAGGACCGGGTATGCATGCGGATTTGCATAAACAAGTCAAAGACGAATTATTAGAGGTTATTCAAGCCAAAGAAAAACGGAAAAACGTCTCTAAATCCAAACCAGAACCCGGCTGGTTAGCCGCTTTATGGGAAGCGTTTGGCGGTTGGATTTTGGTGATTGGCTTTACCATCTTGCTGGGATTTTTATTACGTTGATCAGTGTACTGCAGAGAACTTCTGCTAAAACCTCCTCCTGTTAAACAGAAGGAGGCCGAGCTATTGTTTAGCTCATTTGCTTAAGGATTAGCGTTGAACCCAAGGCTTGCCTTGGTCAACATCGACTTTCTGTAGGTAATCACCCTTATGTTGTTGCACAGGGAATTGGCTACCTTGGTGGTTATCCTGACGGAAGTCCTGCTCAAATTGCACCTGATCATGTTGCTGATAGGGATGACCTTGGTGGTTATCTTGGCGGAAATCCTGATCATATTGATACTGCTGACCCACATCTTGTCGGGTCGGCCGGTAATCCTGATCCTGCCAACGATCATTATCAGAGTGGCGGTAACGAACTCGTTCACCATCCCGCAGTTCATTGATGATATGCCGTTCTGATGCTAACAACATATTACGTAAGCTTCGAAACTCAGCACGACTCAATCCATTGACCCGATAACGCGCCTCTGTATTACGGATAGCGCGTTGTTCTGCCCATAACACCCGTGCTTCATACGGGGTCAGAGCACCACTGCGAATTCCCCTTTCAATCATGCGTGCCTGTTGCGCCTGCATAGCATTAATACCATAGCCCCCTCGTGGGGCCGCCATGGAGGCAGTCGACAGCATCAAGCCAGATGCGATTAGCCCAATCACCATTACTTGCTTGAACATGATTTCTCTCCTGTTTAATTGACTAATTGTCGCCCTACAAGGTTTTGCACCTTGTTAAATAGTCAGACGGAGAAAATCGTAAATTGTTCTACACAAAAATGCTTCTGGTTATTATTTGATTAATAACCACAAAAACAACCTAGTTTAAATAAAAAATAGTGATTAGGACATTAATTCACACCAGGTTTGACGCACATACTCACGCTCACGGGCAAAGCTTTCTACCGGCACTATGGCCTCCAATTCCTGCAAAGACAGCGTATGAATCTGGTCACGCAAAGTACGGTAAATATCCGCTAACGTATCGGCCTGATCAGCACTGAGCAGTTCCGCCTGTTTCAGCGATTCAAGCTGACGAATATTATCACTCCAGTGCACCAGTTCAGGGTATTCGTGCGCATTCGCCAAAATCAGGTACTGCACCATAAATTCAATATCGGTAATACCGCCGGGGTCTTTTTTCAGGTTAAAAATAGTATCTTTCTTACTACCTAGGGTTTCCCACATCTTCTGGCGCATATCGGCTACTTCACGCCGCAATGCTTTTTTATCACGCGGCTGACACAAAACCCCTCGGCGGATGGTTTCAAATTGGGCGAGTAAACTTGGCGAGCCGGTAATGCTGCGGGCGCGCAGCAAGGCTTGATGTTCCCACACCCAAGCTTTTTCCAGTTGATAGGTTTGGAAGGCTTCCAGACTACTGACTAATAAGCCGGATGCCCCACTAGGACGCAAACGGGTATCGGTTTCATACAAACGTCCAGCCGGGGTAAAGGTGGTTAGGGTATGAATAATGCGCTGGGCTAAACGCGCATAGAACACCGCATTTTCCAATGTTTTCTTGCCATTGGTTTGTTGCGCCTGCCCGTGACTATCATGCAGGAAAATAATATCCAAATCCGAACCATAACCCAGTTCCAACCCGCCCAGCTTGCCATAACCAATAATGGCAAAACCGGCTTCATGCGTTTGACCATCAAGCTGGTAACAAGGCACGCCGGTTTGCATGCTTGCTGTGTTCCAAACATGCTGCTGCGCTTCTTCCAGTACCGCCTCCGCAATCCACGTCAACTGATCAGATACCTTCATCAACGGCAACATGCCGGTAATATCCGCCGCTGCCACCCTTAACACTTGCGCTTGCTTAAACTGACGCAAGCGTTCCATTACCTGTTCCGGGTCATGCTGGTCAACGCGCTCCAGTTCTTCACGCAAAGCCGTCCCGAGTTGTTGGCGGTTCAAGGGCGTATACAACTGGCGCGGGTCAAGCAATTGATCCAGCAAAATCGGGTGATTAGTCAGTTCGCTGGTAATCCATAAACTATCACTGACCAAGCGCACAAACTGATCTAGGGCATGCGGATTATCCGCCAGCATAGCAATGTAACCCGAGCGGCTGGCAATCTTGTTAATCACGCGCAAACTGCGTTCCAAGGCTTGATCCGGGTCAGGGGTATTGGCGCAACTTAATAACAATTGCGGCATGAGGCGCTGCAAACGCCCACGGCCAATTTCCGTCAACGAGCCATACAAACGCCCGTGACGCAATGCATGCAAGGCTTCCAGTGCTTTGACTGGCTGACGGTAATGACGGTTTTGCAGGAATTGTTCAGCCTGATCAGGTGGCAAATGTTCATCCCAAATATCATTCGCAGACGGGTCACGGCGTCCTTCGCCTTCGGCTTTGAACACTTTCTGGAAAATTTGCACCACCGCTTCCTGATGCCAGGTTAGTTCAGCACGAAAGCTAGTCCAATCCTCAAACCCCATCGCCAACGCCAGTTTAGCTTGGCGTTCTGCACTTTCCGGCAAGGAATGGGTTTGTTCATCATTCCACATTTGCAGGCGATTTTCGGTCCGACGCAAGAAGTAATAAGCCGCGCGCAAGGTGCTTTCTTCTGTCGGCGTAATAAATTGGTAACGCAGCAATACATCCAGCGTTTGCAGCAAATTACGGGTACGCAATTCCGGTAAACGTCCGCCACGCATCAGCTGAAAGACTTGCGCGGTAAATTCAATCTCGCGAATCCCGCCATTACCGAGTTTGACATCCTGATACTTGCCGCGCCGTTCGGCTTCGCGGTTAATCATCGCCTTCATATCGCGCAACTGTTCAACCGCCCCATAATCCAGATAACGCCGGTAAATGAATGGGCGCAAACGCTGCATTAATTCCGCGCCTTCGCTCTGATCACCAGCCATTACCCGCGCTTTAACCAGCGCATAACGCTCCCATTCGCGTCCATGCGTTTCGTAATAATGCTCCATAGCATCAAATGACAACGCCAAGGCACCAACTTCACCAAACGGACGCAAGCGCATATCCACACGATAAGCAAACCCATCGGCAGTGGTTTGGCCCAATGCGCCAATCAAACGCTGGCCGACGCGGGTGAAAAAGGTTTGGTTATCCAGCGAACGTTTGCCATCGGTTTCCCCCGCTTCTGGAAAGGCAAAGATCATGTCAATATCAGAGGAAAAATTCAGCTCGCGCCCACCCAATTTACCCATGCCCAAAATGACCATTTGTTGGGGGGTACCGCTACGGCTACGCGGAATACCATGCTTGGTGGTCAATTCGGCATAACACCAATTCAGCACCGCATCCACCAAACCATCGGCCAGATCAGAGGTGGTACGCAATGTCTCCATCAGTTCCGCTTGACCAGACAAATCACGCCAGGCAATGCGCACACTTTCACGATGCCGAATCAGGCGTACTGCCCGTAATAACTCATCGTGGCTGGGAATAGTGCGGATTTCATTGGCAATATTCTGCACCAACTCGCCTTCAGCATAAGCATAGCTGGCCTCACAATAGCCTTGCCAAGCGGGATGACGCTGTAATTGAAATTGGAGGTAAGGGCTGACAGCGAGAATATCATCAGGGGTCTGGATCATGGCTAACTCGCGATATTATGGCTTAAGTAAAGTTATGGGTAACCGTTGACGCCTATTCTAGCCGTTATAATGGCAAGAATTGTAGGATATACGACAAAAATTACTCACTCGCTGCCTATGACATTAATCATTACAAAATAGCCTGTGAACCAGACCATAAAATCCGGGAATTCGCACCCAACAGCTTTTGCCGCTTAGATATGCAAACCGGGTTACGGGTCGGTTATACTTGATGGCCTATCAGGACGGATCTTTCCCATGCAAACCCTTATCCTAGGCGGTGCACGCTCAGGCAAAAGCCGTTATGCCGAAACCCTTGCGCAGCAATCCCGCCATGAGGTCATTTATATTGCCACTGCCACGGCCCAAGATGCGGAAATGCAGTCACGTATTGCCCATCACCGAGCAGCGCGTCCGGCGCATTGGCAAACAGTGGAAGAACCGCTGTCATTAGCGCAATGCCTTGCCACTTATGCCAAGCCTGAACGCCTCTTGCTGGTGGATTGCCTAACCTTATGGCTGAGCAATTTATTATGCTTAGACGACCCGCAACGTTTGCACACCGAACAACAGGCTTTGCTCAATACCCTACTTACTTTACCCGGTGAGGTGATTTTGGTGAGCAATGAAGTGGGGCTTGGCATTGTACCAATGGGCGAATTGACCCGCCGTTTTGTGGATGAAGCGGGACGTTTGCATCAGCAGTTGGCCGCGCAATTACCCACTGTGATTTTTATGCTCGCCGGTTTACCGCAAACATTTAAAGGAGCCCTTCCATGCAATGGCTGACTCAACCCTGTCTTTCCCCAGATACTGATTTCATTGATGCTGCTACCGAGCGTCAGGCGCAATTAACCAAACCACCGGCTGCTTTAGGCGAACTGGAAACCTTAGCGATCCGTTTAGCAGGTTTGCAACGACGTGCACAGCCATCGGTGGATAAAGTGCATATCAGTGTGTTTGCGGCGGATCATGGCGTGGCAGATGAAGGGGTGTCAGCCTTCCCACAAGCGGTTACCACGCAAATGGTGCACAATTTCTTACAAGGCGGGGCGGCGATTAGCGTATTGGCTAAACAATTAGGGGCCACACTGGAAATCATTGATGTTGGTATTAAAACACCATTAGCCCATCCACAATTGATTGTGCAACGCGCGGGCAATGGTACGGCCAATAATGCTTTGGGTGCCGCTATGACCAGCGAGCAATTGCAAAGTGCGCTACAAGCCGGGTTTAATGCCATCGAACGAGCGCAGCAAGCTGGGGCAGATTTATTCATTGGCGGGGAAATGGGTATTGCCAATACCACCACGGCAACCGCTTTGTATTGTGCTTTGCTGGATTTGACGCCCATTGAAACGACTGGCCCTGGCACAGGCTTGAATCAGGTCGGTATTCAACACAAAAAAACTGTGATCCAGCGTATACTTAATCTGCATCGTTCGACGTTTGGTCGACCGCTGGAAGTATTGCGTTGTATGGGTGGCTTTGAAATCGCTGCCTTAACGGGTGCGTATATACACGCGGGGCAATGCGGTATACCAGTATTGATTGATGGCTTTATTAGTACCGCGGCGGCTTTATTAGCAGTACGCATTCAGCCTAGCGTAGCAGACTGGTTAATTTTGTCGCATACTTCCGCCGAACCGGGACACACCTATGCAGTAAAAGCATTACAACAACGTCCCTTGCTGGATTTAGACATGAAACTAGGCGAGGGTAGCGGGGCGGCTGTCGCTGTACCCTTGTTACGCATGGCTTGTGCCTTGCATAACCAGATGGCTACCTTTGCCGAGGCTGCCATTGCCGGAAAACTTTAATCATGCAGACAGAAAACGACAAACCAGACACTGAATTACCCCAAGCGGATACACCACCTGCTGATAAGCCGGTATCAACACCTACGCCTGAAGCCGTAGGCGAACCGCTTGCGCCGGAGGAAAGCGCAACCACCGAAGCAATGATTAGCCAGCCTATGACCATTGTCGACCTGTTGCGACACGGTCAGGTGGCAACCCCTAACCTATTTTGTGCCCCTGTTAATGAACCGCTGGGTATTCCCGGTTGGAAGCAATTAACCGTCGCCACCCAAAATGGCCAATGGGATGTCATTATTAGCTCGCCGACCCGCCGCTGTCATGATTTCGCGCGCCTGCTAGCCCAGCGCATGAAATGCGATTTTGTGGTCGAACCTATGTTTGGAGAAATGAATTTTGGTCATTGGATAGGCCAAACCCAAACCGCATTGTGGGAAAAATACCCCGAGTTAATGCAACAGTTGTGGAGTCAACCACGGCGCTTTAACGCCCCCGGTGGCGAACGTATGGAAGATTTTATTAATCGAGTAACATATGCGTGGAAACAAACCCAATTGCAGTATGCCGGGCAACGCGTGCTCATTCTTACCCATGCCGGGGTAATCCGCGTCATTCTGTCGACCGTGCTGGAAATCATCTACCAAAAAAGCCTGCGTTTTGAAGTCGACTACGCGCAGTTCAGCCGCATTCACATTTACCCTGATGGCGTACCATCGTTAGTAGGCCACGGCTTGCCAACGGTATCTCCTTAGGCAAACTCGTTTACCTTGGCCTTTTTATTATTATGCTAAAAGCGTTTTTTTTGGCGGTATCGTTTTTGACGCGCATTCCGGTACCGGCGTTAGGGCGTATAGATGCGCCGGATTTTGCCCGTTCTGCTTTGTTTTACCCGCTAGTAGGTTTTCTGATCGGGGTAATCTTGTGTGTACCCTATGCGCTGTTTAGTCACGCCTCCCCTTTATTGCTAGCGGCCATTATTACCGTATTGTGGGCAGCGCTTACAGGGGGTTTGCATCTGGATGGGCTTGCCGATAGTGCGGATGCCTGGCTTGGTGGCTTTGGCGATATGGAAAAGACCCATCGCATTCTGAAAGACCCATTAGTAGGCGCAGCGGGGGTAATTGCCATTAGTAGCGTCATGCTGTTGAAAGTGACGGCAATCGCGGCCTTGCTGGAACAAACTGCATGGGATTCGGTGTTATTTGCCCCCTTGATAGGCCGTACCTTGATTTTGCTGCTGTTTTTAACCACGCCGTATGTGCGCAAACAAGGCTTAGCAAGTGCGGTGACGGATTATTTGGCCCCTATCCCCACTGCGGTATTGGTAGGTGTTTGTATCTTACTCGGTTTATGGGTAGCACCTGTTAGCCTGATGCTGACCTTGCTGGGTTTTTGGTTATTGCGCCGCTTGATGTTGCAACGCTTGCAAGGTTGTACGGGGGATACGGCGGGGGCGAGTGTGGAAATTGGTGAAATGTTGTGGTTAGTGGGTTGTGGGTTATTTTCTGTCTAATGATTAATCAATAGCTATTAAATAATCTATTTATTGGTAATAAGATTAAGCTTTTAAACCATATTTTGAATTAACCTTATACACAGACATTGTCTAAAAAAACAGATCAAGGGCATCCACACTATTCAGGGGAAATCAGGGCTATGACTGAAACCATAACGGGCAATACGCTTGCTATTGCCGATATCAAAGCCAAAATTATTCAACTCAACCAACAGGCCCAACAAGCGGATGCGGCTATGCGCGCTGCCTTGCAAGCCGGTGATCAGGCCGCTGCCACACGCTGGCGTACCCAACGCGATACCTATAATGCCGAAGTTAAAACCTTAACGGCCTTATTACAGGGCAATCCACCCGTCAGTGAGCCGCCACTAACCATCAATGAAAGCTTTATTGTCGCTACCGCGAATGCTTTTAATAGCAGTGGCAATCAGGATGAAGCCCACAATGCCATTCTCAAGGAATTGCTCAATACCCAATACCGTGATGCCAATATTCCACTCGGCGATAGCAAAAAACTTGCCTATGACGCGGTGCGGGATAATCCGGGGCAGCCACTGCATTGGTTACGCAATGCCCTGCAAACGCAAACACTGTATGCCAAATTGCCCTTGGCGGGTTTACAAGAGGCTAAAATGTTTCCGCTCTTATCCCTACTGGGCAAAAAGGCTGGGCAAACTTTTTTCATCCGTGATTTCATTCAGTTATACACACGCAGCGATGTCACCATCGAGAATCTGGTGATTGTGGACGATACTCAGAATTCCACTTTTGCGCGTGATTTCAACCTGATTGTGGAGCGCATTAACCGTTATCAGCAGCAACAAAAACGCACGCGTTTGGTATTTCCATTTAAACAACTCGCGCATCGGGATGCGATTCAATTGATTCCGGAGCGGACCGCAGAAGGCATTGACCGTTATGGCGGCGCGATTATGAGCAATGTGCGGATTGCGGGTAATGTGATCTTTTCAGCGGGTGCTTTGCAGGGGATTTTTGCTTCTGATGGAGCGTTTAAAAACCTGCATATTCGCAATAACAGCCTAAGTATTGGTGGCGAACATACCATTGCTATTAATGGCATGCTCAGTGGCGTGATCGCAGGCAATACCGATGTGGATAACCGCCCCTTGAATGCTGAGCAAATCAGTTTGCAACCCTTACGTCTAGGGGGCGGGGCGAATATCTATGTACTGGGTTTCAAGAATAAACCTGGCCTAACGGCGGATGATGCTAATTATTACGCTTACGAACCTATTGTTGGTTTACCCGAGGCTAGCGATTGGCGTCAACGGCTGGATGCTGCCCATAGCCCACGTGGTAGCAGCTTTTACCGCGATGTGGATATGCTGGAATTACATGCCTTGCTTAAGCGCACCAATCCCGCTACCGCTGCGCAATGGCAAGCCGTTATGGCCGAGCTGGTCAACAAAGGCTTTGCCCAGCGCGTCTAAACGAACTTTGATAAGGAGAAAGGCTTGAGAGTGTCAGCTTGGCAATTATTACGCTCTAGCGTGTTTGGGTTGAGTGGTCTGGTTTTGCCTTTGCAGCCTGCTATGGCAGATAACCACGCCCCTAGCTTGCAATCTAACTGGTATGAAGTCGCCTTTATCACTCAATTTCCGCCCCAACAACCGCCTAGTGGTAGCGCTACCTTCTATCAAGCGGCGAATGATCATGCCGGGCAAAGCTGGAGCAATAGCTTTGCACCCGCCTCAACTGAGCTTAAACAGGCGCTTACCACCGCTAATAACCCGTTTCGGACCCTGTTTGCGGATTTGTATACCCCAGCAAATACGCAAAAACGCGCCGGTTGCCCGCTGCTAAGTATGCCTGTGGAAGTGGATGACCAACCTGCGACTCATGAATGGGTAATAGCCTTTTCCAGCCAGCGCTGTTTGTATGCCAATGCCCCGACTACCTTACGCTACGGCGATGATGATGCGCACAAATGGGTATTGCAGCAAAACGCTAACGGTTCCTATCGGGTTTTAGCTGAAGGCGACGGTACGCTGATAATCAGCAAGCGCCAACGTCAGCAGGGTTACAAGGAAATTCGCCAACAGGTGTTTATTGCGCGCCTGTATCCGCAGCATCCTTTGCAATGCGGCGGGGCATGGTTAACTTGGCATTATCAACAAGGGCGTTATCAACTTGCGCAAGTCCAGTATCAGGCACAAGATTGCGAACCGCGTTATTTCCCGCATTTACAAGGAGCGGAATGGAAACGGGCTTATGCTCGTTATGAGCAACAAGTACGCCCGCTGATTGATCAATGGTTAAAAAACAATCTGCATTAAAGGTCTATACCTTTTTGCGCCCGGATACCGCTGCGGTAAGCGTGTTTGATATCGGCAATTTCAGAGACGGTATCAGCAAGTTCGCATAATTCGCGGCTAGCGGCGCGCCCAGTTACCACCACATGTTGCATCGGCGGGCGCGCTGCTAGGGTATCCAGCACCTTATCCGTATCCAGATAGCCATAGCTGAGCAAATAAGTCAGCTCATCCAAGACCACCAATTCAAAGGATGAATCATTGAGCATACGCTCAGCCACCTGCCAACCACGTTCAGCCGTGGCAATATCCTGCTCGCGGTTTTGCGTATCCCAGGTAAAGCCATCGCCTAATACATGCCATTCCACCAACGGGTCGCGGCTGAAAAAGGCTTCTTCGCCGGTATCAGTACGGCTTTTCAGAAACTGACACACACCGACTTTCATACCGTGGCCTAAAGAACGGCCAATCATGCCAAACGCAGAGCTGGATTTACCCTTGCCATTGCCCGTTAATACCAGCAACAAACCCTTATCCTGATCGGCACGGGCAATCGCAGCATCAATAATGGCCTTCTTACGCGCCATGCGCTGTTGATGGCGTTGGTTTTTATCCAAATCAGTCATGAGGTTTTGCTGGCTCCTAAAAATTATTGGGCGGTGGTGAGGCAGATTGCATGATATACGCCTGTATCTCATTCAACAGTTTCATGCGCTTTAGGTACGGAAATAGTTCAGCCGCTTCGGGGTATTGCACGCGCAAATAGCCAAACCATTGCTTAAGGAAACTCGCGTCATAGGCATTGGGTGAATGTTGAGCAAGTTTTTCCGCATATTCCACGACCCACGGCAATAGTTGCGTCCAAGTCAGCGGTGTATAAGCCTGCCCACTCTGATCAGCCTTAATCGCAAGCGC
>CAZCJE010000072.1:14356-16369 GCA_964498805.1 uncultured Thiothrix sp.
CGCAACAAGATTGAACCACCATCGCTGTTATTAACAGTTTTAGACGGGCACCCAAAATTCAAATCAATGCCGATAGCCCCTACCCGTTCTGCTACCTGCGCATTGGCCGCCATAGCGCTGGGATTACCGCCGAGTAATTGCACATAAACTGGCGTTCCTGCGGCAGTACGCCCCGCTGTTAGCAATTCCGGGCAGGCGCGCAAAAATACTCGCCGGGGCAACCTCTGGTCAGTAACCCGCACAAATTCGGTAACACAGCGATCATAGCCACCCATACGGGTTAATAAATCGCGCATATTGTAATCAAGCACGCCCTGCATGGGGGCTAGAATTAAACGCATGGCAATAAAATCAGGGCAAGCGAATGCCGGTAGGTTCAATCACAATCTGCTTTTGCTTGTATAACAAGCCAATGGCGCGTTTGAAATGCGCTTTACTGACCTGAAAGGTTTCGTAAATTGCTTCAGGTGAACTTTTGTCACTGAAGCTGGAACGCCCACCTTGCGCCTGTAAATGAGCAAGAATCTTCTGTGTCAGATCATCATGCGCCACCGCACTGGGCAATTGCAGCATCAAATCGATTTTGCGGTCAGGGCGAATGGCCTTGATATAGCCGGTAAGTTTCTGGCCAATGTGTAGCGGCTGAAACACCTCATTGGCATACAACAAGCCCAAATGGGTACCATTGATAACCGCTTTAAAACCAATCTCCGTCCGTTCGGCAATCATCAATTCCACCGCTTCACGCGCCGTAAAATCATTGCCAAATTCATTGAGGAACATTTCCAAACGCGAGGATGCGGCAATCGTCTGGGTTTGTTCATCCACATACAGATACACCACGTATGAACGGCCTTCCTGCATCAAATGCGCCTGTTCACGCCGAGGCACTAATAAATCCTTAGGCAAACCCCAATCAAGGAAAGCGCCAAACTTACTAATAGCGACCACTTTCAAACAAGCGCATTCACCCACCATCGCAGACGGCGTTTTGGTAGTGGCAATCAGGCGATCTTCCGAATCCAGATAAATGAACACCTTCAACCAGCTTCCCGGCTTGCAATCTTTGGGCACATCACGCTTGGGCAGGAGAATATCGCCATAATTTGCACCATCCAGATACACCCCAAACGGCACTTCCTTAACCACCCGTAACAGGTTGTATTTACCAATTTTCAACATGATGAGTTCCCTTGCACTGTCGAGCTACCAGCCGCTCATTATCACACGACTTGCGCACATCTGCTGCCCTAAAGCACCCAGCCCACCACTAATTCATTCAGTTGCTAATGGACATCAATAAATCATAGTAATGATTGCGTAACTATTGTAAATTGCAGGCTACTAGGCGAAAAAATTTGCAATCCCCTGTTTGATCACAACCGATCAGGGCGGTAGCGTCCTTACAACCCCTACATGATAGCGGCTGGACTTCAAATACTAACCCCAGTGTTTGGAATTACGTGAGGGTAAATCATGACGGTAGATACATCCGAATGCCCTAATAAGAAACCAGTGTATTTATGACTTACTTTTGCGTGGAAACAAAAACATTAGGTTTTAGTACAAGGTATTAAAGATATTGCTTAACATCTTTTGTTGTTAAAGCACGAACAGCTTTAACCACCTCTGCCAATGCTGGTTGGTAACATTGATACAACTCCCTAGAACAATGTTCATCGAATTCAGGCATGTCCAACCCTTCAAGTGTATCAGTGTAGTCAAGCGCAACTGTGGCATGAGCGGCTTCCAACTGTTTAGCAGATAACCGCCAGTACTCCCAATCAAAGTCGTTTGCCCCACTTTTCTTTAATGCCAGACAAAACAGAACCCGTATAACATCGACAACTTGCCCAAACTGCCAAGGCTTTAAAAAATTATCATGCCCAAGCTTATTCAAATATTCCTCTACATTTTTAGCAGAATGAGTACGAATATGTTGGTCGGGAAAAGCAGCAATATACTGCTTAGTACGCAAGAAATACCAAGTAACATACTTCTTACTAATAGACT
>CAZCJE010000073.1:0-3384 GCA_964498805.1 uncultured Thiothrix sp.
GTTTTCCAATAATATGCACGGACTTAACCCCCAACAACAGGCTGCGGTCACCCACCTTGGCTCTCCCCTTTTGGTACTCGCCGGTGCCGGTAGTGGCAAAACCCGCGTCATTACCCAGAAAATTGCCTGGATGATTCGCCAAGGGGTATACACGGCTGACCAGATTGCCGCCATTACCTTTACCAACAAAGCCGCCCGCGAAATGCGCGAACGTGCCGCTAAACTCCTGAATAAGGAAGAATCCAAAGGGCTGACGGTTTCCACATTTCACACGCTTGGCCTGAATATTATTAAAAAGGAAGCCAAGCGTTTGGGTTACAAACCCAGTTTCAGTATTTTGGATGCTCAAGACAGTACTGCTATTTTGCGCGATCTGGGTCACAAGGAAGAGATTGAAGACACCGATAATAGCCGTTGGATTATCTCGCGCTGGAAAAATGATTTCATTTCGGTTGAACAAGCCGCGCAGATGGCCACAACCGCCGAAGAAAAATCCGCCGCGCGTTTGTATGAACAATACCAGCGCCAGATCAAAGCTTATAACGCGGTGGATTTTGATGACCTGATTGTATTGCCGGTACGTTTGTTTGAAGAACATGCCGACGCTTTGCAATTCTGGCAAAACAAATTGCGTTATCTATTGATTGATGAGTATCAGGATACCAATGCCTGTCAGTATCGCTTTATTCGTCTATTGGCTGGCATTCGTGGCGCGCTGACCGCTGTTGGGGATGATGACCAATCCATTTATGCCTGGCGTGGGGCGCGTCCGGAAAATATCGCTCAATTGCAGCAGGATTACCCCACTCTCAAGGTCATCAAGCTGGAACAAAACTACCGTTCCACCGCACGTATCCTGCAAAGTGCCAATAAACTGATTAGTAATAATCCGCACCTGTTTGAAAAAAACCTTTGGAGTACGCTCGGCGAAGGTGAACCGATTCAGATTATTCCCTGCCGTACCCCCGAACAAGAAGCTGAAAAAGTAGTCAGTGAAATCCTCAAACGCCGTTTCCGTGAACGGGCTGCTTTTAAAGATTTTGCGATTTTGTATCGCGGTAATCACCAAAGTCGCCTGTTTGAAAAATTGCTACGTGAAAACAATATCCCTTACAAAATCAGTGGTGGAACCTCCTTTTTTGAACGCGCTGAGGTTAAGGATATTCTGGCTTATCTGCGCCTGATCAGTAACCCGGAAGATGATGCCGCTTTCTTACGCATTATTAACACCCCTAAACGTGAGATTGGCACTACTACGCTGGAAAAGCTTGGTCAATATGCCCATGAACGCCATACCTGCTTATTTCTAGCCGCCCAAGAAATGGGCTTTGCCCAACGCTTATCCGCTAAATCCTTACAGCGGGTAGAAACCTTTTTGCATTGGCTGAATGAAACCATTCGCCTAGCACAACACCAAGACCCTGCCGATTTGATTCGCCAACTGGTCAAGGATATTGGCTATCACGACTGGTTAAAGAATACCTGCAACACCCCCAAGCAGGCTGAAGTGCGCATGAACAATGTGCAAGAAATCATTGATTGGACAGCAAAATTATCCGTCGAAGGCAAAGAAAGTTTAGATGATATTGTTGCTCATATGAGCTTAGTCGATTTGCTGGAGCGCAATAGCGAAGAAAAAGAACACGATGAAGTGAGCCTTATGACATTACATGCGGCCAAGGGACTGGAATTTCCCACCGTGTTTTTGGTAGGTATGGAAGAAGAATTATTGCCACATACCAATAATTTGGATAAGCACGGTTTGCAGGAAGAACGCCGCCTAGCCTATGTTGGCATTACCCGAGCGCAAAAGAATCTCATCATTACCTACGCTAAAACCCGTCCGCGTTTTGGCGAAACCGGCACCACAGAACCCAGTCGTTTTCTGGAAGAGCTTCCGCCAGAACATCTTGAGTGGGCCGATAAAAAAGTCATTACCCCGGAACAACAACAGGAAACTGCCCGCGCTTATATTGCTAATCTCAAAAGCCTGTTAGGTGATTAGCTAAACATTTACGCCTTGATTGAATATTGCCGGTTATTTTTAATATCCGGCATTAATTTATCAGACTGTTAAATAGAATTTGGCATTTACCAATTAAAATTAGCACTGATTTTTTAAGCAAACATTCGCCATCTTTTTCCGATTAAAATACTCGACTTTTTAACTTACTCCAACAAAAATTTTTATAAAATTTTATTTATTTTCAAGTTCATAATAGGTATCTAAAAAACGTTTTTTTTAGAAAACCTGCTTGCAATTTATAAAAAATATCAATTAAATCAAAAATTTGATCAAAAAACCCCATTGCTTAAACTTTAGACCAATGTATTAGTTTATGCTTAATTACTATTCTTATGATTTTCATCAAAATGAACTTATCAACGGCATCTTTTATAAGCAAAACTTATATGTATAATGGCTCTCGTAGTGGTCAGTTCAAAAGAAACACGTCCCTCTGGCAATTGAGTAAGCATTGCCGACAACAATCAAGGCTTCCTCCAAGCCTGTCTTTGTTTGTCTTTTAATCTATTGCAATGCCGTTATGGTTAAACGGAAAGCGGCGTGTGACCTAATAAGGGAAGACAAATTATGACAGCCAAAACCTATTCCACGGTGACTAGCCAAATTTCCGGTACTACGCGCACCGGTCTGGATCAGTTAATCAACTATATCTATGCCGACCCCGGTGTAGCCGGTGGCGCTAGTGCACAAGCCATTGCCACAGCAGCTACAGTGGCCAATCGCATGGATCAAATTATCCTCGAAGCCGCCAATAAAATCGGTGCAACTACTGACAGCAAATTCACGCTCGATGAAGTTAAGGCCATGAATCAGTACATTCGTCAGAATTATCTGAAGGAATGGACTACCTTGCACGGTGATGATGATGGCGATGTCGAAACTGGCTATCACCTTATTCAAAATGATGGCGGTAATCTGCAATACCGTGGCAATAATCTCATTAATACCGTTATGGATGGTATCTACCATATGGGTTTTGAGATTAAAAATGATACGTTCCTGAATGAAGATGGCAATGCTAATGCCACCGTTCAGCAAGTAGCAGATTGGCTTACCGCTCTTTATACCGACCACTCCACTACCGGTTCCCCGCTTGATCGGATTACCGATGCCGTTATGGCGGATGGTGGTTTAAGTAAAACCATTTCTGAAGCACAGATAGAAGCCGGTGCAGATGCCGCTAATGGTCTAAATCAGCTAATCATGGATGGCATTAAGGCTACCGGCGTCTTAAGCGATAATTGGTTGAGCACAGATGATGTCAAGGCGCTGAATACCTGGCTGCGTGCTGATGCTACACGTCTGTCTAAATGGACTGCTTTGCATGGCGATGACGATGGCAAAACCGAAACCGGTTT
>CAZCJE010000073.1:3484-5309 GCA_964498805.1 uncultured Thiothrix sp.
TTAATGGTACCGATGATGCTGAAGAAATCGAGGCACGCAATGGTAATGACACCATTAATGCCGGTGCAGGTCATGACTTTGTTAACGGCGGTTGGGGTGCGGATACCATCTTAGGTGGTATTGGTGATGATATTATTGTCGGTGCTGGCGATGATGATACGGTCAATGGTCAGGAAGGTGCAGATACCTACCTTATTACCGGCAATGTTGCTGGCGGTTGGACTAGCTTCCAAGGCTTTGATACCTATGCTGATACAGGTAAAACGGGCAAAGATACGATCAAGGCACAAGGTGATGGTAATGTCGACATCGGTGTCAGGAACTTTGATGTCGCCTCAGGGGTAGAAATCATCGACGCTAGCGGTGCGAAAGGTACCGTGCGCTTACTAGGCAATGACCAAGCCAACGTCTTGGATTTACGCAATATCACTATCATTGGTAGCAACCTGCTATTGGAGGGTGGTTATGGCGATGACACCATTTATGGTACTGCGGGTACCGATACGCTGATAGCCGGTGGCGGTAATGATACCTTTAACCTTGGCGATGGCAGCGATATTTACCAAGTCACCGGCAATGTTGCGGGCGGTTGGACCAGCTTCCAAGGTTTTGATACCTATGCAGATAATGGCAAAACCGGCACCGATACTATCCAGGCACTTGGCGATGGCAATGTTGATATTGGCTTAAAACAATTCTCTGCCACATCCGGTATTGAAGTTGTCGATGCTACCGGGGCCAAAGGTACCGTACGTTTATTAGGGGATGACGGTTCCAATGTGCTGGATCTAAGTACCCTAAAACTGGTGGGTACCAATATTGTCATCGACGGCGGCTATGGGGATGACACTATTACCGGTACCACTGCAGCCGATACCATTATTGGTGGTGGTGGTAATGACACCCTCAATCTAGGTGAAGGTGGCGACACTTATCAGATTAGTGGCAATGTCGCGGGTGGTTGGACCAGCTTCCAAGGCTTTGATAATTATAGTGACAAAGGCAAATCCGGTACTGATACCATCAAAGCGGTAGGTGATGGCAATGTTGATATCGGCTTGAAGAAATTCGATGTCACTACCGGTATTGAAGTAATTGATACTAGTGGCGCTAAAGGGACTGTGCGCCTGTTAGGCGATGATGGGGCTAATGCCCTGAACTTTGCTGCTGTAAAATTGATTGGTACCAATATCGTCATGGAGGGCGGTTACGGTGATGACACTATTACCGGCACTGCGGGGGTAGATATCGTTATTGGCGGTGGCGGTAATGATACATTGAACATGGGCGATGGCAGCGATATCTATCAGGTTACCGGCAATGTTGCCGGTGGCTGGACTAGCTTCCAAGGCTTTGATACTTATGCTGACACTGGCAAAACCGGTACCGATACCATTAAGGCACTCGGGGACGGTAATGTTGATATTGGTTTAAAACAGTTTTCTGCCACCGCTGGTATTGAAGCCATCGATGCCAGTGGCGTCAAAGGTACTACACGCCTATTAGGGGATGACGGTGCCAATGTACTGGATTTCAGTACTTTGAAGCTAGTCGGCACCAATATTGTTATGGATGGCGGCTACGGCGATGACACCATTACCGGTACAGCCGGTGCCGATACTATTATTGGCGGCGGTGGTAATGACACCCTTAATCTGGGCGAAGGCAGCGATACTTATCAGATTAGCGGCAATGTTGCCGGGGGCTGGACCAGCTTCCAAGGCTTTGACACCTATATTGATAATGGCAAATCCGGTACTGATACCATCAAAGCAGTAGGCGATAGTAATGTCGATATTGGCTTTAAAAAGTTTGATGCCACTAC
>CAZCJE010000073.1:5409-16346 GCA_964498805.1 uncultured Thiothrix sp.
GTTGACGTTGGCTTGAAAAAGTTTGATGCCTCCACCGGCATTGAAGCCGTTGATGGTAGCGGGGCTAAAGGTATCGTGCGTCTGTTAGGCGATGATCAGGCTAATATCCTTAACTTTAGCGCCCTCAAACTGCTGAGTACCAATATTATTATCGATGGTGGCTACGGTGATGACACCATTACCGGTACAGCAGGTGCGGATACCATTATAGCTGGGGGTGGCAATGACACGCTGAATCTGGGTGAAGGTAATGACATTTACCGAGTGACTGGCAATGTCGCCGGTGGTTGGACGAGTTTCCAAGGTTATGATACCTACACTGATACTGGTAAAGTCGGCTCCGATATTATCCAAGCCCTCGGTGATGGCAATGTCGATGTTGGCTTTAAAAAGTTCGATAACACCGCTGGTATTGAAACCATTGACGGTACTGGAGCTAAAGGCACAGTACGCCTGTTAGGTGATGATCAAGCCAATGTTCTGAACTTTGCTGCTTTGAAAATTCTTGGCACTAATGTTGTCATGGATGGTGGCTATGGGGATGACACTATTACCGGTACCGCTGGCGTTGACGTAGTAGTAGCCGGGGGTGGCAATGACACCTTAAATATGGGTAATGGTGCGGATATTTATCAGGTTACCGGTAATGTCGCCGGTGGCTGGACCAGCTTCCAAGGTTATGACATTTATGCCGACACGGGTACAAGCGGTATTGACACCATCAAAGCCCTTGGGGATGGCGCTGTTGATATCGGTTTGAAAAAATTCGATAGCACCTCAGGTATTGAAGTCGTCGACGGTACCGGCGCTAAAGGTATTGTGCGTCTTTTAGGGGATGACCAATCCAATGCTCTCAACTTTGCTGCGTTGAAAATACTCGGCACTAATGTCGTCATTGATGGCGGCTATGGGGATGACACCATCACCGGTACAGCTGGCAATGATACTGTGGCGGTTAGTGGTGGCAACGATATCCTGAATATGGATAACGGCAGTGATACTTATCAGGTTACTGGTAATGTCGCTGGCGGCTGGACTAGCTTCCAGGGCTATGATACCTACGCGGATAAAGGGACTACGGGTACTGATACCATCAAGGCATTAGGCGATGGTGCGGTAGATATTGGCTTCAAAAAGTTTGATGCCAGTACTGGTATTGAAGTGATTGATGGTACGGGTGCTAAAGGTACGGTACGTCTGCTTGGGGATGACCAAAACAATATTCTGGATTTCAGTAGCGTCAAACTGACCGGCAGCAATCTCGTCATTGATGGCGGCTACGGTGATGACCTAATCACAGGTAATGCCTCAGCAAATATTGCCTTGGGTGGCGGTGGTAACGATACCCTTGACCTAGGTGACGGTGCGGATACTTACCAAGTGACCGGTAATGTTCTTGGTGGCTGGTCAAGCTTCCAGGGTTATGATACCTACGCGGATAGCGGGGCGACTGGGGTTGATACCATCAAAGCGCTCGGTGATGGTAATGTTGATATCGGCTTTAAAAAGTTCTTAACCACCAATGGTATTGAAGCCATTGATGGTACTGGAGCCAAAGGCACGGTACGTTTATTAGGTGACGATGCGGCTAACCTGCTGGATTTCAGTGCAGTTAAACTGATTGGCAGCAATCTTGTCATCGATGGCGGTTACGGCGATGACACCATTATCGGTAACGCAGCGGCTAATATTGCTTTTGGCGGTGGCGGTAACGATACCCTTGACCTGTGGGAGGGTGCAGATACTTACCAAGTGACTGGCAATGTCGCGGGTGGTTGGTCTAGTTTCCAAGGCTATGATACCTATGCTGATAGCGGCACGACTGGGGTTGACACGATTAAAGCACTCGGTGACGCGGCTGTAGATATCGGCCTGTTAAATTTTGATATCACCAGCGGTATCGAAGTGATTAACGGTACGGGTGCTAAAGGCACAGTACGTTTATTAGGCAATGATTCTGCTAACGTGCTGGATTTCAGTACTGTCAAACTGGTTGGCACCAATGTCGTCATTGATGGTGGCTATGGCGACGATACCATTATCGGTAATGCGGCAGCGAATATTGCCTTTGGTGGCGGTGGTAACGATAACCTTGACCTCTGGGATGGTGCGGATACCTATCAAGTGACCGGTAATATTGCCGGTGGCTGGTCTAGCTTCCAAGGCTTTGATACTTATGAAGATACTGGCACTACGGGTATAGATACGCTGAAAGCTATCGGTGATGGCGCTGTTGATATCGGCCTGAAAAAATTTGATGCCTCTTCTGGCATTGAAGTGATTGATGGTACAGGTGCTAAAGGTGCCGTGCGTTTGGTTGGTGATGATAGTGCTAGCCTGTTCGACTTCCGTACAACCAAATTTGTTGGTAGTAACCTTTCTATCGATGGTGGTAATGGTAACGATACCATCAAAGGCAGTGCGGGCAATGACATCATGCTTGGCGGCCGGAATAACGATATTCTATTAGGTAGTGACGGTACCGATAAGCTCGATGGCGGCGAAGGCGATGATATCCTGCTGGATAACGCCGGTAAAAACGATGTACTGATTGGCGGTGTTGGCAGAGACCGCTTAGTTGTCGGTCATAGCGGTAAAAGCCAAGTGGATCTGTGGGGCGGTAGTACCGATGCTAAAGATGCCATCTCTGACACCTTCGGTATTCTCAATAGTTCAACCGCTATTGATGTCGTCGCTATTATACATGACTTTGAATGGGGCAAGGATAAACTGGACTTCTCCCAATTAAGGGCGGCGGATAACTATGCTCTAAACATGGATGATTTAACCATCAAACAATCCGGTAATGACACTATTGTTACGCTTGCCCAAGGCGTACATACCCTTGATGGTGCTAGCGTACAAGCGCAATTCATTTTGCAGAACATTAACTTGTTGACTGCTAGTGACTTCGCTTTTGCAGAATCTCAACTGCCTAGCGGTATGCCCGGTATTATTCATACCTTCCCAGATTTATTCTTCTAAATTCTTTTAATAAGTTAGTTTTCCCCTTTGAAGGTTATCGGTGATGAACCGATAGCCTTCTTTCTTATTCATCATCCGCCAATAAGAATGCCATAGGCGAGATAGCGGCTGGCGTTGTCCCTTCTAATAAAGGCAGTTCAGCCTCATCCTTAAGATTTACCCCGGAAAACTGGCGTTGTTTGGCTTGGCGCATTAAATAGCCCAACCGATGAGCAGCGGTTGGATAACTCAACCCTTCCAAACGAATATTGGAAATACAATTGCGAGCCGCATCGGTTAAACCGACTTTCGGTGCCCAGGTGAAATAAATGCCCAAACTATCCGGCGAACTTAAGCCAGGACGTTCACCAATCAACATGACCACCATAGCAGCATTCAGTAGCTCCCCTACCTCATCTGCTAACGCCACACGCGCTTGTCGGGCAATAATAACCGGGGTCATACGCCAGCTTTCTTGCTGACACAACTGTTCAATTTCCAACACCATCGGTACTGCATGACGCTCAACAGCCAAAGCTGATAAGCCATCCGCTACCACAACTGCGACATCAAAACCGCTAGCTTGATGCGAGGTAAAACGCGCCAACAGTTCCACGGAGGTTTTATCCAAACGTCGCCCCCAATCCGGGCGTTGTAGATAAGTTTGTCGGTCTTGTGCCTGACTGTGCACTTCCAGACTGGTCAAACCATGTTGCTGTAATCGATTCACCAATTGCCCAGTATCCAAAGGCAAATGCACAGCATCGCGGGCGCGGGCATGCGCAAACTGGAACTCCAATTGCACATCAGTCGGTAAACTCGTACCAGCACGCCCAAGGGCAATACGCGCTGCCGTTAACTGGCGTAATGGTTGCCAAGGGTTCTGCACAACAGTCAAAGATACAGGGGTGGAAGAAGGTGCCAATTTAGTCATAAGCCATCCTCTGATTACTTAGGTTAGCTGTGCCAAAGCACGCTGGAACGGTTTAGGTACAACAGGATTCATCTGCAAACGTTTATCCTGTTGCTGAAAAATCTGCATTTTTTCCAGCCACGCAGCGAATTCCGGAGCGGGTTTTAGCCCCAACAGTTGACGGACATACAGAGCATCGTGGAAAGAAGTGGTTTGATAATTCAGCATAATATCATCAGAACCGGGTATACCCATGATAAAGTTAATACCCGCATTTGCTAGCAAGGTCAGCAATACATCCATATCATCCTGATCGGCTTCAGCATGATTGGTATAACAAATATCGCAGCCCATCGGTAAACCTAATAATTTGCCGCAGAAATGATCTTCCAACCCCGCCCGAATGATTTGCTTACCGTTATACAGATATTCCGGGCCAATAAATCCAACCACCGTATTGACTAACAGAGGTTTAAAATGGCGTGCGACAGCATAAGCACGCGCCTCACAGGTTTGCTGATCAACGCCGTGATGAGCATTAGCCGATAATGCGCTGCCTTGGCCAGTTTCAAAATACATGACATTTTGCCCTACCGTACCGCGTTGCAGGCTTAAACCTGCCTCATAGCCCTCCTGCAGAATATTGAGATTGACCCCAAAGCTGGCATTAGCGGCTTCGGTCCCTGCTATCGACTGAAACACTAAATCCAGCGGCAAGCCGCGTTCAATCGCCTCAATCGACGAGGTAACGTGAGTCAGGACACACGCTTGAGTGGGAATACCATAGCGCTGAATAATCGCGTCGAGCATTTTCAGCAAATCGCCTATTGAACCCAGATTATCCGTAGCCGGGTTAATACCAATCACCGCATCACCATTGCCATACAACAAGCCATCAAGAATGCTAGCAGAAATCCCGGCAGGGTCATCGGTAGGATGATTCGGCTGCAAACGCGTTGACATACAACCACTTAAGCCAATGGTATTGCGAAAAGCCGTCACCACCCGCGTCTTTTGCGCCACCAAAATCAAATCCTGTACCCGCATAAGTTTGGATACCGCTGCCACCATCTCGGGTGTTAAGCCTGCAGCTAAGGTGCTCAAAGTCGACTCATTCGCGGTATCGCCAAGCAACCATTCGCGGAATTCACCAACCGTTAAATGGCTAATGGGCGCAAAAGCAGCCTGATCATGGCTATCCATAATCAGGCGGGTGACTTCATCCTCTTCATAAGGAATCACCGCTTCCTGAAGAAAGTGGCGCAAAGGCACGTTTGCCAGTGCCATCTGCGCTGCTACCTGTTCTTCTGCATTCGCAGCTGCCACTCCTGCCAAATAATCACCGGAACGCGCCGGTGTAGCCTTGGCTAATAGTTCACGCAGACTCGCAAAATGAAAGGTTTCAGCACCAACACGATGGGTAAACGTCGCCATGGCTCGTCCTCCAGTTAGTGAGTTAAATCAGCTTCGGCTCTCTCAATAGCGGCAAATTCTTCTTCAGGCGTACCTGCCACCAGATGATGACGACTGTAAAAGGCAAAATAAGCAACCAAGATGGCATAGATAATAGCGCCTCCCACCAGTACGCGTGGGTCTACCAAAAAACCGGCAATCAAAGCAATCACTGCCAGCACTAATGCCAAGCCCGAAGTGAACATACCTAGCGGTGTTTTATAGGGTCGGATCATATCTGGGCGTGCCAGGCGCAGTTTGATGTGCGCGGCCATCATTAGAATATAGGAAATGGTTGCACCAAAAACGGCTACCAGAATCAACAAATCCCCCTGACGGGTCAGCGACAATAAGAAACCTATTATGCCGGGAATGACCAAAGCCCAAGTAGGAGTCTTATTGGTATTGGTTAAAGATAAAGCACGTGGCAAATAGCCCGCCCGGGATAAGGCAAAAATTTGCCGTGAATAGGCATAAATGATTGAGAAGAAACTGGCAATTAAACCAGCCAAACCTACCACATTGACAAAACTAGACATCCATGTGGATCCACCATAGGCTTTCTTTAAACCTAATACCAACGGGTCGCCCGCTGCTTTCAAAGCATCAGTCCCGGCTGCTCCCGGCCCTAACACCAAAATCAATAAAGCAAATGCTAATAAAATAATTACCGCACCCATTAGACCACGCGGTAAATCGCGACTAGGATTTTTGGTTTCTTCTGCGGCTAATGGCACACCCTCTACTGCCAAGAAGAACCAAATAGCATACGGAATTGCCGCCCAAATCCCTACATAACCAAATGGCAGGAATTCACTCGCACCAGCAGCCTGTGTTACCGGTATATCAAACAAGTTATTCATATTAAAATGCGGAGCCATGCCAACAATGAATACTATTAATGCCACGACTGCAATAGCGGTAATCGCAAACATAATTTTTAGGGCTTCACCAGCACCTAATAAGTGCAAGCCAACAAATAATACATAAAATAGTAAATAAATTGGCCAACCACCAATACCAAATAAAGACTCACAATAAGCACCAATAAAAACGGCAATGGCGGCAGGGGCTATAGCGTATTCAATTAAAATCGCTGTTCCGGTTAAAAACCCACCCCAAGGACCAAATGCAGTACGGGCGAAACTATAACCACCCCCTGCACTAGGCATCATGGAAGACATTTCTGACAAAGCAAAGCACATACATAAATACATGAGTGCCATCAATAAGGTAGCAATGAACATACCACCCCACCCGCCTTGTGCTAGCCCAAAGTTCCAGCCTGCAAAGTCACCTGAAACCACATAGGCTACGCCTAAGCCAATTAATAAAACCCAACCAGCCGCTCCTCTTTTTAATTGACGTTGTTGAAAATAATCAGCGCTTACTGATTCAAATTCGGCATGAGCAGAAGAAGTATTAGGACCCGATGTACTCATATAATGACTCCGGTGAAAAAACCTTGGTAGGCCATGCAAAACATATACCAATATTTATTTGGCATGGCCTTATTTTATTAGCACCAGAAGATGATTAGGGAAGGTAGCACTAATGAGTAAAGTATTCTGCGTATACCAGTCAAAAACCGCAATAACCTTATAAAAAGCTTGCCTTTCTAAAGAGACTTTAAGCGGGTGACCTTAATTTAATCAATTTACCAAACTGCATATATTCACCTGCGCCTAATCGCCCTATTGCTTGCAAAGCCAGCGCATTTACTTTCAAACGCCCTTTTTCATTAAAGCAAGCAATAGCATCATTAATATATAATGAAGAAATTCTCCCAACCAGCAAAGAATAGTCTGCTTGGCCTAATGGAATTTCAGCGTATAATTCGCACGCCAGCGCAACCCGGCAATCTGCTAAACGCGGCAAAGAAAAGCCCTCAAAGGCAACGGTTTGTAAGCCTAGTTGTTCCACTTCGGATACGCCTGCAGGCAGAACTTTGGCACTAGCATTCAGTGCGTCCAACAACTCAGTATGGGCAATATGCACCACAAAATGCCGACGTTGCTGTAGATTAATGCGTGTATCCTTGAGCGACCCGTCTGGTTTTTTGCCAATGGATAACCCAATCAAGGGTGGGTCACTGCAAAGTGCATTGAAATAGGAAAAGGGCGCAAGGTTCAGACCTCCATCTGCATTTTCGGACAATACCCACGCAATGGGCCGTGGCACAATCACTTGAGTCATAGTCAGATAGGTCTCAGTAGGGCTTAAAGTGGCAAAATCGATATGCATGGAACCTTCTCAAAGGGTTGAATTACTAAAATTGGCATCTATTTTCAAGATAATGACTGCACCCTATGACAGCAGTCAGCAAAGATATTGTCGAGACTTTCAACAAGCTGAAACAGTCTTTTTGTATAAAACCTGAATGAATTAGTGCATTATTTACGTATAATTCAAAATATTCCCGAATTGTCATAATCCATTAAAGGAGACACAAGAATGGCTGAAAATGAGACGAATGCTATCAATGCCTTAGGCTTTTCTATGGCAAAAGAGATGCAGGCGAATTTCAAGCAAGTTGAAGAAATCATGTCGGGTTTCAGAAAAGCGCATGAAAGCATGCAGTTAGACCCGTTCAATATGAAGCAGGCCTACAGTGACTGGTGGGAAGCCGTTGCCAAAAATCCGCAGAAAGTGTTCGATGCCAACATGGAATTGTGGCACAAATCCATGGAACTGGCGCAACACGCTCTGGCAGGTTTCATGAAAATAGAGCCACGTGAACCCGTTATTCGCGAGCCTAAATCCGATCGTCGTTTCAGCCATGAAGACTGGGCTAACAAGCCAATTTTTGATGTAATCAAACAGTCCTACTTGTTGGTTTCCGATTGGACCCGTAAAGTCGTCGCCTCGGCTGAAGGTCTGGATGAACACACCGCTGAGCGTGTGAAATTCTTTACCGAACGCATGCTCGATGCCATGTCACCGACCAACTTTGCCATGACCAACCCTGCGGTTATTGAAAAAATCCGCATGACTAATGGCGCAAACTTGGTACATGGCCTGAAAAACTTGCTTGAAGATTTGGAAGCGGGTAAAGGCGAACTGCGTATTCGCATGACTGATACCAAAGCCTTTGAACTGGGTAAAAACGTTGCAGTTACTCCCGGCAAGGTCGTATTCCAAAACCGCATGTTCCAGCTGATTCAGTACACGCCTACCACTGAACAGGTACTCAAGCGTCCTCTGCTGATCGTGCCACCTTGGATCAACAAGTTCTACATTATGGACTTGCAGCCGAAAAACTCTCTGTTGAAATGGCTGGTGGATCAAGGTCACACCGTTTACATCATGTCTTGGGTCAATCCGGATGAAACTTACGCCAACGTGGGCTTTGAAGATTACATCCACGCGGTTACTCATGCAGTAGATGCGATTGAATACGATACTGGCGTAAGTGAAGTTAATGCTATTGGCTATTGTATCGGTGGTACTTTGTTGGCCTCTACGCTGGCATTCCTCAAGCAGAAAGGTGATCAACGCATTAAAAGTGCCACCTTCTTTACGACTATGCTGAACTTTGCTGATCCGGGTGAATTGGGCTTGTTCATTGATGATGACCAAATCAAAGGTTTGGAAGACAAAATGAGCAAGGCAGGCTATCTGGATGGCAGTATCATGGCGGGTACTTTCAACCTGCTGCGTGCTAATGACCTGATCTGGTCGTTCTACGTCAACAACTACCTGTTAGGCAATGACCCACGTCCGTTTGACTTGTTGTACTGGAACTCTGACTCCACGCGCATGCCAGCAAAAATGCATTCTTGGTATCTGCGTAACCTGTATCAGAAAAACATGCTGTGCCAGCCTAATGCCCTGAACGTAGATGGTATCCCACTGGATCTGGGTGCTATTGATGTACCAGCATGCTTTATTTCTACCATTGAAGACCATATTGCTCCGTGGAAATCCACTTATAGCGGTGCGCGCTTGTTCGGTGGCAACGTACGCTTCATCCTTGGTGGTTCTGGTCACATTGCAGGGGTTATCAACCCACCTGCAGCCAATAAATACGGCTACCGTGTTAGCGATGAACTGCCAGAAGATCCAGAAGCTTGGTTAGCAAGCACCCAAAGCAATGCAGGTTCTTGGTGGCCAGAATGGGATCGTTGGGTACGCGCTCTGAGCAATAATGAATTGATTGCTGCTCGCCAACCCGGTGCAGGCCAACTAGCAGCTATCGAACCAGCGCCTGGTACTTACGTTAAACTGCGTCTGGGTGATAAAACACCAGCCTTGCCAGCGACTGTATTGCCAACACGCGAGACCTGGGTTAGTGCTACGCAAGAAAGCTTACCGGCTCCAGAAGCGCCCGCAGCAGAAGAGGCCCCAGCAGCAGCTGTTGAAGCAGAGCCTGTAGTGCAAACAGCACCTGCAGCAGAGCCTCCAGCTCCAGCGCCGACTACCACCAAATCCAAAAAGTCATCCAAACCTGCTTAAACAGTGGTCTGGATTAGCTAACTTGGTAAAGTGACCTATCTGAGTGGTTTTATAACCACTCAGATTTGTTTTTGGATAGCCCCGTCCCGCTATAACATTAATAAGGATTTTTCCATGCGCATGTTGGCTTCCCTATTAATCGCTACTTGTCTCTTGACCAGTCCAATGGTGATGGCAGCGACCGTTTTACAACGCGGTAATGGCGCTGAACCGGAAACACTAGATATTCATAAATCCAGTGGTGTCACCGAAGCCAATATTGAACGCGATCTGTTTGAAGGTTTGCTGACTGAAGGCGCTGATGGCAAACCACAAGCGGGAGTAGCAGAAAAATGGGATATCAGCGCTGATGGTAAGACCTATACCTTTCATTTACGTCACGATGCTAAATGGTCCAATAACACGCCCGTCGCGGCGGATGATTTTGTCTACGCTTGGCAACGTGCGCTTGCCCCCGAAACCGCGTCGGATTATGCCTTTATCCTTTGGCCTATAGCCGGTGCAGAAGATTACAGCAAAAGTACTAGCAAAGACCCTGCTACCTTAGGTTTTAAAGCCTTAGATCCATACACCCTTGAAGTCAAACTTAAAGCCGCTACCCCCTATTTTCTGAATGTGCTCCTACATCCAATGGCCTTTCCATTACCCAAAGCAGTGGTGAGTAAGCTTGGCAAAGATTGGACACGCCCGGAAAATATGGTCAGTAATGGCGCTTATGTGTTACGCGAATGGCAACCGCAACAGCACGTGCGACTAGACAAGAATCCTTACTATCGCCGCAGCCAAGAAATTGCTATTGATAGCGTGTATTACCTGCCCACTGAAGATAAAAATACCGAACTGAAACGTTTTCGCGCGGGTGAGCTGGATATTACTTACGATATTCCTTCCGACCAAATAGGCTGGATTAAAGAAAATCTGGCAGATGCATTTCATAATTCGCCTTATATAGGCACCTATTATTATGCCTTGAATTTACACAACCCTGTCTTCAAGGATAAACCCAAACTACGCCGAGCCTTAGCACTGGCAATTGACCGCGATATTTTAACCAGCAAAGTTGCCCAAGCCGGTGAAAGCCCCGCGTGGGGTTGGGTACCCAAAGTAGATGGCTATACCCAACAAAGCATGGCAGAAAAATCGCTCGACAAAA
>CAZCJE010000074.1:0-8686 GCA_964498805.1 uncultured Thiothrix sp.
GCAAACACGCGGAATTGCTGGCTCGCAATGGCATTTATCGTCACATGTGGGAACTGCAACAGCGTGAAGAGCTAGTGGGGAGTTAGCTTTGGGTTAGGAACTCAGCCATACTTTTAGCTAACGGCATTCCTGTAAGGATTTCCACATACAGGAATTGCCCTTGAGGATTTATTTCCAGAAAAATAGGCTGGCCGCTTTCATCTATTTTTAAATCCACAGTGCCAAATACCAAGCCTAAGGTTCGCATAGTGGCAAGAATACCGGCCTGAATAGCCGCTGGCAGTTTATATTCCGTATACGGTACATCCAGATTTAAACGGTTATCAATCCATATACCTTCGTGATTGATGGCATAAGTGGAGTCAAAGGCAGCGGCAAATAACCTATCGCCCATCACAGTCACCCGTAAATCTTTAGCCCCCGTTATTTCTTGCTGGAATAAAACCGGTGTTTTATGCAATTGCTCTAAGGCTCCAGCATCGGTTTCACTCCAGCGTTTAGTAGCCAGAAATTTTTGTTCAGGTGAGGTGCCTAAAACCTTATGAATTACCCGACCCTGTAACTTATCTATAAAGCGTCTGGCTTCCAGCGTATTATTGGTAATCAAGGTGGCAGGAATAGTTAATCCCGCCTGTTGGGCAGCTAATAATTGCCGGGGTTTAGTTGCCAGTTTTTGTTGGAGAGGCTGATTAACAAAACGAGCGTTAATGGAGTCTAAGATAGCATTTAGGGTAATACGCCATTCATTTAATGTCAGCTTGTTATCCATTTCCCAGCTAAACAGCTCAGCCAGTTTTTGCCAACTAGGGCGTCTATACCAAACCGTGGTAATAGCCGTTAAATCCAATGGAGTTTGAGCTGCTAAGGCAATTTTGAAATCTGCATTAGTATTAAACTGTAAGGTATCGGCTGGACAATGGGGCGTTAATAGGCTGGCAAAATCGAGTACCTGATAGGTTTTACCCCAAGCATCAAGATATTGGCTTACCTGTTTAACATGAGCATCCTCACAAGAAGAAATAATCAATAGCATAAGTCTTCAACCTAACGGCGTTAAGTACTTAATTGACCGAGAAAGTGTTGTTCTTTATAGATAAAGTCCTGACTAGGTAAATAGTTAAGGGCATATTGACGGGTTGCCATTGCAAAAGGTCGTTGGCCGCCGTGTAGCGTATGGTGTAGCTCCGTCCACTCTTGCATCGCCAGCAAAACAGGCAGAGTATGGAAACTGACTATGACTAAGGGAAATTCTTTAGGTACAGTCGAGGTTGTTTCAATAACTGCAATATCGTCAATGCAGTGGGTGGCAAAGGTAAAACAATACGGTTTGATGACTAGCTTTACCATGCTTTCATTAATACTGATTAATAGACCTTGAATAAAGGTAGGAGGCGATAACGCCACCTCCTTTAAAACCGGCAATGTCAGTAAATAGCTGGTTATATCCGCTTGGTGCATAGCAAACTATACCAATTCATCATCACAAACGGTAATGAAATCGTCATCAGATGCATCAAGTACGCCTGCAGTTATGGTAGCGGTATTATATAAAGTCGTGCTGGTACAACTACCAAAAGTGGGGCGACGCCTGAATGGCAGGGCAGGCTGGGCCGCAAGCCTGTTAGTATTCATGGCTGGTTCGATATTGCCGGGCGTAGGAGTACTTAAAGCTTGGTTGTTAATATATCGAATAGCCGCCGCATTTTTGACGGTCACTGCAACGGTATTGTCAGTACTGTCGGTGACGGGCTGAATATCCTCAATTTCATTAATAGGGATTTCCAGCTTCATTAACGATGAGTCCAGATATAATTTATCCTCGGTACGCCCATTGGCAATACCATACACAGTGACTTTATCTGCTGCGGGTAATACGTTTTTAACACTGTTAATAAAGTCAGATACGCGTTTTTGAGATTCGCTGGTTATGCTGCTCATATAGCCCTCCTGAACGTTGATCAGTAGATAGATATTTTATTTATAATTATTTGAGTGTAGAAACGAGTTGTTTATTTTTCAACAATAATTTAAAAAATATTTTTCAGTTTTCAATAATAAATATATTAGAGTGCGGATAAGCAAACTGTATTTCACGAACTGGCTTTAAAAACCTGTTTTTAAAGGCAAGCAAGATTAGCAAAAGCATTCAAGGTTTTGTTGGCGAGTAAAACAGCAGTTGTTATGATCGTATTTCCTCACAACCATCAGATAAAGGGTCGAAATGAACATTAATAAAGCATTAGATAAAGCATACGCAGATAAATCTTTCAAAGCATTGTTGGAGGTACCGGTTGCTGCCCTCAAAGGCGTTTCTGAGGCGGATGCAGCTGCGTTAAAACAGGCTTTCAATATTGAAACGATTGGTGATCTGGCTAGCTGCAAATACTTTCAATGGGCACAAGCGATTCAGCAATTAGCCACGACTGAAGAAGCCTAATCAGTCAGCATTCATGGCATAAAAAAAGCCGGACAAGTCCGGCTTTTTTGTGGTTTGAGAAGAGGGTTTAAGAGCCGCGATAAGCCCGTAGCGAAACTAAATTATCCACTTTATGTACATCATTAGTGGGTTCTAGCCGTTCTGTGGGCAGATCTGATGAGGATTCAGCTGGCAGCGGTTCACTTGCGACGCTTTCTGCGACAGGTTGTGAAGCAGGTACTTCGGTTACAGGCGTGGATTCGGCTATTGGCGCTGCTAGCGTTGGGGTACTCATAACCGGCGCGTGGTCAGCATCTTTTTGGTTAGGGCTAGTTTTGGTATGCAAGGAAGCAGTAATACCGTGTACGGCCTGTTCAAGGGAAGACAGCAGGTCACGCGCATTTTCCATGCCTTTATGTAGATCACTGGACATTTGCTCAGTCAAATCAAGCGTTTTGGCAATGCGTTCGACACGAATATGATCAATTTGCTCGAATTGTTCGTGAATTTTGCGGCTGAGTTCATTGCTCTGTTCTTCGCGGCGACGCATGGTTTCGACATGTTGACGGCTTTCATCCAGACCGGTTTTGAGTTCATGCCGTGCTAGTTCAGTATTCTGGAAAAGGGTATTAAAGTGTTCGCTAGCGCGCGTTTCCAGACCTTCCATAGAAGTGGAAAATTGTTGGAATACAGCATCCGCATCTTGTTGGTAACGTTTCATCTGATCCAGTAAATGGCTGGATTCCTGTAACATTTGTTCCAAACGGGTATGGACTTCAGCGGATAAGCGCGAATTTTCCTGCTGATTGGTGACTTGTTCGTGATGATGTTCAATCAGGCGGCGAGTAAAGCCTAGGGCCATTTTTTCCTGTTCACGCAAACGGCTAATGCTGTCATCGACTTGGGTCAAACCTTCATGCAGTTTAGCGCGGATGCGTTTAACGCTTTCCACTGAATCGCCAAGCTGTTCATCCCAATAGCTTTGCAGATGTTGTAAACGGTCACCTAGCTGCGAGGAAATATCACGGATTTCATGTTCGGCACTGCTAACGCGTTCAATAATACGTTCGGCTTGTTCAGCACGCGCTTGACCCGCCTGATAACTGCGTCCGGCTTGTTCAATTTGTTGTTTAAGCTGGCCTAATAGGGATTCGGCATCCCGTACCCCGTTTTGGGTAATTTCCAAGGTCTCGGCAATATGCTTGCGATCATTTTCTGCTTGCAAACGCAAGATACGCAGCTGCTGGGTGGCTTCCTGGCTGCCGCTTTGGGGGGAAAACAGAAACCACAGCCCCACCGCTGTCATGATCAAAGCGATCACGATAATAATCCAGTCAATATAACCCAACATAATCAAGAGAGCCCCTATCTTTAATCGGACACATAGTTTTTAGTATAACGTTGACCACCAGATTTGCGTATATACTTGGGCTAATTGGCTTATTTCTTAAGCCATTTCGCCAGTTTGGCATGAATTTATGCCTAATTCATGCCGCATGTTGCCCGAATTTGCTTGGCTTGTCATCTTTAGGTGTCTATGCAAAGGAATTATCAATGCCTTTAATAGTGTTTATTTAATAGCTAGAAAATAGACTTATTTATAAGCCAGCAAACCAAGGATTATCGGCTTTACGAACCAGCATAAACGTTCGACGTGCGCCAGAAATGACATAGGCGGCTTTTTCAGCGATTCGTCCAGAACCGGTATACAGGTCAATACGGCCATTACCCTGAATAGCTTTGCCATTATCCTGCGCAAACAGTAAACGCCATTCATTACCAGCCGGTTCGCCATCCACAGTAACACGCGGTAATTCAGCTAATAATACCGCCCCATGAGGGATATAACGGCTATCAACAGCGACGGTATGCCCGGGAATCACTGAATGGCCAAGCGCGGTCGCAGGTGGATTTTTGGTTTCTTTGAAGAAAATATAACGCTCATTACTGCTAAGCACTTCGCGTACTTTCTGTGGATTTGCGCGCAACCATTGGGCAATCCGTTCATTGTTAAGACTGCCACTCATATAGCCTCTAGCAAGCAAATATTGGGAAATGGCGCTGAAACGATGATTGTTGTTACCAGCATAAGCAAGCACGCTTTGACGACCATCCTGAAATTGGATAACCGCTGCTCCTTGTACTTGCGCGACCGATAGCGCAAACGCGTCATCTACCCAGGCAATTTCCAATCCACGCCCACTAAGAGCGCCATTGAGGATATCGCCATTAGTCAGGTGATTGACAGTAAATTTGGGTTTGCCGTAAATGGGAATGCGAAAGCGGCTGGTAGGTACCCGGCTACCTTGCAAGGTGGGGGTATAGTAGCCGGTGAAATTGCCTTTGCCAGTACCTTTGGCCGAATTGATCGGAATCAGGTCAAATTGTTCATTGAAGCTTTGATTAGAGCGCCCGTTATGCCAGTTAAGTAAGACTTGCGTGGTTTCCATTAGCGCTTTGTTGGAAACGTTATTACCTAATGGCGCGGCCTGTTCCCACGGGCTTTTTTGTTGCAAAAAGTCACTAAGAATTTCTAAGCCTTCACGGGTGTAATGGGTACGACGCAGACATAAGCTTGGCAGGTTAAGAGTCTCGCTTAACCCACAATTGACTGTCTGTGAGGTTGACGGCGTAGGCATATACGCTGCTTGCTGTAATTGATAAGGAATGCTGCCTTGACGCGCGGGCAGAAACTCTTGCCGAGGTTGTTGTGGTTGAGCATAAGGCTGTGGCTCAAAGACGGGTTGCCAGTTTTCCCACGCAGGTACATTGGCCTTGGCCTGTGTACTGAAGAGTATGCATAGGCATACACCCATGACCCCGACCATGTAACGTTGCATCATAGTGAACCCTTGTAATTATTATGAATGAGTTGGGTACAAGTGATTATGCAAGTGATTCCACAGGGGTGAAACCCGCGAATGGTAGAATCCGATAAGTGGGGAAGACGATCATTTTATAAAAAAAATAAATGTGCTACCATTTGTCGGGCTAATTGAACCAAAAAAAGTTCAAGGTACGAAAAATTATAAAAAGACAATAGGGCTATGAAAGTGGGCATAAATGGGGGAAGAGTAAGCCGCCAACTGGTTAGCTTGCTCCTAATGGGGCTGGTGTTATTGGGTAGCCGTATGGCTAAAGCAGACATCAGTTATAATACAAACACTACCGCTGCACAGATTACTGGGGTACTCGATGGCCCTGGTCTTTCAGTCAATAATCTATCCGTCATTAAAGGTGTGCCGGGTCAGTACGGTATCTTTACCAATGGTACGAGTATCCTTGGGGTAGAAACTGGCTTGTTTATGGATACAGGCAATGTCAGTTCTTTACAAGGGCCTAATAATCAAACCGCTTTCTCCATCAATAATAAGGTTACCTACCTCGATTCTAATCTCTCTAGTATCAGTACTAGCGCTAAATACGACCCCGCCATTATCGAGTTTGATATTGTGCCGCAAGGTGATCGCGTCAACTTTGTCTTTGTCTTTGGCTCGGATGAATACCCTGAGTACGTTTGTAGCCGCTTTAATGATGCATTTGGCTTGTTTGTAGCCGGGCCGGGTCTCAATGGGGTAAAAAATGCCGCTTTTATGCCCGGTTCAGGGGATGCGATTGCGGTTAATAATGTCAATGGCGGGACTAAAGGGCCACAGGCCGATGGAACCAGTTGTAACCTCGGTAATAGTGCTTACTTTATTGATAATGGCAATGGAACCGGTAATGCAGCTACACAGCTCGATGGTTACACCAAACCCATTACGGCTTCACTCGGTGGTTTGATTGCGGGGCAAAGTTATCATATTAAGCTGGCATTAGCGGATGCAGGCGACCCCGGCTATGACTCTGGGGCTTTGTTTAAATGGTTGACCAGTACCAAATCCGAACCGGTTGACTTATCCCTACAACTCAGTGCTAGTTCTCTGACACCGCTGAAAAACGGCGAAGTAGACATTATTTATACCCTCACGAATAGCTCAGCGGTTGCTACTAGTTTGGTACAAGTGGGTATTGAGCTACCCGCTGGCGTGACTTGGCTTGCTGATGACAGTAATGGTGCCTATGACCCTGCTAAAGGCAGTTGGAATGCTGATACTATTGGCGCGAATGCCAGCAAGTCGCTAAAAATTCGTGCCAAAGTAGGGGCAGATGCCAGTTATAACCTCAATGGTGAAATCATCTTTGCCTTTAATGAAGACCCGGATTCCAAGCCTTTTAACCGCTCGATTAATCCGAATGAGGATGATACCGCTAGCTTAACCCTGAATCCGGGTGATAAACCGTCTAATCAACCGCCCGTCATTACCAGCAATGCTGGTGGGGCTACCGCTTTGTTGTATGTGAATGAAGGTAAAACCACTGTGACTACTATGATTGCCACTGACCCGGAAGGTAGCCCGTTGGTCTATAGCATTAGCGGTGGTAAGGATGCCAGCAAATTCAGGATTGATGCTAATACCGGGATTCTAAGCTTTATGACCGCCCCGGATTATGAAAAGCCTGAAGATTTTGACGCTAATAATGCTTATGACGTCCAAGTGATGGTCAGTGATGGCGTCATGTCGGATACGCAAGGGTTGACCGTAAGCGTGCTGGATGTGAAGGAAAATGTTGCGCCGATTATTACCAGCGATGGTGGCGGCGATACTGCTACAGTTAGCGTGAAGGAAAATCTGCAAGCGGTAACCATTGTTGCGGCTAATGATGCTAATCAGGATACCCTCACCTATAGCATTACCGGTGGCGCGGATAGGGCCTTATTCCGGATTAATGCGACGACAGGGCGTTTGAGTTTTGTCACCGCGCCGGATTATGAAAAGCCGATCAATGCCAATAATACCTATGAAGTACAGGTAACAGTTAATGATGGTGCTTTGAAGGATAGTCAGCTTATTACTGTGAAAGTGCTGGACGTGGTGGAAGGCTTTCCGCCGGTGATTATTAGCAATGGTGGGGCAGCAGACGTTATTTTGAAGATTCCTGAAGATCAAACCGCTTTGCCAACGGTAGAGGCCACCGACCCTGATAATGATATTGTCACCTTCCGTCTTTCGACTGAGAACGATGGCAGTCTATTCCAGATTAATACCAATACCGGCAAGCTTGCCTTTATCAAACCGCCTGATTTTGAAAATCCTCTCGATAGTAACCGCGATAATGTTTATTTAGTGACAGTCGTGGCCATGGATGGCGTGTATGAAACCACTCAATTGCTTTATGTCAGTGTGTTGGATGGGCAAGAAAATGTCGCGCCCGTGATTACCAGCAATGGCGGGCAATCACTGGCGAGTGTGAATGCAGCGGAAAATCAGACCACCGTGACCACCGTGACAGCAACGGATGCGAATAAAGACACCATTACTTATAGTATCACCGGCGGGGCAGATGCCGGTTTGTTCCAAATTAGTATGGATGGCTTGCTGCATTTTGTGACTGCGCCCGATTTTGAAAATCCTGTGGATACCAACAAGGATAATGTCTACGAAGTCAAGGTCATGGCCAGTGATGGTAAATTAAGTGCGCAGCAGACCTTGAATGTGATTGTCACTGATGTATTTGAAAATATTGCTCCGGTACTAACCAGTCATGAGGGTAAATCCAAGGTTAGCCTAAGTGTGACCGAAAACGATACATTAGTGACGGTAGTCAGTGCTAGTGATGCTAATCCAACTGATAAGCTAGTCTACAGCATTAGCGGTGGAGCGGATGCAAGTCAGTTCACTATCGACAGCAAAACCGGGGCGTTACGCTTTATTAATGCGCCGGATTTTGAAAACCCGTTAGATACCAATAAGGATAATATCTACGACGTGGTTGTCAGTGTAACCGATGGTACTGCGACGGTTACCCAAGCCTTTACGGTAAGCATTCAGGATATCGAGGATGTGCCTTATGTCACCTTGAGTGTGAAGGCTATTCTGCAAGGAGCTTACAATTCTTCCACCAAACTTATGAATAATAACTTGGCTGTGCAGAAGTATGTGCCGACATTGCAACCGTATGGTGACTTGAAAACAGCGTTTGGTTATACCGATTCGGGTGGGGTTTTATCGCCATTTAATTACCACGGTACTGAAACTGCTAGCAATGCGGTCTATAACGCCACAGGTAATGATGCGTTAGTCGATTGGGTATTGGTGGAATTACGCGATAGTTTAGAGCCGAGCAAACGCCTAGGGGCAATGGCGGGCGTTTTACAGCGCGATGGGGATGTCGTAGATGCTGCTACGGGTAGTACGACCCTGCGCTTGATGAATGTGAATGCGGGCA
>CAZCJE010000074.1:8786-16157 GCA_964498805.1 uncultured Thiothrix sp.
GTAGATGCTGCTACGGGTAGTACGACCCTGCGCTTGATGAATGTGAATGCGGGCAATTACTTTATTATGGTCAGACACCGCAACCATTTGGCGATTATGACCAGCAAACCACAAGCAACTGGCCATACGCCGGTAATCGTGAATTTCACTGACCCGGCCACACCGGTTTATGGTGGTGACTGGGCACGCACTTATACCGGCGATAATAAGGCGATGATGTGGTGTGGCGACACCAACAACAGTAATACCGCTATTGCGAATGGGCCGGGTAGTGATAGCAGCGTTATTCTTGGGGCTATCTTGGTTCACCCGGAAAATTATCTGGTGAATACCGGTTACCGCTTGATGGGGTATTACGCTAGTGATCTGAATATGGATGGCGTGACTGTATTTACTGGCCCTGGTAATGATGTCAATGTGCTGTTAGGCAATGTTCTTATGTATCCGGGCAATACCTATCTTGCTTCTAATTACATTCTGCACGGTCTAGCACCCCACTAGATGGCATGATTGTTGCCCTGTATGAGCGGCTTGCCTTATAGTAAGCCGCTTATCCCAAATACCAGAATAAAGCCGCACGAACGGAGAAACCATGTCCCAGGCTGACCCTATCCATTCCCTGTCGATCAAGCAGATTCACGACGGGATACAATCCGGGCAATTTTCGGTGATGGAAGCCACAGATGCCTTTCTTGACCGCATCGAGCGTTTCAACCCCGAACTCAATGCTTATATAACCGTTACCCGTGACACCGCCAAAGCGCAGGCTGTGGACATTGACAATCGTATTCGCAAGGGTGAACTGAGCGGGCCGATGGCGGGTGTACCGTATGCGCTGAAAGATTTATTTTGTTCCGAAGGGGTATTAACCACCTGCGGTTCGAAAATGCTGCACAATTTCATCTCCCCCTATGATGCGCATGTGGCTGAAAAGCTCAAAGCGGCTGGTGGGGTATTATTGGGCAAAAATAATATGGATGAATTCGCCATGGGTTCATCCAATGAAACCTCTGCCTATGGTGTAGTCCGCAACCCGTGGGATACCGAGCGCGTTCCCGGTGGTAGTTCCGGTGGTGGGGCGGCAACCGTAGCCGCCCGCTTAGCGCCGATGGTACTCGGTAGTGATACCGGCGGTTCCATTCGCCAGCCGGTTTCATTCTGTAATATTACCGGCATTAAACCCACCTACGGGCGTATTTCCCGTTACGGCATGATTGCATTTGCATCCAGTTTGGATCAATGCGGGCCTATGGCTCCTTCCGCTGAAGATTGCGCCATTACCCTGAATATTATTTCCGGTTTAGATGCGCGTGATTCCACCAGTGTGGATTTACCCGTCCCGGATTACACCGCAACCTTGAATGATTCCATTGAAGGTTTGCGCATTGGTTTACCCAAAGAATTCTTTGCTGAAGGCTTGAATGCGCAAGTCGGGGCTGTGATTGACCGCGCTATCAAAGAATTTGAACAGCGTGGCGTAATTATCAAAGAAGTTACCTTGCCAAACAGCCATTTGGCGGTACCGGTTTATTATGTCGTTGCCCCAGCGGAATGTTCTTCCAACTTGTCACGCTTTGATGGTGTACGCTTTGGTTATCGCTGCGAAGACCCTAAAGACCTTAAAGACTTGTATGAACGCAGCCGTTGGGAAGGTTTTGGTGCGGAAGTGAAACGCCGTATTATGATTGGCACTTATGCCTTGTCTGCCGGTTATTACGACGCTTATTACCTGAAAGCGCAGAAAATCCGTCGTCTGATTCAGCAAGATTTTGCCGAAGCCTTTAAAGAGGTGGATGTGATCATGGGTCCATCCGCACCTACTACCGCCTTTAAACTGGGGGCGAAGAAAGATGACCCGATTGCTATGTATCTGGAAGACTTATACACCATTCCCGTGAGTTTGGCTGGTCTGCCGGGTATGACATTCCCGATTGGTTTTGCTGCAGATGGTTTACCGGTAGGTATGCAATTGGTCGGTAATTACTTCCAAGAAGCGCGTATGTTGAATATTGCGCATCAATACCAACAATGGTCCGACTGGCATCAACAGTTGCCAGCCAAGTTTGCGTAAGGAGAACAGTCAATGGAATGGGAAACCGTCATCGGGCTGGAAATCCACGCCCAATTAGCCACGAATAGTAAGATTTTTTCCGGCTCTTCAACTGCCTATGGTGCAGAACCGAATACCCAGGCTAGCCTGATTGATTTGGGTATGCCGGGTGTATTGCCGGTATTGAACAAGGAAGCGGTGCATTTTGCCGTCAAATTTGGTTTGGCCATTGATGCGCATATTGCCCCGCGTTCAATCTTTGCCCGCAAAAACTATTTCTACCCCGACCTGCCGAAAGGTTATCAAATCAGTCAATATGAATTGCCGATTGTCGGTAATGGTCATATCGATATTGAACTGGAAGAGGGTACGGTCAAACGCATTGGCATTACCCGTGCGCATCTAGAAGAAGATGCTGGTAAATCCTTGCATGAAGATTTCCACGGCAAATCCGGTATTGACTTAAATCGGGCAGGCACGCCATTGCTGGAAATCGTTTCCGAGCCGGATATGCGTTCGGCCAAGGAAGCGGTCGCGTATATGAAAAAGCTGCATGCTTTGGTGCGTTACCTTGGGGTGTGCGATGGTAATATGCAGGAAGGTTCCTTCCGTTGTGACGCGAACGTGTCTGTGCGCAAACCCGGTCAACCGTTTGGTACCCGTGCTGAGCTGAAAAACCTTAACTCGTTCCGCTTTATTGAACGCGCTATTAATTACGAAGTTGAGCGTCAAATTGATTTGATTGAATCCGGTGGCAAAGTCGTACAGGAAACGCGCCTGTATGACCCGGATCGCAATGAAACCCGCTCCATGCGTGGTAAAGAAGATGCTAATGACTACCGTTATTTCCCTGACCCGGATTTATTGCCGGTGGAAGTCACGGCTGATTTCATTGAAAGCGTGCGTGTGACCTTGCCAGAATTACCGGCGGCGAAAAAAGATCGCTTCATGGATGCGTACAAACTCAGTGCCTATGATGCGGATATGCTCACGCAAAGCCGTGATGTGGCTGATTACTTTGAAGCGGTGGCGAAAGCGTGTGGCGATGCCAAACTGGCTGCTAACTGGGTCAATGGTGATCTGGCTGCCGCCTTGAATCGGGCAGGTTTAGACATCACCGCTGTGCCTGTCAGCGCAGAAGCCTTGGCTGGTTTGCTCAAGCGCATTCAAGACAACACCATTTCCGGCAAAATCGCTAAAGAAGTGTTTGATGCTATCTGGAATGGTGAGGGGGATGCCGATAGCGTGATTGAGAGCAAGGGGCTAAAGCAGATTACCGATACCGGCGCGATTGAAGCTATGATCGACGAGATTATTGCCGCTAACCCTAAACAAACCGCGGAATACCGCGCGGGTAAAGACAAGCTGTTTGGTTTCTTTGTCGGTGCGGCTATGAAAGCCTCCAAAGGCAAGGCAAACCCTGAACAGGTCAATGCTATCCTCAAACAAAAATTGGCAGGTTAGGATACCCCTTACCCCTCACCCTAATCCCTCTCCTGCAAGGAGAGAGGGACTATGAGAGCAAGATTATGGCAATTACAGAAAGTGAAGTTCGCAAGGTCGCTCATCTAGCGCGTTTAGCCATGACCGAAGATAGCGTGGAAGCTTATACCCGCAATTTGGGCAATATTCTGGATTTGGTCGAGCAAATGTCAGCGGTTAATACTGATGGTGTTACGCCAATGGCGCATCCACTGGATATGGTGCAACGTCTGCGTGCGGATGTGGTTACCGAATCCAACCGTCGGGAAGTTTATCAGGCGATTGCACCGGAAACCGAAGACGGTTTGTATCTGGTGCCGAAAGTGATTGAATAAGTCTTAACCTATGTTGCTACCGGTTAGTTGGCTAGCCGGTAAACTCGCCTTTATAGTCGGGTCAGTTGGCCCGACTTGCTGCAATCTCCTCTCTTAAGTGCCTAATCTATGTCTGATTGCTGGAATCCCGCTTTTGCTCACTTGCATCCTGTGTTTACGCAATTGGCGGCGGTGCAAATCTGGCAGGACTGTCAAACATGGCCGTCTTGTGAGCGTTTAAACACGCTATTGCCACAAAGCTTGACTGCAAATACCGGCAAGCCGCTGCATTTTCTACCCCAAGATCCCACCTTGCCGTATGCCGAGCTGCCGTATGAGGAACGTATTTTCCAGCACGGTGTCATTGCCACCCGCCCTAATTGGCATGATTTTTTTAATGCCTTGATCTGGGGATTGTTTCCGCATAGCAAAGTGGTGATTAATACTCTGCATGGCGCGGATATTGCTGCAAACGGTAAAGGTCGTACCTTGCAACGGGATGCGCTAACGCTATTGGATGAAAGTGGTTTGATCATAGCGGCAAGCCGTACAGCTTTGCTGGAACAAATCATGGCGTTTGAGTGGGAGCAGGTATTTGTTGCCGAAAAAACTGCGTGGGGGCGTGAAATTGCCGCCTTTGCTTTTGGCCATGCGTTGCTGGAAAAATTGCTAACGCCTTTTATTGGCCTGACTGCGCATGCTTTATTAGTGGCGGTGGAGGCCGACTTTTTCCAACAAGATTTACCCGCGCAACAGGCTTATCTGGATCAGGTAATAGCCAAAGCCTTGCAGCAAGCGGTAATGCCTTCGCCCAAGCATTTGAATCCATTGCCAGTTTTAGGTAGGCCGGATTGGTGGCTGCAACAAAACAGCGATTTTTACCAGAATCAGGCGTATTTCCGCCCTTACCGGCAACAGCGTCCGGTTTCGATTATTTTTTCTGCTCATCTTTAAAGCAGATTTTATAGAAAATTGTGATGCTTATTATATAAAACTAATTATTTATCAAGTATAAGGGGAACTTTAGAGTGTCAACTTCAGGAGAATCCCCCCATGAACGCCAAAAAGGGCAGGCTGGTGGTAGCGTTAGTGGCGGCGCTGTCAGGAGGGCTATTACCGGTTGCAGGGCAAGCCGGTGAACGCATTGTTAAACCGTGGGTCGTAGGTTATTTGCCCGGTGACTGGCAGAAAACCGATGGTAGCCTCAATATCCTTACCGATAATGACTGGAATACCATTACCCATATTGTTCATTTTGCTGCAGAACCGAATGATGATGGCAGCTTAAGTTTTGATGCCGGGTCTGAGGGCAAGATGAGTGCGACCAAACGCGCGGCAGCGATTACGTTAGCGCACAGCAAGGGGATACCAATTCTGTTTTGCCTGAATGACTGGATTGATTTGTATAAGCCAGTACTCAGTGATGCTAGCAAGCGCCAAAACTTGATCAATGGTTTGATTAGTGTCCTTAAAGAAGGCTATGACGGGTTAGATATTGATCTCGAGCCGATTACCCCTTATGGCTCATCCACGCATCCCATTTATGAGACTTTCATGAATGAGTTGCATGCCAAAATGAAGCTGGTGAATAAAACCAATAATCCGAAAATGATAGTGGAGCGGCCTTTGTTTACGTTGGCAGCCGGTTCCGATGCACGCGAAGCTCCCTTGTTAATGCGCCTGATTGATAAGCTCGACAAAATCAATGTCATGACTTATGACATGTCAACGATTTGGCAATGCACGGTTTGGCATGACAGCGCTTTATATGATGGCGGCAATAAATACGCTTCAACCGGACAACCCTTGATTTCAGCCTCTGGGACCATGCAGAAATATCTGGATGCGGGTATTCCAGCCAGCAAATTAACATTGGGTTTGAGTTTGGAAGCCCGTATCTGGCAAGGTGGCAAAATGACTGGCACTACTACCGGTGCAGTGTTACCTACCCAATATTGGGCGACTGAAGGTTGTGATACCTCATCCAATCGGCCTTTAAACTGGAATGATGGCACGACGCCGCGTGAAGGCTTTGCTGAGATGATGAAAAATCGCTATCAACCCGCTTATTACCGTTGGGATAAAACCGCTAAGTCCGCCTATATGAGTATTGATCAAACCGGTACCGCTAATGATGCCTTCATTTCTTATAATGATCCGCGTTCGGTGCATGAGAAGGTCAATTACGTTACAGATAAGGGCTTAGGTGGGGTTATGATTTGGCATCTGGCGCTGGAATGTTTGCATCCATCCGGCAATGGCGGTTCGCTAGATCAATGTGTGCCCGGTCAAGCAGGGAAAAATCGGCCTATTATGAGCGCAATTCGTAAAACCTTGCATACTGGAACCGGCAAATAGCCGGTTCACCCAAGCATTTTTAGGCACACAGGCGCTGAACTAATTTGACCCAATAGCTAGCCCCTAGCGGCAGAATATTGTCATTGAAGTCGTAATGCGGGTTATGCAAGCCCCGGCTTTCAGTCATATCGCCATTACCAATCCAGATATAAGCGCCAGGTCGTTGTTGCAGCATATAGGCAAAATCCTCTGCCCCCATGCTCGGCGGAGGATTCCATTGCACATTTTCCATACCCACTAAGCCAGCGGTGACCTCGCGGCAAATATCGGCTTTCACCGCATCATTAATGGTCGCTGGGTAACCGGGTATAAAGGTGAGCGTAGCTGTTGCACCAAAAGCGGCTGCGGTATTGTCTACTAATTGCTGAAAACGCTGCTTAATCAATTGGCGTTGGGTTTCATCCAGCGTGCGGATGGTGCCATGCAGATGCGCGAATTCGGGAATGACATTATAAGCGCTGCCCGCATGCATACGGGTAATACTGATGACACCGCTACTGGTGGGGGTGATATTGCGAGCAATAATGCTTTGTACCGCAGTAATCAAATGACCTGCCACCAATACGGGGTCTATAACCGTATCGGGCATAGCGGCATGACCGCCTTTACCGCGAATTTCAATATCAAAACTATCAGTTGAAGCCATGGCAGGCCCGGAATGTACCGCAAATTGCCCCGAAGGTACGCCCGGCCAGTTATGCATGCCGTACACCTCTTGAATCGGAAAGCGTTCAAACAGGCCATCTTCGATCATACGTTTGGCACCGGCCTGACCTTCTTCAGCCGGTTGGAAAATGAAATACACTGTGCCTTTAAAATCGGGGTTGGCAGCCAGTGCCGTAGCCGCCCCTAACAGCATAGTGGTATGACCATCGTGTCCACAGCCGTGCATTTTACCGTGATGACAAGAAGCGTGTGCAAAGGTATTCAATTCTGTCAGGGGTAGGGCATCCATATCCGCCCGCAAACCTATGTGTTTATCGCTGGATTCTTTACCTTGCAATACACCTACCACACCGGTTCCACCTAAGCCGGTATGGACTTCGAGCCCTAAGGCTCGCAATTTGTCGGCTACTAGTTCGCTAGTACGAAACTCTTCATAAGCCGTTTCGGGATGGCGGTGAATATCGTGACGCCATAATTGCATTTGTTGATGCAGCTCGCTGC
>CAZCJE010000075.1:0-16116 GCA_964498805.1 uncultured Thiothrix sp.
AGAATTTCCAGATCAGCGTGGCGCATTACACTTTAATTCCCATCGGTAGTTCATAGATACGCTTGCCGGTAGCGGCAAACAGCGCATTCGCCACGGCCGGGGCAATCGGTGGTACACCCGGTTCGCCTACGCCGCTGGGGTTTTCCTCGGATGGCATGATATACACTTCAATCGTCGGCATTTGGTTCATGCGTAACACCGGATAAGTATTGAAGTTGGCCTGTTCCGGTTTACCATCTTTAAAGGTGATTTTTTCCCCTAATGCCGCTGACAGACCAAACCCCACCCCACCCATCATTTGCGCTTTGATGACATCCGGGTTAACCGGCACCCCACAATCCACCGCTACCACCACGCGGTCCACCGAGAAGCTACCGTCCTCTTTGACGCTGACTTCGGCAACTTCCGCCACATAGCTATTGAAGGACTTGACCACTGCAATACCCCGGCCACGGTTTTTTTCTAGCGGTGTACCCCAAGCGGCTTTTTCCGCAGCCAGATTGAGCACCGCTAAATGGCGCGGATGGTCTTTCAGCAAAGCCCGGCGGAATTCCACCGGGTCTTTACCGGCAGCATGGGCAACCTCATCCATGAAGGTTTCAGTGGCAAAGCCGGTATGCGTATGCCCCACCGAACGCCACCACTGTACCGGTACATTGACGTCATTAGGGGTATGCAATTCCACGCTTAAATTCGGAATGCTATAAGGCTCGGCGGCACCTTCCACGGACGAGGGGTCAAAGCCGCCTTGCATCATCGCCGCCATCGGTGTGCCCGCCAGAATCGATTGGCCCACCACCCGTTGTAACCAGGCGGTAAGATTGCCATCCTTATCTAAACCGGCTTGCAGGCTGTGATAGAAATAGGGGCGATAATAGCCGCGTTGCATATCATCTTCGCGTGTCCATACCATTTTAATCGGTACACGGTTTTTGGCGGCTTTCGCAATGGTCGCGGCTTCCACCACATAATCGGAATACGGGTTACCGCGCCGCCCGAATGAACCACCAGCAAAGACGGTATTGATCTTGACCTGTTCGGGGGCAATCCCGAGCACCTTAGCCACTGAAAGCTGATCAACCGTTTGTAATTGCGCGCCATTCCAGATTTCACAACCCTGATCGGTCAATTGCACCACGCAATTCATCGGTTCCATGGCCGCATGAGCCAAATACGGGAAGGTGTAACTGGCCTTGACCACTTTAGCCGCATCTTTGAGGGCTGCCTTGATAGAGCCGGATTTGGTGGTTTCGGTGCCCGGTTCTTCAGCCATTTTTTGGTAGCGGCTCAATTGCTCGGCAGTATTGAATTTATAGCCTTGGCTTTCGTCCCAAACGATTTGCAAAGCGTCGCGGCCTTTTTTCGCGCTCCAGAAATCTTTAGCCAGTACCGCGACACCAGCAGGGATTTGTACTACCTCAACCACACCGGCAATCGCTTTGGCAGCAGTCGCGTCCACACTTTTGACTTTGGCCCCAAATAACGGTGCGTGCGCGACTAATGCCGTCAGCATATTCGGTAGCTTAATGTCCTGCGTATAAATAGCGGTGCCATTGACCTTGCCGCTGGTATCAACGCGGCGCATATCCGCTTTGCCAATATAAATAAATTGCTCAGGCTTTTTCAGGGTGACTTCTTGCGGTACCGGCTGCTGTTGAGCGGCGCTGGCGAGTTCGCCAAAACGGGCTTGTTTACCACTTGCTGCATGGCTAACTACCCCGGCTTTGACCGTAATTTCGCTAGCCGGGACTTGCCATTGTTGCGCGGCTGCTGCAACTAACATAGCGCGTGCAGCCGCTCCGGCTTTGCGCATTTGTAGGAAAGAATTAGCCACTGAACTGCTACCGCCAGTGCCTTGAATAGTGCCAAACGCCAGATTGGCATAACGCGAGGCATCCGCAGGGGCATTTTCCGTGCGAATCTGTGCCCAATCGGCATCAAGTTCATCCGCCACTAAGGTGGCAAGCCCGGTATGGCTGCCTTGACCCATTTCCAAGTGTTTGGCAATCACCGTGACAGTGTTATCCGGGCTAATGCGAATAAACGCATTGGGCGCAAACAAGCCTTGTTTCAGGCTGGTGCTACCGGCCTCCCCTGGGCCTGCCAGTTTAGCCACCTGTTCGGCATGGCTTTCCTTAAAATAGACAGCCAGTGTCAGGCTACCGGCGGCTGCAGCAACCACCTTGAAAAACTGGCGACGGCTGGTATTCATTGGATTTCCCATGGTGTGTCTCCTCCTTACGCCAGCGTTTTGGCAGCGTCTTTAATCGCGGCTTTAATACTTTGATAGGTCGCGCATCGGCAGATATTGCCGGACATAAAGCTATCAATGTCGGCATCGCTGGGGTTTTTATTCGTGGTTAATAAAGCGGTCGCTGACATGAGTTGCCCGGATTGGCAATAGCCGCATTGCGGTACATTGTGTTGCAGCCAAGCGGTTTGCAAGGCTTGGGTGACTGTGGAAGACTGGGTTGCCCCTTCAATGGTGGTAATGGCTTTGCCTTCCATACTGGATACCGGGGTAATGCAGGAGCGGATAGCCTGTCCGTCCACATGCACGGTACACGCGCCACACTGTGCCATACCACAGCCGAATTTAGTGCCAGTCAGATTAGCGTGGTCGCGGATTGCCCACAGCAAAGGGGTATCAGGGGCAATGTCTAGTTCTAACGGAGTGCCGTTAATCATTAGTTTCATCGTGATGTCCTGGATGGTGCTGAAAAGGTATTGGCAAACAGGCTCCTCATCCCGCTTAACCAATGTGGGTGGGTATAGCACGCCGGGCTTAATCCGCCTAAAACCGCGCTACGCATAAGGTTTTGCTGTCAGGTGGAAGCTGTTTTTGTGGAAAAAATACTCTTTTGATCAACTATTTACCAGTTCCTGATAAGTGGCGGAAATCCGCCATACTATAAGTGGCATTGTGGCGGAATCTCGCCGTTTGACAGGGGTCGGGTCTGATTTTTATACATCTGCATCTACTGTTCAAATAATTGATTTAAAAAATAAAAAAATGAATTTGTGCCGCTTATCGGGCGGTTGGCATGCTTTTTCCAATGTCAATAGCGGTCACAAACCGTTTAAAAGGAGAGAGAGATGAGAAAAGCCGTTTTAACCCTGACTACTGCCGTCGCCTTGGGTTTATTCAGTTTATATGGGCATGCAGCTGATCCTATTGTCATCAAATTTAGCCATGTTGTGGCCCCTGATACCCCGAAAGGCAAAGCAGCGGAAAAGTTCAAGGAACTGGCGGAAAGCAAAACCCAAGGTGCCGTTAAGGTGGAGGTTTACCCTAATAGCACGCTGTACAAAGACAAAGAAGAAATGGAAGCCCTGCAAATGGGGGCGGTACAGATGCTTGCCCCATCACTGGCTAAATTCGGCCCGCTAGGGGTAAAAGAATTCGAAGCCTTCGATTTACCTTACCTCTTCAATAACTATGCGGAACTGCACGCGGTTACCCAAGGTGAAGTGGGTAAAAGTTTGTTGGCTAAACTCGAACCTAAAGGTGTGAAAGGTCTGGCGTATTGGGATAATGGTTTCAAAATCATGAGTGCCAATAAGCCGCTGAAAGATGTCAAGGATTACAAAGGTCTGAAAATGCGTATTCAGTCTTCCAAGGTGTTGGAAGCGGAAATGCGGGCTTTAGGTGCGAATCCACAGGTATTGCCATTCTCTGAAACCTATCAAGCTTTACAAACTGGGGTAGTAGACGGTACCGAAAACCCGCCTTCTAACCTCTACACGCAAAAAATGCATGAAGTACAGAAATATGCATCCGTTACCAATCACGGTTATTTAGGTTATGCGGTTATTGCTAACAAAGCCTTCTGGGAAAAACTGCCAGAGGATGTGCGCAAAAATCTGGATGAGGCACTGAAAGAATCCACCGATTACGCCAACCAAATTGCCAAGGATGAAAATGACAAGTCACTGGAAGCTGTGAAGGCGTCTGGTAAAACCGAAGTCTATGTGCCTACTGCTGAAGAACTGCAAGCCCTCAAAACCGCTTTATTACCAGTGCATGAAGAAATGGCTGGACGTATTGGCAAAGACTTGATTGATTCTGTTAAGAAAGCCACTGCTGGCGCTACCTTGTCTACCGATACCAAAGCAGAAGCTAAGGACGACAAAGCCGCGGCTAAAGATGACAAGGCTGCTAAGGACGACAAAGCCGCCGACAAGCCTAAAGAGAAAGCCGAAAGCAAATAACCCCCGTTACATGCTGGCCGCTGCCCTTGCTAAACAGTGAGGGTAGCCTTGATAAGCCATGGTGAGGGAGGGAGTTATGAAATGGCTTGATCGTCTGGAAGAACTATTCATTACGGCCTTAATTGCTGCCGCTACTTTGGTCATTTTCGTGGCCGTTATCCACCGTTATTTGTCCGGCTTACCCTTAGGAGGCTTTCAGGACTGGCTATTAAGCATTAATTTCAGCTGGGCACAGGAGCTGTGCATTATCCTGTTTGTGTGGATGGCGAAATTCGGTGCTGCCTATGGCGTGCGTCAGGGTATTCACGTCGGCGTGGATGTATTGGTTAACCGCCTTGCCCCTCATCATCAGCGCATTATGATTATGATTGCCTTATCCGCTGGGGTTTTATTTACTGCTATTGTGGCGATCTTAGGCGCACGCATGGTATGGGAAAATGGCTTAGCCTATGCGCTATTAACCACCTTGGGTATGGATACTGGCGAGCATTTTGAAGGCCCGACCACGCCGGATTTGGAATGGCCCACTTGGGCGGTGTATATGGCGGTACCGCTCGGTTCCAGTTTGATGTGTTTCCGCTTCTTGCAAGTATTGCTGAGATTTAGCCGTACTGGCGATCTGCCCCATCATGATCACGGTCATGTCGAGGGGTTGGAGGATGAAGTTGAGCACTATCCAACCCTGGAGCAGAAACCATGAGCGCGTTGGTCATTTTCACCCTCTTGCTGATTTTAATGCTGACCGGCATGCCCATTTCTATTGCGCTGGGTTTGACGGTATTGACCTTCCTGTTCACCATGACCTCGGTGCCAATTGAAGCGGTTGCTTTGAAACTGTTCACTGGCATTGAAAAGTTCGAAATCATGGCGATTCCTTTCTTCATTCTCGCGGGTAACTTCCTCACCCATGGCGGAGTGGCGAGGCGCATGATTCAGTTTGCCTCGTCGATGGTCGGCCACTGGTATGGCGGTTTGGGCTTGGCGGGGGTATTGGCTTGTGCCTTGTTTGCTGCCGTTTCCGGTTCTAGCCCTGCAACTGTGGTAGCGATTGGTTCGATCTTATTACCTGCGATGGTCAAGGCTGGTTTCCCAACTCGCTTTGGTGCAGGGGTTATTACCACTTCCGGCGCATTGGGTATCCTGATTCCACCGTCAATTGTGATGGTTATGTATGCAGTCGCCACCAATAGCTCGGTGGGTGCATTGTTTATGGCTGGAGTAATACCGGGTTTGCTGTTGGCCGGATTCTTAGGCTTTACCACTTGGTATCGGGCGCGCAAACATAACTATCCACGTCAACCTAAAGCCGATTTCGCCACACGTATGAAAGCGTTGCGGGAATCCATTTGGGGTTTATTGCTGATTGTGATCGTGATGGGCGGGATTTATACCGGCCTATTTACACCGACGGAAGCGGCCGCTATGAGTGCGGTGTATGCCTTTGTGATTGCTGTATTTGTCTACAAAGACATGAGCCTGAAGGATGTCCCACGGGTATTGCTGAATTCCGCTAGTATGTCGGCGATGTTGCTGTACATCATTACCAATGCGGTGATGTTCTCTTTCATTATGACCAATGAAAACATTCCGCAGTCACTGGCTGAGTGGATGTTATCCATGGGAATGGGGCCGGTTGCCTTCCTGTTAGCGGTGAATATTTTGCTGCTAGCAGCGGGCAATTTCATGGAGCCATCCAGTATCACCCTAATCTTTGCACCTATCCTGTTCCCAATGGCGATGAAACTGGGCATTGACCCTATCCATTTCGGCATTCTCATGGTGGTGAATATGGAAGTGGGTATGTGCCATCCGCCGGTTGGTCTAAATCTGTATGTGGCCTCTGGCATTACCAAAATGGGTATTACCGAATTAACCATAGCGGTATGGCCGTGGTTACTAACCATGTTGATTTTCCTGTTATTAGTGACCTACTGGCCCGGTTTAAGCCTATGGCTGCCGCGTCTGTTGGGAATGATATAATTAAAAATTGTGTAGTGGGTGTCTGTGGATGTTGGTCTGCAGACTCCTTTTTACCTTGCGAGGGCAATGAGTATGGCTAATGTCAAACCCTTTAAAACCATTCTGTATGCGACCAATTTGGGGAGTCACATGCGGCCTGTATTCCGTCAGGCGGTGAATCTAGCGCGCCTTCATCAGGCGAAAATCATTATGTTGCACGCGGTAGCACCGATAGGTACGACGGGGCAGGCGATCCTTTCCCTGTATCTGCCTGAGCGTGAAGTCACGGATATTGAACAGGAGAGTATGAATCAGGTGATGGCCACCATGCGTGAGCGCCTGAATAATTACTGTGCCGAGGAAGATGATCTGTGTCAGGACAAAGATGCCCTGATTGAAAAAATTGTTGTCAGTGCGGGTAATCCTGCCGAAGTCATTAAGCGTTATGTCGAAACTCATGCGGTGGATCTGATTGTGATTGGCAGTCATACCAAAGTTCATGCAGGCAGTGTGTTGCTAGGCTCGACTGCGCGACTGGTGACGCAACACAGCACAGTGCCGGTCTTGATTATCCCCAATGTTCAACCCGAAATGGCTTAACTGTTTTTGGCTTTTGCGCCTGTGACTCCCTCAATATAAGCAGGCGCTTTTTTTCCAACCCTGAAATAGTAAACAGGGGGCTTCCGGGGCGGCATGCTGAAATCATGCCGCTTCTGTGATTAAGGTCTGATAACCACAAGGAGAGTATCCTTGACGACACGGTCTAGCACGCAGCCACGGGTTTCCCCATCACCTGTGCCTTATTCCCTGAAAAAGGCATCGATTGCTTGGCTGATTGTCATACTCATTATGGTGGCTTTGCTGACCGTCTATCATTCCGTGCAACAAACCATGGCAGAGCGTTTGCAGCGCGATACCGCCAATCAATTAACCACTATTCAAAACCAATTAACCTCTACGTTAGAACGTTATGCCTATTTACCGCGTTTACTGGCCGCCGGGCGTGAAGTGCAGGATGTATTAGGCTCAAACCAAACAGTGGCGCGGCCATTGCAAGCTTTAAATGAGTATCTGCAAACCGTTAACCAGATTGCCGGAACCACCGATATTTACGTGCTGGATAAAACCGGCAATACCATTGCCAGCAGTAATTGGCAGAAACCCTCCTCGTTTTTGGGTAAGAATTTTTCTTTTCGCCCGTATTTTCAGGAGGCCATTCAGGGTCAGGATACGCATTACTTTGCCCTTGGTACTACCTCGCGGGAACGTGGTTATTACTTTGCTGCCCCGGTCAAAGTAGGCAAGGAACAATGGCTTGGGGTTGTCACCGTTAAGATCGGTGTTGACCGCTTAGAAGCGGGTTTAGTCCCTAGCCAAAGCCGTTTTATGATTACCGATGAAACCGGGGTGGTATTCATGGCCAGTCAGGCTGAATGGTTGTATCACACCCTACAAACCTTACCTAGTAGCGATCTGCAAAAGGTGCGCGCTAGCCGTCGTTATGCCGATACCGACTTAAGCCCTTTGCAGGGGTTAGCACTTGAACCTGAACGTGAAGAACAGCATGTGCGGATTAATGGCCGCCTGTATTACGTGTTACATCAGGATATGGTCAAAACCGCCGGTTGGCATTTGTATCTGCTAACGGATCGCAGTTTAGTTAATCGAACCGCTACCATTGTGATGATGTTAGTGGCGATATTGCTGCTGTTAAGCGGTTTGTTGGTGCATTTATGGCTAAAAAACCAACGTCAGCGCCTTGATTATGATAAACATGTGCGCGAAGAATTAGCCGCTAAAGTGGAAGAACGTACCCGCGAGTTGCATCAGACCCAGGAAGAACTGATTCAGGCGGCCAAAATGGCGGTATTAGGGCAAATTTCCGCCGGTATTAATCACGAATTGAATAATCCACTGACAGCGATTCGTTCTTATGCGGATAATGCCGCGCAGTTTCTGGATAGAGGTCACCCAGAAATTGCTCGTAATAACTTGCTGGAAATTGTCGCATTAGCGGATCGCATGGCTTTGATTACCCGGCAGTTGAAAACCTTTTCGCGCAAAAGTGCCGGTGAAGTGGAAACCTGTGATTTGCACCGGGCGCTGGATTCTGCCTTGAACATTGTGCAGCCCAAATTGGCACAAAGTCGCGTGCAATTGCATCAGCAACGCGCAGAACATACCCGTTATGTGCAAGCGGATTTGGTATGGCTCGAACAGATTTTGGTTAATTTGCTCGGTAATGCGATTGAAGCGGTACAAGAGCAAGCGGAGCAGCATATCTGGATTGAATTGCAGGCTATTGAGGGGCAAATACGTACCTGTGTGCGCGATAATGGCCCCGGTTTAAGTGATGCGGTAATGCCGCATGTATTTGAAGCGTTTTTTACCACTAAAAAAATTGGCAAAGGTTTAGGTTTGGGCTTATCGATTTCCTACAAGCTGGCAAAAGATATGCAAGGGCATTTAAGCGTGCGCAATGCCGCTGAAGGCGGAGCCATTTTTACATTGAGCCTGCCACAATCGCCCGAGGGAGTAGTGCAGTCATGAGTACACCCATTATTCTGGTTGATGATGAAAAAGCCGTCAGAGATTCCACCGCGCAATCGCTATTGTTAGCCGGGTTTGATGTACAAACCTTTGAAAGTGCACAAGCCGCGCTGGGGCGCATTAGTGCCGAATTTGAGGGGGTAGTGGTGTCGGATATTCGCATGCCGGAAATGGATGGCTTGGAATTTCTGCAGCGGATTTTGCGCATTGATCGGGATTTGCCAGTGATTTTGATTAGTGGTCACGCGGATGTGGCCACGGCTGTGAATGCGATTCGCGGGGGCGGCTATGATTTACTGGAAAAGCCATTTGCCAATGCGCAACTGATTGATGTCATCAAGCGTGCGTATGAAAAACGCCGTCTGACGCTGGAAAATCGTGCGCTTAAGGAAGCGTTAGCCAATCAAACCCGCCCCGGCCCGCGCATTATTGGCCAAACGCCGGCGATTATGAATTTACGCAAAATGATTACCCGCATTGCCAATGTGGATGCGGATGTACTGGTATGGGGCGAAACCGGTACGGGCAAGGAATTGGTCGCGCGTTCTATTCACGAGCAAAGCAAACGCCGTGATCATAATTATGTGGCGATCAATTGCGCGGCTATTCCCGAACATTTGCTCGATAGCGAATTGTTTGGTCATGAAGCGGGTGCGTTTACCGGCGCTAAGGGCAAGCGCATTGGTAAGTTTGAACACGCCAATGGCGGTACGTTATTTCTGGATGAAATCGAAGGAATGCCACTGTCCACACAAGCGCCCTTATTGCGCGTTTTGCAAGAGCGCAAGATTGAACGCCTCGGTTCCAATAAGCTGATTCCGTTGGATATTCGCGTGGTGGCGGCGACTAAAATGGATTTAATGGCAGCGGCAGAACGCGCTGAATTTCGCCGCGATTTGTATTACCGCCTGAATGTGGTGACGCTGGAAGTGCCGCCCCTACGGGCGCGCCGTGAAGATATTCCTCTGTTATTCCAGCATTTTGTATTGGTAGCCGCGGCGCGTTGTGAAACTGAAGTCCCGCCCTTGAATAGCCAAGCCTTGCATGTGCTGCTTGGGCACGATTGGCCGGGCAATATCCGCGAACTGCGCAATATTGCCGAGCGTTATGTGTTATTGGGGGAGGCGTATAATTTTGATCTCGCCGCTTTAATGAAATCGGATGAAAAACCCGCCGGTATGTCCTTGGCTGAACAAGTGTCGTATTTTGAAAAAACCCTGATTGAGCAAGCGCTGAATCGGCATAAAGGCAATACCCGCGAAGTCATGGATGCCTTGGATTTACCGCGCAAAACGCTGACGGACAAAATGAAAAAGTACGGCCTAGAACGCGGTATGTTCCAAGAGTGACTAACCTACATGAGCCATTCCACCGGCAGTAAGGCAATGACCTCAACGAGTAAATGATCCCACCAGTGCATATCCGGTTCTTGAGTATGCAAGCTCGCAGGCGTGGTTTGCTGATCATGCCATTGCAGTCGCCCTTGTGGGTCAAGGCTTACCTGATAGGCAAAGCGTTGTATAAAGCGTTGGCTGCGTTGTTCGGATTGCGCACTATAAGCCGCATTGGTGAAGATAACGCCCATTTCGGTATTATGAATCGCTGAACGTGGGTCAAGATTAAAAGAACCCACAAATACGGTTTGACTATCAACAATAAAGGCTTTGGCATGTAAGCTAGCGCGTTTAGAACCGAGTAAAGCAAAACCATCGTCTGCTTGTTCTTCGGCACCTAAGGGTTTTAGCTCAAATAATTGCACCCCCATTGCCAAAAGGCGTTCACGGTATTTGCTATAAGCGGCATGCACCGCCGGAACATCATTAGCGGCATAGGAATTGGTTAAAATGGTGATAGTAACCCCGCGCTGGCGTAATTCCTGAAATAGGCTTAAACCATAATCACCCGGAATAAAATAGGGCGAGGAGATTAATAAATGCTGTTGTGCATTTTTCATCAGAGTGGCAATGGCGGGGGCTATATTGCCACTGGTATCGGTAAAAGCAGTAATAACTTTTTGTGGGTGATCGTAAATTACTTGTAAATCGGCGTAATAAATATCGCGGCGTAAATGATTCAACATTTCACTGATTTCATTGCGTTGTTTGCGCATTTCCTGGCGGTAAGCTTGCAATAACGGTTGGGTTTTGCTTAGCCATTGATTGAAGGTATTATCATCCACTGGTTTGCCTAATTGCTGCATATCCACCGCTAAACCGCTATCCCAATAAGCATTAAAGGCACTTGTCACCTGTTGACCAATTGCTCCGGCCACTAATAAATCCAAATCAGCAAACGCCACTTCGGTTTTAACATTAAAGTATTCATTGCCAATATTGCGCCCACCGACAATGCTGATGACACCATCTGCGGTATAGGATTTATTGTGCATACGTCGGGTCACCCGAGGAAAACGCGCTAGGTATTCGGGTACGCGTACCATTCGCCCATAAAACGGATTAAATACGCGGATTTGTAAATTAGGGGTCAGTTGCAGCAGGCGAATAAACAGCCCTTCACGCCCGGCCATATCCATATCATCCACTAACAGGCGTACTTTAACCCCGCGTTTGGCAGCTTCCAGCAGATTCAGCAATAAGGCATTACCCGCTTCATCATCATGAAAGAGGTAATACTGCACATCTAAAGTCGCTTGCGCGCTATCGGCTAAGACCATGCGATCCAGCAAGGCCAGATGGGGATTGCTTAAGGGCGTCAAAGCGCTGCTAGCGGACGGCTTGGCTGGTTGGGTTTGCAACAGGCTTTGGGTGCGCTGATAAAGGTTAGTGGTTGGGTTAAGCATAACGCTAGAGGGCGGTTGCGGTGTCACTGTATACGCCCGCTCCCCCAACCAACGTAACACCAGTAAGCCCAGCACAAGAAAAATGAGGCTACTGATCACATAATGATTTTTTAACAATGACAGCATGGGTTGCCCTGAAATTGTGACAAATTAATAGGTGTCTAAATCAGAGTGTAGTCATTATCGGCCAAGGGTGGGGAAGTACAAGCGTCTGATGCAAGGTGGCAATGGTGCGCCTATTGCCGGAGTGCGGTGACTCATGGCTAGTTTTTGTATGGCTTTTTGGGGACAAGGTTTGCAGCTATTATGCTTGTCGCTCTTGAGTCAGGAAAGGAATGCCGCTTGCTAACTGCTGAACATCTTTATTATGCCTATCCCGAAGCGGGTCAGATGCACACGATTTTACAGGATGTGCAGTTACAGGTACGCACTGGTGAACAAGTGGCGCTAGTTGGGAGTAGTGGTTCGGGTAAATCCACCTTGCTGAACTTGCTCGGTGGCATTGATAAACCCAGTCAGGGCGACATTATTATTCAGCAACAAACCATTACGCGGCTGCAAGAACCCGAACTAACCTTATTTCGCCGCCAGCATATTGGCTTTATTTACCAGCAATTCAACCTGATTCCGACCTTGACGGTGGCGGAAAATATTCTCTTGCCGCTGGCGTTATTGGGTGTGTCCAAGGCACAGCAGCGCGAACGCTTGCACTATTGGCTGGAAGCAGTGCAATTACCCACCCGCGCACAAGCGTTTCCGGATCAATTATCCGGCGGTGAACAACAACGCGTGGCGATTGCGCGTGCATTGATTCATCGCCCGGCTTTAGTCTTGGCGGATGAACCAACCGGCAATCTGGATGCAAAAATTGGTGCGGTGGTGTTGGATTTATTGTTTTCCTTAGCCGCCGAATCTCAACAAACCTTGGTAGTGGTCACGCATAGCAAAGTGGTAGCAGAACGCACGCAGCGGGTGCTGTTATTGCGTGAAGGCCAATTGCAGCCTGCTGATGCAACGGTAGCGTGGTGAGCAGGATGGCATATCGCTTATTAATGCATGCCAGTTGGCGCTTCTTTACCCGGCATCCGTGGCAATTGTGGCTAACACTGCTGAGTATTGCCTTGGGAACAGCAGTGATTATTGCGGTGGAATTGGCCAATCAGACCGCCGCACAATCGTTTACCCAATCGGTGAATGTGCTGTCTAGCCCTATGACTCACCAGATTAGCAGCGAACAGGAGGCTATCCCGGATGAGTTTTACCGCCAATTACGCGTGGATTGGGGCTACCGCCATAGTTCGCCGCAAGTAGAAATACCACTCACCATCAACGGTCTGCATTATACCTTGTTGGGTTTAGACCCTTTCGCTGTCCCCGTACAACCTAAGCGCGGTGAAAAGCTTGCTCCGGCGGTAATCACGACTTTATTAACAGAACCCAATAGCGTTATTGTGCCTAAAGCCTTGGGGTTAGCGGTCGGGCAAAGCTTGCAGGTTAAAGAACGCACCTTTAAGGTGGCGGCAGTAGCGGATTTTGCCGGGGATAGCGTGTTATTGGCGGATATTGCCACTGTCCAGGGTTCGCATCCGGGTCTAACGCGTATTCAATTGCAGCTGACCGAGGCTGAGGCGCGTCGTTTGCAAAGCCGCTTGCCTGCGGGGTTAAAGCTGGAATCGGTCGATGCCCGCCAGCAACTGTTTGCGCAAATGACGCAAGCCTTTAGCACCAATCTGTTAGCCATGAGTTTGCTGGCTATGCTGGTAGGGGCGTTTCTGGTTTATAACACCATGACCTTTTCCGTGCTGCAACGCCGCCAAAGTTTTGCCATTAACCGTTTGGTTGGCGTTACCGCGCGCCAATTGTTTGGTTTGCTATTAACCGAAGCCTTATTATTAGGTGTGATTGGCAGTGCATTGGGCGTAGCGCTTGGGGTGTTGTTGGGTCAAGGCTTACTGGTGCTGGTGACGCAAACCATTAGCGATTTATACGTCAGCGTGCATGCCAGTGATTTGCTGATTACCCCAATAGTGGTGGCCAAAGGGGTCGGTGTGACCTTATTGGCGGTATTGGTAGCCACGTTGCGCCCGGCGTTAGAAGCGGCGCGCGTGTCACCAGTGCAGGTACAGCGTCGTTCGAGTTTGGAACAAAGCAATCAGCGGTTGGAAGGCAAACTCGCCCTTTTAGGCATGATCGGTATGCTGTTAAGCGGCTTATTATTACGCGGTTCCAGCCATGCGCTGGTGTGGGGCTTTATGGGGCTGTTTGTCTTAATTGTCAGCTATAGCTTGGTGGTGCCGTGGATGTTACGCGGCTTATTAAAGGTCTTACAGCAACTGTTGATGCGCAGTCATACCCGGCGTTCGTTGGTATGGCCGTTAGCCATTCGTGGCGTGGAAGCGAGTTTAAGCCGTACTAGTTTAGCGATTATTGCCCTAACGGTCGCGGTATCGGCCACGGTTGGCGTCAGTATTATGATAGGTTCCTTCCGCAGCAGTGTCGCGCAATGGTTGGAAACCACCTTATCCAGCGACTTGTATGTATCCGCCACCACCGGCGATTTAGCCCGTGTACAAGGCACGCTGCAACCGGCATGGCTGGAACGCATCCACACATTGCCGGAAGTGGCGTCAATTAGTTATGGTCGCTCGCTCAAGCTCAACGTCGCCGGTATGCCAACGCCGGTTTTGGTTTTGCATCCGGCTGAACACAGTCAGCGTGGCTTTGAATTCCTGCAAAGTAACCCCGATACCTGGCAACACTTTATTAAGGGTGAAGGTATTCTGGTATCCGAGCCGTTTGCTTATCACCAGCGGCAAACACTGGGCGATAAGGTGGCCTTGCAAACCGATGCGGGCAAAATCACCTTGCCCATTATCGGCGTGTTTCGTGATTACAGCGCCACGCAAGGTATGTTGGTATTGCCACGCAATCTGTATGAGCGCTATTGGCAAGATCGGGCGATTTCCTCAATTGGGATGGTGCTAAAAGCGAATGCGGATGAGCAAGCGGTGAAAGCGCATTTGCAACGTTGGGCACCTGAATTGAGCGAAGCCGGACAAGCCTTGGTGATTCGTTCGAATAAGGACATTCGCGATTTTTCCCTACAGGTATTCGATCGTACTTTTGCCATTACCCATGTCTTGCGCGTATTGGTGATTATTGTCGCCTTTGTCGGGGTGTTTAGTGCCTTAATGGCGCTATTTATGGAAAAAGGCCGCGAATTTGCCATTTTGCGCGCCACCGGTTTTACCCCGCAGCAATTACAACGCTTGGTATGGGGGCAATCGGCCTTAATGGGGCTTCTGGCGGGGATTCTGGCTTTACCCTTGGGTTGGCTGATGTCGTTAGTGCTGATTGATATTATTAACCAGCGTTCCTTTGGCTGGACTATGCAAACCCATGTACCGGGTATTGTGGCGGTGCAAGCCCTCTTGCTGGCCTTGATTGCAGCCTTATTAGCCAGTTTTTACCCGGTCAAGCGCTTGGCGCAAGCATCCATTCGGGAGGGGCTGAATGAACGTTAAACTAGGCTGGATGTTAGCCATACTGCTGAGTTTGGCGGCTTGTAAACCTGCTACCGAATCGACCGCACAGCTGGATTTAAACCAATCACTGGGCGGCGTACCGGCGCAAGGTTTTGCCCGTGCGTTGCAGGCGCGTACTTTTGAGTTTCCGCAAGATCATGCTGCCCACCCTGATTTTCGCAATGAATGGTGGTATATCACTGGCAATCTTAAGGCTATGAATGGACAAGCGTTTGGCTATCAAGTCACGCTCTTTCGCATTGCCCTGTCAGCCAATCCACCGCACAGTGCTTCGGCGTGGGCGACTAATCAGGTATGGATGGCGCATGTAGCCTTAACCGATGTTGCTGCCAAACAGCATCAGGTGCAGGAACGCTTTGCGCGCGGGGCAGCGGGTTTGGCGGGGCAAACCCAGCATCCTTTCAAAGTCTGGTTGGAAGATTGGCAAATCTTAGGGCAGGATAACGGTGATTTCCCGTGGCAATTGAAGATTAACACCGCGGATTTCGCTCTCGATTTCACCCTAAGCCCGTTAAAGCCCGCCGTATTACAAGGTGAACAAGGTTTAAGCCAGAAAAGTGCCGAACCCGGCAATGCTTCCTACTATTACTCTTTCCCGCGCTTGCTTACCACTGGCTTAATTATCCAACACGGTAAAACCTCAGTGGTACAGGGCGAATCATGGCTGGATCGGGAATGGAGTACCAGTGCCTTGGGTAATGATCAAGCCGGTTGGGATTGGTTTTCGCTGCAATTGCAGGACGGCCATGACTTGATGTTTTACCGCTTGCGTAAAAAATCCGGCGAAAGTGATGTCCACAGCGCGGGCAAATGGATTGCCGTCGATGGCAGCGCGCAAAGTTTAAAACTTAATCAGGTTAAACTCACGCCATTGCGTTATTGGCAAGCCAACACGGGGGCGCGTTACCCCGTGGCGTGGGATATGCATTTACCCGAACACAACCAGCATTGGCGCGTCGAAGCCTTGGTGGATGATCAACTCATGACCACTAGCGTGAGCTATTGGGAAGGTGCGGTGCGAGTCATCGATAATGCCAGCGGCAAAGTTAT
>CAZCJE010000076.1:0-16006 GCA_964498805.1 uncultured Thiothrix sp.
AACGGATGATACGCAAGAAACAGGGATTTAGGGCGGCTACGCCACCCGCGCTGTCTATCCCCGCTCTGAAGGGCGAGGTCTTCCGCGCTATTCGATAATCTTTAGAGCATTACGCCCCTCAGTCTGCCGGTTGGCTTATGGCGCAGGCTGAGGGGGGTAAACTGTATTCAAGCGCGATACCCAGGCAATAATCTGTAAACCCGGTGCGCTGAGGGTATTACCCGCCATACTGCCACCTTGTAAGCTAAAAGGCCCCAGCGATTGGGCGCGACTTAAGTTGGCGCGATCCTGATTTGACCAGTTAGCACTAACGCGTAGATTGCGAATGGCAATAAATGCCTGTGGTAACAACGGAAACAGCTTTGTGATATCCGCAAGCGAACCGCTGGAATAAAAACCGCGTTCGGTGCTGGTCATATACCAGTTGGGCATATTCAACAGCGCATTTTTGTACCAGAAGCGATTAATCAGCACTTTGCAATATTGGAAAGAGACACTTAAGCCCGTAGTAGCAGGTTCAATAGGCCGTGTGGGCAAACGCTCCAATAAAATATCCTTAAGCAATAGTTTTTTATTCAGGGTAATCGGTTTAGCGGTTTTGATTTCCAGTGTTTGCGTGTCAAGTTGGTAATCAGCGGGTTTAGCCAATTTGCTGGTTAGAACACTCGGCGCTAGCACTTTATTATTCAAAGCACTGGCTGAGGTAGTGAAGTTCGTGCGTAAATTAGGATTACTCACCAGCGAAGGCAATAAGGTGTTAAGACGTGGCTGGCGTAAGGGTTGGGTATGCAGAGAAGTCGGCAATAAACGTGTCATGCTGGTATTCAGCATTAATTCCGCAGGTCGAGTAACGGGTGTGGTCAAATTGGGGCGATTAAATGTACGTTTATAATCATTATTGATTTTAGCTACGTCAGCAAATAGTTGGGTTTTTAATTCGCTTTCAGTGGTATTTTCAGGGGCGAGTTTAAACGCACCTTTATCCAGTAATTCTTTGCCACCGTATTTAAAAAAGCGCGCATTATTATCCGGTGTGGGCACTTGGCTGGATGACATAGAAAACTGTGTCCAGTTTTGCGCATTAGTTTCAGTATACCAATCCACCGGTGTGGCTAAACTGGGGTAATACAGCATACTCGGTTCACGATTACTGCCTTTTTGCGCAATACTGAATTCATATTGGGCATCATTAAAGAGTTTTACCGTTGCGGTATTGTGATCAACCGGCATGGCTCCAAATAATAAGATTTGGTAAAGGTCGTCAATCTCATAACCAGAATTCTGAAAGCGTAAGGCATTACTGACCGGCGCAATATTAGCTAACCACGACAAGGTTTCTTGGGCGCTAGCGGCATCATAAGCACCAGTCGGTTCTGTTGGTAATTTAAAATCCGCCGGACTTAATTGAATGCCCGGCCAACCTAACTGTACATAGGTGGTATTATCCTGATTTGCGCCAAATACTTGATACAGCTGCTCGTAAAAAGCGGCAAAAAAAGCACTGGTATTATCCATGACGGTGACTCCGTGGCTTTTAAGTTGGCAAGGGTGAAATCACTTTCACCCCTGCCCGATTTAAGCAGTAACGATGGCCGTTAATTCGGTGGGCATTCGGGTACGACTTGACTAATCCAGCCAATAATTTGCACGCCCGGTACATCAATGACGCCATTGGCGAAGGAAGAATGGAACGTATTACTGGAGGATGAGCTGGCATATGAGCCACCAATGCGAAACGGGCCAATACCAAAGCCGCCGCCTGCGCTGGTTTGTTGCTGGATAAAAGTCGAATCGGCTTGCGACCAGTTAGCACTAATGAGGATTTTGCGTGCCACCACAAATGCGGTCGGAATCATCGGCATCAGCGAGTTTTGCTGTGCTAATGGAGTGCGTGTACCATTGGAAAGCTTGCCCTTTGGATACAGATTGGTCAGGTTCCAACCTTTAGTCGCCAGCAAAGCCAGATTTAACCAAGGTCGGCGAATGGTCACCAGTGTGTATTCAAACTTGACCCGCAGGCTTTGGGTATTAGTATCCATGTGGCGACGTTGTTCAGAATGACCACCGCCACCGCCTATGGAAAAAATACCCAGACTAAAGCTGGCTTGACCGCCGCCAGAGACATAATCGGAACTGGTATTGATAGCGGTAGAACCGGAACTGACGTCTTTTTTAATCCACTGTGTGACGGAATTACTGCTGTACCAGTCAGAAGGCAACAGGTAACTGCGGTGAACTAATTTACTCATGCCGGTGCCGGTTTCATCCAGATTCACGCCATAGCCTTCGTAGATTTTCTTGGCTTTGTCAAAAGCTTTACTCAAGGCATTTTGCGAGCTGGTATTCATCACCGCCAAGGCTTCTTCAACTTGCGCGGCATTATTAGAGCGCCATTTGTCATAGGCTTGTTTAACCGGAATTTGCAAAGTAGGGGCGACTAAAGGCCAAGTAGAACGCCCGCTGGCAGTTTCCTGTGCGGCTTGATACGCTGCAATATAAGCGGCACGCGCGGTAAAATAGTTGGATTGGTTATCCTGATAATCGCGGTATACCTGTGATTCGGCTTGTACGGTTTCAACTTCGCCGGTTTCAGAGTCAGTACGATTAATAGTACGATATAAAACCGCATGCGCATCGGCCAATTGTTTTTCAATAGCTGGATTAGGCGCTTGCACAGGGATTTGGACATTATCCATGATTTCCCCGTAAATACTGCTAATGCTATTACCGCTTTGGGTATAAACCGATGCGAGTTTAAGCGCATCATCGACTAAATCCGCAGTATGCAAAGCCGCATCCTGACTACCGTTTAAATTGCCCGGTGTCCAGGGATTACGAAAGTCGGCGGCATTAATAACCATGCCGGGTTTGGCGAGAGAAAAAATAGTCGTAGCTGGTGAAAAAATAGGTTTGCCACCGGGTTCTGCTTTGGTCAGAGAATCAAAAATGGAATCATATAGTCTTTGCACAAAGGCATCTGCTTCTTGCTGATTCATAACCCGACCTCCTAATAGGTATGAAAGGCATTTAACGTGCAGAAAGGATTAACAGGCCGAGCAGATTATTAAGAGATTAATGAATCTGTTTTGCTGTAAGCGTTATTGTGCTGATGTGCTTTATTTTTAACTATCACCTTAAAAGGGTATCTTATAAAGATAATGATACCTCGAATAAGGGATATAGCTAATTCCTATAAAATGGCAAGTTAACTATTAAGAATTTTAATATTTAATTTGATTTATGTTTTTATCATTTATTCTAATGAAATAGCGTTAAAACACCCGCTTTAACGCTAGACACTATAGCTTAAATATAGATGCCATTATGCATCATTAGCAAAGCATTCATAGCGGTAGCAGCTAATACGCCCCCACCGTGTGGGCCGGTTACGACAATGCAATCGAGATCCAATTCAGCACTGACTTTCCACAGCCATTGTTTGGAGGCTTCGGCATTAATAAAACCGCGTGGACTAGCAATAATCAATGCCGGGCGCGGGGCACCTTCCTTGATTAATTCCAACAGGCGAAATAAAGCGGTGCCCGATTGGCCAATTAGCACAATACTGCCATTCATAAATGGCACCCAATAATCCACTGCTGTCATAGCGCGGGTTTGTTTGCTGGCTTTGGCATGCGAAATAACAGAAGCGCGGTTAATAAAGCCGAGTGGTTCCTGATACAGCAATTTACGATCAAGCGCGTCTTCTACCAGAAATTCGTCATACAGAATATTGCCCTTGCATTTGATAGCCTTACGCCCAGCATTAATGGCGTTAGGAGTAAATTGCAGCAAATGCGCTAGCCCTAAATCCCCGCGCGTTTGAATCAGATGAATAACAAGCTGTTGCTGTTCGGGGGTAAAGCGGGATAAATCTGCCAATTCGCGAATTTTCGCATAACTTTGCTGGTGAATACGCTCGGGGTCACGAAGGTAATGCATCATGGGGCTAGGGCTGCTAACGGGCTAGTCGGTGGAATTAAGGGTTTGATATCGGGGTAAGGAATCAGAAATTCACTGGTAGTGGTGGCATCCGCACCGATTTCATACGGATTAAACACAAACAACAAACCTTCTTCGGTGACGCCAAAGTTGGTATTCAGGCGAAACGCATTGTTCTCAAAGGTAAAACCGGCCATATCCAGATTGCTGTTAGGCGGAATATTATTAGCACGGCGGAAAGCGCGCTCGCCAATCGCATTGAGCTGATCTTTGAAATTAGCTACCAGTAAATCGGCTAGGGTTAATTGCTGCCCCGTTTGGCTATTAATCACCAGATAACGCTGGCCACTAAACGGTTGCGGGCCACCGGCATTACCTTGTTCCTGATAATGCAGCGTCAGCAGTTTGTCATTGCCAAAAACAATACCAACTTTGCGATCCAATTCCCATGTGCCAGTGGCTTCAGGGCTTTGTTCATAATCGGCAATAAACAGTTTGGCTAAATCCGCCGGTGTAGACGGTTGTTGGTCATTAGCATCCGTGTAATCGAGCAATTGTTGCAAAATGAACTGATTAAGTTGCTTGGCCGCTTCAGGCGTGCTGGCTTTGACAATCGTTGGGTAATCCAGCTTGACGGTCGCACAATGCATATTCTCGGGGGTGGTATCGGGCTTGTCTGGGCATTGCGGGCCGCCGGATTGGGCAAAAGTAGCCTTTTCAAAGCTAATCGGGCCTACACTGCCACTGCTAGCCTCTTCTGGAGCATCAGGCATACAGGCCATTAGACTTATACTACAGGCGAATAATAAAACGATACGGCGCAACATGCTTGTTTCTCTTGCCAAATTTATAACCAGCGGGGGACACGATCTTGATAGGCACGATACCCGTCAGCAAATGTTTGTGCCAGTACTTTTTCTTCCGGCATGATCTGCTGAATAGTTAAGGTGACAAACGCTAGCGGCAGGAAAAACCACGGGCTAGCACTACCTAAATAAACCGCCCAAGCACTTAGCAGTAACAGAATGCCGACATACATAGGGTTACGGGTAAAGCGGTAAGGGCCGCTAGTGACCAAGGCAGTGGCCCGTTCCGGATGCAGCGGATTCACAGTGGTTCGTGCGCGTCGAAAAGCCCATAACGCCCACCCATCTAGCATAACAGCCATTAGCGCTAGCAGAATTGCCAACCAATGGTAAGGGGCTGTAATCAGTGCTACCAAAGGTAACTGACTGTCCGCTATATACATCAACGTGGCAAATACCAGCAAATATACCGGTGGTGGAATTTTTAATTGCAAGGTTGTCATGGCGATAACCGTACAATATCCCAGCCGTTTGCCGTGCGCCGGTATTCAAAACGGTCGTGCAAACGGCTCGGGCGACCTTGCCAGAATTCAATGGTATCGGGAATAATGCGATAACCACCCCAGAAATCCGGTAGGGGAATTTCACCCTGACTGAATTTACGTTTCATTTCCTCCAGCTTCATTTCCAATAGCTTGCGTGACGTAATAATCGAGCTTTGTGCTGATACCCACGCACCTAATTGGCTACCGCGCGGCCGGGTGGTGAAATAGCGCAACGATTCCAGCGCAGGAATGCGTTCGGCGCGGCCGCTGATTTCAACCTGCCGTTCGAGTTCCTTCCAGAATAACAGCAGCGATACCTGTGGATTGGCATCCATTTCGCGGGCTTTTTGGCTGTGGTAATTGGTGAAAAATACAAAGCCCTGTTCGTCATAGGATTTCAGCAATACCGTGCGCAGGCTGGGTTTACCAGCGGCGGAAACAGTGGCTACCTGCATGGCATTCGGTTCAAGTACCTTAGCTTCCATTGCTTGACTAAACCACTGATTGAATTGCTGGAAAGGATTAGGCTCAAGGGTTGCGCGGCTTAGGCCTGCCTGCGTGTATTCGCGCCGTAGCTCACCAATATCCATGAAAAGCTCCAAAAGGTTAGGTATATCGGCGCTATGTTAGCAAATTTGGTAATCTCAGGCGCTAAGCGGCTTGCTGTGTTCCAGACACCGCCTTCAGCTTAGTGTTTGGGCTACGCTTCTTAGCCTGCCGAGCCGTGGCATTGCTGCCAGCTCGGTGGGTGTCAGGCTCCACGTAGATTAACCGCCGATTACCTTCGGCCTGTCTATTCTTCTAAGCAGGCTATGAATCGCGGCTCAACAACCGGCTGGGATTGAGTATGTTGTCTAACTGCTCGTTCCTCTGACAAACGCCTGCTGTCTCGGCGGGGTCGTCGGCATCCAGGCCTCCTTTGACGTGTGCTGGAAATAAAAATGCCAGACCCATAAAGAGGGCCTGGCCAAAAGGACACAAAGGAAGGGCTAAGACCTTTGTGTCGGGTGGAGTCCGCTGTGGACTCCAAGGGCTAACATAAGGGAAGCGCGTAAAATCGTGGCTTAACGTAAAGCGTAATGTTCGGCTATGTACAAAACATCTTCATTAGCAGAAGCTGCTGATGAGGTGGCAGAACGTATTTCTGCGGTCATCAAAGGGCCGGAAGAGCCAGATGGTACAGGCATTCCGTAAGCACTGTAAGCGCGTTCCTGCCAGCTTTGGTATAGCTGATTGTCTTGTACGGTTGAGCAACCTGTTAACAGATTACTGGCCAGCGCCCACCAAAGAATTATTTTTATTCTTGTTTTCATGGCGTTATCGCTTTGCGTCTTTAAGCTTGATGGTTGCTATCCTGACAAAAAACGCTAAAAAAGTGCAGCATTATCAGGATAAGTGGTGATTATGTTTGATGTTCGGATAAAAATGGTAGATGAATCTAGCGTTTTTATCCGATTTGGCGGGTCAATGCCCAGTCAATGTGCTCGCGGACTAGCTCGCTTTCAATAGTATTGCGACGTTGTTGCAGCAAGGCCCGAATCTCCGCAGAAGGTGGCATATTGCCTAAGGCGACCGCAATATTACGCAACCAGCGTTCATAACCAATCCGTCGAATCGCTGAACCTTCCAACTTACGCAGGAATTCTGCCTCACTCCATTGCAACAATTCGCTCAAGCGTGGTGCATCCAACCCCTGTCGAGCAGCAAAATCAGCTTCGGGTGAAGTCTGGGCAAAGCGGTTCCAAGGGCAAATCAGTTGGCAATCATCACAACCATAGATACGGTTACCCATTAAAGGCCGTAACTCCAGCGGAATAGAGCCTGTATGTTCAATCGTCAGATAGGAAATACAACGTCTGGCATCCAAGACATAAGGAGCGACAATAGCCTGGGTTGGGCACACCTCTATACAAGCGTTACAGCGGCCACAATGACTTTCTAGCGCACCCGTTTCAGGTAGGGGTAAGTCGGTATAGATTTCGCCGAGGAAAAACCAAGAACCTGCCTCTCGATGCAAAATATTGGTGTGTTTGCCCATCCAGCCTAAACCTGCCTTAACTGCAATAGGTTTTTCCAGCACGGGCGCACTATCGGTAAACACGCGATAGCCAAATGGGCCTATGGTCTTCTGTAAGGCTTGGGCTAGTTTTTCCAAGCGTTGGCGTAATAGTTTGTGATAATCCCGCCCTAATGCATAGCGAGAAATATAGGCACGCGTTGGATGATTAAGTATCATAACGGCATCAGCACTATTAGGGGGCAAATAATTCATACGTACACTGATAATGCTGAGAGTATGAGGTACTAAAACGGCGGGGCGGCTGCGCTTGAACCCGTGACGTTCCATCCACGTCATAGTACCGTGATAATTAGAGTGTAACCATTTGAATAACCTTTGTTCTGCCTCGAACAAATCAATATTACTAATGCCAATGGCATCAAACCCGTGCATTTTTCCCAAGTGTTGTAAAACCTGCGTCTGAAAATTCGGGCTAGTAAGTATTTCGCTCATATAATTTGAGATATCTTAGGCCTAGAGCTTGTGGATAAACGGAAGATGAATGTGTTGGTTATCACAGTTTTTTATGGAATAATTCTGTACAGTTTAAATTACACAATTTTGTAAGCTATCGCGGGAGGCGAAGCCATCATGGCCAATGGGATTGAGCTAAGCAATACTAAGGTATTGTCAGACAACGCTATTGAAAAGGATTTTTCTTTATTTATTAATAAATTAATTAAAAATCTCCAACCTATGCAAACCATGCTCATTCGTCTATTCTCCACTGATCTGGATAATGTTGCTAATGATAATATTATATGGTGTATTGTATTGGCAGTTACTCTGTTAGTCCTGACGCTAGTATGAGTAATTAATTATTTTTATTTTCGGCGCATTTTCTAAATTTTTAAAGCAGCCGAAATAGACTCTTTTATTAGGGTTTTTTCCCATTCTATTGTGAGTGGGAACCTTGTCTGTAAACTTCGCTACACGGCCACTCACCTATATCATTATCTTTAATTGCTCGGCTAAGCTGAGATCGTTTTATTTTTATGAAAAAACCAGATAATTTTTTCTTGACTGATCTGCCAAACTGAGAAATCTGTCTTGGCAAATAGCACCCTTGTCTATTTAGCTTGTAGATTTCAACCTTGATAGCAAAGACAAAGAGTTTTCTGTAACTTCCATAATCGCTTTTAAAGATATTCATATCGAATTATATCGTTTTTTTCGCTTTAAGGTTTATAAGATACTTCGACCCATGTATTACACCCGCTCTGGCGGGGGCCATCAGATAGAGTCAAGTAAGGGTAGAGGTAACAAACATGACATTGAGTGCCGCAGATCTGCAGGCCTTGCATGATGAATTTGCTGATCTGACATTGGATGAAGCCCTGATTGCATTGCGTCAACGGTTCAGTGGCCGAATTGCGTTTTCCACCAGCCTTGGTTTGGAAGATCAGGTCATTACTGATGCGATTTTCCGTAATAACCTCGATATTGATGTATTCACACTCGATACCGGGCGCAATTTCAAGGAAACCTACGACACTCTGGATGCTACCGTCAAAAAATACGCCAAACCGATTCGTGCCTTTTACCCGCAAACCTTAGCGATTGAACATTATGTCACAGTCAAAGGCATTAATGCGATTTACGAGTCTGTCGAGAATCGCAAAGAATGCTGCCATATCCGCAAAATTGAACCCCTGAATCGGGCTTTACAAGGCGCGCAAGTGTGGGTCACGGGTGTACGTGCGGCGCAGTCCGAATTCCGTGCCAATATGAAATTGTTTGAGTGGGATGAACAGCGTCAATTGCTTAAGTTCAATCCGCTGCTGTCTGCTACCACTGCACAACTGTGGGGTTATGTGCGCCACCACGATATTCCTTACAACAAGCTGCATGGCGAAGGCTTCCCTAGCATTGGTTGTTCTCCTTGCACGCGTGCGATTACCGTCGGCGAAGACGAACGTGCGGGGCGTTGGTGGTGGGAAAGCGATATTCAAGAATGCGGTCTGCACAGCGGTGCCGGTAAATCTTCACCGTTAAAAAGGGTGGCGTAATGACACAACCGATTCCTGAGCCAAAACCACTGCATGCAGTGGCCCCTAATGGATCTGCGGTCGAACATATCAAAGACCGCAGCCATTACCTGCGTGGTAATCTGGTAGCGGATTTTGCCAATCCGATTACGGCTGGTATTCCTGAAGAAAGCGTGCAACTGGTTAAGTTTCACGGTTCCTATTTGCAGGATGACCGTGATGTACGCCTGCAACGTCAGGAAAAAAAGCTCGAACCGGCTTATTCCTTTATGATTCGCCTGCGTGTGCCCGGTGGTGATCTCAGTGCTGAACAATGGGTAAAGATGGATGCCATTAGCAATCGCTTTGGCAACCGTACGATGCGTATTACCACCCGGCAGGCTCTGCAATTTCATGGCATTATCAAATTTGACATGAAAGGCACTATTCAGGCTATGCATGATGCCATGCTGGATAGCATTGCCGGTTGTGGCGACGTGAACCGCAATGTCATGTGCGCACCGGACCCCACCTTGTCCAAGATTCATGCGCAAGTATATCCGTGGGCGCAAAAAATCAGTGATCACTTGTTGCCGCAATCGCGGGCTTACCACGAAATTTGGTTGGATGAACCGCAAGGTAAAACCCTAGTCGCGGGTGGTGAAGCGCAAGCTATTGAGCCACTGTACGGTAAACATTACCTGCCGCGTAAGTTCAAGGTGGCAATTGCGATTCCGCCCTCCAATGATATGGATATTTATGCCAATGACATTGGCCTGATTGCGATTGAGGAAAACGGTCAGTTGACCGGTTTCAATGTCGCCGTCGGTGGCGGTTTGGGCCTGACTTTTGGGCGCGATGATACCTATGCCCGCTTGGCTTCTGTGATTGGTTTTTGTACGCCAGAACAAGTGCTGGATGTGTGTTTCCATACGGTCGCCATTCAGCGTGATTTTGGTAATCGCCAAGACCGCAAGCTGTCCCGTTTTAAATACACCCTTGACCGTTATGGTTTGGATTGGTTTAAGCAAGAGCTAAACCATCGCTTAGGCTTTGAACTCGGTAAAGTCAGACCGTTTGAATTTGTTGGTACAGGTGACCGCTTTGGTTGGCAACCCACGACTGATGGCTTGTGGCATTTAGGGTTACGTCTGGAATACGGGCGGGTGTTGGATAATGATCAGCATCAACTGAAAAGTGCTTTACTGGAAATTGCCAAACGGCATTTATGCGGTTTCCGTATGACCGGCAACCAAAACCTATTACTCACCGGCGTGCTGGAAAGCAATAAAGCGGTGATTGAAAACATTCTGGCCTCCCATGGCTATGCAGCAGATGCTAGCCATTTATCCGGTATGCGCCGCAATTCAATTGCCTGTGTAGCCTTGAATACATGTCCGCAAGCGATGGCAGAAGCCGAGCGCTATATGCCAGATTTGATCAGTAAACTGGAAGTATCGTTGGATAAATACGGTTTGCGTCAGGAAGATATCAAAATCCGCATGACCGGTTGCCCGAATGGGTGTGGGCGCTCGGTACTCGGTGAAATTGGCCTGATTGGTAAGTCGTTTGGCCGCTATAACCTATATCTAGGGGCGAGTCCTAATGGCGATCGTTTAAATAAGTTATATCGCGAAAACCTTGATGAAGCCGCGATTTTGCAAACCCTCGATAGCCTGTTTGCCGATTTTGCTGCTAATCGCCGCGAAGCCGAACCGCTAGGGGATTTCGTCATTCGCAAGCACTATGTTTAGTGTCTACTAAACGCTCCTGTCAAAACGCAAGTTCCACAGTAGGCTGGATTTGTCTGGATACTTTAGCTTTCTGCGGGTATCCGGGCAAAGACACCCTCGTGCTAACGCAAAGGGCGCGGATTCCAAAAAGCAAAATCCTGCGCCGTTAGCCGATACCAATAATGTTCGCGCAAATGACTTCCTATTGGCACCGCCGGGTGTTCAAACGTACCCGGCTGACGGCGCATATGTAGGCGGTCCATCACGGCTTGCGAGCGTAGATTGCAAGTGGCAGTAAAGGCGACAATTTCCGGCAGATTAAGAATCTCAAAACCAATGCGTAACGCTTCCAGAGCAGCTTCAGTGGCATAACCTTGTCCCCAATACGCTGAGGCAAGCCGCCACCCGATTTCCACATGCGCTTTAAACGGTAAGGGTACTGTTGGAATATTCAGGCCCGTAAAGCCAATAAAGGTTTGGGTTTGTAGCAATTCTATTGCCCACACTCCCCAACCACGATTGCGAATAAACGTTCGCAGCCGATGGGCTAGTGCATCGCTGCTAGCTCGATCTAAGGGTTCTCCAAGCCAATCCATTACAATAGGGTCGGCATTCATTTGCGCGAAGGTCGGGAAATCACTGTCTTGCCATTGGCGCAGGCGCAGGCGAGCAGTTGCGGATTCAATGAGTAAGGTCATAGCCGATAGTGTCCACTTGCTTTAGGCCATGTTAACACTGAAGGCGGCAGAGTTTGATCCCGACTTTTAGGGAGGAAATTTGCCTACCTATCTGCCAAGTCTTATCGCTGCCAAAATAAGTTCTATTGAATCTAGTGTATTCTGCAAGCCATGCTTCTACTGTGATAGAGGCGTTGGGTTAATGCTGATCCGGTGAACTTTGCGGGAAGGGAGGTTTTATGTCTTATAGGCGAATTATCTTGTTAACCACGCTGGCTATGCTGGCTTTTGCCGGAAATTCCTTGTTATGCCGGGCAGCTTTGCAACACACGCCTATTGATGCAGCCAGTTTCACCTTAATTCGCCTGATGGCGGGGGCGATCATGTTGTGGTTAGTGGTGCGTTGCAAACGCTCGACGGCTACGGGTGATGGTAATTGGTTATCGGCATTGGCGCTGTTTGCGTATGCGGCTGGCTTTTCCTTTGCGTATCTAAGTTTGACTGCTGCTACCGGTGCATTATTGTTATTTGGGTCGGTACAAGTGACCATGATTGGCTATGGACTGTGGAAAGGTGAGCGGTTGTTTGGTTGGCAATGGTTGGGATTAGGCTTGGCATTTGCGGGCTTAATCGGCTTGTTATTACCGGGCTTGTCCGCTCCGCCCTTAACGGGGGCGGCTTTAATGATTGCCGCTGGTATGGCCTGGGGTGTTTATTCTTTGCGTGGGCGTGGTGCGGGTGATCCTACGCAAGTCACGGCTGGTAATTTCCTACGCGCTGTCCCCATTGCCACCTTGTTAAGCTTAAGTATGCTGCAAAGCCAACGCTTGGATTTGGCTGGGGTAGGGTATGCAATTGCCTCAGGGGCATTGGCATCCGGGATTGGTTATGCCATTTGGTATACCGCTTTGCCAGGGCTAAAAGCCGCCCAAGCCGCGAGTGTGCAATTAAGTGTGCCGGTGCTGGCGTCTATTGGCGGAGTGGTTTTATTGGGTGAAGCCTTAAATACCCGCTTGCTATTGGCGTCCTTGGCTATTTTGGGAGGGATTGGTTTGGTTATCTTTGAAAAACAACATGCCAAACGTCCACTGCCTAACCGTTAAACCAAAAAGATTGACTCCGGCACTATAGTTGGCATGCCCGTGGTTGTGATTAATTGCTAATGGTTATACTAGGGTTGCGCTTAATTGGCCAAAATACTTGGCTAAGCTAAGTTAGCCCATAGTTAAAAAATCATAACAGCCCTGTGCCAAAGGAGTCGATTGTGGAAGTTAATACTACCGCTGAAGTTATCGAGCGTATCCATCAGCAAGTCGAGCGCAATGAAGACCGCACCGCGACCAATCTTGAATGGCTGCAACAGGCCATGCACCCATTATTTTTCAAATTTAACCGCGATGAAGCGGACGCCCTTTCTGTATTAGTCGAAGGCATTAACCGGCTGGAACGTTTGCCCTATATTCGTTTAACCGACCGTCCGGAACGCTTGTTATTAGCACAGGCTGCCGCTACCAATTCTTTGTATAACACTCTGAAAAGTATTTCGCGTTGTGACAATTTGGTTTATTCAGAAATTGTCACCTCCCGCCTGCCATTACCAGGACGTGACCAGCCGCTAGAAGTGTTGCGTTTTGACTATGCAATGAAATCCGATCAGGACATTGCCAATGCGCTCGAAAGCGGTAAAGGTGATACCTTACCAGCGACTATTCTCAGTGCAGTTAAAGCAGAAATTCGCCAGACTGACCCTGATTTTGACATGAGCCAGCTGGAATTTTTGCTGAAAATGCTCTGGGTCAATAACAGCACTTATGTGAGCGTTTCGCATATCGAACGCTTAGCGCGTGTCATGTCGATGTATCAGCATACGCAAGTCAATGGCGGCATTTATCTGGATATTCAGCCGCTATCCGCCCAAGAGGGCAATGAAGCCGCCCGCGTTATGTTCGGTGTCAGTAACCCACCACAACGCGATTTCCTGATTCAGGTGTTTGAAGTATTTAAGCGCCTGAATATTGGCATTAAGCGTTCTTATACGGTCACGATTAGCAATGGCGTTTACCCGACCTTTCTAGCCACCTTTTATGTCACACCTCGTGATGGCGCGGTACTGGATAAAGAATCGCCGCGTTTTCGCGAACTGCAAAACGAGCTGTATAACACGCAAATTCTGTCCTCGGATTCTGCCAGCTTTGCCAATCTGGTTGCCACCGGCTTAATGAGTGGCATGGATGCGAATCTGGTCAAAGCCATGATTACCTTTACCTACACCAATCTGGCTCACAGCCAGCCAGAACGCTTTGACCCCGGTGATGTACAACGCGCTTTCCATCATCATCCGGATATCAGTTTGCAATTGGTGAAGTTGTTCTATGCGCGCTTTAATCCAGAATGGAGTGTCGAACAACGTGAGGCTCAATACACGCCGCTATTGAAGGAAGTACGCGAAACCGTGGCTAACTTTAATACCGGACGACGTTTTCTGGATGAAACCCGTCGCACTATCTTCCAATGTGCGATTGGTTTTATTACCCATTGTTTGAAAACCAATTTCTTTGTGCCGGAAAAACACGCGTTGGCTTTTCGTCTTGACCCGGTTTATCTGGATGAACTCGACCCGGTTTTCACCGCTGATTTGCCTAAAGAACGTCCGTTTCGTATTACCTTTTTCTCCGGGCGCAGTGGTTCTGGCTATCACATTGGTTTTTCCGATATTGCTCGCGGTGGTTGGCGTACCCTGATGACGCAAGGACACGATGACTTTGTGAATAGCGCCAATACCATGTTCAAGGAAAATTATGTATTAGCGCATACCCAACATCTGAAGAATAAGGATATTTACGAGGGTGGCTCGAAAATGGTCGCCATCCTCAATACCCGCCCCGGCACGCCTAAGGCAACTGTTTTGCAATACCTGTACAAGCTGCAATTCGGTTTTACCCACGCTTTCCTTGACCTGTTTGTCACCGACTCCACCGGCAAGGCTAAAAATCCGCGCGTAGTGGATTATTACGGCGAAGAAGAGCCAATTGAGCTAGGCCCGGATGAAAACATGCATGATGTCATGATTGAGATTATTGCGCGTTTAGCGGTTAAGCGCGGCTATGTGCTCGGTTCTGGCATTATGTCGAGTAAACAGGTGGGTATTAATCACAAAGAATACGGTGTTACCTCGATTGGGGTGATTCGCTTTGCCGAAGTGACCTTGAAGGAAACGCTGGGCATTGATATGCACAAGGATGTGTTCAGCGTCAAACTCACCGGCGGGCCGAATGGCGATGTGGCCGGTAATAGTATGCGTTTGTTATTGGAACGTTGCCCGCACGTACAAATTCGCATGATTGTGGATGGCACAGGAGCGGTATTTGACCCGGTTGGCTTGGATCACGCTGCTTTGCGTAAGATTGTCCTCAAGGATGATCTGCATGCCTTTGACCCGAACGCTTTGCATGCCGGTGCCTTCATGATTTATCGCACCCAAACCCGTAAAGACGGTATGCGCGAGTTATTCCGCAAAGTGGCCATGAAGCCGGAAGGCTTGGTGGAATCGTGGATTTCCACTGACGAATTCTACAAAACCTTCAATAGCTTGACCTTTACGGTGGCCACGGATTTATTTATTCCTGCTGGTGGTCGCCCGGAAACCATTGCTGCGCACAATGTTGAGCAGTTCTTTGATAGCCACGGTCATCCCTCTGCCAAAGTCATTATTGAAGGGGCGAACTCATTCATTACCCCGGAAGCGCGCCTGACTTTGCAAAAGCAAGGCGTGGTCATTATGCGCGATGCCTCGGCGAATAAATGCGGGGTGATTTCATCCTCGTATGAAATTCTAGGCAACCTCATGCTTAGTGATACCGAATTCCTGTTGCACAAGGATGAATACGTGCGCGATGTCATCCAGATCCTCAATCGACTGGCGGAACAGGAAGCACGTTTAATTATCCGGCGGCACCATGAATTGGGCGGCGTGGTGCCATTTACCGAAATTTCTAATCTGGTTAGCCGTCAGATTAATGAGCATTACGCGCGTATGTTTGCCTACTTCCAGGCACATCCCGACAAAATCAAACAGGACAGCTATCGTCAGGCCATTTTGCAGCATATGACGCATCTGATTCAGACCACTTTCCCCGAGCGCATTAATCGTTTGCCGGAGAAAATCAAATACGCGGTACTGGCTAGCAAACTAGCAGCGTCGCTGGTGTATTTGGGCGATGACAATACCGTGTATGGCGACTTGATCGAAGCGCAAATTCGCCGTATGCAAGCCTAAC
>CAZCJE010000077.1:0-15994 GCA_964498805.1 uncultured Thiothrix sp.
CGTACCGGCCTTCACCACGCTTGTAACCGGTAGTGCCAAATGTCTCACCACGCCAGCGGCGTTAGGCCAATGTACACCTGCCATTAGCGCTGATGCGTTGGAATGGACCTTTACCGGTTCGCTACCAGCCGGAGCTAAGGGCGATGTCGCGTATGAGGTTGTAGTCCAATAGACTGCAATCGGTCTTAACCTCTAACCAAGCGGGAGCAAATCTCTGGTTTGCTCCCGTTTGTACGTCTGCCTAATGAGTTTCACCTGAATTTAGTGATGGAATAGCGCAGGTTGTCTCAGCGCAGCCTATAAAAACACAGGCTACCAGTAGACAACTGTTACTGGTAAACCCACAATGCAGCGGGCGCTTATTAACCAATGCGCCTCTTTGTCAATAGCGAGATCGATGCATAATGAGATTAGGGTTATTGTTATCATTGGCTTTTTTGGTACCTGCTAGCACGTTTTTGATGACAGCGTGTTCAGGTGAAAAATCCGAAACCCAAAAAACCGCAACTCCCATGGAGACTAAAAACATGGCTGAACTGGTAAAAACAGATGTAAAAGTTGGCGATGGCGCGGAAGCAACGCCAGGCAAAATCGTATCCGTGCATTACACCGGCTGGTTGTACGATGAATCCGCCGCTGACAAACACGGTAAAAAGTTTGACAGTTCACGCGACCGTGGTGAACCGTTCATGTTCCCGCTTGGTGGTGGCCGTGTGATTCCAGGTTGGGATCAAGGGGTGGCTGGTATGAAAATCGGCGGTCAACGCACTCTCATTATTCCACCCGAACTGGGTTATGGGGCGCGTGGTGCAGGTGGGGTGATTCCGCCGAATGCGACCTTGATTTTTGATGTGGAATTGCTTGGCGTTCAATAAGTTCGCAGGCTGCATAACCAAGGCGTCAGTTGACGCCTTTGGTTGTTTAATCAATCCGGAAAACGAAAGGTTTTAAGCGTCCATTCTGTAGAGCTCGCTTGCAATACCAAACAGGAAGCACCGCCGTGAGTACGGGTTTTACCGGCAGCTCCCGGATTTACCACCCACGGCATAAAAGTCTTATCCACCACCAGCTTATGTGTATGCCCGTACACAATCAGGCGTGCATCCGCATACTGTTGGCGCAAGGCTGCATGACTTGGGGTGCGCCCGAGGGCATCGCCATGTTCAAGGCAAATCTTGCCGCTAGGTAACACGAGTTCACGCCGTTTGGGTAATCTAACCGTCGGCATCCAATGTGGGTCATTATTGCCAGCTACTGCAATGACTTGGCCGCTTTTAGGCTGTAGTGCGGTCAATACCGAGGCACCACACACATCACCGGCATGTACCACATAATCACAATCTTGAACAATGGCTTCAATACGTGGGTCTAGATACCCGTGCGTATCTGAAATAATCGCAACAGAAACATCCATGAAACATTTGCCTAAAGTCTAATACTTATAAAAATAATGAGCGTCTTGCTTAAAAAGAGACTTAACCTACAAGGCAAATAACGCTAGCAGCAGGGGCAGGCTGCATACGCCGCACAGCAATATTTCTGGCGGCGTGCTGAAAAAGCTTAACCTGCAATATAACGTTGCAGTTCATTAATCATAAAACGTTGTTCAGCCATCACTTCTTTGACCACGTCGCCGATGGAAATAATGCCAACCACATCGTGATGCTTATTCACAACCGGCAGATGACGAATACGCTTTTCGGTCATGATTTCCATACAGTCATCGACAGAATGTTCCGGTGTGACAGTAATCAAATTGGGCGTCATGATGTCTTCCACCAGCGTATCTTTGGAGGATTTACCATGCAGAATGACCTTGCGCGCATAGTCGCGTTCGGAAAAGATACCTACCAGCTTACCTTCCTGTAACACCAATAAAGCGCTGAGGTTACGTTTAGCCATCAAGGTCAGGGCGTAATAGACCTTGTCAGTTGGGGTAACGGTAGCGAGTACTTGATTGGCGTCTTTCAGAAATTGCTGGATAGTTTTTGCTTTCATGGGATCCTCCTCGTAAGTTTTTGCAATATCGCTGTCGACGGGTTGATGACACTCCTCCAACCTCCCGGAGTGAACGTCATCTCGACAAACATTCTAAAATAATGGCAATTTAATTGCCTTGTGAGCTGCTCATAGGTGCATTTGCCCATTAATACCACATTTATAAAACGATATTTAACTGGGCGGTGCAGCCATTATGGGTGCAATACTTGAACATACCGCATTTTTTGGTAATTGCAAATCGGAATGCAGGGTATTAGGCCTATTTGGTATTTTGTGGTGAGCGTGATAGATAGCAGGCCCTTGTACGTAGAAACAGCACAAGGACCCATCGGCTCCCCTTGTTGATCACGCGCCGCCGCATTCGTGCTGGGAATCTGCCATGCTAAAGGCTTTATGGGTACGCAAATTGGTAACTTGATAAACCTTGCCGCGTTCGTCGCCTGGTGGACAATTTTGCGGAACCGATTGTAAGCATACTTCCACGTTATCGCCTATTTTGGACGTCATGGCCGCTTTGACCATATCGTAATCCACCAGATATACCCCGTTAGCAAAGCTAATGCTGGTGCCAGAATCCGGTATATTTTCCAGCCGCGTGCCAATGGCAGTAACCCGAGTTTGCACGCATTCCCCTACAGTGGTGGGAATAGCAGTTTCTTCATGAGTATCGGTTTGGGCAGTCGTATCCTTGCCTATGTTGTCATCAGCGCTTAAACAATTTGGATGCACGCCAGCAATGACCGAATAATCACAGATGGCCTCAATGCGTTGCTCATAGACATTTTGTAGGCAAGTGGTATTTTTGCATTGGTTGCGTGTGGCTAGCCATTGGCGTTGGGTAGCCTTTAAATCTTTCAGTGCCTTGACACCGATATTGGCATCGCGCATTAACTGATAATTGATTGATAAGATTTCATCCAGCCGACTCAGTTGTTCGTCAGCGCAGATTTTTTCTTCAATCAAAGTAGTGGCTTTGCGGCAATCAAAAGAAGCAGCTTGTATGGGCGTGGCTAACACAATCCCCAGTCCTAGCCCTGCAATCAGAATGTTTTTCATCAGAAATTCCCCCTCGACAGATGTCTAGCAGATTAGCACGACTGTGGGAGACCCGCACCTTCTGGCTTTAAGCAAAAGGGCGGGTTGGATAAGCCTAATGCGAGGGATTACAGCTCAAATGCGGGCAGTTTTTTCTCAGCCAATTCCGGCTTAATGGTGACGTATTTAGGCATACCGTTTTCATACGGCGGATAATCTTCACCTTCAATCAACGGTTGCAGGTATTCGCGGCAAGCGTCAGTAATGCCAAAGCCGTCTTCAGTAATGAAGTCTTTAGGCATCATTTTTTCGACGTTAGCAATGTCTTTCAGCTCGCCTACGCCAATCGACCATTTGTAAGGATTGCTAGACTCACGCACTACTGCAGGCATGACGGAATTGCGGCCTTCCAGTGCCAGTTCGACCGCTGCTTTACCCAAGGCATACGCTTGTTCAACGTCCGATTTAGAAGACAAGTGACGCGCAGCGCGTTGTAGGTAATCGGCGACTGCCCAATGGAATTTATAACCGAAGGCTTCCTTGATCATATTCGCCACCACAGGCGCGGCACCACCGAGTTGTGCATGACCAAAGGCATCGCGTGTACCTTGTTCAGCGAGGAAACGGCCATCCGGATAATGGCAGCCTTCAGAAACCACAATGGTGCAATAGCCATGGCTTTTGACTTTGGCATTGACCGCAGCAAGGAATTTTTCCTGATTGAATTCCACTTCCGGGAACAGGATAACCAGTGGAATATCATTGTCTTTATCCGCAGCCAAACCACCGGCAGCGGCAATCCAGCCTGCATGGCGACCCATCACTTCAATAACGAAAATCTTGGTGGAAGTGGAGCACATGGACGCGACGTCAAAGCTGGCTTCACGGGTAGAAACCGCAATGTATTTAGCCACCGAACCAAAGCCAGGGCAGTTATCGGTTACAGGCAGGTCATTATCAACAGTTTTAGGAACATGAATGGCTTGAATCGGATAACCCATAGCATCAGCCAATTGGGAAACTTTCAAACAAGTATCCGCCGAATCACCGCCGCCATTGTAGAAAAAATAGCCGATATTGTGCGCTTTAAACACTTCAATCAGGCGATCGTATTCGCGCTTATTCTTTTCCAAACTTTTCAGTTTGTAACGGCAAGAACCAAAAGCGCCGGATGGGGTATGACGCAAGGCTGCAATATCAGCGGCAGAAATTTTGCTGGTATCAATCAAATTTTCCAGCAAGGCCCCGATAATACCGTTTTGACCGGCGTAAACATTGCCGATTTTATCCGGGTGCTGACGCGCTGTCTCCAGTACGCCACAGGCCGAAGCATTAATAACGGCGGTAACACCGCCCGATTGTGCGTAAAAGGCATTTTTGATGGTCATGACTCAAATTCTCCTCACCGAAGCTCGTAAACACAGACTGTGGTCGAGTGCTCATTATTATCACAAAGCAAACAATAGACCGGGCAGCGATAGGCTGCCGTCTATCATGAATTCATCCTGTTTCAGTATAGGCTGTCCACAAAGGGCTGCCGCAAGCTTAGTTGTCGCAGGAAAAGCGCAATGTTAACACAAGCCGGTTTGTACCGGACGAATGCTAAAACCGCTATCTATGCTCTATGTCAGATATTAGCTTCAGGGTCAGTACCAAGACCATTTGCCAATTCTTCATCAGAGGCGGTACGGACGCTAAGAATCGAAATTTGAAATTGCATGGTTTGGCTAGCAAACGGGTGATTACCATCCAAGGTAACGGTTTCATCCGTCAGGGCAATAATACGGAAGGTGCGGATATCGCCTGCACTGTTTTGAAAGGGTAATTCCTGACCCAGTTCGCGATAAGGAAGCGGAATATTATTAATATCGTCCGTCAGGATTAAATCCGGGTCAGATTGACCCCAAGAACCCTCATCGGCAGGCACTTCAATAGTCATGTGATCACCAGCGCGTTTGCCCAACAGTGTCTGTTCAATTACCGGATACAAGCGATGGTGACGCATAAATACCGTGCTCAGGGGTTGGTCAATCTGCTCGACGGTTTCGCCTTGAGCATTGCTAATGGAATAAGTGAATTGCACGACCTTATCGGCAGCGATAATCTCAGCAGATGAATTCATGAGCGATCCTTTAGACAAAAGGGGAAAGGTAGATTAGGTATTCTTGCCACTCTAAAGGCTGAAGAATCCTTCTGCAAGCGAGCGAAGGGCCGCGGCGGGAAGGTTCACGGTGATGCTTTTAGTTTTATCAAAATATGCGCTGTGATGTTTTATTAAATGTTAGCCCAAAACTCCAGGTATCCTAATAGGGCATTGTGGGCAATTACACTTGTTAAGAAGGGACACTAATATTTTGCGCAAGAAAAACTTTAGACTCATATCTAAATAGTCTCTGCTGAACGATCTTTGCTTGGGGTTTTAATTTAGTAACGTTTTAGTTTTATTGAAGGAATTTAAAATAGGTACAGATACTTCTGCACCTATTGTTATTAAAACAGCATACTGGCTTTAGTTTGCCTTATTAAGTGTGACTTTGACTGGATTTGGCTTTAATTCTTTCGTGGCTCCTGTTGCAGCATCCACGCCCATACCAATAACCCCGCCAAGCAATACATTTCCGGCCATACCAGCAGCCCCACCGGATGCTATTTGTGGAGTAACATTTACAGTTGCTGTTTCATATCCGCTTTTTGATATTGTTACAACTAATGCATCTCCTCTTTTTACCTCAAAACTAGTTGGAGTTTTTCCTGATAGGCCTGTTGATAATCTAACATCTGCACCAGCCGGTTCTGACTCAACAACTAAAGCTTCTGTTGTCCCGCGTGTAATAGTTGCACACCCTGTTGTTGATAAAGCTAAGATAATTACGCTCAAAGACACTTTAAATTTAGATGACATGGTTTTTCCAATTATGATTTTATGTTAAGAATATTGGTTTTTTTAATTAAGCGATTCACATATCAGCGCTACGCAAGCCCACAATTTTTCGCTATTTGCACCTTATAGAGTTTTTCTGTAATCAACATTTGGTTGTGCAAATTCTTGATAAAACAGATTATACAACCCCTGTTTTATTGGTAATCGAAAGTGTATGTATATCTAACTCCTCAGATTCAACCTAGTTTGGATTTCTTAGTTATCATCTAGCCTTTTCTGAGCTAATCATAAATATACTATTGCTTTGGGTGATATGTATGTATGGATTAATGTGGACTCAGTTCATATGGTTATGATGGGTGTTACGTAGGTTAGGTTGTTAACTAGACATTACAAATTTGTTGAGACTTTAGCAAATAATAATTAAAAAATATAGTCTTATAAGATGAATTTGTTATGCGATATTCCTGACTAAATTAGTCGGTAAGCGGCTTGGGTAGTTTTGCAGGTATGGCGAATAAGGCGAAAAAAAGCGCAAGAAGAAGCGTTTGGGAACGGGGTTAGGTGGCTTTCTGGCGTGGGGAACAGGGGATTTCTGGGCTTAGCCTGCTTCACCCCGTTTAAAACGGGGTAAAGGTCGATGCTAGGATGGGGCGTTAGCCTAATTCAGCAAAAATTTTGTCGCGAATATCTTCAACCGAGCCTACACCTTCGACTTTAATGTAGCGAGGTGCATTGCTTTCGCCAGAGGTTGCCCAGCTGGAGTAATAGTTGATCAGTGGAGCAGTTTGGGCATGATAAACTTCCAAACGTTTACGTACGGTTTCTTCTTGGTCGTCATCACGCTGGATCAGGTCTTCACCGGTTTCGTCGTCTTTGCCTTCAACTTTTGGCGGGTTGAAGACGACGTGGTAAGTACGGCCAGAAGCCAAATGCACGCGGCGGCCACTCATGCGACGGATGATTTCATTGTCATCCACGGCGATTTCAACCACCGCGTCAATATCAATGCCTTGTTCTTTCAGCGCATCGGCTTGAGCGATCGTGCGTGGGAAACCGTCAAACAGGAAACCATTGGCGCAATCAGCTTCCTGAATACGTTCTTTCACCAGACCGATAATAATGTCATCTGATACCAGGCCACCAGCATCCATGACTTTTTTCGCTTCCACACCCAGCGGAGTGCCAGCTTTCACGGCGGCACGCAGCATATCGCCAGTAGAAATCTGTGGAATGTTGTATTTTTCCTTGATAAAGGCGGATTGTGTACCTTTACCTGCGCCCGGGCCACCTAACAGAATGACTTTCATACCCAACTCCTCTCCTAAAATTTTGCTCAAGTGAAGACAAAACAGGGCATCATCGGATGCCCCGTACTGGACAAGTTCCCGATATTAAAGTTTAGTGCTGTTACCTAGCAAGCTCTTATTCATCGCTGCTTCGTAGCGCAGGGATTTAGGCATATGGCCAACCCTAAAGGCGGTTAACGTGCTGAATGCCCAGACATCTTAATTTCAATCTTTTCACTGAGGCTGTTGTAGTAAGCCTGTAGGACTTTGGCAACTTCCGGGCGGCTAAAGGTAATGGGTAAATCTTCACCGTCGGTTAGCATTTTGCGTACCTTAGTACCGGATAGCAGCACGCGGTCTTCATCGCCATGTGGGCAAGTACGCATAGAAGCCATACTGCCGCATTGATTGCACCAAAAGGTCCAGTCGATTTTAAGCGGTACGGTTTGTAATGCGCCTGCTGGTAATTCATCAAAGATGCTTTGTGCTTCAAACGGGCCGTAATAATCACCTACTCCGGCATGATCACGCCCGACAATTAAATGCGAACAACCGTAATTTTGTCGGAATAACGCATGTAACAGGGCTTCGCGTGGCCCGGCATAACGCATATCCAGCGGATAGCCCGCCTGTACCACGGTATTTTTTACAAAGTAATGCTCAATCAACACGCTAATAGCTTCGCAGCGCACATCAGCGGGAATATCGCCCGGTTTAAGCTTGCCCAACAGCGAATGAATCAGCACACCATCACAGGTTTCAATCGCAATCTTGACCAAATATTCGTGTGAGCGGTGCATAGGGTTACGGGTCTGGAAGGCAGCCACTTTTGACCAGCCCAGTGAGGTAAATAACGCCCGTGTTTGCGCGGGTGTGAGAAATTGATCGCCATAAGTTTCGCGAAAACAGCCGGTGGATAAGACTTTAACCGGCCCGGCTAAATTCACCTCGCCTTGCGCCATTACCATTTGCACGCCGGGATGTTCCAGATCAGTGGTTTTATACACTTGCTGGCACTCGTAGGCTTTATCAATGTGGTATTTTTCCGTGATGAGCATGGTGGCAAGAATCTCGTTATTCTCGGCACTCACCAAGGCAACCGATTCGCCTGTGTGTAAGTTTTCAGCGGTGGTGGCATCCACTGATAAGGTAATGGGAATCGGCCAGAACAAACCATCAGCGGTATGCATGTGCGCACAGACGCCTTGCCAATCTGCTTTACCCATAAAACCATTCAGTGGGGTAAAGCCGCCAATACCGAGCATGATTAAATCCCCGGCTTCACGCGAACACACGGTAATGCGTGGCAAGCGGTGGGCGTATTCCTGTTCGGCAGCCAGTTCGGCACCTTCTAGCAGTAAAGGTTTAAGATCACCGCCCCCGTGAGGGCTTACCAAACTTGACATGGGTAAGACTTATCCTGAAAAATGGGTTTGCAATAGCAGTCTAATGCTTTCCTGTCTGAGGAAAGCGCATGCATAGGGTATATTTTTAATCAGGAAAACAGCAAGGAGGCTTTACCCGCTGCTACCCGTTCTAGCCACACATTTAAACCTTGTGCATTCAGTTTAGAATCGACCGCTAATAACGCGCGGCAAGTGCTTTCCGCCAAGGTACAGCCGTGTTCGCGCAATTCTGCCAACCATAATTGCAGGATTTGTTCACGTAAACGAGCGACGCGATTATCTGGTTCAGTTAATAACGCTTGTGCCATGGCTGTCAGGGTATTAATGCTGTGGCGTACGTCCTGCATGTGTTTAGGCACGTCGGTAATGCGCCCGTAATGGGTTAATTGCATGGCCACTGGGTTTAAGCTGGCGAGTTTAGCAAGGCTGGTATGCCATTCTTGCGGGGAAAACGCTACCGGGGTGGTCGGGGCAAACATCCACGGCCCTTGAGCGGTGTCAAATTCGCGGTAGGAAATACCAAACGTATCGCCGGTAAAAAATGAAGCCGTGCGTTGGTCAAAGATACAACCATGATGGTTAGCATGCCCCGGCGTGTCATAAAAGGTTAGCAGGCGGCCATTGAGATCGATTGCATAGCCATCATCAGCACGAATAACGCGCGCTTCAGGCACAGGGACGAGTTTGCCGTAATCGTTGGCAAAACCTTCTTCGCCATACACCACCGTCGCCCCTGCCTGTAATTTGGAAGGGTCAATCATATGAATAGCCCCTTTAGGATGCACAATCAGGGTGGCATTTGGGCATTGCGCCATTAATTCTCCCGCCCCACCGGCATGATCTAAATGCACGTGAGTCGGAATCACATAGCGGACATTGGCGGCACTTAGACCTAATTCACTCAGTAATTCCAGCAATAAGGGAATGGTGTGGTAGGTGCCGGTATCAATAAAAGCGACTGCGTCCCCTTCGCGTACCAAGTAACAGGCTGCCATTAACGGGCGATACAAGGTGGTATCTACGCAATAGATACCATCGCCAAGGTCTTGATAACGTACCGTCATATCCTTCCTCCAAGAAACGGGTGCAAAGCGCTCAGTATAAAGTGAAATATGCGGGATTTGTCACAACCACAAGCAGGCTGCGTATAATCAGGCTCCAATGGCTAACTCAACATGCGAGGAGATTATCATGGCTCGTACACCTTCAACCATGCTGGAACTGGGTACTCGTGCCCCAGATTTTCGGCTGCCTGAACCTGCAACTGGCAATATTGTGGCTCGCGAGGATTTTAGTGGTAAACCCTTGTTAGTGGCCTTCATTTGTAATCATTGCCCGTATGTGATTCATATTCGCGACACTTTTGTGCAATTAGCCCGCGATTATCAAGCGCGCGGCGTGGCGGTGGTTGCCATCAGTGCCAATGATGTGGCGGGTTATCCGCAAGATAGCCCAGAGAAAATGGCCGAAGAAGCGCAGCGTTACCAGTATTCCTTTCCCTATTTATATGACGAATCCCAGGAAGTCGCCAAAGCGTATAAAGCGGCTTGTACGCCGGATTGGTTTTTGTTTGATGAAAACCATGAGTTGTTTTATCGAGGTCAGTTTGATGAGGCGCGTCCCGGTAATGATAAGCCAGTGACGGGGGCGGATTTGCGACAGGCATTAGAGGCGTTATTGAATCATCAATATCCACCGGGGGAGCAAAAACCTTCGTTAGGTTGCAATATCAAATGGAAACTGGGTAATGAACCGGCCTATTTCTGAATGAGTGAGTCGTTAATCTTCAACTGATATCCTTGATACGGTAGATCAGGCCATCTTTGAACTGGAATTCGGAACGGCCTTCTACCTCCAAAATGGCACTTTTTTTCAGACCATTAGGCAGATTCATACCCACTACCCCTTTAAACAACACGCGAATACTGGCTTCATGGGGCGAATCACTCCGGTATTCACGAATCTTTTGCCGACGGGATGTAAATACCGCCTTGCCTTGTTCGGCAAGTTGACGAAATGCCTCCTTGCCGACAACGCTGGCATTGGTTTTACCGCGCGAGATATTCTGGAATTCAATATCCGGGTGCAAGACAGTTAACATGCCATCTATGTCAAAATTATTATAAGCAAACAGATAACGTTCAATCAGGGAACGTTTTTCATCCGGATTCATAGCACACTCCCGTGCTTAGGGGACGTTAGGGGTAATGACAGCATCAGGCCATTCGGTATCAAGATCAAGTGCCCCGGGATGTTTTTATTTTTAACTGTTAAGGGCGGCGATAAACGGTAGGTCAGTAAGGAGTCCTTGTGTAAATGTTCAAAAACTATTCTGATTGTCAATTAATCGATCTTTTTCCAGTATACTGCGCACTTGGGTTGAGATTCTGCTGTCGCCATTTTTATTGCATTTATCCATGAGACAATCTGCTGCTTCCATACAATTGCTAGTGAACGGTCTGGCTGTACAAGTGGTGCGTAAAACCATTAAGCATTTGCATGTGCGGGTGCTGCCACCGGATGGTTTGATTAGCGTATCCGCGCCTCGGCATTTGACCGATGAGCAGATTTGTCGCTCATTGCTGCCTAAAGTGGAATGGTTAAATAAGCATCGCCAACATTTCTTGCAGCATTATGGCCACACCGGGCGTGAGTTTATCAGTGGTGAAAGTCATTGGTTTCGGGGTAAGCGTTATCGTTTGGAAGTGTTACACGGACAGGGTAAAGGTTGCGTCTTACGAGCTGATGACGGAGTGTTGCAAATGACGATAAGTGCGCAGGCAAGCCATGCCCAACGGGCTGCTTTGCTGGATGCTTGGTATCGTCAGCAATTGAAAGCCTTACTACCGCCTCTGTTAATCCATTGGCAAACGGCCATGAGCGTTCAGGCTAATGGTTGGGGAATTAAAAAAATGCGTACCCGTTGGGGCAGTTGCAATACCTTACAAAAGCGTATCTGGTTGAATCTGGAATTAGCCAAAAAACCGCCACAGTGTTTGGAATATGTGTTAGTGCATGAACTGGTGCACTTATTGGAACGTACCCATAATGCGCGTTTTTATGCTTTTATGGATCACTTTTTACCTGATTGGCGTCAGCATCGCCTGCTATTAAATGAATGACCTTTAAGCTAATGATTTCGCTTTAATCTGCTAATGCCGGTAGATGCTTATTAGGAATCTACCGGCCTCTATCCCGACTTAACGCCGGGTCGAGTTATTACTTTGCAGCAGGAGCAGCCGGTTTTGCAGCTGGCTTAGCGGCAGCAGCTTTAGCCGCTGGTTTAGCGGCAGGAGCCGCAGCTTTAGCAGCTGGTTTGACGGCAGGAGCTGCAGCTTTAGCCGCTGGCTTAGCAGCAGTTGCAGCAGGAGCGGCAGCTACAGGTTTGGCAGCCGCTTCAGCTTTAGCAGGTTCAGCAGCTTTTTGGGTGAATGGGTTGCTTTGGCAAGCAGTCAGACTGGTAGCAGCCAATACGATAGTAGCCAGCGACAACGCCAGCTTGAATTTACGTGATTGCATAGTATCTCCTAGGAACGGGGGTTTAGACTGGGTTGACTCTTGTTACGGGGAGGTCATACCCAACACAATATCCTGTGAGCGGAATTGTGCGAGCAATTGTAAACCAAATTGCAATAATTGCACGTGATCAATGTAATGAATTTTTTGACTAATCTCGGCAATAGCCGCTTTTGTAGTGTTTTTATGCATTAAAAGCTCTACTAAATGCGCCGTCACCGCATTCAACTCCAGAAAATCGATTTTATGTTGGCGATTGCGCACCAGTAGCAAATGCGTAGGGTGCGGTTCTGTAGGTAAGTTTTTAGCGCTAATGGTATGTACCGGGTACTGATAGCTTTGCAATAGCATGACTGGATTAAATACCCAGACAGCCTCTAGCCAGTCGCCTTCAGTATTAAAGCTTTCCCAGTCAAATTCGGTTTGATCCATTAATAGCGGAATTTCTACCCATTCGTAATGCATGAGTTCCAGCAAAAAAGGATAAGCGCTATTTAAACCCGTGGCGGTAAAGTGTTCACTTAGCCATTGAATAAATTCGCCCGCCATTTCGCGGAAATACGGGGTTTGACAAGCGTGTTCGCTATAAAACTGGCGTATAAGTGTTTGCCATTGATTAGCGGTTAAAAGGCTATGCGTAACCGGAAAAGCCCGACTTAATACGTCATCCACATTATTGAATAACAAATCAACATACACTTGCAGACGTTTGGAGTTGATAGCGATTGGGGGCGGATTCAGCGCAGGAGCGCGTAAATGTGCAGCAAGGGTGCGCATATAGTGTTCGGTGCTATTCATCAGCGGTATGTCCGTTGTAAGTGGGCAATTTTTTCCACTTCCGGCAGTAATTCAGTCAAGGGTGGGATGTGATAATCGCGTTCCAATAAAGTCGGCAATACCCCGAATTGTTGATAAGCAAAAGCCAGTAAATCCCATACCGGGTCAATCACTGCTTCGCCATGGGTATCAATTAACAGATCAGGTGCTTGTTGGTAATGACCAGCCATGTGCATATACACCATCCGTTCCTTGGGCAAACGGCGTAAAAAGTCATAGGGGTCATAGCGATGGTTAACGCTATTCACATACACATTGTTCACATCCAGATGCAGTAAACAGTCAGCTTCTTCTAGGATCGTGGTAATGAAAGTGGCTTCATCCATCTCGTTAATAGGCGCTTGTAGGTAAAACGAAGCGTTTTCAATCCCAATCTGCTGGCCTAAATAGTCCTGAGTTTGCCGAATACGCTCGACCACATGGCGAATAGCCTGTTCGGTAAAGGGCAGCGGCAATAAGTCATACAACATGCCGTGATCCGAACACCACGATAAATGTTCGGTATAGAGCGTGATTTGGTGAAGCGCCATAAAACGGCGGATGTTAGCCAGTAATTCGGTATCTAGCGGCGTGAGGCCACCTAGCGACAGGGATAGACCGTGACAGACAAACGGATAGCGTTCGCTTAAAGCACGCAAACGTTTGGCATGGGGCAAATCAGTATCAAGCCAGTTTTCCGGGGCAATTTCAAAGAAATCAATACAAGCAGGTACTTGTGTCTCCAGTGCTGGCATAAATTCGCGCCGCAAACCAAGACCAGCACCTTGTAGGCTAAGCTGGAGCATAACTATTAATACTTTAACCCGATCAGAAGGTTAACAAGACTAACAGATTGGTTCACCACTATGTATTGGGGTGAATAATAAACAGGCAGAAATAATGGCAGATAAGGGAGACGGTAAGGCAGGCATCAATCAATGCCTGCCTGCTAAGCAATTAATGCTTATTTTTTCTCTTCAACAACGGGCGCAGAGTCTGGTTTGACTTCAGGTTTATTGGTGCTTTCAACTTTTTGTGCAGTATCTTTGCTCATGCCGCCGCATTTGCCTTCGCCCATCATCTTGTGCATCGCTTTGCGTTCATCGGCATCTAGGCTGCCATCTTTATTAGCATCAGCAGCGTCAAACATCTTGCTGTGTTGGGTCAGAAACTCTTCTTTGCTGACTTTGCCGTCTTTATCGGTATCCGCCGGGCATTCTTCGCCTTCAGTGGCTGCTTTTTTAGCATTACCACCGCACATGCCCGCGCCGCATTTCATATCGCTGCTTTTGTTTTCAGCCAATTGCAGATAGCCACTGGAAAGTTTTTCCGCAGAGAATGGATTTTCAGCAAAGGCTTGGGTGGTCCCGAGGGCAATGCCTGCTGCCATGGTGGTTCCTAAAGCCAGTTTCAGTGATGTTTTTGTATTCATTCAGAGTACTCCAGATAGGGTAACGGTTTAGAGGGAACTGACGCAGGCGATTGTACGCAAACTTACGGGCTTTGCCTGCAAAAATCGAAAAATACAATCATAGCCGTGATCATGTTTGAAAAATTTTTTGGCTTTTGTCGAAGGGATGCAAGTTTGTAAAGGGACTGGATTTTTGTTAGTTATCCACAGATTGTTCACAAGTTTCTGACAACATATTGTGCTTGACGGTCATCAAAAACACATCCTATAGTATTTTCTTACGGGATATCCTTCCAAGACAAATTCATAATTTCATCTATTCTGTCAAGTCATTTCTGATATTTTTGAGGACAATCATGCAAGCTGCCAACACACAGGACACTGGTTCCAAAAGCCCGGCTGTTTCTGCCGTTTTTGCTCCATTACCGCAAGTAAAGTGCAAAGTTACCCGGCGCAACGGTCAAGTCACGGACTTTGATGGCAGCAAAATTCAAAACGCCATGACCAAAGCCTTTCTCGAAGTTGAGGGTAACAAAGCCTCCAATTCCGCCCGCATCCATGACACCGTCTACAAGTTGACCGCGCAAGTGTTAGAAGCGTTGCAACGTCGTACTTCAGAAGGAGGCATGTTGCATATTGAAGATATTCAGGATCAGGTGGAACTGGCCATGATGCGTGCCGGTGAACACAAGGTCGCGCGCAGTTATGTGCTGTATCGCGAAGATCGTGCGCGTTTGCGTGCGGAAAAAGATGCCAAAAAGAAAAAAGGCAAGAAACAAGAGGTTGCTCACGTGATTCAGGTTAAAACCGCTAGTGGTGAAAGCAAACCGCTGGATGAAGAACGTTTGCGCAAAATTGTGGCTGAAGCGGTGGAAGGGCTGGCAGGGGTCAGTGCTACTCAGGTGATGAGCGCAACATTGCGCAACTTGTATGATGGCATTTCCGAGAAGGAAGTCGCGACCGCCTTAATCATCAGCACGCGCGTGCTGATTGATCGTGAACCGAATTATTCCTATGCCACTGCGCGTATGTTAATGGATAGCTTACGCCGTGAAGCCTTAAGTTTTCTGGAAGGACAACCGACGGAAGCTACCCAAGTGGAAATGGCAAGTCTGTACCCGGAAGTGCTGAAAAAAACCATTCAACGCGGCGTTAAAGTTGAACGTTTAGCAGATGAGCTGGCCCGTTTTGATCTGGTTAAACTGGGTGCGGCGATTAAACCCGAGCGCGATTTGCAGTTCACCTATCTGGGTTTGCAAACCCTGTATGATCGCTATTTCCTGCATCACGATGGTGTTCGTTTCGAGCTGCCGCAGGTATTTTTCATGCGGGTGGCCATGGGTTTGGCGATTAATGAAGTCGAGCGTGAAGACCGCGCGATTGAGTTTTATAACCTGTTATCCAGCTTTGATTTCATGAGCAGTACACCGACGCTGTTTAACTCCGGTACGCTGCGCCCGCAATTATCCTCCTGCTATTTGACTACCGTTTCAGATGATCTCGATGGTATTTACAATGCCATTAAAGACAATGCGTTACTGTCGAAGTATGCCGGTGGTTTGGGCAATGACTGGAGCCGTGTGCGTGGCATGGGCGCGCATATCAAAGGCACCAATGGCAAATCCCAAGGGGTAGTGCC
>CAZCJE010000078.1:0-15818 GCA_964498805.1 uncultured Thiothrix sp.
ACTTCGACGTGATTGGGGTCAAGGAATGTACCTACGCCATTGACGACTTGCACTTTGCGCTGTTTCGCCAAGCCGGATAAGCCGCCGGTTAAACGGCCAACCACTTTGTCTTTCCAGCTGCGCAATTTGTCGATATCGACTTTAGGCGCGGCAAATTCAATGCCGTATTCGGCGACTTCATGCGCTTCATCCAGCACTTTAGCCGCGTGTAATAAGGCTTTGGAGGGGATACAGCCGACATTCAAACACACGCCGCCAAGCGTGCTCCAGCGTTCCACCAACACGGTTTGCATGCCTAAATCAGCGGCACGGAAGGCAGCGGTATAACCACCGGGGCCAGCACCGAATACCAGCATTTGGCAGGTGACATCCGCCGCACCCGCGTGGTTAGCAGCTGTAGGTGAAGGGAGTGAAGAAGAAGTAGCTTGTTCCCTCCCCCCTTGCGGGGGAGGGCTAGGGAGGGGGGAACTCCCCGCCGCTACTTCCATCAGGCAAATTAAACTGCCTTCGGAAGCTTTATCGCCTTTGGCAATTTTCAGTTCTTTGATAGTACCGGCTGCGGGGGATGGAATATCCATGGAAGCCTTATCCGATTCCAGGGTGATCAGCGCATCTTCCACCGCCACGGTGTCACCGGGCTTAACCAGTACATCAATGACATCAACGTCTTTGAAATTCCCGATATCCGGGACTTTGATCTCGATTACCTTGCTCATGATTCAACTCCCGGTTCACAGAATGAGGTTACGCACGTCAGACAGCACAAACGCAATATGCGCGACAAAACGAGCGGCATACGCGCCATCAATCACGCGATGATCATAGGAAACCGCCAGCGGCTGAATCAGCCGGTCAACAATTTCGCCATTCACGCGCTTGAGGCGATCCTGTGAACGGGTCAGGCCGAGAATACCCACTTCAGGCGCATTCACAATCGGTGTGAAGTTGGTGCCGCCAATACCGCCGAGGCTGGAAATTGAGAAGCAACCGCCTTGCATGTCCGCCGCTTTCAGTTTGCCATCGCGGGCTTTTTTCGACACTTCGCCAAGTTCGCGCGCCAATTCAAACAAACCTTTGCGGTCTACATCACGAATGACGGGTACAACCAAACCATCGGGTGTATCCACAGCAATGCCGATATTGTAGAACTTGCGTTGAATCAGGCTTTCGCCATCATCGGACAAGGCTGAGTTGAATTTCGGATACTCTTTCAGCGCCGCCACCGCTGCTTTCATCATGAATACCAGCGGTGTGAAATTAAAGCCCATGGATTTGGCTTTATCTTTCAAGCTATTGCGATAGGCTTCCAGCTCGGTAATATCGGCTTCATCGAAATGCGTCACTTGCGGCACATTCAACCAAGCTTTGTGTAAATGCTTGGCGGATAGTTTGCCGATACGTGACATAGGTACGCTTTCCACCGGCCCAAACTGGCTCCAGTTTGGCTGGGTAATCAGCGGAATACCCATACTGGAGGCAGCCGGTGCGCTTGTTGGTGTAGGCGCGGAAGAGGTGGTGGCCACCGGGCTGGACGCAGAGGATGTAACCGGAACTTGTTGGCCCGTAGCGGCTGCTGGAGCTGCTGCAGGCACTCCTCCCTTCTTGTGGTAATTGCGTACGTCTTGTTCCGTGATACGTCCTAAACGGCCAGTACCGGCCACCATAGACAAATCGACATTCAGTTCGCGGGCAATGCGCCGAACTGAGGGGCTAGCATAAGCATTGCGGAAAGCTTCCGCATTCACGGGCGCAGTAGCCGCGGCTTCAGCAGTCGGGGCAGCACTAGCCGGTGCCGCCTCCATGCTAGCCGCTGGGGTGGTTTCACCACCGGCACCGGGGATTTCTAATAACAGAATGAGGCTACCTTCGGATACTTTGTCACCCACGGCCACCTTGATTTCCTTGACCTTGCCACCTTTTGGCGAAGGAATATCCATGGAGGCCTTATCCGACTCGAGGGTAATCAGCGAATCTTCAGGCTTAACCATATCGCCGACATGTACCAGCACTTCAATGACATCGACATCTTTGAAGTTACCAATATCCGGGACACGAATTTCCTTAATGCCATCCATAGGCTTACTCGCTGCTGCACTGCCAGACACTTTTGGCTGGGCACTGTTAGCGGCGACATGCAGGCTGGCTTCATTCACATCAGCGATTAACAGAATCAGGCTACCTTCGGATACTTTATCCCCGACATTGAGCTTAATATCGGTAATCAGGCCGCCGCGTGGGGCGGGAATATCCATAGAAGCTTTATCCGATTCTAGGGTAATCAGCGGGTCATCAATGGCAACCGTATCGCCTACTTTTACCAGAATCTCAATAACATCCACATCTTTGAAGTTGCCAATATCAGGCACTTTGATTTCAATACTCATGAGCACAACTCCGGGTTAAGCATACAGCGGATTAGGTTTTTCAGGGTCGATGCCATATTTTTGCATGGCTTCCAGCACGGTTTTAGCGGTAATCGTGCCTTCACCCTTAGCCGTTTTGTGCTGGTCAGCCAAGCCTTTCAACGCGGCTATGGTGACGTAGTAACGGTCAACCTCGAAGTGTGAACGTAAAGCAGCACGGCTATCGGAGCGGCCAAAGCCATCCGTACCGAGCACATAGAAATCATTCGGCACATAAGCGCGAATCTGTTCAGCAAAGTTGCGAATGTAATCGGTGGAAGCAATCGCTGGGCCTTGCGTGCCTTCCAGACATTGGGTCACCCACGGTTTGCGCGGTTCTTGGTCCGGATGCAACAGGTTCCAGCGTGCACAAGCAGCGCCATCACGCGCCAATTCATTCAGGCTGGGAGTCGCCCAAATATCCGCATCCACGCCCCAATCATTTTTCAATAAGTCAGCCGCAGCAATCACTTCACGTAAAATGGAGCCGCAACCCATTAATTGTACGCGCTGTTTTGAAGTACCTGCCGTCTTCTTGAATGGGTACATGCCTTTAATAATGCCTTCTTCAGCACCTGCTGGCATTTCCGGCATGCGGTAGTTTTCATTCAAAGTGGTGATGTAATAGAACACATTTTCGCCATCGGCATACATGCGTTTCATACCATCGTGGAAGATCACTGCCAACTCATACGCAAAGGTTGGGTCGTAAGACTTACAGTTGGGGATAAAGCCTGCAAACAATTGGCTGTGGCCGTCCTGATGTTGCAAGCCTTCGCCATTAAGCGTGGTACGACCCGATGTGCCACCCACTAAGAAACCGCGTGCAAGCATATCGCCAGCCGCCCATGCCAAGTCACCAATACGTTGGAAACCAAACATGGAGTAGAAGGTGTACACCGGAATCATCATGGTGTGGTTATTGGCATAAGAAGTCGCTGCGGCAATCCATGAAGACATGGCACCGTCTTCATTAATGCCTTCTTGCAATAACTGACCTTTGGACGATTCACGATACGGCATGATGTCAGAGGCATCCATTGGCGTGTATTTCTGCCCATCCGGTGCATAAATACCCACCTGACGGAACATGCCTTCCATACCAAAGGTACGCGCTTCATCCGGTACAATCGGCACTAAACGCGGGCCAAGGGTTTTATCACGCGCGACCGCTACCAAAATACGCACCAACGCCATGGTCGTGGACATAGTGCGGTCGCCGGTATCGTGCAATAACGCATCAAACATAGCTAAACCGGGCACCGGCAGGGTTTCAAAGTTCTGCGGGCGATTCGGCAAATAACCGCCTAGGGCTTTACGGCGTGCATGCAGATACTGCATTTCCGGGGAATCCGCCGCAGGCTGGTAGAATTCAGCGCCTTCAATCTGACGATCATTGACCGGAATACGGAAACGGTCACGCAGCTTACGCAATTGATCGGTACTGAGTTTTTTCTGTTGGTGGCTGATATTCATACCTTCACCGGCTTCACCCATACCATAACCTTTGACGGTATGCATGAGGATAACGGTGGGACGGTCTTGGGTATTGACCGCTGCATGATAAGCCGCATAGATTTTTTCACGGTCATGGCCACCGCGTACCAGTTCATAGTAGATCTGGTCGTCAGTCATATCCGCGACGAGGGTTTTTAATTCAGGGTATTTACCAAAGAAATGTTCACGAATGTAAGCACCGCCTTTGTTCTTAAAGTTCTGGTACTCACCGTCAATACATTCCATCATGAGTTTGCGCAGCAATTGGCCGTATTCAGGATCAGCCAATAAACGATCCCAGCCAGAACCCCACAGCACCTTGATTACATTCCAACCAGCGCCACGGAAGTTGCCTTCCAGTTCCTGTACAATCTTGCCATTACCACGTACCGGGCCATCCAGACGTTGCAAGTTACAGTTAACCACAAACACCAGATTATCCAGACGTTCACGCGAAGCCAGCGCAATTGCACCTTGGGATTCAGGTTCATCCATTTCACCATCGCCGAGGAATGCCCATACTTTGCGGCCTTCAGCGTGGTTATCGGCAATTTTCGACAAGCCGCGATGTTCCAGATACTTGAGGAAACGGGCTTGGTAAATAGCCATGATTGGGCCTAAGCCCATCGAGACCGTAGAGAATTGCCAGAAATCCGGCATCAAATACGGATGTGGATAAGATGAAATCCCTTTACCACCCGCTTCAATACGGAAATTGTCTAGTTGATGTTCATTGATGCGGCCTTCCAGAAAAGCGCGCGCATAAGTACCGGGTGCAGTATGGCCTTGAATGAACAACATATCGCTGCCATTCGGATGATCATGACCTTTCCAGAAATGGTTATAGCCGACTTCATACATAGTGGCTGATGACTGGTAGGAAGCAATATGACCGCCCGGTTCTGCCGGTTTACGGTTAGCTCGCACTACCATCGCGGTAGCATTCCAGCGTAAGGCACGTTGAATACGTCGTTCTAGTTCGGTGTCGCCGGGGTATTTAGGCTGTTGGCTAACTGGAACGGTATTCACATAAGGCGTGTGCATATCCGGTGGTTCAATACCGGCTTCATAAGCAGATTCGACAGTTTTATGCAGCAAAAAGCGCGCGCGTTCTGCCCCGGCACGTTGTACAACAACGTCAATCGCCTCCTGCCATTCCGCGGTTTCTTGCGGGTCAAGATCGTGTAAATCCATGCCCATAACGGTTCCTCTCTTAGCGATTTTTAGCGTCTTTGTAAATTTTTTACTTTGGTGGTAGCAGGAGTGCCCCATGTGTACCCCTGCTGATATAAATCCTACTATAGATTTACATCTAAAAACCACAAAATAATCTTTAATTTTTTCAATAATGAAAATTTAAAAAAAACAAGTATATTTTTCATATACTTGTTAAATCAACATAAGTATTTAATCGTTAAAGTAGCAACAAGAATACTTATTATTGGGGAAAAAATTGCTGCAGCGCAGCTTTTTAGAGGGGTGCGCCTCTACGGCATCTGTTCAAATTATGCACAAAAGAATGGGCTTATTCCAACAAGTTAAAAACAAAAATTTAATTGCTTAAAAATCATATTGTTAATTAGTCTATTTGTTTTCAAGCTACTTTCAAGCACCTAACTTGTCACGAAAGATGAAAAATACAGCGCCCAAAATACATAACCCAGCCCATAGATAATCCAGCTTCAGCGGTTCTTTAAGATAGAACACTGCAAATGGCACAAAGATAGCTAACGTAATGACTTCTTGGAGAATTTTGAGTTGCCCTACATTCAAGGCGGTATAACCAATGCGATTGGCCGGGACTTGTAATAAGTATTCAAATAGAGCAATGCCCCAACTGACAAGGGCAGCAATAATCCAAGGTTTGTTATTGAGTTCTTTAAGATGCGCATACCAAGCAAAAGTCATAAACACATTGCTACAAACCAACATGAGAATAGCGGTTAGAATGGGTTGCATAGACGCCTCGTTGTTTAAAAATTTTAATAGTAACAACGCCCCCTCTACGCGCCAACCGACTGCTTAAGCCTGCTGGTAAGCCCAATAAACTAACCGTCGGTAAATAGCTCAGGATTATGCAATACCCGTACATCCCGGCGTTTGCCGCGTGCTCCCTCAGCAACAATGCGTCGGGTTAAGCCAGTGCGGTCAAAAAACTCCAAAATCTGAATAGTCCGTTTACGTCCAATGCCTAATGAATCACGAAATTCCATCACATTTAATTGCGGTTTGGCATGCTCACGCACCATATCTGCTAATTGATGAATGCGGGCTGGGGTATAAAACAGATCATGTACAATTTGGTATACCTTCCGTCGACGGGCCTGCTTGACCAATACTTGCCGGACGACCTCCTCTTCCAGCTCTAGCACTACCATTAAATCGCGTACCCACGGCGGATTAAACCCACCTGCTTGCAACAAGGGTTCCATTTGCTGCCAGTAATATTGTTCCTCTGCTGTAAGGGCAACAACGTGTTCAGGCAAATGCACAAAACTGTCAGTACGCGCCAGGACATCTTCTACCAACCAATAAGCCAATAGCCAGTCAAATAAATCCTGTTCAAGAAAAGGCAATAACTGGCGGCGTACTCGTTCCGGCATTAAACCCGCTTCATCCGGTTGCTGCTGATGAAACTCACTGATAAATTGCAATACCTTGTCTTGTAACTCTTGCAAGGGTTGCTCGCGTATGGCCCAGGCACGCTCATGCTCATCAAGTATTAACACATCAGGCAAACGGCTTTGGACTATTTCCAGCAATACCGGCAGCGGTAAATTCATCGCTCGCGCCCAATCAGCCAGGGATATGGGCAAAGTTTCCACACTTAGCAAATCCGCCATCGCTTGGCCTGCATCTGCTGTCATTAAGGCTTGCAGCGCCAACCAACGATTCGGTTGCTTACGGCCACGCCGTGGCGGGGATGGATCCAGCACCCAGCCGACTGCCAAGGTCTGTTGGCCTGTCATGTCATAGACGGTTAAAGGATCGTGCCAAAACACCGTCAGTGGCGGTTCCACACAACATTGCACCCAAACCGCCTCCCCTGCACGGGCTTTATCCTTGTCTAGTAACACCAACCTTGCCGGATAAGTAGCCGCTCCGTGGGCGAGTATGACTTGCGCACCTTCTCTAAGCGTATACGGACTTTCTGCCAATAAATTAATAAAGGCATCAAAGCGTTCTACAGGTGCATGTAACTGTGGTGCCAATAGCCAATTCCCTTGTGGTGGCAATTCTTGCATATTGCCCAGCAAATCCAGATCACAATATTGCGTGGCTTGTACGGTCTTGACTGGCTGGTGTTGAACTTGAAGGGCATAAACCTGCACGGTATTACCCCCTGGGCTAACCATTAGGGTATCACCCGTCTGAATATTGCCTGTTTGTAACAAGCCCGACACACTGATGATGGTATTCCGATCTGGCTGTAGACGTTTTTGTTCAATCATGTAACGCACCCCTCTATATGGTGCTGGTAACAAACACGGTAATGCCAGCAGATGTTCACGCAAGGCCGTAATACCTTGCCCCTGCTGGACAGACACAGGAAAAATCCCTACATCAGTTAAGGTTCTATGGGCTAAAAAATCATGCAGGACAGTCACGTGATGTGACCATGATTCGACTTTGACCCGATCAATTTTGGTCAAAGCCACTGTAAAGCTGAGCTTGTCAGCCCATGGCAAGGCTAATAATGTTTCTAGTCCTTGTTGTAGACGCGTCAGACTTTCATCGGCTGCCAATACAAGCAACAGATGATCCAGCCATTTAGAATCATGGCTCCAAACCACCGGATCGGATAGCTCTAGAAACCCCATTAGCTGCCCCTCAGCTTGCAGCCAATGTGCCAAAGTCAATGGGTAAACCGGATGATGATTGGCTGGTGCAGGTCGGCTAACCTTGCCTGTTAAAGCTTGAATCAGGGTGGTTTTACCGTGGTTATTCTGCCCTGTAGTACCGATGATCATGACATCAGCTCCAAAGCAATCTACAAGGCCGCCCCTATGGACACTTAGCCATTAGATTGCTTGCCATTGACTACATGGAAATAACAACTAGGATTGCAATAGATGCAGGCATATTCCCTCTCAATCTTTACTATACCCTAGGTAACAGGTAATGAAGGCCTGTTTGGCCTTGGACTTATGTACACAGGATGCTGCTATACAAAGCCCACAGGTACACGCCCATGAATAATTATGATACCGGGTAATTTCTGTGGTGCTCACTGCTGATAATGACGATACTTACCTGTTGGCTTATCCTCCTCATGCCAACATGGACTTTTCCTATCTTAAGTGTAGCCAACTGTCATACAAAAATGACTTAACGCTTAAAGACAGGACGTGATACCAGTTCAGCAAGGCGTTCCCGCACTAACTCGCTACCTGAAGTACTGTGACAGAGCTTCTCCATCAATACCGCCGGGTCCTGACAGGAATCAAGCGCCTTGCCCATGACTGCATCAATGCAATGACGCCATTCTTCAATTTCCGGCGATTCGGACTGCGGCATGAAACTGCCCCGGTATAAAGAAAAGGCTTCGCTGCTTTGCTGCTGACGCAAGGCTTGCCACAACTGAATAAAATCAGCCCAAACCGGAATTTGCAGACGATAAGGACGTGAACCAATCTGCCCATCCAGTAAACGACGCAAATGCGAAAGTTCCGCTTTCAAAGTTGTGGTAGAAACGGGTAAATCCCCGTACAAAGAGGCGTGGAAACCTTCCAGTGTTAAACCTTGCGGATTTAATGCTAACAAGCACAGAATTTCCACCTGACGCATCGGCAGATTCAGCGGTTTGCCACGAAACAGAATACGCGGTTGACCCAATGCATGAATTTCCAACTCAGCCTTTGGTAGATGCTGTGGCAAACAACGCGCAATAGAACGCGCTAGTTCAGTCACCGCGGCTTGACCTAATGGCGTATGCCGGTTCCAGGTAGTGGACATATCCAGCACACCGACCACTTCGCCAGATTGCGGATGCACAATAGGTGAGGCATAGCACACCCAGTCATGCACAAATGGCAAGTAATGCTCGGATGAAAATACCGTCACAGAACGGCGCAAATTCAGGCATAAGCCTACGGCATTGGTACCGACAGAGCGTTCATCCCAACAACCACCAGCAGTAAAATTAACCGATTCCGCGCGTTTACGCATATGCCGACTGGCGAAAGTCCACAGCAAATGACCTTGTGGGTCGGCAATGGCGGCGACTAATTCGCCTTCATTCGCTAGCTGCATCATTTGCTCTTGTTCACGCTGAGCGGCTTGACGCAATAGCGAATCCTGCCAGCGATTACGTGTGGTGTATTCGTCTTCGGCAGGTGCAAACGGTTGACGGGGTTTGATGTATTGGGCGCTGCGTTGCCATGATGAAATAATGTCTTCACGCACGCTATTGTTACTATCACTGCGAGCCTTACTAGTTTCACAAGAACCACTAGCAACAAAACGGCTCCACTGATTTTCGATGGCACTGCGGCGTTGTAACAGGCTACCACCGGCTGCCAGACTTGTATGCTCCATACGCCTCCTCCTGCGTTAAAGCTTCAACTACTGACGGATAGAAAAAGACCTCCCAACCTTTTTCCAACCTTGGGGTGGCTATTCTACACTATCAGCAATTAACAGCTTCCCCAGTGCAACAAGACTAGCATGTGAATTTAACTATTAAAAGAGTCGTTTACTAAAAGCTTTAAAATAAATATCCGGTATTCAATAGAATAGCCGTAATATTACTTTTTTATTTTAAAAAATTGAATTATAAGAATTTTTTAATAGTGCCCGCAAATAACCCTTAAATCTCTTTTTATGCTTACATTTTAAGCCAAACTTTTAAAATAACCCTGCATTTATCCAACCTTTTTCCAACCTAAACAATTCTAACATGGCGTCGTTGAGGAAGGTTTATCGCACAGTAGACCGTTAATGGAGAGAGGAAATTAACCTATGCGTAAGTGTCCAATTACGTTGGCTGTCATGGCCGCGCTCACCGTCAGTATTGCCCCTAACGTTCACGCTGCTACTTGGAAAGCGGGCGATTGGGATTTAAGTCTTGGTGGAAATGTTAACACCTATTACACCGTTACCAATTGTGATACCGGTGATCTTGGTGCCGGTGGCGGTACTATGGCAGGACTGGCCTGTCTTGACCCCGATACTGGCAAATTTGCCACCGACAACACGCACAGCGTATCCAATGGTCTATTGCCTGCATCCTTGAATTTCAGCGCCAAAACCAAGCAAAACGGTTATGACCTAAGCGGCAATGTTAATGTTTATTATGGGGTATCCAGCTCGCAAAACGGCGGCGATGGCGATGCACTCGATTTCTCATCCGTTGATGCCCGTCAGGTTTACCTGACCTTTGGCAATGAAAAAATGGGTACCGTTAAAGCAGGCCGTGACTTTGGCTTGTTTGAATTTGATTCCGTTATTGGCGATATGTCTCTGCAAGGCCCCGGCGCTACCTTTGCCTCTGCAGGCCCTGGCCACACTACCCTAGGTGGCCTTGGTTATGGCTATGTGTATACCGACCGCTTGTCACAAATCAACTGGACTTCACCCAAACGCAATGGCGCTGAAGTCACTGTCGGTGTCTTCAACCCTCTGGATGGCAAAGAATCTAGCGGCGTTTCCAGCGGTGATGCCGGGCAGCCCGGTTTCCACGGTAAAGTCAGCTATGACTGGGAACGTAATAATGTCAAAGGCCATGTTTCCACTAGCGCTTTGTCGCAAAAAGTAAAACTGGCGAATGGGGATAAACCCAATATCCAGGGTTGGGATGTTTACGGCAAAGTCGACGTGAACAAAACCAGTCTGGCTGGTGCTTACTTCAAGGGCAAAGGCATGGATACTCTCGGTATCGGTGGTATTGTGTTCCCCGGCTTTGATAGCGCTAGCGGTGATGCTGAAGAAGTTAAAGGCTACATGGTACAAGCCTCTCAAAAAATCAATAAAACCAAACTGGGTGTGAACTATGCACAAAGCAAGCAAACCCAGCTGAACAAGGTCAAAAATGACAAATTGACCCTCGGTGCTTATCACAGCCTAACAGACAACCTGACACTGGTGGGTGAAATTTCCAACCAGAAAAGTGATCTAGACGGTAAAGGCAAAGACAAATCCGGCAGTGTGGCCGTCGGAGCCATGTTGTCTTTCTAAGTTTCGTGTTCCCTGACTCCTACGTCATCTTAGCCGGACTTGTTCCGGCTTCTTTTTGGCAAAATTATTCGTTAATGCTGAAAAGCGAGGGTCGCAATCAAGGGGCTTAGTAGCGGCAATGCCCGTAAATACGTCTGTCCGGTTAAACAGGGTCGCTTAATCGCTGTGGCATTCACCACCACCGTTTCATCCTGCAAAGCGGGTAACACCCCGTACTGACGCGGGTCGGTTAAAAAACCACTGCCATATAGTTTTAAAACGGCTTCTTTAGCTGTCCACAAGCGTAAAAAGCGTTGTGGACAGTGACTAATAGGCCCTTCTACCAGCCACTGCAATTCTGAAGAATTGCAAATCGTCGGCGCAAGGCCACACACATCCAGCCCATAATCCAAGGTTTCCAGATCAATACCGAGCGGGGTTTCCCACGACCAGGCTATCAAGGCAAAACGTTCGGTATGCGCTAATGAAAAGTGTAAGGCTACTGCAGGCTGGGCAATATAGGGCTTACCCGCCGGTGAACGCGCTAATACCAATGTCTCCATCTGACAGCCGAGCTCTCTTGCCAACAAATGCCGCAAGGCAGCATGCACAATCACAAAGCGTCTGCGGTCAGCCGGATAAATGAATGCTTGGGCTTGCTGGTATTCCTCTGTAGATAAATAGGTTTCGTACTGACTCCAACCATCCGCCGCCTCAATATTAACTAGGGCTACGTGAATAGCGTAGCGGCGTAAAAAGGCATGGTTTAGCGGTTCAATGCAGGCCCACAGATTCATTCGCTGACTCCTTCCAGCATTGAGCAATAATAGTAGGAAGCTATGAACGCCTACGTCGGCGCTTAGTCATCATTTTCTGTGTCATCCTCATTGTTTCCATCATCATATGCTGGGTTACTTGCGTCATGGTATTGATCATCTGACGCGTCAGACGTTTGTTGATCCTCATCGATTGTTTCTTCCTCCTTTGCTATAGGTAGAGCAACCGCTGTTTGCCACGCACTTGCCGTCACAAGGGGTGGATAACCAGCCTGTACCACATGGCCACAACGCTGTACTACCCAGACCGACATACCGCTAGGCAAACTCCCTACCTCCGCTGCCAGTCCTATACTTGTGATGGACCATAAAGTCACTATCCAGTAAATGCTTTTCATAACATCTTATTTTTTCAATTGATTTATCTATCCATGTTAATTCATTCGCTGCTTACACCGCCCGTGCCGGATTACCACGCCAGATTTCACCCCTTTCCAGCGTTTCCCCTTTCATGACGAAGGAATCCGGGCCAATCCGGACGTTATCCCCAACCGTCACGCCATAATGCACAAACGCATTCGCCTCGATGGTGCATTGATTGCCCACCTTGATATAACCAGACTTGTAGCGCCCCTGTTCAAGGGAATGACCTTGCAACACACTGTGCAGATTGCAGTTGCAATAATCGCCAAGCGTGACCAGCGTTTTTTCCGACACATATAAGCCATCATCGAACACCATCTTGCCTTGGCGAATTCCCAACGCACGGTTAATCAGGCAGCGAAACGGCGTCCCTAACCATAACCAGCGCAAAACGCTTTCGGAAAATTTCCATAAGCGTTCCACACGCCAATAGTCAGGGTCATACAAAGACACCGTCATGGGTTGCATACGTTTAAAACCGTAAGCGGCGCGTTCCAACACAATGAAATACAAGGTACTTAACAAGGTAAAGATGCCACCCGCTAATACCCATGCGAATAACCCCATATGCACATGCGATTGGGCCGCTGCATAGATCAATACCAGTGTGACAAACAGGTGTAGAAAGCCTGCGAATAAAAACGCTCCGATGGTGAATAGGTTACTAAAGTCTTTCCTGCGTAACCCATGTAACCTCAAAGCCATCGGAGCAAAAGGATCAAAAGTTTTATCCTCATCCAGCATGCGTGGAATTTCAAAGCTCGGTGAACCTAATAAGCCCACGCCTTCCCGCACCTTGCCATCAATCGGTACCATTACTTTGGTCGCCAGCAGACAATGAGTACCGGCTTTAGCACCGACGGGATAAAACACGTTATTACCGACGAAACTGTTATCCTCAATGCGATTACGTACCAGCCGAAACGCGGTACTTGATTGCTGCACATTCAGCATGGTTAAGCCATCAGAAATCATGGTACGGGTACCAAACTCGCATAGCAGGGCATTATCATGGCGTTGTTCCAGCCCAAAGTTAGAGCCGGTTTGCACCAAAGGTTGTAAGTGATACCCCAGCCGTTGCAGGTAAGTAGTAGCCAATGAACTATCGCCAAACAGCAAATTCAAAGGAATGGAATTACTCGCAAAATGCTGCAAGCGGTAGATAAAAAAGTGCCAACCGTAACGCACATAATCGCGCTCTGTGTATAAGAAATGGTTTAACAAATGTGGCAAGGTAATCGCCAGTAATAGGTTGAGTAACAACAACCCCATGAATGCCATACCAGCATCGACAAAGATATCCAGCGTCCAACCCAGACTAAACACCGGGTGTACCGGCAAACCAAACGAATAAATTAGCTCGTGATTAATAGCCACCAACAGCGGTAGCAACACCCCACACAGCAACAAAATTTGGGCAATGCTATACACCACCACCCGAGTACGACTGAGTGGTTTTTCTACGGCAAAGCGGAAATCGCTAGCGGTTGCTTGGGCGGGCGTACCGTGGTAACGCTTACCCTGTGGAATGGTTTGCCCGGCGTGCAAGGAAGATGCATGAGCCAATTGCGCATCGTCTGCCATGCTTGTATGGATATCAATCACGCTGCCTTCGCCGACTAACACCCGTTTACCCAGACTGACCGGGCCAATATGGATGTCATTAGCGTGGGCTTTGTAGGACAGCAAAATCGAGTATTGCTGCAAAATGGTATTATCACCAATGCTTAATAAATCGGTGCCAATCGGGATATGTTCGGCTTCCACCACCACATTGCGGCCAATTTTTGCCCCGAGCAAACGCAAATACAGGTTATACAGCGGATAGCCACGGAATAAGCTCATGGGATTTATCACCAATAGCTGCTTGACCACCCAAAAGCGTACATAACGCAAACTCCAGATAGGGAATGATTGCGCACGCCATTTGCCAATCAACAACCATTTAGCCGCAATCGCCAAGCCTATCCAGGCAAAAAAACCACTGGTACAGGCGATGACTGTGCGTTCATACATTGCCAATGAATCCGGTGTCGCCAATATCCAATCGACTAACCGCTGCATCACCCCCATAAACGCCAGCGTATACAGCAAATAAAAGCCCAGCTGCAATACTCCGCAGCTGTAATAACTGAATTTGCTGGGAATATAAAAACTTGTTTCAGATTCAGCCGTTTGGGTGGCTTGAGGTTGAGCAAGGCTATCCAAATACGTAGCCAGTTGCGCAACCGTTGGATAGGTATAAATATCCCGCATAGACACTTGGCTAAAACCAGCGTTTTTACGCAATTTTGTGCTGAATTGCGCCATTAGCAGCGAACTTGCCCCTAAATCCTCGAAGAAATGATCTTCAATCGACACAGCTTCTAGCTGTAACAAACTGCCGAGAATAGCGGCAATCTGGTGTTCAGAGGCGGTACGTGGTTCTACCAATGTACGTGCACTGGTGTACAAACGTTGACCCGACGGTTTAGGCAAGGCTGTGCGGTCGGCTTTATCACTGGCCAATAACGGCATTTCCGCCAGACATTCGTAATAAGCTGGCACCATGTAGCAAGGTAATTTGCTGCGCAAGTGACTGACTAACTCTGCAATGGCCAACGCTGGCGCGCCCGCTTTGAGTGTATAGTAAGCGACTAATTCCTTAACACCGGGGGCAAGTTCACACGTTTCAACGACGGCTTGGCTAATGGCGGGATGTTGTAAGAGCACGGATTCAATTTCGGTTAGCTCAATGCGATAGCCACGAATTTTGACCTGAAAATCCATGCGACCACGATATTCAATCTCCCCTTGAGCATTAATCACCCCTAAATCCCCGGTGCGATACAGCAACCCCGACGGGTTATTGGGTAAGGGCACAAAATCGTGGATAAAAGCTTTGGCAGTCGCCTGCGGACGATGTAGATAACCTTGCGCAACCCCCACCCCGGCAATAACGATTTCACCTTCTTCGCCCCATGGCAAAATGGTTTCGGCATCAGGTTGCAGAATCATCACCGTGTAAGTAGGCAACGGTTTGCCAATGGTCATAGGGGTATGCGGCTGTGGACGCGCTAAAGTTGCGGTGACGGTGGTTTCAGTCGGCCCATAAGCATTCAAAATAGACCGATGTGGAGCATACCAACGGCTTAATAAATCCTGTGGGCAAGCTTCTCCCGAGACAATCAGCAAACGCAAGTCAGGGATATCGTCTTCCACGGTTGCCAGCAGCGTCGGCACACAACACAAGGCGGTAATACGTTGTGTGCGCAGAAAATCTGCCAAATCGCTGCCTAATAAACTGCTACCGGTTTGATTCGGCACCAAAGTAGCACCCACAATCAGCGGCACCCAGATTTCTTCTACAGCAAAATCAAATGCCAGCGTTAAACCTTGGTAAACGCGGTCAGTCGCTTGATAACCGTATAATTCTGCTGCCACGCGCACAAAATTGCAGATACTCGCTTGTTCAATCGGTACCCCTTTAGGCCGCCCGGTGGAACCGGAGGTATAAATGATGTAACACAGCTCGCTGACCGGCTTTCCCGTTTCCTCGACTGTCAAACAGGATTTAGCTTGAGCG
>CAZCJE010000079.1:0-10164 GCA_964498805.1 uncultured Thiothrix sp.
GTTAGCGATAAAGTCGACGACTGGCAAGCCTCTGCTCAAGAAACTGGGGAGCAAATTGTCGAAAAAGCGCAGGATGCGGCTGACACGGCTAGCGACAAGGTTGAAGAGTGGAAAAATGACGCTCAAGATGCCACTACTGAGGTCAAGGAACAAGTTCAGGACACCTCCGCAGCCGCTGCTGAAAAAGTGGAGCAGTGGAAAGACGATGCTCAAGAAACTCTCGCTGATGTCAAAGAGCAGGCTGAGGATATTGCCACCAATGCAGCAGCCAAACTGGAAAAAGTCACCGATGTAGTGGCTGATACAACAGCAAATGTCCAAGAGCAGGCTAAAACTGTCGCTGAAGATGTGCAATCCAAAGCTGAAGAATTGGCTGATACTGTCAGTGTTGCAAGTCCTGCCCCTGCAGAGGCCCATCAACCTCCTATTGAGTCATCAACCAACCCGGAAGTAGAAACTGACACTAAATCCACAGGAGGTGGTTTTTTCAGCGGTCTATTTCATAAAGCACTGGAAAGCGTTAGCCATCTAGGTGAAAGGGTTGATCACCTTGGTGAGAAAACTAAGCCAGTTGCACAGGAATGGTTACACAAAGCGATTGATACGGTTGAACACCTAGGCGAGAAAGTGGATCACTTGAGTGAAAAGGCCCCGCCTGCTACGCAAGAGTGGCTACATAAAGCTAAGGATAAGCTTGATCATCTTGGTGAGAAACCAACGGAAACCGAAACCCCGGTAACGCCAGCAACGCCTCATCAAACGGCAACCACCTCAACTGAGACGGCTCCTCTTCAAGCAGAGTCATTGGTCAAAAGCAGCGCCAATTTGCATGAATTGGCCAGCACTGCCCAAACTTTGACTGAACAGCTAGCGACTAATGTTTCCTCACCTAGAAGTAACTTCCAAGCATTGGAAGGTATTGATAGATATGTGGAAAACATGCTGTATGAAGCTGGTATCTACACCTATCAACAATTAGCGGATGCGTCACCTCAACACATTGATAGCCTGTTGGCTCAAGAAGGTGATCAATTCGCGAATTACGATACGACTAGCTGGTTTGTACAAGCTACCCTAGCCGCACAAGGTGAATGGCATAAGCTTGAAGAGTATCAGCAAGAGTTAAGAAACAAGCAAAACTTGTCTTAAACCCTAATCTGACTCTCTAAAAGAAAACCGGCTTTAAGCCGGTTTTCTGTTTAACGAAAAGCACTATAAAGATACTGTACCATCGAGATAATCGTCAGGATCGTGGCTATTACCAATGCGATTAAACCGAGTTCGCGTAAGGGCAACAAGCCAAACAAATCTTGGTTATACAATAAAAAACTCAAGGCAATAATTTGCAAAGTTGTCTTCAATTTGCCTATGAAGGCTACAGCCACTTTACCACGCGCACCAATTTCGGCCATCCATTCGCGTAAGGCAGAAATAACGATTTCCCGGCCAATAATGATAATAGCAGCCAACGTCATCCAGATGGCACCTTCACGCTCCACCAATAAAATGAGTGCCACCGCCACAATCAATTTATCGGCAACTGGGTCTAAAAATGCGCCAAAGCGGGATTCCTGTTGCCAAAGACGGGCCAGATAACCATCTGCCCAATCCGTTACACCTGCCAATCCAAATACCAAAGCTGCCGCCAAGGGGGCCCATGGCTCGTGCAAATAGAACAAAAATACCAACAATGGGATAAACCCAATTCGCATCCACGTGAGCATTACTGGCAGGTTGAATACCATATCAACTCTCTTCCCCGTTAAAAAAATCGTAAATCCTGCTGGCCAGATCCCGGCTAATACCCGGCACTTTTGCCAACTCCTCAATACTGGCTCGCTCAATAGCGCGTAAACCACCAAACTGTTTCAGTAATGTTTGCCGCCGTTTAGGCCCTAACCCTTCAATCTGCTCCAGTGGTGATTGGGTACGGGCTTTTTGTCGACGAGCGCGATGACCGGTTATCGCAAACCGATGAGCTTCATCACGTATTTGTTGGATAAGATGCAAGGCTTTGGAATGCTCCGGCAAAACCAAACGCTCCTCCCCCTGCTCAATAATCAGTGTTTCCAGACCGGGTTTACGTCCTTCACCTTTAGCGACACCCACAACTTCAACACCATAGACGCCAAGTTCCTGTAAAACGTTCAGCGCCTGTGCTACTTGTCCTTTACCACCATCAATAAACAGAATATCGGGTAGCTTACCCTCACCAGCAACGGCACGTTTAAAACGACGGGTTAAGGCTTGATGCATGGCCGCATAATCATCACCGGCTTGAATACCTTCAATATTAAAACGCCGGTAATCAGACTTCACAGGTCCATTCATATCAAACACCACACAGGAAGCCACAGTGGCTTCTCCCATGGTGTGGCTAATATCAAAACATTCCATACGCGCAGACAGGGTTTCCAGCCCTAATGCCTCTTGTAGTGCCTGCAAACGTTGCTGCATGCCGCTTTTAGATAACAGCTGCATATGCAAGGCTTGCTCCGCATTGCGTTGTGCCATTTCCAACCATTTAGTTCGCTCACCACGCTGTGGCTGGCGGATAACAACCTTGCGTTGCTGTTTGAGGGTCAACATTTCTTCCAGCACCTGTGGCTCTGCTGGCATATCTGAAACCAGAATTTCACCTGGCACATCATGATTCAGATAATATTGAGCCATAAAATTTTCCAGAATTTCGCCCTTTGCCACTGTCTCATCAGGCAAACTTGGGAAGAAATTACGGTTGCCCAGATTCTGACCATTGCGAATAGTAAATACCTGCACGCTAGCCAATCCGGAATCTAGCTGGATGGCAATGACGTCCACATTGCCATGCGAACCTGTCACATATTGCTGTTGCGAAATATGACGCAAACTTTCAATCAGATCACGGTATTCGGCAGCTTTTTCAAACTGTAGATTGCCTGCAGCCATTTCCATCTTGTGCACCAAATCTTCAATGACATCTTGGGTCTGACCTTGCAAAAATTGGATAGCATGGCGAATACTCTGCTGATAGTCCTTCTGGCCAATCATATTCACACAAGGGCCGCTACAACGCTTGATTTGATACTCTAAACAAGGGCGTGAACGATTCGCAAAAAAACTATCTTCACATTGACGTATCTTGAACAGCTTTTTCATCAAATGCAGGGTTTGACTCACCGCACCCGCACTGGGATAAGGGCCAAAATACTGCCCCGGCTGCTTGCGTGAACCACGATAAAACTGAATACGCGGATAAGGTTGGCCAGTAGAAATATAGATGTAAGGATAACCTTTGCCATCCTTAAGACGAATATTATAACGTGGCGAATGCTGCTTAATGAGATTACTCTCTAGCAACAACGCTTCGGCTTCAGTCGTGGTAATCGCAATTTCCACCTGACAAATTTGCTTAACCATCGCATAGATACGCGAGTTAGCAAGCGTGCCACGAAAGTAGCTTGACAAACGGTTTTTCAGATCCTTAGCCTTGCCTACATACAGAATCTCACGGTCTTTTCCCAACATCCGATAGACGCCGGGCTTATGAGGCACAGTCTTCAGGAAATCTTGGGGATCAAAAGGGGGGGCTTCGTTCTGCATGTGGCTATTTTGCCACATTTGCAGCTATTTTTCTGAATCTGTTTATCGGGGAAATATTGACCTACTACCCTTTCAAACTATGATACAGAGGAACTGGTTAAGATTATTTAGGTAGTTTAGTTCCTAAAATAATAGCTAACCGCTTGCGCCGACACCTATTATAAAAGATATAATATACGCGTAAATTCAGTAAGCCACTATTTACAAGTGCTACCAGCAGACAATGAAACAGCTAACCAAAGTGCTTGCTATCTTAGGGATAAGATCATGATTGTTCATATTTTATTATTTGAAGGCGAGATGCTGGTGTTTTACTCATGAAACTAAAAATTGGTAATCATGAGGCTCAACGACTGAGAAACCGTATAGCTAGCATAAAACTCACCCAAAAGCAGTTAGCTGACCGGGTTAATGTTTCCGAACGTTATATTCGTGAAATACTTTCAACTCGTAAACCTAAAGCGATTGGTGTTGATCGAGAAAAAATAGAAGAAATCTTAGCTTTTTTAGGTGTTGGTTTAAATCATATATTTGATGGGGAGGAACAAAAATCTTCTGCTAGGCACCCAGTTTTAGATATCTATGTTAAAAACCTAAAAAGTAAAATGTATGGTTTTCTGAGCAAAGATATCCCTGAAACTTGTCAGAATCAGCAAATGGCACAATATCTGCAAGAAGATAAAGCCATTAATAAAGCGATGGGATTTTGGCCTACTCTTATTGTTAAAACCATTGCTGATAAATACAAAGTCATTCGGCATTTTTTTGATGAAAATGATTTTTTCTCCATTATACCTGAATCTGGTTATTGGAGAAAATTTAGAAATGAAGCCACGCAGCATAAAAACTGTTACTTCTCTTTTAAAATAGTACCAAAAGCTAAGAATAGTACTTTTCGTTTAGCCTATACTTTAGAGAGCCCTGTTAATATTGGCTCACTTATTCCCAATAAAATCAAAATTATCTACGGTAAAATTGAACAATTAGATGACTGCACTTGGATAACACAATATCATGACACACCGGGTTCCTATAAGATAAAACCTGCTACTGAAATTATTGTAACCATTTGGTTAGATGAAGCTAATCATGATATAATAATTATGTCGGATGATGACTTTGATTTATATATTGATAACAATGATATTCCAGAAGAGTCTTATAAATTAGGGGTTAAAACTAAAAAAGAAGTAAAAAAATTATTTCATCAATTAGGTACTGCTTTGTTTCCCCGCAATCATTTATTCCACCGCCAAGGACAACATGATATGGGAGATGACCCTTTATTTTTCTGGAATAATACCCAATTTCTAGAACTTAACTTGCCATTTTATGATGAATGACACAATTGGTTTAAAAAAGATTTTTTACTAACCGTTTAATCGTAACGTCCTATTAGCGCACTCCCTCTTTAAAGCTGTTAATAGGACGTTTTTTTATTTAAATAAAATACTTGCACTTCATTAACATCACTTGCTTTTAAACAAAAAGCAGAATTTATCTATTTACTAGGCAATAAGATTTTTCTCAAAAACTCACCAGTAAAAGAGCTTTTATTTTTAGCCACTTTTTCCGGCGTGCCTAAAGCAATAATTCTACCGCCACGACTTCCACCTTCGGGACCTAAATCAATAACCCAATCGGCGGTTTTAATCACATCGAGATTATGCTCGATAACTACCACAGTATTACCACCATCGCGCAAGGTATGTAATACTTTTAATAGCTGATCCACATCATGGAAATGCAAACCCGTGGTAGGTTCATCCAGAATATAAATCGTTTTACCAGTACTACGTTTAGAAAGTTCCTTAGATAACTTCACCCGTTGCGCTTCACCACCCGACAAGGTGGTGGCATTTTGTCCCAAAGTAATATAAGACAGCCCTACATCTATTAAAGTCTGCAATTTAGTATGAATGGCCGGAACAGCTGCGAAGAATTCGCAGGCATCTTCCACTGTCATATCCAAGACTTCACTAATATTTTTACCTTTATAGCGAATATCCAGCGTCTCGCGGTTATAACGCTTGCCACCACAGACTTCACAGGTCACATAAACATCCGGCAAAAAGTGCATTTCCACTTTAATGACGCCATCACCTGCACACGCTTCACAACGCCCGCCTTTAACATTAAAAGAAAACCGCCCAGGTTGATATCCGCGTGAACGTGCTTCTTGAGTCGCAGCAAAAATTTCCCGAATCGGCGTAAATACACCCGTATAAGTCGCGGGATTAGAGCGCGGCGTGCGGCCAATGGGGCTTTGGTCAATATCAATAATCTTATCAATTTGCTCAGCGCCAACTACGGCACGCACTGGTGCTACTTCCACACTGCTATCATGTAATTCACGCGCCAAATACGGATACAGCGTGCGATTAATCAAAGTGGATTTACCTGAACCTGAAACACCAGTAATACAAGTAAATAAACCTAAAGGAATTTCCAGTGTTACATCCTGCAAATTGTTCCCGGTTGCACCCACTATTTTTAAAACTCGTGCAGAATCAAATAGTGTACGCTGTTGAGGAATAGCAATTTCGCGCTTACCTGATAAAAATTGACCAGTAATAGAATTTTCATTAGCTGCCACCGCTTCCGGTGTTCCTTGGGCAATAATTTGCCCACCATGCACACCCGCACCGGGGCCAATATCGACCACATAATCAGCTGAGCGAATCGCATCCTCATCGTGTTCGACCACAATCACGGTATTACCCAAATCACGCAGGCGGAATAAGGTGCGCAGCAAACGGTCATTGTCGCGCTGATGCAAACCAATCGATGGTTCATCCAACACATACATTACCCCAACCAAGCCAGCGCCAATTTGTGACGCTAAGCGAATACGCTGCGCTTCGCCTCCGGATAAGGTTTCAGCACTACGGCTTAGGGTCAAATAATCCAAGCCGACATTAACCAGAAATTCCAGCCGCAAGCAGATTTCGCGCACAATTTTTTCAGCAATCTTGCCTTGTGTGCCAGGCAATTGCAGATCGCGGAAAAAGGCATGACTCTCACCAATCGGCAGATGCGTAAGCGCAGGTAGATTGTGATTAGCGACAAATACATGACGTGCTTGCTCATTCAAGCGGGTGCCATGACAGGTCGGACATGCACGATTAGCCAGATATTTAGCCAACTCTTCGCGTACTGCACTGGAATCGGTTTCCCGATAACGCCGCTTGAGGTTATTCAACACCCCTTCAAACGGATGCGCACGTTTATAAATCTGTCCTTTTTGTCCAATATAGGTAAAGTCGATTTCTTGCTTGCCACTACCCTGCAAAATCAATTTGTGCACAGATTCGGGTAATTTATCCCACGGCTTTTCCACATCAAAACCATAATGCTCCGCCAGCGAGGTCAGCATTTGGAAGTAATAGGCATTGCGCCTATCCCAACCACGTACCGCACCCCCAGCCAGACTCAAATGCGTGTGTTGCACCACCCTTTCCGGGTCAAAAAACTGCTCTACCCCCAAACCATCACAAGTCGGACACGCGCCCATAGGCGCATTGAACGAGAATAAGCGCGGCTCCAATTCCGGCAATGACCAGCCACAATGCGGACAGGCATAATTGGCAGAAAACACAATTTCCTCCCCATCGCCATCCATCCACGCCACCACTGCAATGCCATTGGCCAGTTTCAAAGCGGTTTCAAACGATTCTGCCAAACGCAATTGCAGATCATCGCGTACTTTAAAGCGATCAATCACCACTTCAATCGTATGCTTTTTGCGCAATTCCAAGGCCGGAACCGCATCAAGATCATAAACTGTACCGTCTACCCGTACCCGCAAATAGCCTTGCGCTTTCAGGGACTCAAACAATTGGACATGTTCACCCTTACGATCACGGATGACCGGGGCTAGTAACATCAGCTTGCTACCCTCTGGCAAGCCCAATACTTGATCCACCATTTGGCTGACCGTTTGTACTTCTAAATCAATATGATGAGTAGGACAACGCGGCTTACCGGCGCGCGCAAACAATAAGCGTAAGTAGTCGTAAATCTCGGTAATGGTACCGACGGTGGAACGGGGGTTGTGCGAAGTAGTTTTTTGCTCAATCGAAATCGCCGGGGAAAGACCTTCAATATGATCAATATCCGGCTTCTCCATCATGGATAAAAATTGACGTGCATACGCGGATAAGGACTCCACGTAACGGCGCTGACCTTCCGCAAAAATGGTATCAAACGCCAATGATGACTTACCAGAACCGGATAAGCCGGTTATAACAATCAATTCATCACGAGGTAAATCCAGATCAATATTTTTGAGGTTATGAGTACGTGCACCGCGAACGCGGATGAATTTATCCATGACACACCAGACCCGAAGCCAGACAAACCGAGCATTCTAACAGGTTTCATACCTGCATAAGCTATTCCCCGCAGCAAAGTAAAGGTTGTTACTATTACTTATAAAAATATCAATAATATTATTGACTATTGTCATGAAGACAATATTACATAGATAATTATAATTAAACTTATTAATAATAAAAAATAATCAATATGTACATTGCAATAAATTGCCAAAATTGTAATCAAAAATTACGTATTCCTGCCATCAAAGGAACTTTAAAGGTTACCTGTCCTATATGCCGCTCTAGCCAAATATGGGAGCCTAATTCAAATCATAAAAAGAATAAAAATCAGTCAACTTCTTATCCAGCACCGCATTTAACGGAACCAGAACCCCCTATAACACCTGAACACCAACAAACCAAACGAAAGCCTATTATCATAAGAAGAGATCGTCCACCTAATCCCCCCCCTCAATCTATTTCCTCAAAAAAAGAAAAACGAGAAAGAGCAACAGAATTAAAAACCGCTTTAAATGAAACCAAAATCATAAGAAATCAGGAGATTGCCCTCTATTTACAACAACATCCTGAAGCCGACTCCATAGGCAAGTTCGGATTACCTCAAGATAAATATCGTTGGGGATTTTATGGTCATGCATCAATGGCATATGACATATGGCGACGTGGGGATAAACACTAAGTTTTACATTTTATAATGACAAAACAAGTTTAAATAAACTTTTTACGAAACCAAATATTCATAAAAATATTATTTATCCTCTATATCATGTAAAAAATGACTAAGCTCTAATGTTTTACCTCTAATCCCACTAATAAATAAAAAGCGATAAGTCACCATTAAACAGATTTTTGAAATCCGCGCCAATTTCAGTTATGGTCAGGTGGTGTGTAGTGATTCGCTAACGTTCTTGCTGGCGTTAGCCCTTCCAAGCCATTTGAATCTTAATGCGAGGAAATCTGTTTATGTTCCTATACGCTTTGTCTCGTCGCACCATCGCGTTTTGGCTGGTGCTATTTAGCTTATTGTTTTCCCCACTTGCCTTAGCCGATGCATCCACTAAACAAGCCAATTTAGCAACGGGCGTTAAGCTCAAGTATGTTGAATCTGGCCCACGTCATGCCCCGGCTATTATCTTTTTGCATGGTGCCACCGATTCCAGCCACTCTTGGTCTGCTGTAACCCCTTATCTGGATAGTACTTATCACACTTATGCGCTGGATCAGCGTGGACATGGCAATTCGGAAAAACCTGCCTATGGTTACACCATCTCGCAAATGGCTGACGATGTAATTGCCTTCATGGATCGCGAAAAAATTCATCAAGCTGTGATGGTGGGGCATTCAATGGGCAGCCTGATTGCCCATCAATTAGCATCAGTTTATCCAGAGCGAGTCAGCAAACTGGTATTGGTCGGCTCCGCACCTACTGCTTCTGGCAATACGGTGTTGCGTGATTTGTAGCAAAACCCGATTGGTACAGCCGACTTTAAAGACCCAATTGACCCAGCTTTTATTGAGGCTTGGCAAACCGGGCCTAATCCAGTTGACCCAGTCTTTTTCCAGAAAGTCTTGAGCGAGACAGCCAAAGTGCCTGCGCGGGTGTGGAAAAATATTTTCCGTATGCTGGAAAGTGATAACCATCAGTATTATCTGAAAGATATTAAGGCACCGGTATTAATCATTTGGGGTACACAGGATGCGATCTTCCCACAAGCCGATCAGGATGCCTTGCTAGCTGCCTTGCCTGCGAATGCTCAATTTCAACCGTATGCGGGGGCTGGGCATAATGTTCAATGGGAACAACCTCAACAAGTGGCGCTTTCTATTCAAAACTTCCTTGCCCCGTAAGCCTCAGTTCCATTAATCCACTTAAATTCCGCCATGTTAGCGCATGGCGGGACTGTCTTTAAATGTTAGCTATAAGTACCTGCTTAAAAATGCTATCCTCGCGCGTTTTGCCCAACCCTGAAACTATTATGAGTACAATCCCTGCTTGCCCTAAATGTGGTTCTGAATACGCCTACGAAGATGGTGCGCTGTATATTTGCCCAGAATGCGCTCACGAATGGTCAATATCAGCCCAAGATGCTCCCGCAGAAACCGAACGTGTGATCAAGGATGCCAATGGCAATATCCTCCAGGATGGCGATACCGTTACCGTGATTAAAGACCTGAAAGTCAAAGGTTCTTCATTAGTAGTAAAGGTTGGCACCAAAGTAAAAAATATTCGCTTAGTGGATGG
>CAZCJE010000079.1:10264-11901 GCA_964498805.1 uncultured Thiothrix sp.
TATGGCTACATTAACGCAAGCACAAAACGAAGCACTGGTGAAATTGTTACTAGTAGCGCGTTATCAGGACAAAAAATTGTCCTTAATGGAAGAAGAAGCCTTCAAGCAGACTCTTAATCAATTACAGTGGGCTGCGGTTATTCAACCTGAAACCTTTGTTTCGCGAGAAATTACCGCTGTGCGTAAAGCCCTAGATAACGAACAAAGCCTGCAAGATTATCTGGCTACCCAAGCTAGCGTATTCGATTCTGCGCAAGCAAAAGCCACTTGCCTGCAATTACTGGAAAAAATCATTGATGCTGATGGCGTAGAAGCGGCTGAAAACCAATACTTGCAACAGGTTAAGGCTAGCTTGCAGGCCTAAAAAACTTGTTTTCAGGATGTGCCTTCACTAAGACACATCCTTTTAACTTATTTAAGGAATAGGTTGGCCTTGCTGCCGTTCAAATAGAACTTTTTCAATGCGTTTATCAGGTATGAGCCACAAAAAAGCAACCAGTACATAAATCGACATAGATAGCCAGTTAGCCCAAGGTGCAACCACAATAGCAAGCAAATACAATACCAATGATAGTTTGCCCTTCCAATCTTGTTCCACGGCTTTTTTCAGCAAGGATTCCTCGCCTTGCGAAGCAATAATCAGATTCTGCAACACCCAGTAGGCTAATGCAGCCATGAACAAAACCACACCATAAATCATACTGGGTGTGGACGAAAAGTGGTTCTCTCCCATCCAACCAGTCGCAAACGGAATCAGCGATAACCAAAACAATAAATGTAAATTAGCCCATAATATGGGTCCTTTAACTCGCTTGACTGTGTGCAACATGTGGTGATGATTATTCCAATAAATACCAATATAGATAAAGCTCAATACATAACTTAGAAATACCGGTAGTAAGGGGATAACAGCTTCTAACCCCTCTCCGTGCGGTACTTTTAGTTCTAATACCATAATGGTAATGATGATGGCTAATACACCATCGCTAAATGCTTCTAAGCGATTTTTTTCCATATTAATAACAGTTCAGTCATCAAAACCACAGTTTTGCCCAAATAAAGACGTTTGTGCAATGGCTGATTGTGAATTCGCTTTAAACAGGGAAAGAGCCTGTTAATCTTTCCCTGATTTGTCATGATTAACCCATATTTTGCAAGACAAATTCCCAGTTCAGTAGTTTATCCAGCACTGCATTGACATAATCGGCACGTTTATTTTGGTAATCCAAATAATACGCATGTTCCCACACATCTATATTTAATAGCGGCTGCATATTAGCGGTAAACGGAACCTCTGCATTAGGCGTTTTGACCACTTTTAGCTTATCCCCGTCTTTAACTAACCACGCCCAACCACTACCAAATTGCGAGGTTGCCGCCGTAGCCAATTCCTTTTTTGCAGCCTCCACACTACCAAAATCAGCCTCAAGCTTGCTTTTCAAGGCAGCCGGTGGTTCACCGCCCCCTTTGGCTTTCATGCTATTCCAATAAAAGGTGTGATTCCACGTTTGGGCTGCATTATTGAAAATACCAGCCTTGTCCTTGTTACCAGCTGTAGCGGTAATAATTTTTTCCAGCGGCATATCCGCGTATTCGGTGCCTGCTACCATCTTATTGAGATTATCGACATAGGTCTG
>CAZCJE010000079.1:12001-15617 GCA_964498805.1 uncultured Thiothrix sp.
GCTGTGGCTGGCCCAACCATGGCCTTAGCCGCCGATCTCACTCGTGAAGAAAATCGTACCCGCATTATGGCTATTATTGGTATGACCATTGGCCTGTCCTTTATGGGTGGCATGATCTTAGGGCCGATTATTAGTCAGTTTGCCGGTGTACCGGGTATTTTCTGGATCACCATGTTGCTGGCTTTATTGGGCATTGCTTTGATTATCCTTGCAGTTCCCACCCCCGAGCGCGCCGTACAACATCGCGATGCGGGTGTCATGAAGGATTATCTGGGCAAAGCTTTGAAAAATATTGCTTTGTTACGTATGAATGCTGGGGTATTTATCCTGCATCTGGTCATGACCGCTAACTTTTTGGTATTGCCGCCGATTTTTGAACATGATCTTGGCTTACCACGTGCCGAACATTGGAAAGTGTACGCACCGGTATTTGCAGGTTCTTTCCTACTTTCTATCCCGCTGATTATTATTGCCGAGAAACGCCACAAAATTCGCACACTGTTATTAGCTAGCACCGTCACACTCATTCTGGCTGAAGTGGGTATGGCCATGAGTTATGAGCATATTGGTTGGTTACTGGCAGCGTTTTTCTTGTTCTTTGTCGGCTTTAACTTTCTTGAAGCTGTGCAACCTTCCTTAGTCGCTAAATATTCCGATGTCAGCACCAAAGGCACTGCCATGGGTATTTTCAGTAGTTCACAATTTTTGGGTATTTTTGCCGGTGGTGCTCTCGGTGGTATGGTCAATCACACTTGGGGTACAACCGGCGTCTTCATTTTTAGTGCGATTATTGTCGGTTTATGGCTAATACTGGCGATACAACTGCCGACGCCCACCTTCTATACCAGTCGTCTACTCAAACTCGACCCATTACTGTTTAGCGATAAAGAATTATTGCGCCAGGAATTGCTGGCAGTACGAGGGGTGAAGGAAGTTGCCGTTGTCGCTGAGGAAGGTATCGCCTATCTGAAAGTCGACAAGGAAACCCTAGATGAAGCAAGGCTCCGTGCTTTTTTGCCCCCAGAAGCGTAAAATTGGTCGATGATAAAACGGAAGGATGAACCATGGCACGAGGTATCAACAAGGTAATTTTGGTCGGCACTTTAGGCCGTGACCCCGAAGTAAAATACATGCCTAGCGGCGGGGCTATCACCAATGTGAGTATTGCCACCAGTGAGCAATGGAAAGATAAGCAAAGTGGTGAAAAGAAAGAAATCACCGAATGGCATCGCGTGGTATTTTTCAATCGCTTAGCAGAAATTGCCGGTGAATACCTGCGCAAAGGTCAACAGGTCTATATCGAGGGTAAGTTACGTACCCGCAAATGGCAAGGTCAAGACGGTCAAGACCGCTATACAACCGAGATTGTTGCCGATGACATGCAAATGCTCGGTGGTCGTCAAGGTGGCGGTATGGGTGCTGGTAGTTTTGAAGAAAGTCCGGCCCCTGCTCGCAATACCGGCAATAACGGTGGCGGCTACAGCAATAGCGGTTATGCTAATACCCCTGCTAGCGGAGGTAACAATCAAGCAGATCGTGGCTTTGAAGATTTTGACGACGATATTCCATTCTAAATCTCACCACCTCATTTTGCTTAACCATTAATCAATAGCCCGGCCATCAACGCCGGGTTTTTTATTTAATTTTTATTAGAGTTTGTTTATAAAACCTATAGTTACTTCTAGGGAAAACCCTTGGAATTGAAGGAATAAACTAAGGCTGTCAAGAGTGTTTTTACTCGCTTTAGTCTCTTATAATGCACGCGTGCTTGTGATGGAGAGGCGCATTAGACGCAGAGCTAGGAGGAACACAAGCACACCATTCTCTCTATCAACGTTGTGATAACGTAGAATTAAGAAATCGAAAAAACTGATTTAAACTAGAAGAAGCCTGTTTGTGGGGTCAGTTGGTCTGACCCTTTATTTTTATTATGCCCGCACCTTTTGCTAGACTTAAGATTCACTTCACCAACCCTTTACCGTGGGATACGCTGTAGTGTCAACAGCAAATTTATGCATAAGGAAGAACCCGGCATGGTAAATCAATCTGTCAACCAGACAGAAGTTAATAACAATCTGATTATTGTTGGCATTGGTGCATCAGCTGGCGGATTGGAGGCATTACGGCTACTAGTTCCTCGATTACCCATTGATACTCGTGTTGTTTATATCCTCGCTCAACATCTCGATCCCAAACACAGCAGTATGCTGGTACCTATTCTTTCTCGCGAAACACAGCTTCCTATTAAGGAATTACAGCATAAACAAATACTGGAAGCAGGTAATCTGTATATTATTCCCCCAGCTATGGATGCTTACTACAGTAAAGACCGTATGCATCTGGAAAAAGCGACGGGAATTGGCCCTAAGCCCTCAGTTGACCGTTTACTGACATCATTAGCTGAAAATCATGGTGCACGCTGTATCGGTATTATTTTATCGGGTACGGGGATGGATGGTTCTCATGGTATTCGTGCGATTAAAGCTGAAGGGGGCATAACCATTGCCCAACTGGAATCAACAGCTCGTTTTGATAGCATGCCTCATGCTGCTATTGATACAGGGCACGTGGATTTGGTGCTATCGCCAGAAGAAATTGCTCAACAAATCCATGACTTTTTAAATCAACCCGATTCCTTTTTCCCATTTGCACAAAAAAATGAGCCTTCGGAAGATGAGATTCAAGAGATCCTGCGCTTATTATTAGATCAAACTGGCAGCGATTTCCGTGAATACAAACGCAGCACCTTATTGCGCCGTATAGAAAGACGTTTGACTATTCACAAATATAAACATCTTAAAGATTATTGCGATTTCCTCAAGGAAAAACCAGAAGAGCTTTACGAATTACATAATGATATCTTAATTTCAGTAACTGGTTTTTTTCGTGATATTGATGCTTTTCAGGCCTTGCGCCATAATCTTGAACAAATTATTCCCCAAACCGCTCACGGTGATATTCGGATTTGGGTAGCAGGTTGTGCTACCGGTGAAGAACCATATTCTATCGCCATTATGCTCTCCGAATATCTAGGTAATCGTCTGAATCGTTATCGAATACAAATTTTTGGTACTGATCTTTATGATGGTGTTTTATCCATTGCCCGACAGGCCTCTTATTCCAAGGCAGCCGTGTCTAGCATTGAACCTAAGTTGTTGGAAAAATATTTCATACAGAAAGACGGTTCCTACCAAGTAATTCAAGCTATTCGCAATATGGTGTTATTCGCCCGGCATGATCTGGTACGTGACCCACCTTTTTCGCACCTCAATCTAGTTTCTTGCCGAAACGTATTGATTTATTTCAACCAGAATTTACAACGCAGTGTGCTAGAGTCTTTTCATTATGGATTGACCTCAGGTGGTATCCTCTTTTTAGGAAAATCTGAAACCGTTGGTAATACAGATCATCTATTTAGCGTGATTGACCGCAAAGCACGTATTTATCGTCGCCGTGGTGATGTTAAAGGCCATTTACCCTATCTGACACAAAGTCGCTATTTGCGTGATCAGCGCACTACCATCAACACCTTAAACCGTGACAAAAATCGTTTACGCTTACAGGATGTATTAGAAAAACTCATTATTAATCTCTATCAGCCTGCTTGCGTATTACT
>CAZCJE010000080.1:0-14963 GCA_964498805.1 uncultured Thiothrix sp.
CCCATTTCATTGCGGAAAAACGCCAGCAATAAGGCATAGGTCATGGCTTGGGTAATAATGGATAAATACACGCCGGTGACGCGCGAACGGAAGGCTAACCAGCCAAATACAAATGCTAATAAACCCGGTATCAAAGCCACCATCAGCATGGCAAACCAGAACATGTCAAAGCCATGCCAGAACCACGGCAATTCTGTCCAGTTCAGGAACACCATGAAATCCGGCAATAGCGGATTGCCATACACACCGCGATCACCAATCTGCCGCATTAAATACATACCCATGGCATAGCCGCCAAGGGCAAAGAATGCGCCATGCCCCAGACTAAGAATACCGAGATACCCCCACACCAAATCCACCGCTACCGCTAGTAGCGCATAGGTAAGGTATTTACCCAGCAAGGTGACCAAGTAAGTGGGTATATGCAGAAAGCTATCTTCTGGCACCGCCAAATTAAGAATAGGCACCAGTATTAGAATGGCTGCCAGTACCAGCATCATGATCTGGCCGCCACGATCATTGGGCAGAATGCGCCCTAACAGGGTGTTATTAAGCATGATTTAATCCCCCGCTGCCCGGCCTTTCTGCGGGAACAACCCGCGCGGGCGCTTCTGGATAAACAGAATAATGAAGATCAAGACCAAAATTTTTGCCAAGACCGCACCGGCCCACGGTTCCAGCACTTTATTGACCACACCTAGCGATAAACCCGCCACCAGCGTGCCCCACAAATTGCCTACGCCACCGAATACCACCACCATAAAGGAGTCAATGATATAGCTTTGTCCCAAGTTCGGGCCAACATTGGTTAACTGACTAAGTGCTACACCAGCGACCCCGGCAATACCGGAACCTAAACCAAATGTTAGCGCATCCACCCGTGCTGAACGCACCCCCATCGCTCGCGCCATTGCCCGGTTTTGGGATACCGCGCGTACCTGCAAACCAAGATTGGTTTTGCGCAAAATGAAATACAACAGCGCAAATACCAATAAGCAGAACAGCACGATATACAGGCGGTTATAGGTCAAGGACAGCACGCTATTGATTTGCAGCGAGCCGGACATCCACGAGGGATTAGAAACCGGTACGTTTTGTGGTGAAATCACGGTACGCACCAATTGTTGCAGAACCAGACTAATCCCAAAGGTCGCGAGTAAGGTTTCCAATGGGCGTCCGTACAAATGACGAATAATGGTGCGCTCAATCAAAATACCCATTGCACCCGACACAATGAAGGCTGCTGGAATCGCAATAAACAGTGAATAATCAATAGCATTAGGCATTAATTGCTGCACAATGTACGTGGTATAGGCACCGAGCATAATCAACTCGCCATGCGCCATATTGATGACACCCATCACACCGAAAGTAATCGCCAAACCAATGGCCGCCAATACCAATACCGACCCCAAACTCAAACCAAAGAACAGGGTTTCGACATGACCATAACGGGCAACTTTATCTTCAATGCTGCGCACCGCAGCTTGGGCAGCTTTAGCAATGTCGGGGTCGCTATCTGTTACCAGTTCGGTTAGATGATTGCGTACCGCAGGCTGGATATTGCCGCTGACAGCTTCAATCGCCTGCAAACGCACAGCCTTATCCGCTGCTTTAAGATTGGCCAAGGCTAGATTCAGATTCAGCATCTCCTTCACTTCAGCATCGGTTTCCTTATCCAGCAAACCTTGTAACTGTGGTGCCATTTCTGGGGTAACGGTTTCCAGTAAACCGCTCGCCGATTGCAAACGAATAGAAGCATCCGGGTGGCTCAAACTCAAGCCGCCGAGTTTGCCGCGTACGTATTTACGCAAACTATTATTGGTGGAAATTTTGCGGTAATCGTCTTTGTTAGCGGCGGCTATAACCTCACCACTGACCGCATTTTTAATCTGATCTGCCTGCACAATGACGACCGTACCTTGTTCTTTATGTTGGTATAGCTCGCCATCCAGTAAAGCTTGTAAATAAGGCACTGCTTTGGCATCGCCACTGGCAGCCAATAAATCAACCGCTTGCTGGGTTTTATCGAAGGAAGCTTCTTTGAACAAAGCAGAGGCTTGTTCAAACACAGCGTTTTCCTGCTCAGCCTGTACTGGCCAGCTACCAAGTAGCAGCAAGCCCAATAGGAAAACGCGCAGGGCATTATAGAATTTCAGCATATGCCTACCGGATTCGGATTGAAGCGTGGAAAAAAGGGGTATCTGCCGGGTGTTTAAAACAAGGAAGGGGAACTATTCACGCAGATACCCCGAACACAGCGTTACCGCTATATTAGATTGAGTTATTCATACTTTTGACCGGAACACTTTTTGGTTTCAGTGTTGTAGTTACCGCAAGGCTTACCGCCGGTTTCTTTACCGGTCCAGTCAGCAACGATATTTTTGGAATCTGGCAGGAAGTCAGACCAAGCATCCCCTGGAACTTCTGGTGTTTTGGAAACCACTTCAAACTGACCATTGTCTTGGATTTCGCCAATCAGCACCGGTTTGGTCACATGATGGTTAGGCAGCATTTTCGCCGTACCACCAGTCAGGTTAGGCACTTCCAGACCGATAATGGCTTTTTCGACTTTATCTGGGTCGGTGGATTTGGCTTTTTCAACCGCTTTCACCCACAGATTAAAGCCAATGTAGTGAGCTTCCATTGGGTCATTGGTAACACGCTTGTCGTTTTTAATGTAGTCGTGCCATTCTTTGATAAACGCTTTATTGGCGGAATTATCCACGCTTTCAAAGTAGTTCCACGCCGCTAAGTGACCAACCAATGGCTTGGTGTCAATACCGGACAGCTCTTCTTCACCGACGGAGAAAGCAACTACAGGGATATTTTCGGCAGAAATGCCTTGGTTAGCCAATTCTTTATAAAACGGTACGTTAGCATCCCCGTTAATAGTGGAAACCACTGCGGTTTTCTTGCCTTCGCCACCGAATTTCTTGATATCAGCGACAATAGACTGCCAATCGGAATGGCCGAATGGGGTGTAGTTAATCATGATGTCTTTTTCATCGACACCTTTGGCTTTTAGGTAGGCTTCCAAAATTTTATTGGTAGTACGTGGGTAAACGTAGTCAGTACCGGCTAACACCCAACGCTTAACACCTTCTTTCATCAGGTAATCAACCGCTGGAATCGCCTGCTGGTTCGGCGCTGCCCCGGTATAGAATACGTTTTTGGAAGACTCTTCACCTTCATACTGCACGGGGTAGAACAATAGGCTGTTTTTCTCTTCAAATACCGGCAGTACCGATTTACGCGATACAGAAGTCCAGCAACCAAAAGTAGCTGCAACCTTGTCTTTTTCGATCAAATCACGAGCTTTTTCCGCGAACAAAGGCCAGTTAGAGGCAGGGTCTACTACCACCGCTTCAAGCTTCTTACCCAGCAAACCACCTTTTTTGTTTTGCTCATCAATCAACATGAGCATGGTATCTTTCAAAGTGGTTTCACTAATAGCCATGGTGCCGGACAGAGAGTGCAGAATCCCTACTTTAATGGTCTCGCTATCGGCTTTCGTTTTAGCCTCAGCCAAACCAGAAACCCCCAAGGCAGCAATCATGGCCGTCGCAAGCAGAGTACGCTGGAAAACGTCTTTTAAAGACATGGAGTTGCTCCTGATTAATGAATAAAACATGCCTTTCATAAGCAGGATTCGTGCCATTCGTCGGATGTTGTAAAGTCGCACCAGACTGATGCAAAAAAACGACGAATTTCTAAGCGATGAACTACAACAGGGAAAAAATTCCTAATAAACAAAAGGCTCTCATCAGCCTTATGCGTACCCCAAAAACAACAAAGGGTGCTTTAAGCACCCTTTGTGTATCCCTCACAGCGGTTATTATTTTTTCAGCGGAATGCTGTAGCTAACCAAGAATTGTGGATCTTCTTCAACAGTATCGGTATCAACCACGAACTTGCTAACCGCAAAGCTCAGGTTATCATTGTACTGATAACCCAATTGAATGTGGCCAGGGTCAGCGCCACCTTCTTTGCTGTGTTGACCGTACATAGCAGAGTACTTACCTTTGGTATAACTGACTGTTCCATAACGATAATCACCGCTATCGTCACCTTCCAGCGTTTCATACAAAGTCGCTTTAACAGGGCCCACACCTGCAGAGATTACCGCGTCAACTGCATCGCCTACGCTAATGTCAGACTCTGGATAGACATAGCTCCAAACGCTCGCATCAACGTTTACTTTGCCAACTTTGCCACCCCAACCCGCGTATAAATCGTATTCACTACCCAAGGAAGCATCGCCTGAGGAGCCCCAAATACCTGCATAAGCTCCTGAACCGTGGGTTGCTTTCAATTCGCCGGAAATAGCAGGTGTACCTTTGTCCTCGGACACGACAGCACCAGTTACAGGGTCGGTTTCCGTTTTCACACCCAAATCATAACCACGCCACAAATACATGTTAGCTACTGCCGCAGACGCTGACACATCGACGCCAGAGCCAGCGTGTGCCACAGGTACCGCTAACGCGGTTGCTGACAGCATGGCTATAAGACTATGTGCAAAAATCTTCTTGGCATTACGCATAGGACACCTCAAATGTATGTAAAGATAAACAACACATGGTGTTGCTTGATAACAACGAAAATAGATTTACAGGGGAAGCATCAGCAATATCCATGCCATCTTTGGTAGAAATTCCCAACTGGCTTTATGGTTGTGCATTGCAGCGTTAGAGCGCACTATTTGAATGCAGCTACACTTTTATACACTACTATTTACACACGACACTAGCGGCACACCGTGATTCCACTTATTCCCTAAAAAAAAGCATACTATAAAAATAGGGGGAATAGGTGGATTGCATTCGGGTTTTGCTTGCTTTATTTGAATGATTGCATTATTGCTGTATGTATCCTGACTGTCACAAGAGATCCCGTCCTGATGCCGCCAGAACATGCACTTGTGGTAAACAACATCCGCAAACGATTTGGTGAATTATCCGTCCTTAATGGAATTTCTTTAACCGCTCACAAAGGCGATGTCATTTCCCTCCTCGGCTCGAGTGGTTCGGGCAAAAGTACTTTCCTCCGCTGTATCAATTTGCTGGAAACCCCTGATGAAGGCGAAGTCTATGTCAACGGCGAATTGATTGAAATGAGCAAAGACCGCCACGGCAAAGCTATTCCCAAAAACCAAAAGCAGGTCGATCACATTCGCACCCGCCTAGGCATGGTGTTCCAGAGTTTTAATCTGTGGAGTCATCGCACCATTTTGGAAAATATTATTGAAGCGCCTGTGCATGTGCTCGGCACCCCTAAAGCGCAAGCCAAAGAGTACGCCATGGAGCTGTTGCACAAGGTCGGTATCGCCAATAAGGCTGATAGTTACCCTGACCACTTATCTGGTGGGCAACAACAACGTGTCGCCATCGCCCGCGCTTTAGCCATGAAGCCGGAAGTCTTGCTGTTTGACGAACCGACTTCAGCACTTGACCCAGAATTAGTCGGCGAAGTATTGCGCGTCATGCGTCAGCTCGCGGATGAAGGTATGACCATGCTAGTGGTGACGCACGAAATGGGTTTTGCCCGTGAAGTGTCCTCACAGGTCGTATTTTTGCATAAAGGACAAATCGAGGAACAAGGTACCCCGGAACAAGTATTTGGTCATCCCAAATCCGAACGTTGCCAACAGTTTCTCGCCAAACAGCTCAAATAGCTCAAATAGCTCAAATAGCCGTTTGGCTATCGTTTCGTTTTAGTTTTTGCTGGTCTTCAAACCTTTTCAACTCACAGGAGAATCCCATGAAGAAATTAGGCCTGTTGCTATCGAGTGCCATGCTGGTGATGCTGACTGCTTGTAATAGCAGCGACCCAGCCGCCTCTTCCCAAAGCAAAGATCAGGCAGCGCCAGCAACCGCTTCCGCCGCTAAACTGCGTTTAGGCACGGAAGGCGCTTATGCACCCTTCAACTCCATTGACCCGAATGGCAAACCGGTCGGTTTTGATATTGATATCGGTAATGCCTTGTGTGCAGCCATGAAAGTGGAATGCGAATGGGTAACTTCTGATTGGGATGGCCTGATTCCAGCCTTAGATGCGAAAAAATTCGATGCCATTATTGCCTCTATGTCCATCACCGATGAGCGTAAGGCCAAGATTGATTTCACCAATAAGTATTATGCCACGCCTATCAAGTGTATCCGCACCAAAGGCAGTAGCGTAGACCCTTCTGATAATGCCAAGCTCAAAGGCAAAACTGTTGGCGTGCAAGGCGGTGTGGTCGCGGATAACTTCGCGCGCAACAAATTCAAAGATATTGCTGAAGTCACCCCTTACAAAACCCAGGACGAAGCCAATATGGATTTATTGTCTGGGCGGGTTGATTTAGTGTGTGCAGATTCGGTGGTATTAGCGCCCTTTGTTAAAGACCCGGCTAATGCGGCTAAAGTCGAATTCGTCGGCGGTGACTTCAAAGATAAAGCCTATATTGGCGAAGGCATTGGTATTGGCGTGCGCAAAGGCGATAAAGAGCTGGCTGAGAAATTCAATAAGGCGATTGAGCAGATTCGCGCGGATGGTACTTACACCAAGATTAATCAGAAATACTTTGACTTTGATCTGTACGGGGATTAATCCACCTCGCTCACGGGTTGCGGTTTAAATAGAGCGGGATTGCTAGCAGCATCCCGCTTCTCCCAGAATACACGCACGTTTAGATAAAGCAGACGGAGACTCCATGCTGGATTTACAAGGTTACGGCTGGGCATTGTTGCAAGGTTTGCAGATGACAGTCATGGTTGGGATATGCGCTATGGCCGTGGCCATTTTGTTTGGTCTATTGGGAACTTGGGGTAAATTTTCCCACTCGCGGGTGGCCAATTGGGTCGCGGATACCTATACCACAGTAGTGCGTGGGGTACCGGAGCTGATTCTGTTATTGCTGGTGTATTACGGCATACCGAAATTGATTCAGGATACTGCTGCTTCGTTTGGCTATGATGTGCGTATTGACCTTAACCCGTTCGTGGCCGGGGTCATGACCATAGGCTTTATTTACGGCGCATTTTGTACTGAAGTGTTACGGGGCGCTTTTAAATCCGTCCCACGCGGGCAAATGGAAGCAGCCCGTGCCATTGGCATGAGCAAGACGCTGGCTTTTCGGCGCGTGCAGTTACCGCTAGCCATGCGCATGGCCATTCCCGGTTTAGGTAATGTGTGGATGGTGTTAATCAAAGCCACTGCCTTAATTTCCTTGATTCAGCTGGATGAACTTATGCGTAAGGCTAAAATTACCGCCATTGCCATTCATCAACCTTTTACCGTGTACTTCCTCGCTTCCTTACTGTTTTTAGGCATTACACTGGTTTCAATGCTGGTATTGAAGCAAGCGGAAAACTGGGCCAATCGTGGTGTACGGAGAGCTAACTAATGGATTGGAATCTAATTGTTGAAAGCTTACCTAAGCTGCTCGCCGGTGCCGGACAAACCTTAGAAATTACCCTTGTCAGTGTCATCTTTGGCTTAATGCTGGCGATTCCGCTGGCCTTAGCAAGATTGTCGAAAAATCCGCTGTTAAGCTGGCCTGCGTATGGGTTTGTATTTTATTTCCGTGGTACACCGCTATTGGTACAACTGTTTTTGATCTATTACGGCAGTGGCCAATTCCGCGATGCCTTAGAAAGTGCCGGTTTATGGACGTATTTCCGCAATGCGTGGTTTTGTGCGGCTTTGACTTTAACCTTGAATACCGCGGCTTATTCAGCAGAGATTTTCCGTGGAGCCATTCAAGCCGTACCACGCGGTGAGATTGAAGCCGGTAAAGCGTTTGGCATGTCAGGCTGGTTATTATTCCGCCGCATCATTATGCCAAAAGCCTTCCGGATTGCCCTACCCGCTTATGGCAATGAAGTCGTATTCTTACTGCAAGCAACCTCGCTGGCTAGCGCTATTACTGTGGTGGAATTAACCGGGGCAGCCGATTTAATCCGTTCCAAAACCTTTGCTGTGTACGAAATGTACCTCACAGCGGCGGCGCTTTACCTAATCCTCACCTATATCCTGGTGTATGGCTTCCGTCTGCTGGAAAAACGCCTGCACGCCTATCAAGAACGCCCGGTTTAGGTGTTCCTGTCTTAGGAGGGGCTACTACAAAGCCCCACTCGCAGGCGTATAACTTTACAGCACGCCACGATAGCTTTTCGGTAATCCCAGCTTCTGAGCAGCTTGCTGTGTTCCAACCATAGCTTTCCGCAAGCCTGTGTCACCTTGATAGTGCGCAAGGCGCTAATAAATTAATAAGTGCTAATATACTTACGCAGTTGATGTTTCACCCTATTATACAAAGGAAAAATCATGAATATTGATCGCATCGTCTTGGCATTTGCAGGCGTAATGGTATTAGTGGCACTGGGATTGGGTTATGCAGGCTTCCCGACCGTCAGTGTACTGTTGCTGGCTTTTGTTGGTATTAACCTGATTCAAGCTTCCTTTACCGGCTTTTGCCCCTTAGCTTTTGCCTTGAAAAAAATGGGTTATCCGACTGGCGAAGCGTTCAAATAAATATTTGCTACCTTTTCATTGATATAATACGAGCCCCGCTTTGGCGGGGTTTGTTACTATTAACGCTCCCTTTTAATGGTGAGTGACAGGCTTGGCTATGCAATTCAGTGACATTATTACCCGTTCGCCCTTATTAGAAGCTGTCTTACGTTCCGCGCACCTGATTGCGCAAACCGATGCCAGTGTATTGATTACCGGCGAATCCGGCACTGGCAAGGAATTAGTCGCTCACGCCATCCATGCCACCAGTGCGCGGCGTTCCCGTGCTTTCATCACGGTTAATTGCGCGGCTTTACCGGAAACATTGGCTGAATCGCTCTTGTTTGGCCACCGCAAAGGGGCCTTTACCGGCGCAGATCAGGCGCAAGGTGGGCTGATTGGTGCGGCTGAAGGTGGCACCTTGTTTCTGGATGAAATCGGCGAATTACCATTAGCGTTACAGGCTAAGCTGCTGCGTTTTCTGGAATCTGGCGAAGTTTTGCCGTTAGGTGAAACCCAAGTGCGACGTTTAAATGTACGTGTCTTGGCTGCCACTCACCGCGATTTGTACAATATGGCGCAAAAAGGTGAGTTCCGCACTGATCTGTATTACCGCCTGAATATTGTGCCAGTGGAATTACCGCCTTTACGGGAACGCAAGGAAGATATTGAACTCTTAAGTCAGCATTTTCTGCGTCAGTTTGCCACGCAACACCGCTTACCCACAGCCCAATTGGACAAGGACGCCAAAATACAACTGCAACGCTATTTCTGGCCGGGTAATGTGCGCGAATTACGCAATCTATGTGAACGTTTGAGCATTTTGCTAGCGGGTACAACCATCGGCTTAAACAATTTACCGCTGGAAATGCGTCAAACTGAACGCGGTGGAACGGTGAATCCATTTAATCTGCCGGTGCAGGGTATCAATCTGGATGAGCTCGAACGTGATTTACTGAATCAGGCTCTTGCGCGCACACAAAATAACAAAAGTCATGCAGCACGCCTGCTAGGTATTAGCCGTGATGCGTTGAATTACCGCCTAAAAAAATACACCCTGTCCTGACTCATACGGTCAGGATACCTCATTATTCATCCCTAACCGGCAGGCTAAATGAGAAAGTACTGCCCTGACCTAACGCGGATTGTACCCACAAGCGTCCACCATGGGCTTCAATAACAGAACGGCATAGGGCTAAACCAATACCCATACCGTCTTTGCCTTTGGTGGTAACAAACGGCTCAAATATACGCTTGGTTAGCGCCTCATCCATTCCCGGCCCTGAATCCGTAATATCGGTTTGTAAGGTACCGTCCGCCTTCACATGAGTCGTCACCTGAATATGGCGTTCAGCCGAATCTATTACCTGTAAGGCATCAATCGCATTTTGTAAAATATTGATAATAATCTGTTCAATCTGAATAGCATCTACCTTAAGGTTCGGCATGTTCGCGGCCAAATTCATATTGATTTTGACCTGATTAATTGTCATTACATCGCGTAATAAACCAACCGCTTCCTGGACAAGTTCATTAAGATTACCGGCGGTTTTATTAGGTAATTGTTTTGAGATAAAAGCGCGCAAGCGACGAATGATTTCTGAAGCACGTAATGCCTGTTTTTGAATATTTTCCAAAGGTTCAAGTAATTGTTCAGCGGCACAGCCATTACGAATCATACGCTGACAAGCACCCGAGTAATTAGCGACTGCTGCCAATGGTTGATTCAATTCATGGGCAATCCCGGAAGCCATTTCCCCCATTGTACTTAAACGCAGCACATGCGCGAGCTTAGCTTGGTGGCTTAGCGATTTTTGTTCCGCTTTACGCCATTGGATTTCCTGCATATCCAGCCGATGCGCTAAAGAAAGCACTGTTAAAACAGCCACAAATAACAAACCAGAGGCCAACAAGGATTCAATCTGGATATGGGTAAAGTAGGTCGAGTGTACAACTAATGGTAACCAGCCTAATAATATAGGAATCAGAATAACCAGTAACATCATGCGCCTAACCACTAAACCACCGGAGGTTGGTTCAGCCATTAAACTCAGAAAGCTTTGCTCTACCCGCGTTAGGATTACACCCCAACCGAATGCGACTAAAGCGGTAACGCTTTGAATACCAATCCCAATAGAGCCACCAGCAATATAAAAGCGTGATTCTAAATGAGCATAACCCAAAAATACCACCACCATTAACATTAAAGCGCCAAAAGCCCCTACCTGAACCAGTCGAGTTAACACCGGTTGATTCAGGGATAACAGCAATAAACCAATACTGGCTAATACAAACGCAAACGCTACTTGTGGTGATAAGGCTAATACCGATGGTGTTACCGCAAATAAACCTGTCAAAAGCTGATCAATAGGAATGTCTATTGGCACAGGGGCATAGTTCAGTAGGCTTAATAAGCCGATCACTAAACTGGCTAGGGCTAGTGTTTGCCCTAGGTAGTGGTAAAATTTACGTAAAACCTGTGTGGGCTGTGACCAATATAACGAGGCACCCAACAGAATAAATACCAGACCTGCATTCGGCGGCACAGCGGGTAAAGTAGGCGCTACCTGATATAAAACCGGTAAGTCTAACCACCAACCCAGCAGCACTATTATCCCTATACCGATAGTAAAAAGAGCTGCCACTCTGGCAAGTCTGTGTAAAATTAATAAGTTATAATCATGAGCCATGAAACTAGTATTGTCATTCCCCCTGTTTTCTGCAACTAATGACGCTGCCTTAAAGTGCAAATCTTACTCAGATTCTAGCACTTTTAATGCCAACGCATTCATGCAATAACGTAAACCACTCGGTGGTGGACCATCGGGAAAAACGTGGCCTAAATGTGCACCACAAGTATTGCAGGTCGTTTCGACACGCTGCATGCCGTGCGAGTTATCTTCATGATAAGCAATAGCATTTTCTTTTACAGGTTGGGTAAAAGAAGGCCAGCCAGTTCCCGAATCAAACTTTTCACGCGAATCAAATAGCAGCGTATCACAACAAATGCAAGCATAACGACCCGGTTTAAACAGCCCACACATCGCCGAACTAAACGGTCGTTCCGTACCTTTTTGACGCGTTACATAATATTGTTCCGAGCTTAATTGATTGCGCCATTGCGCATCCGTTTTTGTCACTGTTTGATCAGCGGGTAAATTGCCTTGTCTAGCCAGCTGCACAACATCTTTCCATTGCAACATGGATAACTCCTCAGATGGATGAAACATTCGCCATTATCAGCTGTTACCTTGCCTGACAAAAGAAGCCTTAGTCACCTCGTACGTTCTAGGCACTGCAACTAATTTTAATCACGTTTAGCCACATCCCACGCATGATCATCGAGTTGCTGCTGGTGTTGACGGTCAGCGTGCAAGGTTTCCAATACCTCCTGATGTGCCTGACGCGCTGCTGAAATAAAGCTTTTACTTTCAATATGATCTTTAGCCAGCTTCGCCACAATCTCGCGATCATGCAGGGCAAATTGCAAAGCATTACGCCGGGCTTGAAAGGCACGCATGCCTAACCTACGTAAGGTTTGTTCGCCTAATGTCAGTGCACCTTGAAACATTTCACGTTCAATATAATCCGCTCCTGCGCGCTGTAAGTCATGATAATGCAGCACATCATAGGCTCGGGTTAATACTTGCAAGTTAGGGAAGGAACGCTTAACGGTTTTAAGAATAGCCAAAGTCTTTTCACGATCATCGACTGCAATTACCAGTAATTTCGCTTTTTCCGCCCCCGCTAACCGCAATAAATCCTCACGCCCGGCATCACCATAAAACACCTGAAAACCAAAACGCCTTACCCGTTCAATATGTGCGGCACTGTTATCTAATACCGTTACCTTAATATCATTCACCAATAATAAACGGCCTACAATTTGCCCAAAGCGTCCAAACCCGGCGAGAATGACAGGAGCCGTTTCCGGGTCAACTGGCGCTGCGGTATTGTCGGTCATAGCATCATCAAATTGTTCACTGTCATGAAACAACGGTTGCACCCACTTTTCATTCAGTAGAATCAGAATGGGCGTCAGTAACATGGAAGAAGCAATTGCCACCGTTAACAAATTGACGATTTCGGTATTGAGCACATAATTATTCTGCGCAAAGGTCAATAGCACAAATCCAAATTCGCCCCCTTGGGCTAAGCCAAACGCAAACCAATAACTATCACCGCCGCGAATCTGAAATAACGTCGCCAATAACCATAATACCAAGCCTTTAATCACAATCAGGCCCAATACAATTCCACCAATCAGCATGGGCTTTTGTAATAACAGGTTGAAATCAATTTCTGCGCCCACCGAAATAAAAAACAGCCCCAATAGCAAACCTTTAAAAGGCTCGATATTGGCTTCTAATTCATGTCGGTATTCATTATCCGCCAATACCACCCCGGCAATAAAGGCACCTAGGGCTGGAGATAACCCGACCATATTCATCAGTAAGGTAATGCCCACTACCAATAATAAGGCCGCCGCGGTAAAGATTTCGCGTAAATGGCTTTCAGCAATAAAGCGGAAGATCGGACGAGTCAGAAAGCGCCCCACCAATATAATGCCCGCGACTACCGCAATCACCAGCAAGGTTTGTTGCCAGCCCGCCAAATGGCTAATGGCACTCACGTTATGTTCATCACCTGCCGCCTGATGAACAATGCGCGTGGCTAACAATGGCAATAGCGCCAAAATCGGAATGACCGCAATATCCTGAAACAGCAACACCGCAAAGGCTGAACGGCCTCCATCGGTTTGCAATAACTGCTTTTCTTCAAAAATTTGTAGCGCAATCGCGGTGGAGGATAACGCCAGAATCAACCCTATGGCCAACGCCGCCCGACCCTCCTGCCCTACTAACCAAGCCACTGCGGTTAACGCTAAAGTGGTAACGACAACCTGCAAACCACCCAAACCCAGAATCGGCATACGCATACGCCACAGAATCGACGGTTTCAGCTCCAGCCCAATCAGAAACAGCATAATGACCACGCCAAATTCGGCAAAATGCATCACGTCTTCCGGTTGTTTCACCAAGCCCAATACATACGGGCCAATCAAAGCCCCCGCCATCAAATAACCGAGTACCGAACCCAAACCCAAACGGCTAGCAATCGGCACGGCAATCACACCAGCGGCAAGAAAAATAAAGGCGTTTTGTAATAATTCCATGCGTCAACCTTGCTGGCTTTGCCAATCATTCAGATGGGTCAGGGTTTGCAACTTGGTGATTTCAACCTTGCCAGTGGTTAAAAATTCCAGCAAACGCCGGTATTCATCCGCATAGTGGACAATAGCCGCCTCACTGAGATTGTAAGTGCCATACACCATAAAAGGCGGTAGGTAATGCATCCCGCACAAGCCAGCCATTTGTTCAAACGGGCGCAATAAATCGGTCATGGAAAAATGGTTGCTACCCTCAGCACAATAGGTTTGCCGACTCCCGCCGGTGCTGATCACACTGGCAAACAATTTGCCACGCAATGAACGGCCTTCCGAACCATAAGCAAAGCCATAACCGAGCACTAAATCCTGCCATTCTTTCAGCAAAGACGGCGAGCTATACCAATACAAAGGATGCTGAAACACAATCAGGTCATAGTCTTGCAGTAAGGCTTGTTCACGGTTTACATCAATTAGAAAATCCGGGTAATGCTCATACAGATCATGCACATATACCCCGTCTACTGAACGCGCTGCCTGAACTAAACGAATTTGCACCCGAGATTTTTCCAATGCCGGATGCGCTAATAAAACCAGAATGCGTTTCATGCCATCCTCTTAGTGTCAGTGTTTGCCAGTAAAGGTGCACGCCATGCCCGATAAATACAACTTAAATCCATCACAACCATCTTTGTTTGCAGAAAAACGCTAATACCCATGCCTGTGTAGCGGCTATACGGCCCCACTTTATTAACACGGTTTTAGGCGTCGAACCAAATACGCATGCTTTATAAGCATTTTGATAGGCAATAGGCTGAGCTAACCGGCTAAGTCGCCAATAAACGCTGATATTCCGCCACCAATTGCGCTTTTTTCGCCGCTGTTTTGCTATCCATAGGCTCGCCTACAAACGCAAATAATCGATCCAGACTGCGAATTTCTTCGCTAATAGCCCACAAACGTTGCTTTAGGTCTTCAGGCGGCGTACTCGAAGCGGACGCGCTTGCGGTTGATGTTGAGGCGCTAGCAGTTGAGGGAGATACAGTCTGGGTTGGGGTTGGAACAGGCTGTTTTTGCAAAACGCTGCGATTCAAACGCCCGGCACGCGCCGCTTTGACGAGATTATGCAAATAGCCCAAAGGCGATGGCACCGACCGCGCTTGCATGCTGCGGCTCAAAATCAGCAAGCAATCACGCGCATCGTCAGGGTTTAAGCCGTCAAGAATATGGGCGGCAGATCGACGCTCCTGCTCGTTCCAGTTTTCCGGGTAGGGCAAGGACGTAGTAGTGGGGTTAA
>CAZCJE010000081.1:0-14544 GCA_964498805.1 uncultured Thiothrix sp.
GATTATGGTGGCAATTATAACGCTTTCGATGACTCATTTATAACGCCGCGCCACAATCCGGTCAACGATAATTTCCAGATGAAGCTCGCCCATACCTGCAATAATGGTTTGACCCGTTTCTTCATCCGTACGCACTCGGAAGGATGGGTCTTCCTGAGCTAACTTGCTCAAGGCAATGCCCATACGCTCCTGATCAGCTTTAGACTTTGGCTCAACTGCTACAGCAATCACCGGCTCTGGGAAATCCATTTTTTCTAAGGTAATGACATGATTCATGTCACATAGCGTATCACCTGTAGTCACTTCTTTCAGACCAACAGCAGCAGCTATATCCCCAGCGCGCACTTCATCAATGTCTTCACGTGAATTGGAGTGCATCTGCACCAAACGACCAATACGCTCACGTTTACCTTTGATGGGGTTATAGACAGCACTTTGACTAGTCAATATCCCTGAGTAGACGCGGAAGAAGGTCAAGGTACCAACAAATGGATCTGTAGCAATCTTGAATGCTAATGCCGCGAATGGCTCTTCATCGGAAGGATGACGCTCTGCCTCGGTTTCATTTTTGTCATTTAGATGCCCTTTGATGGAAGGCACATCCACCGGTGACGGCATCAATTCAACGACTTTGTCTAAAACAGCCTGAATGCCTTTATTCTTGAAGGCAGATCCACACGTCATTGGGACAATTTCAAGAGCAATTGTGCGTTTGCGCAAACCGGCAATAATCTCTTCAGTCGACAGATCCCCTTGTTCAAGGTACTTATCCATCAACTCTTCACTAGCTTCAGCAGCAGCTGAAACCATTTGTTCACGCCAATGCTGACAGCTATCAAGCATGTCAGCCGGAATATCAGTAGCGGTATACGTCATGCCGCGATCATTATCATTCCACATGATCGCTTGCATACGTAGCAAATCGACAATACCGACAAAATCCTCTTCTGCACCAATCGGCAACTGCAAAGGCACAGGGTTGGCTTTGAGCTTAGCTTTTAGCTGTTCGTAAACGCGCAAGAAATTAGCGCCAGAGCGGTCCATCTTATTGACAAACGCCATACGTGGGACATGGTATTTATTGGCCTGACGCCAAACAGTTTCTGACTGAGGTTGGACACCGCCAACTGCACACAGCACAAATACTGCACCGTCCAATACACGTAATGAACGTTCTACTTCGATGGTGAAATCAACGTGACCGGGAGTATCAATGATATTGATACGGTGCTGAGCAAATTGCTTGTCCATGCCTGACCAGAAACAAGTCGTCGCAGCAGAGGTAATGGTAATACCACGCTCACGCTCTTGCTCCATCCAGTCCATAGTTGCCGCACCGTCATGCACTTCCCCAATCTTGTGTGACACACCGGTGTAAAACAGGATGCGTTCAGTCACAGTCGTTTTACCAGCATCAATATGAGCCATGATGCCGATGTTACGATACTGTTCAATAGGGGTTGTACGGGCCACGTTTTTTCGCTCTCAATTACCAGCGGAAGTGTGCAAATGCTTTATTGGCTTCAGCCATACGATGCACGTCTTCACGCTTTTTAACAGCAGTACCACGTTTTTCAGAGGCATCCATCAGTTCGCCAGCGAGCTTACGTGCCATGGATTTTTCACCACGTTTACGCGCAGCTTCGATTAACCAGCGCATTGCCAAAGCATTCTGACGAGAAGGACGCACTTCGACCGGCACCTGATAAGTAGCACCACCCACACGGCGAGATTTCACTTCTACCGCAGGGCGGACGTTGTCCAAAGCACCTTCCAGCACATCCAGACCATCGCCACCTTTTTTATTGGCGATTTCATCTAATGCACCATAAATGATTTGTTCAGCTACTGACTTTTTACCGTCTTTCATAACGGCATTCATAAATTTGCTCAGTAACTGACTCCCAAACTTCGGATCAGGCAGTACATCGCGTTTGGGGACTTCTCTTCTTCTAGGCATGACTCATCTCACCTGTGAATTACTTCTTAGGACGCTTAGTACCGTATTTAGAACGGGCCTGTTGACGACCTTTAACACCTTGCGTATCCAGACTGCCACGCACGGTATGATAACGAACACCCGGCAGGTCTTTAACACGACCGCCGCGAATCAGCACAACCGAGTGTTCTTGAAGATTATGACCTTCACCACCGATATAGCTGGTTACCTCAAAACCATTGGTCAGACGCACACGCGCAACCTTACGCATAGCGGAGTTTGGTTTTTTAGGCGTTGTTGTGTAAACACGAGTACAAACGCCACGACGCTGAGGGCATGCCTCTAACGCTGGCACCTTGCTTTTCTCTACTTTGCTTTGGCGCGGTTTGCGCACCAATTGGTTAACTGTTGCCATAATTTAAAAACATTCTCCTAACCTGCCACGAGGAACTTGTCTGGCTATCGAGTCCCCATAAAGACAACAGACCGAAAATCGGTCTGTTTAAGGACGCCAGATTTTAGGGATCAGAAAACTTCCTGTCAAGGAAGTTTTCCCTATAATCACATTATTACATCTATTTCCGTCGAAATACTCAGTCGGAATCCATATCTAATGGCTCACCAAAACTGATGCTTTCGCTGGAAACGGGCCGTTCATACGCGAATTCATTGCGCTGACTACGACGATCATCGTGATAAGCTAAACCAGTCCCAGCTGGAATCAGACGACCAACGATAACGTTTTCCTTCAGACCACGCAGTTCGTCACGTGCGCCACGCACAGCGGCTTCGGTTAGAACACGAGTAGTTTCCTGGAAGGATGCAGCGGATACGAAGGAATCTGTTACCAAGGAAGCTTTGGTAATACCCATCAATAAACGTTCGTAGGTAATTTTAAGTTTACCATCGGCATTCAGACGTTTATTTTCTTCAACCACACGCCAGTAGTCAGTTTGCTCACCACGCAGGAAGCGACTTTCACCTGGGTCAATGATTTCAACTTTACGCATCATCTGGCGCACAATGACTTCAATGTGTTTGTCATTGATTTTTACACCTTGCAGACGGTAAACGTCCTGAATTTCTTTGACCTGATATTCAGCCAACGCTGTCGCACCTAACAAGCGCAGAATGTCGTGTGGGTTAGGTTCACCGTCAGCAATGGTTTCACCACGGTTGACTTTTTCACCCTCGAACACGTCCAGATTACGCCATTTTGGAATCAGCTCTTCATGCTGTTCACCATCTTCATTGGTGATAATGACGCGCTGTTTACCCTTAGTTTCCTTACCGAAGGAAATAGTACCGGATTTTTCCGCCAAAATAGCGCCATCCTTAGGTTTACGTGCTTCGAACAAGTCGGCAACACGCGGCAAACCACCGGTAATGTCACGGGTTTTAGAAGAGGCTTGTGGCAGACGGGCAATAACCTCACCTACCTCTACGCTTGCACCATTGGTAGAGCTAACAATCGCCCCTGCAGGCAGCGGATACTGTACCGGAATCTTAGTGCCTTCAAAGAACACGCTGTCACCATTGGCATCCAGCAAACGTACCGTTGGACGCAGTTCGCGACCAGCTGTTGGACGGTTACGTGGGTCCATGATTTCAATTGAAGACAAGCCGGTAATATCATCAATCTTGGTCTGTACGGTTACACCATCAATAAAGTCGCTAAAGTCAACACGACCGGTCACCTCGGAAATGATTGGGTGAGTATGCGGGTCCCACGTAGCCACTTCTTGACCAGCAGATACCTGTGCATATTGTTCCACCGACAAAATGGCACCGTATGACAACTTGTAACGTTCTTTATCGCGGCCTTCCGCATCCACCACGCCCAACTCACCAGAACGTGATACCACCACCAGTTTGTTGTCTTTGTTGCGAACCGTCTTAACATTGATCAAATGAATCTGACCAGCCGATTTGACGGAAATATTGCTCTCTGCCGCCGACCGGCTTGCCGCACCACCGATGTGGAACGTACGCATGGTTAACTGAGTACCTGGTTCACCGATAGACTGAGCAGCGATAACTCCGACAGCCTCGCCTTTATTGACGATATGGCCACGCGCAAGGTCACGTCCGTAGCATTTTGCACAGACACCATAACGAGTTTCGCAAGTAATAGCAGAACGCACCAGAATTTCGTCTACGGCCAGTGCATCAATCTGTTTAACCCAAGCTTCATCTAAGAAGGTGCCCGCTGGAATCAGCACCTCATCACCTTTCTTAACGTCTTGTGCTACCACACGACCGAGAACGCGTTCAGCCAGCGCTTCAACCACATCGCCGCCTTCGATGATAGGACGCATCAGGATACCCTGTTCGGTACCACAATCATCAATGGTAACGACCATGTCTTGCGCTACGTCGACTAGACGACGCGTCAAATAACCGGAGTTCGCGGTTTTCAGTGCGGTATCCGCCAAACCTTTACGCGCACCGTGAGTAGAGATGAAGTATTGTAAAACGTTCAAACCTTCACGGAAGTTGGAGGTAATCGGCGTTTCAATGATGGAACCATCCGGTTTTGCCATCAAGCCACGCATCCCCGCTAGCTGACGAATCTGGGCGGCAGAACCCCTCGCCCCGGAATCCGCCATCATGTAGATGGAGTTAAACGACTCTTGGTAAACCGTTTTGCCTTCAGCATCGATGACTTCTTGCTTACCAATTTTTTCCATCATCGCCTTGGCGACTTTTTCATTGGTACTGGCCCAGATATCGACGACTTTATTGTAACGTTCGCCTTGGGTTACCAAACCGCTGGCAAACTGATGTTCAATTTCCAAGACAGCTGTTTCTGCTTCTTCCAACAGAACCGCTTTTTTCTCAGGGATCATCATGTCATCCGCACAGAAAGAAACCCCTGCACGGGTTGCATAACGATAACCGGTGTACATCAATTGGTCAGCAAAGATAACCGCAGATTTCAGGCCTACACGACGGTAAGCTTCATTAATCAGCTTAGAGATAGCCTTTTTCTTCAACACCACGTTAAAGAGTTCAAAAGGCAAACCTTCCGGCATGATATTAGTCAGCAAGGAACGACCGACAGTGGTATCAATCAAGCGGGTACGCTTGATGAATTCACCATCTTCATCTTTGAGAGTATCGGTAATGCGTACTTTGACTTTAGCGTGCAGTGAAGCATTGCCAGTTTCATAAGCGCGTTGTGCTTCTGCCGGGTCAGCAAACACCATACCCTCGCCTTTGGCATTTACTGCGTCACGAGTCATGTAATACAAGCCCAAGACGATGTCTTGAGAAGGTACGATGATTGGGTCGCCGTTTGCTGGTGAGAGAACATTGTTGGTTGCCATCATCAGGGTACGCGCTTCAAGCTGCGCTTCCAAAGACAATGGGACGTGAACCGCCATCTGGTCACCGTCAAAGTCCGCGTTGAACGCAGAACACACTAACGGATGTAGCTGAATCGCTTTACCTTCAATCAGGGTGGGTTCAAATGCCTGAATACCCAAACGGTGCAAGGTTGGTGCGCGGTTGAGCATAACCGGATGTTCGCGGATAACCTCAGCGAGAATATCCCATACTTCAGCCGTTTCACGCTCTACCAGTTTTTTCGCCGCTTTAATGGTAGTTGCCAGACCACGACGTTGCAGTTTACCGAAAATAAACGGCTTAAACAGTTCCAGTGCCATTTTCTTAGGCAGACCGCACTGGTGCAGACGTAAGGTCGGGCCAACCACGATGACAGAACGGCCTGAGTAGTCAACACGTTTACCCAACAAGTTCTGACGGAAACGGCCTTGTTTACCCTTGATCATGTCTGACAAGGACTTCAATGGACGCTTATTGGAACCGGTAATCGCACGACCGCGACGACCATTGTCTAACAGCGCATCCACGGATTCCTGCAACATACGCTTTTCATTGCGCACGATAATGTCAGGGGCATTCAGCTCCAGCAGACGCTTCAGACGGTTATTACGGTTAATAACGCGACGGTACAGATCATTCAGGTCAGAAGTCGCAAAGCGACCACCATCCAGTGGTACCAATGGACGCAGATCCGGTGGCAACACTGGCAACACGGTCATAATCATCCACTCAGGCTTGTTGCCGGAACTGAGGAAAGACTCCATCAGTTTCAAGCGTTTACCTAAGCGCTTAAGCTTGGTTTCAGAGCCAGTTTCCGCAATTTCTTCGCGCATTTTGTTGACTTCATCTTTTAAATCGATGGAGCGCAACAATTCATAAATGGCTTCAGCACCCATGCTGGCTTCGAATTCATCACCAAATTCTTCAACCGCTTCCAGATAAGCTTCATCGCTTAATAACTGGCTGCGTTCCAGCGTGGTCATACCCGGTTCGGTCACCACAAAGGTTTCAAAATACAGGATACGCTCGATGTCACGCAACGTCATATCCAGCATCAAACCGATACGTGATGGCAGTGACTTCAAAAACCAAATATGGGCAACCGGGCTAGCCAGCTCGATATGCCCCATACGTTCACGCCGAACTTTGGTCTGGGTAACTTCAACGCCGCATTTCTCGCAGACCACACCGCGGTGTTTCAAACGCTTATACTTGCCGCACAGACATTCATAATCCTTGACCGGGCCAAAGATTTTCGCGCAGAACAAGCCATCCCGTTCTGGTTTGAATGTACGGTAGTTAATGGTCTCCGGCTTTTTGACTTCACCGTAAGACCATGAACGAATCACCTCAGGCGAAGCCAGACCGACTTTAATAGCATCAAAGTCGTGGGATTCCTGTTCTTTCTTGTGGAAGTTCAATAAATCTTTCATCGCGGTTTAGTCCCGTTCCAGTTCGATATTCAGACCGAGTGAGCGGATTTCCTTCATCAATACATTGAAGGACTCAGGCATACTGGCTTCCATATAGTGGTCGCCGTCCACAATGTTTTTGTACATGCGGTTACGTCCATTGACGTCGTCCGACTTGACAGTGAGCATTTCCTGCAAGGTGTAAGCAGCACCATAAGCTTCCAGTGCCCACACCTCCATCTCACCGAAGCGCTGACCACCGAATTGAGCTTTACCACCTAATGGCTGCTGAGTAACCAAACTGTAAGGACCAGTCGAACGTGCATGCATTTTATCATCAACCAAGTGGTTGAGTTTCAGCATGTGCATGTAACCCACGGTTACCTTACGTTCAAACGAATCACCGGTACGACCATCATACAAGGTGGTTTGACCGCTTTCAGGCAAGTCCGCTAAACGCAGCATGTTTTTAATTTCATGCTCATGTGCGCCATCGAACACCTGAGTCGCCATTGGCACACCCTTACGCAGGTTTTTCGCCAATTCAATGACTTCGCTATCGGTCAATTCTTCAACGACATGATCCTGATTTGGATTACCACCGGTGGCATAGACTTCACTAATAAATTTGCGCATATCATCAATTTGCGCCTTAGCATCAATCATACGCCCGATTTTTTCACCCAGACCTTTGGCTGCCCAACCTAAGTGAGTTTCCAAAACCTGACCAACGTTCATACGAGAAGGAACGCCCAATGGATTCAAAACGATATCAACGGTCTGGCCATTGGCAAGGTATGGCATATCTTCAACCGGAACAATGCGTGAAACCACACCCTTGTTACCGTGGCGACCCGCCATTTTGTCACCCGGCTGCATGCGACGCTTAACCGCAATGTAGACCTTGACCATTTTCAGCACACCTGGTGCTAGATCATCGCCTGCCATTAATTTGTCACGCTGCTTTTGCAAGCGAGTTTCGTAGAGCTTTTTCTTCTCTTCGATCTGAACGGCCAATGACTCTAGCTGAGTATTGACATCCTCATCCTGCATACGAATGGCGAACCAGTCTTTGCGCTCTAAGCCATCCAGATATTCCTGAGTGACAATCGTGCCCAAAGTCAAACGTTTTGGCCCACCCACTGCTGGCTTACCGATTACCAGTTTGGCGAAACGGCTTAAAATGTCTGCTTCGTAAATACGCAACTCATCGCGTAAGTCTTTACGCACTTTTTTCAGGTCTTCATCCTGAATAGCCAAAGCACGAGCATCACGTTCTACACCGTCACGGGTAAAGACACGCACATCAATAACCGTGCCTGCCATACCGGTTGGTACACGTAAAGATGTATCCTTAACGTCAGATGCCTTCTCACCGAAGATCGCACGCAACAATTTCTCTTCCGGCGTCAGCTGGCTTTCACCTTTTGGGGTTACTTTACCAACCAAAATATCGTTTGGTTTGACTTCCGCACCCACATGAATAATGCCGCAAGCATCCAATTTACCCAGCAGACTTTCGCTGACATTCGGGATATCCGCAGTAATTTCCTCAGGGCCGAGTTTGGTGTCACGCGCAAGGCAAGACATTTCTTCGATATGGATAGAGGTATAGCGGTCTTCGTCAACCACACGCTCAGACAATAGAATGGAGTCTTCGAAGTTATAACCATTCCAAGGCATGAAGGCGATGAACATATTCTGACCAAGCGCCAATTCGCCAAGGTCAGTTGAAGAACCATCGGCCAATACGTCATTACGCGCAATAATGTCGCCTACTTTGACGATAGGACGCTGGTTAATACAGGTGTTCTGGTTGGAGCGGGTGTATTTAATCAGGGTGTAAATATCAACACCACCGCGCTCATCCGCTTCGTCATCATTGACGCGAATAACAATACGGCCCGCATCCACGGAATCTACGACTCCACCACGACGAGCAGTGACAGCAGAACCGGAATCTTGTGCTACTGCACGTTCCATACCGGTACCGGCCAATGGCTTATCTGCACGCAAGCAAGGTACTGCCTGACGTTGCATGTTTGAACCCATCAAGGCACGGTTTGCGTCATCGTGCTCCAAGAAGGGAATCAAGGAAGCCGCCACAGACACGATCTGCTTCGGAGACACGTCCATATACTGGACTTTATCTGCAGGCATCAGCGTGAATTCATTACGATAACGGCTGGAAACGAATTCATCAGACAGTCTGCCTTCGCTATCCAACGCCGCACTCGCCTGTGCGATGACATAGTTAGATTCTTCAATCGCGGACAGATAATCAATCTGCATGGTTGGTTTGCCATCAATAACCTTGCGATAAGGTGTTTCGAGGAAACCATACGCATTAGTACGTGCATAAACCGCCAAGGAGTTAATCAAACCGATGTTTGGACCTTCCGGCGTTTCAATAGGACATACACGGCCATAGTGAGTTGGATGTACGTCACGTACCTCAAAGCCTGCACGTTCACGGGTTAAACCGCCCGGGCCAAGTGCAGAAATACGACGCTTATGGGTTACTTCAGACAGCGGGTTGTTCTGATCCATGAACTGAGACAACTGGCTAGAACCGAAGAACTCTTTGATCGCAGCTGATACGGGTTTGGAGTTGACCAGTTCTTGCGGCATCAAACCTTCGCTTTCTGCCATGGTCAAGCGTTCTTTAACCGCACGTTCAACACGTACTAAACCCACGCGGAAAGCATTTTCTGCCATCTCACCGACGCTACGTACACGACGGTTACCGAGGTGGTCGATATCATCCACATCGTCACGACCGTCACGGATATCAATCAGTTTTTTCAGTACCGCAAGGATATCATCCTGATCCAATACACCAGAACCAGTCGCATCATCACGACCTAAACGGCGATTGAACTTCATACGGCCTACCGCAGACAGGTCATAACGCTCGTCGGTAAAGAACAGATTGCCAAACAGATTTTCCGCCGCTTCTTTAGTCGGTGGTTCGCCTGGACGCATCATACGATAGATTTCAATCTGTGCTTCTAAAGCACTGGTGGTGGTATCAATATTCAAAGTGTGTGAAATGAACGGACCACGGTCCAGGTCATTGGTGTACAACACTTTGAAGGTCTTGATATCGTTGTCGCGGAATTTTTCCAGCAACGCATCAGTGATTTCGGTATTAGCGGTAGCAAGCAATTCGCCGGTCAGAGAATCAATGACATTATGGGCTAAAATTTTGCCATGCATATATTCTGCAGGCACAGCCAGCTTATCCATACCGGATTTTTCCAGCTGACGAATATGCTTAGCCGTAATACGCCGACCCGCTTCTACTAGCACTTTGCCATCCAGCATAATGTCAAATGAGGCCAGTTCACCACGCAAACGCTCTGGTACTAGCTCCATTTCTACGGTGCTATCAGTCAGGTGCACACGAGTTTTATCGAAGAAATAGTCCAGCATTTCTTCGTTTTGCATTCCTAAAGCACGCAGCAGAATAGTCGCTGGTAGTTTGCGGCGACGGTCAATACGTACATAAATGGCGTCTTTAGGGTCAAATTCAAAGTCTAACCAAGATCCACGATAAGGAATAATACGTGCGCTGTGCAATAATTTGCCCGCAGTATTAGATTTACCTTTATCATGCTCAAAAAATACACCCGGTGAGCGATGCAATTGCGATACAATAACACGCTCGGTACCATTGATAATAAAGGTACCTTTGTCAGTCATCAAAGGCAGTTCGCCGAGGTAAACGTCTTGCTCTTTGATTGATTTAACAACTTTGGCATCAGCAGGGGCGTCTTTGTCATAAATGACCAAACGCAGCTTTACACGCAAGGAAGCTTGGTAGGTTTGTCCACGTAGTTGACATTCGTGTACATCAAAAATCGGCTCACCTAGGCGATAATCCGCATATTCCAGTTCAACATAGTTGTTGTAACTGACAATGGGAAAAACAGAGGAAAAAGCCGCGTGTAGGCCTACACTTTGACGATTCACGACTGGCCGGTCCAATTGCAGGAACTGCCGATAGGACTCCAACTGAATAGTAAGTAGGTCGGGTACTTCCAGAATCTGTGGTCGCTTTCCAAAATCTTTGCGGATTCGTTTCTTTTCGGTATAACTCAGTCCCATCGTCTTTCCTCTCTGGAATCAGAATTTCGGCTCACTGCAAGCCGTTTCCATAGACAAGCTTAACAAGCGACAAAAGGCCGACAGCACCCAATGTACTGTCAGCCTGCAAGATAAATACAGAACTAATCGCAGCGCAAAATAGTCCGACCTCAATCTTACTTGAGTTCGACAGTCGCGCCTGCGTCTTCCAAGTCTTTCTTGATTTTTGCAGCTTCGTCTTTGCTAGCGCCTTCTTTAACAGTAGAAGGTACGCCTTCAACCATGTCTTTAGCTTCTTTCAAGCCCAGACCGGTGATAGTACGAACAACTTTGATAACGTTGATTTTGTTAGCACCATGGCTAGTCATAACAACGTTAAATTCAGTTTGCTCTTCTACTGGAGCAGCCGCTTCAGCGGCAGCCGGACCGGCAGCAACAGCAACAGCAGCAGTAACGCCAAATTTTTCTTCAATAGCTGAAATCAGGTCAACGATTTCAGTAACGGTCATGTTGGCAAAGGTTTCCAACATATCTTCTTTAGTACAAGCCATTTCTTTCTCCAAAACCTAAATCAGTAATCAGTCAAGGCTGATGCCAGCGGCTTCAGCTTTTTGGTCACGCAATGCAGCAAGGGTACGTGCGAACTTGTCGAGCGGAGCGCGCAGAGCAGCAGCCAAAGTAGCCAAAGCCTGATCGCGGGTTGGCAGTTTTGCCAAACGTTCCAACTCAGAAGCTGGAAGCATTTTGCCGTCAATAGAGACGAACTTAACTACCATCTTCTCGTTCTTTTTGTCCTTCATGAAATCTTTAATCAGGCGAGCCGCAGAACCTGGATCTTCTTGCGAAAAAGCCAGAACTAACGGACCAACCAAACCGTCTTGAACACACTCAAATGCAGTGTCTTTAACGGCGATACGCGCCAGATTATTTTTCACGACCCGCAGATAAACCCCACCCTTGCGTGCGTTTTGACGCAAAGTGGTGAGTTGCTCTACGGTCAAACCACGGTACTCAGCGGCTACCATGGAATGGGCACTTGCAGCAACTGCGGCCACTTCAGAGACAATCTCTTTTTTCTCTTGCAGTGTTAATGCCACGTTATCTACTCCTGGTTTGGCGGATAAACCACCATTTATCAATCATTAAGATTCTTACCTTAATGAAGGAAACAGCGCCCCAAACCATATTACTGACTCGGGTTGCGCCATCTGCGCAGGTTCTCTACAAATTTTATAAATTGCAGAACCATTAAGCTTTTATTTCAAAGCACCTGCGGTCTTTGACGACATACATCCATGTATATCTATAGTGCCCTAAGGCTGTTCCCTTCCATGGGAACGGAGATGGGAGTTTCCTCCCATAGATCAATAGGACAGGGAAGCGTTATCCACTGTCACACCTGTACCCATAGTCGTGGATACAGAAACTTTCTTCAGGTAAACACCTTTAGAGGTAGATGGCTTTAGCTTAACTAAGTCAGCTACCAGTGCATTAATATTGCCTACTAATTTGTCAGTATCAAATTCGATATTGCCAACAGAGCAATGAATGATACCGGCTTTATCAGTACGGTAACGTACCTGACCTGCTTTAGCATTACGGACTGCCCCTGCCACATCAGGAGTGACTGTGCCAACTTTAGGGTTTGGCATCAAACCACGAGGGCCTAGGATCTGACCGAGCTGACCAACTACACGCATGGCATCTGGACTAGCAATAACAACGTCAAAATCCATTTTGCCAGCTTTAACTTCAGCCGCTAAATCTTCAAAACCCACAATATCTGCACCAGCAGCTTTAGCCGCTTCAGCATTAGCACCTTGGGTGAATACAGCAACACGGACAGTTTTACCATTGCCATTTGGCAACACGGTAGAACCACGTACTACCTGGTCAGACTTACGAGGATCAACACCAAGGTTGATACTGACATCAATGCTTTCTACAAATTTGGCACGTGGCAGTGCTTTCAAAGTATCCAGTGCTTCAGTCAGACCGTATACTTTGCCTGCTGGCAGCTGTTCACGAATGGCTTTTTGGCGTTTAGTCAACTTGGCCATGTTACACCCCCTCTACTTCAAGACCCATACTACGTGCAGTACCGGCAATAGTACGCACAGCTGCTTCCATATCAGCAGCAGTCAGGTCAGGTGTTTTGGTTTTGGCAATTTCTTCCAGTTGAGCACGACTTACTTTACCAACTTTATTGCTGTTAGGACGTGCACTACCAGACTGAATACCAACCGCTTTTTTCAACAATACAGAAGCCGGCGGGGTTTTCAGGACGAAAGTAAAGCTTTTATCACTGTAAGCAGTAATGACTACTGGTGTAGGAAGGCCTACTTCCATACCTTGGGTAGCAGCATTAAATGCTTTACAGAATTCCATAATGTTCAGACCACGCTGACCCAGCGCAGGGCCGATTGGCGGGCTTGGATTTGCTTTACCAGCTGGCACTTGCAGCTTGATATAGCCAATGACTTTCTTTGCCATGATATTTTCCTAATAAGTGGGTAATAACGCCTAACGGCTTCCCTTGACTACCTAATCAGGTCTTTTCAACCTGGTAGAATTCCAATTCAACAGGCGTTGAACGGCCAAAAATTTGCACAGCAACTAATAGGCGATTTTTATCGTAATTGACTTCTTCGACAACACCATTAAAGTCTTTGAATGGCCCATCTGTTACCCGGACAATTTCTCCTGCAGCAAACAGTACTTTAGGTCGTGGCTTTTCAGCCCCTTCCTCAACGCGCCGCATGATGTTATCCACTTCTTTCTGTGTAATAGGTGCAGGCTTATCAGCCTTACCACCAATAAAACCTAGCACTTTTGGTGTTTCTTTAACCATATGCCAGGTTTCATCATTCATTTCCATTTCCACCAGTACATAACCTGGGAAAAACTTGCGCTCACTTTTACGTTTTTGACCATCGCGCATTTCAACAACTTCTTCAGTAGGCACCAATACACGTCCGAAGTCGTTTTGCAAACCAAAACGCACAATGCGCTCTTCTAATGAGCGCTTTACTTGATTTTCAAAACCGGAATAGGCTTGTACGACATACCAGCGTCTAGCCATCAGGCACCTCTACCGAGCAGTAGTTTTACGCTCCATCCCAGCAGTGAATCAACACCCCACATGAAGATGGAAAGAATTAAAACAATGACCATAACCATTAAAGTTGTCTGAATAGTTTCAGTACGGGTTGGCCATACCATCTTGCGCACTTCAAGGCGGGAATCTTTCAGAAATGTTACTAAGCCCTTACCGCTGTCCGTAGTTAAGGCAATGAAAGCAGCCGCACCGACTACTACTAATAAACCTAAAACGCGGAACAATAGAGAAACAGCTTCACCTTGCCAGGTTTCAAAATAATAAAAACCTGCAATCCCCACCAACAACAATACTACAGCGCCTGCAAGTTTTGCTGTATCAAGTGATGAGCGTTGTGATTCGATGTTTATTGACATTGATTTTCACCAACTGGAAGTCGAGTGACTTAGGATAATGCACTATAGCCCAGTACAGGAACGCAGAATAATTCACTATCCAAAGCCATCTAAAAAGATGGCAGGCCAAGAGGGAATCGAACCCCCAACCTGCGGTTTTGGAGACCGCCGCTCTGCCAATTGAGCTATTGGCCTGTAACTGACACAGGAACGGGAGTCTCCCGTCCCTGTAATAGAGAAGCTAAAGCTTACTCAATGATTTTTGCAACAACACCAGCGCCTACAGTACGGCCACCTTCACGA
>CAZCJE010000082.1:0-10291 GCA_964498805.1 uncultured Thiothrix sp.
TGTACGCATACAAAGATTGGTCAGGGTACATGGTTTCAGACGTGTTACCGTCAGCCGCTACTTGCCAGCCTGACAGGTAAACCGCTTCCAGACCCGCTTTCGCTTGTTGCATTGCCTGACCAGCAGTGATTGCACCAAAAGCGTTTACGTAGCCTTTTTTCGCACCACCGTTGATTTTTTCCCACAGCTTTTCAGCGCCGCGTTTTGCCAGTGTGTACTCAGGCTGGAGAGAACCGCGCAGACGTACAACGTCAGCAGCGGAGTAACCGCGCTTAACGTTGGCCCAACGTGGGTTTTCTGCCCAGTCCTTTTCCAGAGCTGCAATTTGCGCTTCACGAGTCATCATGTAGAGTCTCCTCAGAGTCATAAAATAGTGAACGAAACCGGTAAAAAATTTCAGGCTTTTTGCCTACGAGCTTGCCTAATCAGCAAGACGCTCCTCTTCTCCTCGTGTTCGCTTAATACGAATCTTTATTCAACTGTCAATTATGCGGCAATGCACCATACCTTAAAGGACTACGACGTACAGTACAAGAGCGATTTTTCGATAGTATGTGACACTTGTCATCCCAACAATAAAATTAATTCAATGTTGAGTATTGACGGAAATAATATTCGGGCCAAGGGTCATACCTAGGCCCGACTTATATACAGTTAATGCTGATCTAATTGCAAGGTAGAAATGGTGCGCTGACGCACTTTTTTCAGCAAGCTCTCATCTTTGATCAAGGATTGACCATAAGACGGAATCATGGCTTTCAATCTTTGCTGCCATTCTGGCGTGGCCAAACGCTGAGCGAAGCATTTTTCGATCACTTGCAGCATAGCTTGTACAGCAACCGAAGCCCCTGGAGATGCCCCTAACAAAGCAGCAAGTGTGCCATCGCTAGCAGCTACCACTTCCGTACCAAATTCAAGCCTACCACCTTTTTGCGGGTCTTTCTTAATAATCTGTACACGCATGCCTGCTTCAGCCAATTCCCAATCTGAATCCTTAGCATTAGGGAAATATTCTTGCAAAGCTTGCACACGCGTATGATGACTATGCATGACTTCGGTAATCAGATAGCGGATCAGATCTACATTGGTCATGCCCACTTTCAGCATTGGCCACAGGTTATCCGGGCGAATGGATTTGAACATATCCAAGAAAGAACCGCGCTTGAGGAATTTGGTAGTAAAACCAGCAAATGGCCCAAACAGCAACGCTTGTTTGCCATCAATAACGCGTGTATCCAGATGCGGCACTGACATAGGAGGCGCACCAATGGAGGCTTTACCATAAACTTTAGCAAAGTGACGTTTGACAATATCTGGATTTTTGCATACCAGCCATTGGCCACTAACTGGGAAACCGGCATAACCTTTTTCTTCCGGAATACCGGATTTCTGCAACAATGGCAAAGCAGCTCCACCAGCACCAAGGAATACGAAATTACTGGTAAAGACAGTTTTTTCACCTGTTTGGCTATTTTTGGTGGTTACCTGCCATTTGTGATCAGGCAGACGTTTAATGTCTACCACTAAGGCATTTAGCTGCAGATCAAAATTGTCATGGGTGCTCAAGAATTTTACTAAAGCGCGTGCCAACTCACCAAAGTTAACGTCTGTACCATGTGCAACGCGAGTACCCGCCACTTTCTGGCTAAGATCACGGCCTTCCATAACCAGTGGCATCCACTGTTTGAGGACTTCCGGATCTTCTGTGTACTCCATTTCCGCAAACAAGTGATGCTTGCTTAGCAGTTCATAACGTTTACGCAGGTAATCGACGTTTTTGTCGCCCCAGACAAAACTCATGTGAGGAGTAGGATGGATGAAAGCACGTGGCTCTGGTAGCGCTTGCTGCTCTACCAAATAAGACCAGAACTGTAAAGAGGCCTCGAAAGCAGCATTGATGTCATATGCTTTAGTAGCATTAATACTGCCATCTGCTTGTTCAGGGGTATAGTTCAGTTCGCAGTAAGCAGCATGGCCTGTACCGGCATTATTCCAACCATTGGTACTTTCCTGTGCTACCTGCTCAAAACGCTCAACCATAGCAATGGTCAGTGAAGGGTCTAATTGGTTCAGCAATGTTCCCAATGTGGCGCTCATCGCGCCCGCCCCAACCAGTAATACATCTACACTCTTCGTGACCATAATTACCTTCAACAGCCTAGACAAAGAAAGTGCAAATAATAGAACGGTATGACAGACAATTTCTACACATAGCCTGAGTATTTTTCTAGCATTTGTCGACAATCCAATTTTGATGGCTGCTGAGATCTCGTACCTATGTGGCATAGCAGCAAACAACACTAGTTTTGACAAAGATCAACTACTCAGGAAATCTTCAATTCGCTAATTATAGTCGATCCTTGAACCTCTAACGTTCTTTCATCAAGGGTAGCTGCCCCTTAATTGTCAACACTTATATTATTAGATTAGCTTGTCTGATATTAGTGAAAACAAAAACCATTAATAAAACTTAACTTATTAATAATAATTTTTTATTAAATTATATGGCAGTTAATAACTTTATAAAATAAAGAATAAAAATGAAAGATAAATAACTTTTCCGCAAATAACTTAAAAGTGTGTTTGCTGTCACATTTTTTCAAAACGTTTTGCCCTATTCTGCACCCATTGCAAGAATTCACACAGGAGATGACAGCATGTTTAAAGTATTTCTTGATGGTGTTTACCACTCCTCACACAAAACTTTTACCGACGCTTGTCGTCATGCTCGCATGGAAGCAGCCTTAAATCAGAATGCTTATTTTACAGTATTTGAAGCAGGCGAAGAACATGAACATATGGACGCTTATGATAATGAAGAAATTATGATTGGTGTTCCTGATTACATTATTACCCCTCACTCACCGACACATACAATAAGAAAAGCTTCTCTCCCTTTACGTATGCGCCTGCCCGCTTATTCAGCGGCAGCACAATAAAATTGATATAACAAACGGGCACACTCAAGTGGAGAAGTTATAACTCCACACGGGGGTAAATCGCCTTAACCAGTATATAAATATGGGCTAATGGGGGCTGGTTAAAAGGCAAGAACTAAAAGCGGGGTTTGCCCCGCTTTATTTTTGATACTTATTAGTGATTCAATAAAATTATCATAAAAGAGTAATCAATTTTTTTTAACCATGTTCTTAGAATTGTGTGTTTGTCATCACATCCTTGTAGTCATAGGTTACATACTATTGCACCACACGAGGCGATAAAAAAGGGAGTCTTAATAATGTTCAAAGTATTTCTCGACGGAGTGTTTCACTCCGCACACCCAACCTACGCAGAGGCTTGTCGCAATGCCAGAGCCCAAGCGGGCCGTTACAAGAATTCTTATTTCACGGTATTTGAAGCACCGGCAGGTATGGATAATGTGGCAACCGATAGTGACACTTTATGCGGGCTACCTCAGTACATTATTACTCCCAATGATGCGGTTTCCAATGGAGCTATTTCATTGACAAATTCATCATCTTTATTGCGTATGCGTCTACCTTCTACGCAGATTATGACTTTAAATGAGCATCCACTTATTTAATTAAAAAAATTAAGTGTGCTTACTGAATAATAATAAGAACGATAACAATAAATCCCTACATTCTAATAAGTGGTTTTTGGACTTGCCATGATGTAGACAAACTGGCTTTTCGGGCTTGCCTGTTTGGTAGGGCATAAAACTGTGCGGGGTTTGGGCTTAACCCCGCTTCTGCTTTGTTTTTTATTTTTGATATTTTAGAACAGGACTTTCCTAGTTTATCGGTGTTGTTATTGGCTCAATCTTTCCTCGTAGATGTCATTTTCTGTTGGCAATCGTATTTTTAATGATTGCCAACAGCTCTTTAATTAAAATTTAATATAAATAACTTATTATAACCAATTAAATTTCAAGTTTATTCAGCAATAGTCAACTGGCCAGCAACAATTAATAGGATTTAGGCCGATATTATCCAACCTAAATCACCATAGACATTTAGTATAATAAAAATCAGAATAATCTTTTAAACGATAGCTTTTAGCAAACTTTCCACTTTAGCGGCATCGTCTGCTGTATCAACGCCCGGTCCCGGTAAAGCTACCGCTAAATCGACATGAATTTGATAGCCATGTGATAACGCACGTAGTTGTTCCAACTTTTCCAGTTGCTCTAGCGCAGAAGGGGATAAATGAGCAAAAGCCTTCAGAAAATGTACACGATAGGCGTACATACCAATATGCCGCAACGCATAATTGTTGACAGGTACAATATCACCATCACGCTGAAATGGAATGCTTGCACGACTGAAATACAGAGCCATGCCCTGCTCATTGCGCACTACCTTGACGATATTAGGGTCTAGTAATTCGTTTTTATCCGCAATAGGGGTAGCCAAAGTCGCAATACTGGCTTGTGGATGCTGCTGCAAATTACGCGCTAACTGCTGTAAGTTAGCTACAGGAGTCAGCGGCTCATCGCCTTGCAGATTAACGACAATCGTATCGTCATTCCAGCCACACCGTTGCGCAACCTCCGCTAACCGGTCACTCCCAGTCGGATGGCTAGCTGCTGTCATTATTACTGTTGCGCGAAACTGTTCGCATACCTGTTGAATGCGCTCATCATCGGTAGCCACTAATACAGTCTCAAAACCAGCAGCCACGGCTCGCTCATACACGTGTTGGATAAGCGGCTTGCCAGCTAATAAACGCAACGGCTTGCCGGGAAGTCGCGTTGAGGCATAACGAGCCGGAATTACCACTACCGTTTTCATGTGGAGAATTGCTCCACCTCATCAGCGGTAAGGGTACGGGCTTCTTCCTCCAACATTACGGGCACGCCATTACGAATGGGGTAGGCCAAACGAGCGGATTTAGAGACCAGTTCCTGTTTGTCTTTGTTGTAGATCAAAGGGCCTTTAGTAACAGGGCAAACCAATATTTCCAACAGTTTTTTATCCATGTTTCAATCCTTGTATGTGCTTGAGCAACGCGGCAGCCAATGCAGGCTCGAGCATTGCATTGACAGGTAAATACCAGCAATGAGGCGTGGCAAACCGACGACATTTTACCGCATCCTTTTCGGTCATGAGGATGGGTAGATCATCAGCAAAGCGTAATTCTACCCCGCTAAAGGCATGATGGTCAGGGTAAGCATGCAATACAGGCTTAAGACCTGCTTGTTGCAAAGTCTGTATAAAACGCTGCGGATTGCCAATCCCGGTAACAACGTGAACGGTTTGCCCTTGCAGTTGATGTAAGGACATTGCTGATCTATCAGAATCTAATGGCAAGAGAGTATCGCCTTGCAACTGCATGGATTCACCATTGATAATGACATAATCACATTGTTGCAAACGCTTAATAGGCTCGCGCAACGGCCCTGCTGGCAAACACCAACCATTACCAAAGCGGCGTTGACCGTCCACTACAGCAATTTCCAGATCACGACCTAGACGATAATGTTGCAAGCCATCATCAGCAATAATGACATCACAGTGGTACTGACTAAGCAGAGTACTGACAGCCTGGTTGCGGTCACGGTTTACGCATAAAGGTACACCGGTACGCTGCACTATCAACAGTGGCTCATCACCTACTTCTGCAGGATTATCATCAGCCGCCACTATCCCGGCTTTACCACGACTGCCAAAGCCACGACTCACAACACCCGGCTTCAATCCCGCTTGTTGTAGTTGTTGTACCAACCAGATGACTAATGGAGTTTTGCCAGTGCCGCCGACGGTAATATTACCTACCACAATTACTGGTACAGGATGATGGACTTGCTGGCGTTGCTGCGATTGACGCCGTAGCCAACTGAGTAGACAAAATAAATTACTTAAAGGCACGAGCAGGTAAGTCCCCAAACGCTTAGGGCCATACCATCGCTTTAAGAGCCAAGTTTCAAGCGTCCTGCTCACTAACAACCTTTAAGTCAGGATGACTGTTTTCATCATGGAATTGCATAGCATGCAAACGGGCATACTGACCATTGAGTGCTAGCAGTTTGTGATGTTGCCCAGATTCAATAATTTCACCTTCCTGCATTACCAAAATGCGGTCGGCATTCTCAATGGTGGACAGGCGATGAGCAATAATGAAGGTGGTTCGGTTAGTCAGTAGATGATCCAAGGCTGCTTGAATATAACGCTCGGATTCAGTATCCAACGCAGAAGTAGCTTCATCCAAAATCAAAATGGGCGCATTGGAGAGAATGGCGCGCGCTATAGACAAGCGCTGGCGTTGGCCGCCAGAGAGCATAACACCATTATCGCCAATGACTGTATCCATCCCCTGAGGTAGCTTTTCAATAAATTCCAGAGCATTAGCCGCTTTAGCGGCTGCCATAATGTGTGCTTCGGCAATCTGCTGCATATCACCATAGGCAATATTGTTACGGATAGTATCATTGAATAGCACCACATCCTGACCAACATAGGCAATCTGCCGTCGCAGGTTATCCAAACGAATATCGGTTAACGGTATACCATCCAGTAAAATGGTGCCTGCCGTCACATCATGGAAGCGCGGCAGCAAGTTCACCAAAGTGGTTTTACCGCTGCCAGATTTACCAACCAAGGCGATTTTTTCCCCTGGTTTGACGTGAAAGGTAATATCTTGCAAAACCTTTTTCTGGGTTTCTGGGTAAATAAAACTAACATGCTTAAAGGCAATATCGCCCCGACAATGCGTCAATACCTGCTTGCCCTGATCTTGTTCAGTGGGGCTATCTAACAAGGCAAAGATACCTTCTCCGGCGGCAATAGCATTTTGCAACTGGGTATTCAGCTGGGTAAGATTACGAATAGGGGTCAGCATCATAATCAATGACATGATGAATGACATGAAAGTACCAGGAGACAAGGTTTGCAACGTCGAAGCACGCGTGGCCAAATACACCATAGCAGCCAAGGCAATAGCGACTAAAAACTGTACCAATGGCGCACTAATCAGCTCCAGTATCATACGCTTCATGTGCAGATTGATATTTTTCTCATTAGCTGCACTGAAACGCTGTTCTTCATAGGTTTCGCCATTGAAAATGCGTACCACCTTGTAACCACGCACCATTTCATTGGCAATTTGCGTTACATCACCAATCGAGTTCTGTACCTTATGGCTGAGGCGGCGCATCCGTCGGGTAATCCATACAATTAGTGACGCGATAAAAGGCACAATCACCAACATACCCAAAGTCAGCTGCCAACTTTGGTAAAACATCAAAGCCAATAAGCCTAGAATGGTGAAAGAATCCTGTACCAAGGCCGTAACACCGCGAATACTGGCATTGGAGACCTGATCAATATAGTAAATCACATAGGCTAGTAATTTACCGGCTGGTGTACTTTCAAAAAACTTCACCGGCATATGCAACATATGGCTAAACACTTGATCACGCAAGGTTTTAGTTACCATACGGCCTACCAAGCCAATATAGTAACCTGCCACATACATAGCGATACCGCGAACTAAAAAGATACCAATAATGCCCCACGGCAACCAGCGGATAACTTGCGCATCATGCTGTAGAATGGCTTTATCGAGTAAAGGCCCTAAAATCCAGGAAAACAGTGGCTGGGTAACAGCACTGATAATCAGCCCCCCTACCGCAAGCAGCATATATTGCCAGTATTTCAGGGCATACCCGATCAGCCGGCGATAGACTTGCAGGCCAGTAGTGGTAGGGGTGGTCATTTTACTCCTGAGGTTTACGCGCCGTCTGGGTGGTCGCTATGGAGAAGTTAGTCAAACCTAGACGTCCGGCAATATCCATAGCTGTTACTACAGCCTGATAATGCACATTAGCATCAACCGAAATGATTAGAGGCGGCGTTGTTTGCATTTCATCCAATGTTTGGCTCATAGCCTGAAATAGGGTTTCGGGTTGGGTGTTGAGCACCTCACGACCGTTCACATAATAACGTCCCTGCCCATCAATCACCAAGTCCAGTTTGGTACCTGCCGTTTGTGGTGCTGTTTGACTGGCCGTTGGCAATGCAATTTTCAACTCCGAATCTTTAGTAAAAGAAGTTGTCAACATGAAAAACAACAATAGCACAAATAGAATATCCACCATGGAAATAACATTGATGTCTATCTCATCTTCGCGACGAGCAGGGCGAAATTTCATGCTACTTTTCCTCCACGCTGTGTCGGATTGCCTGCCTGTGAGCTAGTAGGGGCTTTGGCAGCCGCTGGCGTAGCAGCGGGTGCTGACGAACGTGCAGTGGGACTAGGCGGAACAGGCGTACCTGTCATAGCCTTACGCTGATTATTGGCAATCTCGATTAAACGCATGGCTTCTTGTTCCATACGAATCACAAAATGATCTACCCGAGCGCGGAAATAGCGATGGAACATTAAAGCCGGAATAGCCACAAACAAACCAACCGCCGTACTCACTAAGGCCTCCCCAATACCGGATGCCAGTTCTGCTGGATTACCCACCCCAACCTTGGTAATAGCACTGAAGGCTTCAATCATACCCATAACAGTACCTAACAAGCCCATTAAAGGCCCAGCAGTGGCAATAGTTCCCAAGGCTGGTAGATAACGTTCCAGCTCATGCACGGCATGACGCCCTGATTCCTCGACATTCTCTTTCATGATATGGCGGGGTAACTCGCGGCTTTCCAGACCTGTAGCCAGCACACGCCCCATTAAAGAACTGTTACGCAACTCGTCAATATGGGCTTCTGTCAGTTTACTAGAACTGGCTAACTTTCTAGCGCGTTCAATATCTTCTGGTGGGGCAACCTTACTCAGGCGTAATGCCCAAAAACGCTCTATGACAATAGCTAGGGCAATGACTGAACACAATACCAGCGGAATCATCATGAATCCGCCCGACTTGATTAATTCGAACATACGATATATCGCCTCATTTTTATAAATTTCGCCCGAAAGCGTATAATAAGTGATTTTATCAAGCGAATAAACGCACAATACTAACAATAAAGTTCAGCTTCATTATGAGAATTATTACCAATCATTTCAGTCTGAGTTCATCAGCACCACTGTGTTACTCTTTTTTATTGGGCGAAGATGACGGTCTTACCATGAGCTGTCATCAAGATGTCACGAACGCTAGCTATGGTGCAGGCGACGGACATTCCTTTACAAGCAGGACACATGCACTCATGCAGAATCACCTAACGCAAATGGATTTGGCGAATCCGCACTATTACATTAATCGCGAACTCAGTCTGCTAGCGTTCAATAGCCGCGTCCTGGAACTAGCACAAGATACAACGATTCCTTTGCTTGAACGCCTAAAGTACCTATGCATTTCTAGTTCCAACCTAGACGAATTCTTTGAAGTCAGAGTCGGTAGTCTCAAACAACAATTGACGCTTGATTTAGCTTCCATTGGGGCAGACGGGCTTACCCCTAAGGCTACCTTGCGCGCTATTAGTGAAGCTGCGCATGATTTGGTCGAACGACAATATCGCTTGCTTAATGACGTGCTGATTCCGGCGTTGGAACAAGAACATATTTACTTCATTCGTCGTACCCGCTGGGATTCTCAGCAACGTGCTTGGCTTTCCCGCTATTTCGATGAAGAACTGATGCCTTTGCTGAATCCTTTAGGCCTAGACCCGGCTCATCCTTTTCCCAATATCATTAATAAAAGTCTGAACTTTATCGTTAGTTTGCAAGGTACAGACGCTTTCGGTCGTGAAATTGATACCGCCATTGTTCAGGCACCGCGTACCTTGCCACGTATTATTCGCTTACCACCAGAGATGGCACCGAGTGAAAATACCTTTGTGTTTTTGTCCTCCATCTTGCATGCATTTATTGATCGCCTGTTTCCGGAAATGGAAGTACTAGGCTGCTATCAGTTTCGCCTGACCCGCAATAGCAACATGTACGTCGATGAAGAAGAAATCGATGATCTGTTACAAGCGATGCAGGGGGAACTGCCCCAACGCAATTACGGTGCGGTGGTACGACTAGAAGTATCGGATCATTGCCCGCAAGATAATATCGATTACCTGATAGAACAGTTCAATTTACAGCCGGATGACATTTATAATGTCAACGGCCCGGTCAATCTCAACCGCATGATGGCGATTTCTGAGTTAGTAGACCGCCCTGACCTACGTTTTCCTGCTTTCCGACCAATGCCTTCACTGGCCGAACATCAACCTGATTTGTTTGCCTTGATTCGTCAAGGGGATGTGCTATTGCATCACCCTTACCAAAGTTTCCAAACTGTGTTGGACTTTATTGGTCATGCAGCGACCGACCCGGGTGTACTAGCCATCAAAATGACCTTGTACCGCACCGGCAAACAATCGATTTT
>CAZCJE010000082.1:10391-14509 GCA_964498805.1 uncultured Thiothrix sp.
ACGGCACGCTTATACACAGACTTTGGCCTGTTAACCGCTAACCCGCAATTAACCGATGACGTGCATCAGGTTTTTCATATGCTGACCGGTTTAGGGCGTATTCGCGACCACAAACTGTTATTGGCATCGCCGTTTACCTTGCACAAAGCCATTTTGGAAAAAATTGCCCGTGAAACGGAACATGCTTGTCTTGGCAAACCCGCACTCATTCGCGCCCGCATGAATTCTTTGATTGAACCACAGACCATTCAGGCGCTGTATCAAGCTTCCCAAGCCGGGGTTAAAATTGAGCTGATTGTGCGCGGTATTTGCTGTCTACGACCCGGTATCGCTGGGGTTTCTGACAATATTCAGGTACGTTCGGTGATGGGGCGTTTTCTTGAACATCCACGGGTGTTCTATTTTTGGAATGAAGGTGATGAAGAATTGTATTGCTCCAGTGCTGACTGGATGCCACGCAATTTTTTCCGTCGTATTGAGGTCGCCTTTCCGATTATTGAAAAGGCTTTACGCCAACGCATTATCCAAGAAGCGTTTGAACTATACCTGCAGGATAATACGCAAGCTTGGGAATTACAGGCGGATGGAGCCTATTTGCGGCGTCAGCCACAGGAAGGTGAGTGGGTCATGACAGCCCAAACTCACCTGTTAAGTTTATGGGGAAGAGAATAATCGTTTATTGCTTATACAACTGAGGGGCAAGTGATCTATTCATTTGCCACCCAGAACGACCTGGTTTGGAACTGCCAATCAGTTTTGGAGCCTCATAAGTCACCGCCACGCGCCCGCTGGAAGTCTCACGCAGACTAGCCGGTGCAGCCGCATTTCTGCCTACTGTACGCAAGCTTGCCCGCATCACAGGCAATGCAACCGGGGCACCACTAAGGCGATTGTAAATACTTAATACCCGTTGCACATAATGCTGGGTTTCATCATAAGGTGGGATACCTTGATATTTATCCACCGCCCCTTCACCGGCATTGTAAGCGGCAATGGCTTTATTTAAATCGCCATCGTAGCGCTTCATTAACCAGCTTAAATAACGCGTGCCACCGTGAATATTCTGACTGCTATCAAAGGAATCGGCTACACCAAAGCGCGCAGCTGTTTCTGGAATCAACTGCATCAAACCTTGCGCACCTTTCGGGGAAACCGCATTGGGGTTATAACAAGATTCCACCGCAATCACCGCTTTGATAATGGCCGCATCCACACCGTATTTTTGTGAATATTTACTGATGGATTCTTCATGCAACCCGGCTTTTCGTTGCAACCCCATACCATTTAATGCAGAACAACCGCCACCACCGCCGACTCTAGCTACGGTGGGTTTCGGTTTATCTTTGACCGCCGGTTTAAGGGTAGTAACAACCGCTGGAATATCGGCTGCGTCACCCGTGGGCGTCAATTGAGCTTGTTCAGCTGCTGTGCTAACTGATAACCATCCAAAACTGCACATAGCAATTGCTATGGTAATAACCAATTTTTTCATATTCTTACTTCTTCCCCAAATCAAACCAGCCAGAATATTAGATATCTCTAATATAGAAAATCCTTAGTGTTGGGTCAAATACTGATAGACAAGTTTTACCCGATAACTGGCAAGAGGGCATTCTAGGGAAAGTGTAGCGCATCACCTGTGATGCGCATCACCGATAGAGTTACAAATTACTCAGTAACCGTTAAATATCACGCAATAATTCGTTGATACCGACCTTGCCACGGGTTTTTGCATCAACCTTTTTGACAATGACAGCGCAATACAAACTGTATTTCCCATCACTAGACGGCAAATTGCCAGATACCACTACAGAACCTGCCGGGACACGTCCATAAATGATTTCACCGGTTTCACGGTCATAAATGCGGGTACTTTGGCCGATATAAACCCCCATGGAAATCACTGAACCTTCTTCTACCACTACACCTTCAACGATTTCGGAACGGGCACCAATGAAACAGTTATCTTCAATGATAGTCGGCCCAGCCTGCAAGGGCTCCAATACACCGCCTATCCCAACACCGCCGGACAAGTGGACGTTTTTACCGATTTGTGCGCAAGAACCCACAGTAGACCAAGTGTCAACCATGGTACCGCTACCTACATATGCCCCGATATTCACATAAGACGGCATTAATACCGCCCCCGGTGCGACATAAGAACCATGGCGGGCCATGGCAGACGGCACCACACGTACACCACCTGCAGCAAATTCTTCCGCAGTCATGCCAGTGTATTTGGAAGGTACTTTGTCATAGTACTGCGTAAAGCCACCCTCTAACACCACATTGTCATTAATGCGGAATGACAATAGCACCGCTTTTTTCAGCCACTGGTGTACTTCCCAGTCACCTACCCCGCGTTGAGTCGCTACCCGTACTTTGCCCTGATTGAGCAGTTCCAGAGCTGTCATTACCGCTTCACGGGTAGTAGCATCTACATTGCGCGGATTAATCTCGGCACGGCGTTCGAATGCGTCTTCAATAATGCTTTGAATTTCTGTTGTATCTGTCATGATTTCCTCTTTACTTAAAAGTTTTCGACGACTTGCCGAATACGTTGGGCGGCTTCAATACACTCTGCTACTGATGCGACCAGCGCCATACGAATGCGCCCCGCACCAGGATTCAGGCCATTGACTTCGCGCGATAAATAACTGCCCGGTACAATATTCACATGAGCACGAGCAAAGACTTCTCGCGTGAATACCGCATCATCACCAGGGGTCTGTGGCCACAGATAAAAACTGGCTTGCGGCATTTGTACATTCATTACGGGGGCGAGTATATCCATTACCGCCGTGAACTTCTGCCGGTATTGATCGCGATTTTCCCTCACATGCTCTTCATCATTCCAGGCGGCAATACTGGCAACCTGAAACGGGGGCGGCATAGCACAGCCATGATAGGTGCGGAATAACAGAAATTGTTTGAGAATATCAGCATCCCCCGCGACAAAACCAGAACGCATACCCGGTGCATTGGAACGCTTGGACAAACTATGGAATACCACACAACGTTTCCATGCAGTATTTCCCATCAAAGCCGCTGCCTGTAATAAGCCTAGTGGTGGCTGGTCTTCATCAAAATACAATTCGGAATAGCACTCATCGGAAGCCACAATAAAATTGTGCTTTTCGGCTAGGCCTAAAACCTGTTGCAAGGTTTCTAAAGGCATTACCGCACCGGTAGGATTACCGGGGCTACAGATATACAACAATTGACAACGTTTCCACACCGCTGCCGGTACAGAAGTAAAATCTGGGATAAAACCGTTTTCCTGTAAGCAAGGCAAAAATACCGGCTCTGCTCCGGCTAGAAAAGCTGCCCCTTCATAAATCTGGTAAAACGGATTCGGCATAACCACCGCAGCGTTTTGGCTGCGATCCACCACGGCTTGAGCCAAAGCAAAGATGGCTTCGCGCGTACCATTCACCGGAATGACATGCTGCTGCGGGTCAACACTGCCTACTGGTAACTGAAAACGGCGCGTTAACCAACCCGCAATGGCTTCACTCAACGCTGGTGTACCTTTAGTTAACGGATAATTAGCCAAACCATTTAAAGAGGCTATGACCGCCTCATGAATAAAAGCCGGGGTCGGATGTTTAGGTTCACCAATGGCTAGAGAAATAGCAGGTAATGGCGCTGGTGTTACCCCAGCTAATAAGGCGCGAATTTTCTCAAATGGATAAGGTTGCAAGCGGGCAAGATCAGGGTTCATCAGCCTTTTAATCCCAAGATGTCACAAAAGCGCGAGTATAACGGAAAAAGAAAAAGCCCCGAAGCGGGGCCTTTTCCAGTCAGTCCTTTAACAGACTTGCTTATTTGCCTTTGCTAGCCATGTAATCAACAGCAGCTTTGACTTCATCATCGCTCAAAGCAGGATTGCCACCTTTAGCAGGCATAATCTTCCCGGGAACATCATTTTTACCTTTCAAAGAAGAGGTGTACAACGCATCCATACCTTTAGCAATACGTGGGCCCCAATCCTGTTTATCACCTAGTTTAGGTGCACCGGCCACCCCCATATCATGGCAGCTGAAACACAAGCTCTTGTAAACCTTTTCACCATCAACCGCAGCACCTGCAGTTTGTCCTGCCATGCCGCTCATGCC
>CAZCJE010000083.1:0-14291 GCA_964498805.1 uncultured Thiothrix sp.
CCGTGTTGTAGTCCACGCATACCCGGCTATGCCGCGCCAGTATGCATTTTCTACAGGCGAAAAAAAACCGCCTTCAGCGGTGTGCCGCCTAAGAGAGAGGGATATGAGCCCTGACATTTTGTGGGCCAGCATTTTGCCAGCCATGCAAAAAAGCATAGGCCACCACCCTAAAGCGCGCAAGCCCATGCGCAGAAATGGCGCAAATCGTGGAATAAACTAAAAAAGTATTACACAACAACAATCATTCAAACATTGCGCTGCCAAAAAGAAGAACTTGTTGGATGACCATCATCATCTTTAATACGTGTATTGGTCTCAATTTGTCTAATCCCAAGATCGCTTGCATGACGCTTAAGGAATTTCCCAAGCTGGGCATTGAACGAGTAATAAGGTGGGGTATCCAAAATGGTGAGAAATCTACCAGCATAGCAACGGATAATATCTGCTGTAGAAAAACGATTTTGCTCAAGCGCCATAATGACAGCTCGCACGTCTTCCAAATGAAATTCAAGTACCTTATTCATATTTAACGCCTTTAATTTTTTAAAAACCCAACACTTTCCATACGATGATTGCCTCTAATCAGATCAGTATTACCCTAATCTGTAGGTTAAAACCAGCTCCAAGGGGTAAGCAAATAAAGGTGGGCAATGCGCTGGGGATAAGCACATGCTGAGCGCGAGTTTTGCCGCTTTTGCCCATACGGTGGTAGTGTGGGGGCTCCACTTCTCAAGGAGGCATCCTCATGACATTTGGTTCTATACGCCCTGTGGCGGATATTCCGGTGGCTGCCGGTCATTGCAAGGCGGTTGAATTGATTATTAAGGGTCAGGAACAGGATCTCGGTGGTTTTTCCGTGCGTCGTTTGTTGCCGAATGCGCAACGCCGTATGGTCGGGCCGTGGATTTTCTTTGATCATATAGGGCCGGTTACGTTCTCACCGGGGCCGGGTATTAATGTGCGCCCACACCCGCATATTAATCTGGCCACGGTTACGTATTTGTTTGCCGGGCAAATGTTGCATCGGGATTCTTTAGGTAATTGCCAAACCATTGACCCCGGCGATATTAATTTGATGATAGCCGGACGCGGCATTGCTCATTCCGAGCGCGAAACCATCGACCAACAACATCACCCGCGTACTCTGCATGGTCTGCAATTATGGCTAGCCTTGCCAGAGGCAGATGAAGAAACTAACCCTGCATTTATTCATTACCCGGCTAATCTGTTACCGCACACGTCGGTTAATGATATTCCGGTGCGGGTTATGATGGGTTCGGCTTATGGTGTCACTTCACCAGTAAAAACCTTTGCCAATACGCTGTATCTGGAAGCGACGCTCAAGGCTGGGCAAACCTTGCCTTTACCGACTACGGCAGAAGAACGCGCGGTGTATGTGGTGAGTGGCGAATTAAAAGCACTTGATGACACTTTACCCGCCTATACCCTGACGGTGTTTAGTACTGGGCAAAGTGGCATTCAATTGACCGCCAGCGCAGATAGTCGCTTGGTATTGATTGGCGGTGAACCCTTAGGCAGGCGCTATATCTGGTGGAATTTTGTTTCCAGTCAACGCGACCGCATTGAACAGGCTAAACGGGCTTGGGCCGATGGCAAATTTCCGCTGATTCCCGGTGACGAGCAGGAGTTTATACCCCTGCCCGAATGAACAGTGCATCTTAGGCGCTTTTAAAGCCAATTCGGACATGGCTGCCATCACAAAAGGGTTTATGCCCAGAAGCACCGCAACGGCATAGCACAGTGGATTGGCCTTGCCAAGCCGGTTTGCTATCGCTGCCAAGAATCGTCAGATTGCCCTCGATCACTAAAGGGCCATTGTGGGAAGGGTCAATCGCTAATGAGCCGCCTGCATCGCATTGCTGATGCTCGTTACCCTGTACTAAGCCGGGGTCAGTAAAGCCGTTTTGCAGATGGCTATTATCACAAAAGGGTTTATTGGCGGATTGACCACAGCGACACAAGCTCGCACGGTGCTGTATGCCGTCACTTTTGATAAGGTTCTGCTGAATGTTTAATTCACCGTGTGTCAGCAATGGACCATTGTAGACGACCTTAATGGTGTTATCGCTTACCTGTTCGCCAGTAGTGATTTTATCGGTATAACTCAAAGCCCCACTGGGGCAACGTTCGACAATGGCACGTACATATTGGCGGGCAGCCTGATCCGGGTCGCACCAAGGGCTTCGGCCATTTTCAAAGACATCACCTTCGGCCTGTATACACTCACCAGCATGGATACATAAACGGCTATCCCAATACACATCAATCTCGCTGCCAGGGTAGTGTTTGACAGTTTTTTCACTCATTCTAAGCGCTCCTTTGCGGGGTTAAGACTGTCTTAGCAGTAAAAATAACCGCTAGCCACAGCCTGAACAGAACAGTGGGTAGGTATTGTTATTTATTGAAAGATAGAGCTTAGCATCTATGCCTACAGTCGCTGATATCTTCCATTGCTCTATTGTGGTCACTGTCTCTGCCAAAACCGCATATCGGCCTGCAATCCCATGGCGTTTTCCGGGAAGGATTATGGTGACTACTAGTGCTGGCAGTCAGCAGAACCTAGACACCCAAACGCGCGGCTCTTACCTAAGTACGTCAAAAAGCCTAGCAATTGCTTAGATAAAGACCATTTTCTACTGTTAAGTACGCTTCACAATACAAGCATTTGTTGTTAGCATAACTTATTGAAATAGCTATTTAGCCTGCCCCACAATAACAAAATAAGTCAGGAGTGAGCGTATGCCATGCCACCCCCGCAGGGTTTTGACCCTCGCTTTATTCTCGAGCCTAGCTATGGTCAATTCAAGCTCGTTTGCACATATGTTAACCATTCCTATCGGCAAACTGGCTACCAAACCACAGGTGGATGGTGCCTTTGACGAGTGGCAATCCGTACCAGCGGTAAAGATTCCTCTGACTTATCTGGGTAAACCTAAACTCACCAAAGATGTGTTTCTAAAGGCTGGCGTATTTAATGATGAAATTTTCTTCTACAGCCAATGGGATGACACTACCAAAGATGTAGTACACAAACCGCACATATGGGATACAACCGCCAACAAATACGTGGAAGGCCCGCAACGCGAAGACCGCTTTGCCATTGAATTTGCCATGGAAGGTCATTACAGCGCCAACTGGTTCTCCGGCAATGAATTCAAAGCGGATCTGTGGAACTGGAAAGCAGCACGTACTAATCCCATTGGTATTAGCCATGACAAAATGACCATTATTAGTGAACAGGCGATGAGTGAGTCTTATAAAGCCACGTTACCCAATGGCAAGATTATGTATATCTATCGGCCTAGCGATCTAGGTGGCGACCCTTACGAAACCAAGCGTTACTTCAAGAAACAGAACGATGTCATGCTTAAGTATCTGCCTTTAGCAACTTTGCCCGTTGGGGTGGATGATGTACATGCTAAAGGGGTATGGAAAGACAATAAGTGGTATCTAGAACAAAACCGTAAACTTAATACTCAACACTCTGATGATATTTTATTCAAACCCAATAGCGAAGTATTAGGGAGTATTGCTGTTTTTGACCATGAAGATAGCGAACATCATTACACGTCCGATACCTTAAAATTCAGATTAAAGTTCTAATTCTGTGCTCCACTGTCATAGTCAGTGGTTGGAATTCCTATGATGCGTAAATTTACAAAACTGGGGCTACTGCAAATCATTGACGGCATTTTGCTGACAGGGTTATTGGGAGCATTGACCTTACTTATCTGGTATAGCCTGACAAATGTTGCTAATCAGGCTCACGATAATATGCAAACCTCCGTCACTTCTTTGCAAGACGCCCATACATCCTTTCAAGACCATATGCAGTTTGAAAGCTTAGTGGATTCACAACGCGAAACCTTTGAAGACTTGAATAATGAGTTTTTCAAATTCGCCTTTGACCCCAATAGTGACCCACAAAATCTACCGTATTTACAACAGTTAGCCCAACAACTTGAGAGCAGCAGTAAGGACTTATTGCAACACTGGCCTGAGCGAGCCGAACAGCAATTGCGTTCTGACTATGAAGAAGCTATTGGCATCACCATAATGTTAGTCAACGAGCTCAATGGCCTCTCTCCTGCCCACTGGCGTCAGTTAGCATCTGATGCACGCAATACGATTATGGCTGCAGACCAATTGATGCATAAGATCGAAGATTTCGATAACCACCTTGGCGTTGATTTAGATAATGCCGTTCAAAAATCCATAATACACACCTTACAAAACACACAACAAACCTCTGAACAGCTCAACTTGGTCAAATATCAAACTCTCATGAGTACGCTAGTCTTGACCACCTTGCTGATAGGTAGTCGCTGGTTCTTTTCCACCCGCTTTAAAAGCATGACCTACGCTGCCCAAAAAGCACAAGCTGTCGCCGAAGAAGCGGTCAGAACTAAAGCCCGTTTCCTAGCTACCATGAGTCATGAAATTCGTACCCCAATGAATGGTGTCATTGGTATGACACGTTTACTCATGAATACGCCTATGAGTAAAAAACAAATGGAATTTGTGGGGAGTATTCACTTAAGCGGCGAACATTTACTCACCGTAATTAATGATGTTTTAGATTTTTCTAAAATTGAAGCCGGTCGTTTGGATTTAAAGCATGAACCTTTGGAATTGCGTACCTGTATTGAAGATGTCCTTAATCTGCTTAGTTCTAAAGCATTGGAAAAAAATCTTGAATTAGCTTATGCAGTTGGCCCTTCTATTCCACTGTTTATTGAAGGCGATATTGTCAGGCTACGCCAAATACTGACTAATCTGATTGGTAATGCTATTAAATTCACTGAACGCGGCGAGGTGACGGTATTTGTGATTCCACGCAGTCGACATGAGGATGTGTATGAGCTGGAATTCCAAATCAATGATACCGGCCCTGGAATTCCTACTAATCGATTGGAAAGCATTTTTGAACAGTTTAATCGTGCGGAAGATACGCTGTCTATCCGTCATGAAGGCACAGGCTTGGGTTTAGCCATTTCCCGCCGTTTAGTGGAAATGATGGAGGGTAAAATCTGGGCAAATAGTGAAATCGGTGTAGGCAGTTGTTTCCATTTCACCCTAAAAGCTCGCAAAATGGAAGGTCAGCTTAAACCGCAGCTTTATACCAATATTCCCGAAATTATTGGTAAACGCGTTTTGATTGTAGAAAACAATCCAGCTAATCATCAAACCCTGCAAAACTACTGTACAGAATGGGGGGCTACTACCGAAGCGGCCTGTTCAGCGGCGGAAGCTATTGCTTGGATTGCTTCCGGCAAAACCTATGATATTGGTTTGATTGAAAGCAATTTACCGCAGGCCTCAGCCTTAGATTTAGCGCAATACATTCGTAAGCATTTTACAAAACAGCAATTCCCGCTGATTTTGATTGCACCACCCAATGACAGCCACCCTAAAAACTTGGTACGTGAACTGTTTAACTTGTATTTGACTAAACCGCTTACTCGCAGTCGTCTATTCGATAGCTTAATGATTGTGTTAGGCGAGTTAAATCTGGTTAGACATAAATTAGTTGAATCTAGTATCAAATTAGGCGAACGTTTACCGTTAAATATTCTGTTGGCGGAAGATAACCCGATTAATCAGATTGTGGCCGCTTCCATTCTTGATGAAATGGCCTACAAGGTTGATATTGTCGAAAACGGTCTTCAAGCTATTGCTGCTTTGCGGAAAAAGCCTTATCAGGTCATTCTTATGGATATGCAAATGCCGGAAATGGGTGGCTTAGAGGCGACTCGTCATATTCGCGCTGAATTTGCGCCTGAACGCCAGCCCATTATTATTGCCATGACTGCTAATGCCATGGAAGGGGATAAACAAAGCTGCTTAGATGCCGGTATGAATGATTACATTAGCAAACCCGTCTTACCCGAGACCGTAGAAGCGACCTTGCAACGTTGGTTTGAGAAATCACTGCCTGTTGAAGCCTGAGTGCGCTTATTGCAAGTGCTGATAACGTTGGAAAGCTTTGATGGGGTAGGATGGTTTGGATAGCAGGTTAGGTGTTTAATGCCTATTCGTTTAACCTGCTTAGCAAGAGTCTATATGAAAGCTGTAACCGAAGCCTTTCCCGCTGTTAATACCTGTATCTATCTCAATCACGCTGCTGTAGCCCCGTGGCCGCAAGTTACCGCCGATGCGGTTAAAGCCTTTGCCGAGGAAAATGCCCGTCAAGGCACGCTCAATTACCCGCGCTGGCTCCAGCTTGAACAGGAATTGCGTGAACTCGCGCAAAAGCTGCTGAATGCGCCCTCTGCTGATGAGATTGCCTTGGTTAAAAACACCTCCGAAGGTTTGTCTTTTGTCGCTTACGGCCTGAACTGGCAAGCCGGTGACAATGTGGTGGGTATTCGCCAGGAATTTCCGTCTAATCGCTTTGTGTGGCAATCGCTTGCCTCACAAGGGGTGGAATTTCGCCAAGTGGATTTATCTACCCATACGCATAACCCGGAACAAGCGTTAATGGCTTTGTGCGATCAACATACCCGCTTGGTAGCAATTAGCGCGGTGCAATACGCCAATGGTTTACGCCTGAATCTGGCAGAATTGGGGGCGTTTTGTCGGCAACGCGGCATTTTGCTGTGTGTAGATGCGATTCAACAACTCGGCGCGATTCCATTTGATGTACAGGCTAGTCAGGCAGATTTCGTGATGGCGGATGGGCATAAATGGCTGCTAGGCCCGGAAGGACTCGGGCTTTTTTATGTACGCCGTGAAGTGCAGGATCAATTACGCCTGACCCAATACGGCTGGCATATGGCCGATGGTTTAAGCGATTACAGTATGGAAACCTATCAGGTGGCGGCTAGTGCCAAACGCTTTGAATGCGGTAGCCCGAATATGCTCGGGATTCATGCCCTGCACACGAGCCTCAAACTGTTGCTGGATACCGGCATGGAGGAAGTTTGGGCGCAATTGGCCGCCCGCACCGCTTACTTGATGGAAGGTTTGCAAGCTATCGCCGATATCGAATTGTTAAGCCCTACTGCCCCGGAACGCCGTTCAGGCATAGTAACCTTCCGTTCCCGCACCCGTAGTGTGGAAAGGCTGTATCAGCTATTGCGCGAGCAAAACATTTTCTGTGCACCGCGTGGCGGGGGCATTCGCCTTTCCCCGCATTTCTACACCCCCATGGCGCAGCTTGAACAGGTACTAACCGCCTTGGCCTAAGATTGGCATGAATCACGACAGCGGCGTTGAAGATCACCAAGGCTTTACGCCGCTGGGTGAGGTGGTAGTTGGGCTTGCGCTTTCTAACCTGCTATACATAGCGCCATTCAAATACACATCTAAGGAAAACCACCCATGATCATTACTGAAGGCGAGCATCTGGAAAGTGAGGTTAATTTTGTGCCGGAAAGTTCCATGCTTAAGGTGCATGCGCGTTTAATGACGGTCGCAAGCTATCATTTGCCGGATGATATGCTGTCGATGCAGTTACTGGAAAAAAAGTACTATCACAGCTTAGAACAGTGGCTGATTATGATTGTTGCTTCATTGACCGTGATTGGTTTGCTGGTGTCGATCCCACTGTATATCTGGGGCAAACAAATTAGATTCAGGGCGCGCTTTACGCCTAAACATGGCAAGCCGTTTGAAGTAGCGGGCGGCAAGCTGGATTGGAAATATATGCAGTCCTTCCTGCAATAACGCTTTACCGATAGCTGTGACATCCACTCTGGCGAATGGATGTCACAAGCCCGCAAGCTTTACATACCAACTTCTTTAACCGGTACGGTCAAATCGGTTTCGCTGCCATCGGCAAAGGTCAGTTTCAGCGGTACGGAATCCCCGGCTTTTAAATCCTGTTTCAAACCCAATAGCATAATGTGATAACCACCCGGTTTCAGTTCGGTTTTGCCATTGGCTGGAATATCAATTTGCGGTACTTGACGCATTTCCATCACGCCATTGTTATCCACATGATTATGCAGCTCGACACTACCCGCGACGGAACTGCTAGCGGATTTAAGCGTTTGAGCAGTGGCACTGTTATTCACCAATGTCAGAAAAATGCCGCTATTAGGTTGACCGGCCGGAACCGCCCGCGCAAACGCATCTTCTACTTTTACATCCATTGCAGCCTTGCCAGCAGTGGTGCTTGAGCTAGTACTACCACCATAAGTGGACGAACTACTACCTTGTTCGGAACGGGTAGTATTGGTGGTCGTTTCCGTTTTGCGTTCTTGACAAGCGGCTACAGAAACCGCCAAACCTAATAACAACACTGGCATCAATATTTTCACTAGACTATCTCCGTAAAGAAAGGGGCTGCCTAAAGCAAGCACCCCTAACAGGACAAACGAAATTTAAAACTAGGCTGGCGGAAAGGTATCAGAAATCGGTTTCCAGCTTCACCCATGCTGTCCGCCCTGCTTCATTGACACGGGTAATCGTGTCGGTAATTTCCAGATTGCGGCGGCTGACATGTTCAGCATAAGTTTTGTCCAGCACATTATCCATGCCAAAGCGCAATTGGGTGGACTTGCTGAGAGTGTAACGTCCATAGGCATCCAGTACCCCATAACCTGAGCTAGGACCGACCTCAGTAATTCCTAGCATGGCTTCATCAATATTATCCTGACCCGCTGCAAAACGTACTCGTGTACCCGCGCCCCATTGACTACCTTTGTAATCCAGTTGCACTTTGCCGCTAATCGGAGGGGTTTGCGCAATCGGGCGCTTATCGGTGGTATTGGTGCGCTTGATATAAGCCATATCACCCGATAACTTAAGCTTGTCATTCAGTTTGGTTTCTGCCCCAACTTCGGCCCCGACCAGTTCAGCATCCACATTGCGGTAAATCTGCGCCCCCGCATTGGCCCCGGTGGTCAATTTGTCACGTAGAATAAAGTCATCCACCTTATCGGCAAACACGCTGCCTGTGACCCGGGTTTTGCCCTGCTTATGGGTAACACCTACATCCAGTTGATGATGCTTTTCCGGTTTGATTTGCGGATTGCCTACCCAACGATCAGCTGCCGCTGCCCCCCATTTATTGATAAAGCGTTCGGTTTCATCCGCTGTACGCACGCTGCGACTTGCCCCAGTAAAGACGCTAGTCCGCTCAGACAGGGCCTTTTCATAACGCAACAATGCGCCGGTATTGGTTTCATCTTGTTGGTCTGCGCCATAGCCATACAAAGCGGTATAGTTCTGATTAGCCGTGCGCCCAGCGAGTACCACATTGGCCTTATCGGCCTTGGCTTGCACCTTATCCACACGCACACCGTATTTAAGCTTGTCATTAGGGTTTAACTGCGTTTCGGCTTCGGCAAATACCCCGGCTTGATCGGTTTTAGCTTGTGGCCACATCAGACCAGTATCCGTATTCATGGAAATGTTTTGTGACGTCGCGGTACGTTCGCGATTTTGGATATTCACGCCATACGTGACCTGTGTGTGATTTCCCACAGTGGATTTGAGGGCGAGTTTGCCACCGGTGGTATCAGACGTGGTAGGCACCGCCATTTTCATGCCGGTTGGAGTACGCAGGCTGTAATTGTCCATGAGGTGTTCGACATTACTGACATACGCCTCCGCCTCGATTTCCTTCACCTTGCCGTCAAGCTTGTCCTTATATTTCAAACGCTGGATATCGCCTTGCTCTTTGGGGCTATCCATAGCACCGGCATAATAAGCATCAGAAAAATCATTATTCTCGTAGCTGTATTCCAACACACGATTGTCAGTAGGCGTTACCCCTAAGACCACACCGGCCTGACGATGTTTATACGCAGAACGAACGGTATTGCCATCACCATCTTCATAATTATCGGCCTGACGGTCTTGCGCAAAGGCACGGACGTAACCCTTACTATTGGCTTTAACCACATCGGCGGATACATCGTGTTTAACCCCATTGCTCATGGCAGTAGCCGAAGCTTTGCCACTAAAACCGTCTACCGGGTCAATCAGACTACGGGTATCGCGTTCAAACAAGACCGTACCGCCACTACCGCCAGAACCGTGTTGTAAAGTCTGCACGCCTTTTTGTACCGTGACCTTTTCATAGGTTTCCAGTGCGGCATAACTGGTAGGTGGGTCCATACGATTGGGGCAACCACCGTGGACATACGCGCCATCGAGCAATACATTCAGCTGGGTTTGCGATTGGCCGCGAATAATCGGTTCAATCCCACGTCCGCCAAAACGACTGCCCGTGACGCCATTTAACTGCTTGAGAAAATCACCGCCATCGGCTGGTAATACGGGGTTACTTTCACCATTTTTGGCTTGTACTTCATGCGGGGAAGACGGTTTTTTACTCGCTTTAATCGTGACTACCATGGTGTCGTCAGCATGAACTGTCGACATCAGAGCAATTATTGAACAGCTTAATAGCCAGGTAGAAAATGCGCGCTTCATGGGACAGCCTTGTGAACTAACAAATGCCAAGCCCTAGGCAATTGCCATGCCATTTTTTAAATCAATGATAAAAAAGTATTTTTATGTTTTTTTCTGTCGGGCATTCAGTGAAAACACACAGGTAAGTGCGTGTTTTCACACACCTATTAACCGCATTACAGGTACTCATTAGGTAGCCACAAATCCTGTGGGAGATGCCTTGCACCTAGAAAAGGCTTGATTGAAAAAAATTGTTAGTGGTTGTTGCGCAAGCCCTTTTGCACTCTGAACTTACATGCGATATAAGGTACACTGTCGACAATTCTATTTTCATTTGAGGAGCGTGACTAATGGGTGACCGTATTCAGGTTGGCGGTTTGCAAGTGTCAACACTTTTACATGACTTTGTGAATAACCAAGCCTTGCAAGAGACTGGCATTACACCAGAAGCTTTCTGGACAGGTTTGGAAGCCATTGTCAATGACCTTGCACCCCGCAACCGTGAACTGCTGGCCAAACGCGATGATTTCCAAGCCAAGATTGATGCATGGCTGCTGGCTAATAAAGGTCAGTTTGATTTCGCCGCTTATAAATCATTCTTGCAAGATATTGGCTACTTGTTGCCAGAAGGCGAAACTTTCCAAGTAACCACCCAGAATGTGGATGGCGAAATTGCCCAAACGGCTGGCCCGCAGCTGGTTGTACCGGTCATGAATGCCCGTTTTGCCCTAAATGCTGCCAATGCACGCTGGGGTAGCCTGTATGACGCGCTGTATGGTACTGACGCTATTCCATCCACTGACGGTGCGGAAGCCGGTTCTGCTTACAACCCGGTACGTGGGGCGAAGGTAATCGAATTCGCGCGTAACTTCCTGGATGAAGCTACTCCATTGGCGCAAGGTTCTCACAAAGAGGCTACCGCTTATGCGGTCGTAGATGGCGCTTTGCAAGTCACGCTGCAAGACGGTTCTACCACAGGTTTGCAACAGCCTGAAAAACTGGCTGGCTACCAAGGCGATGCCGCTGCTCCTTCAGCCGTATTGCTGGTCAATAATGGTCTGCATTTTGAAATTCAGATCAACCGCGCAGGCATTATCGGCAAAACCGACGCGGCTGGCGTGAATGACATTATTATGGAAGCAGCCCTGACCACTATTATGGACTGCGAAGATTCCGTGGCTGCGGTCGATGCGGCTGACAAAACCTTGGTGTACAGCAACTGGTTGGGCCTGATGAAAGGCAACCTGACCGAATCTGTCACTAAAGGCGGCAAAACCTTTACTCGCGCTATGAACCCGGATCGCGTTTATACCGCGCCAGATGGTTCTGAACTGACGCTGCATGGCCGCAGCTTGTTGTTCGTGCGTAACGTTGGTCACTTGATGACTAACCCAGCCATTATCGACAAAGACGGCAATGAAATTCCTGAAGGCATTATGGATGGTTATATCACTTCCATGATTGCTATCCACAACCTCAAAGGTGATTCCACCGCTTGTAATTCGCGCACCGGCTCGGTTTACATCGTAAAACCAAAAATGCACGGCCCGGAAGAAGTGGCGTTCACCAATGAACTGTTTGGTCGCATTGAAGATGCTCTGAATCTGCCACGTAATACCCTGAAAGTGGGTATCATGGATGAAGAGCGCCGCACCACCGTTAACCTGAAAGAGTGCATCCGCGCAGCTAAAGAACGTGTTGTGTTTATCAATACTGGCTTCCTTGACCGTACTGGTGATGAAATCCACACCTCAATGGAAGCAGGCCCTATGATCCGCAAAGGTGACATGAAAACTGCCGCGTGGATTAAAGCCTATGAAGATTGGAACGTGGATATCGGTCTGGAATGCGGTCTGCCGGGTCATGCACAGATTGGTAAAGGTATGTGGGCGATCCCGGATCAGATGGCTAACATGCTGGCAACCAAAATCGTTCATCCTATGGCCGGTGCTAATACCGCGTGGGTTCCATCCCCAACCGCTGCTGCTTTGCACGCCTTGCATTACCACAAGGTAAATGTCTTTGCGCGTCAGGAAGAACTGAAAAGCCGTGGCCGTGCCAATATCGACAATATCCTCACCATTCCAGTGGCAGCAAATCCAAGCTGGAGTGCAGAAGAAATCCAGCAAGAACTGGATAACAATGCGCAAGGTATTCTCGGTTACGTGGTACGTTGGGTTAACCAAGGCGTTGGTTGTTCCAAAGTACCGGATATCAGCGACGTAGGCTTGATGGAAGACCGCGCCACTCTGCGTATTTCCAGTCAACATATGTGCAACTGGCTGCATCATGGCATTTGTACGCCAGAGCAAGTCATGGATGCTTTCAAACGTATGGCGGTGAAAGTAGACGCGCAAAATGCAGGCGACCCTACCTACACCAAATTATCTGGCAACTTCGACAAGAGCGTGGCATTCCAAGCCGCTTGTGATCTGGTCTTTAAAGGCCGTGAACAGCCAAATGGTTACACCGAACCATTGCTGCACAAATACCGTCAGGAAGCCAAAGTGGCGCTGTTCTTCTAAGCGAAACATCCACGCCCTTCTCTGCGCAAAGGAATTAAGGGCAAAAAGCCGCTCCATGGAGCGGCTTTTTTATGGCTTCAAATCCTGTACTGTTGTCTCCCCTGAATACGGGATGGTGTTATTGAGTGGCCATGCTTAACCTTTACCTAGACTTTGAGAATATTTTTAAAGTAGGGGTTTAAGATGATGACTTGGCCATTAATATGGGCACCGCAATGGCATTTGCACTTTCCTTTTAGCGGCAGTGTGGCGCAGGATATTGACCCGGATGTGAACTGGTTTTTTGCTGGTATTCGTCCGCAAGCTGGGAATAAAGAGATTGAGCGCAAGGCATTTGATATTGCCAGTTACGGGCGGCAACTGGGCTTAATCACCGAAGTGTTACTGGATATGGCAGCCACCAACCCGCCACTTACCTTGCAAGGACAACAATCGTTGCAACGTCTGCAAGCTATTCAAGCGCAAATAGCCTCACTTAAAGGGGCAGACAGAGAAGCCTTAGTGCTGGAATTTGTCACATTGCTGCGCGATTTGCACAGTCAGCCAAAACAGCTAGAGCTGCAGACGGATTAACGGTATTGAGACTCCGGATACAACGATGGCGGACAGATTTTAAGCATGGTTATCCGCCTTTAAGAGCTTTCACCTATACATAGGGCAAATATCTCAAACCTGTGACTATCTTCATAATATCTATCTTTTTCTTGGATCGATTCAGGTTATGATAAGTTTGATGCAAACACTTAATAGCACAATAAAGTTGCAACTTACTAACCGCATGAGAGATCAATCAATGAAACAGTCTTTGGCCACATTAGCAGCAGCTTGTCTGTTACTGCCTGCTTTTGCATCGGCAAACCCTGCCACACTCAAACATCCAGGGCGTACTTTAGCTGCCAATTGTTTCCAGTGTCATGGTACAGATGGTTATGGTTTAGAGCATCTAGCCGGTGAACGCCCTGCTGAAATCGTTGAGGAATTGATGGAATTGCAGTTTAAACCAGCACGTCAAGACATTATGGCGGTTCATGCCCAAGCTTATACCGCCAACGAAATTAATCTGATTGCTGATTACTTTTCCAAACAATAACACCAGGAGGGCTGAATAATGCAACGTAGGGATTTTTTACGTTATTTAGGAACAGGCATGGCGTTGGGTATGATGGCTCCGCTGAACCATGCGCTAGCGGCAACTAGCCCAACCATGCCCGGTAATACCGGCGCTAATGGTCGGATTGTAGTCATTGGGGGCGGCATGGCTGGCACTGCCATTGCCAAATATTTACGCCTGTGGGGTGGCACAGGTGTACAGGTCACATTGGTTGAGCCTAATGCGACCTATATCTCCAATATCTTTAGCAATATGGTGTTAACGGGTGA